>JAFVSN010000005.1 GCA_017503735.1 Lachnospiraceae bacterium
ACATTTACACAGAAATCAATTATAGTAAGAAGCAGGAATCACTGGAAGAGTTATCAAAGAAGATAGACTTTTTCTAAGAACAATTTAACATGATGGGAAGGAAAGTTCTCATCCTAAAGAGTTTAGATTCACTACAACAAATGACCCCAAAGTACAACGTGTACTACAACAAAAAGGTATGCTGATATGGGGTGTGGTAAGCTTCTATGAAGACCAAGCAAGTTAGACGATTCACTGAAATAAAGGGAAATGGAGAGATATGAAGATGTACTATAAAAAGTTCCCGACGATGAAGAGTTTGCAGTAAGAAACCCAGTAAAATCATAGGGTTTGCGGGTTGTACAGGGTGTAACTTACGACAATTTAAAGAGGACATGTGAAATGAGAAGTAGTCAAATGAGAGTTTGGCTACTTCTTTTCTTGTATTGGACGTTTTATAATGAAAAATAGTGTAAAAATAGTGAAATTTTATGGAAATTTTCCTTCTTATAGTGTATATTATAAGTAAGTAAATCCTTATAGAAAGCGGGTGAAACAAGTGATAAAGGTTACACTGTCTAATGAAATACTGAAAAAAATTTCCGCTATTGATGAGAATCGTTTTTCACTAAGTACCATAGAATTTCCACCTATGACAAAAAACAGGCTACGGAAGAATTCTAAGAAGAAGAGTTCTTATGCATCGAATAAAATTGAAGGAAATCCTCTTACAGAGAAACAGGCGGATGAGGTGATTGAACGGGATGAACATAAGCATTTTCTGAAGCCGGAGCAGGAGATTCGAAATTATTTTCTTGCGCTGAATGTATTGGAAGAAAAGTTGAAGGCGAAGGAAGCTTTCTCAAAAGAGATGATTCTGGAAGTACAAGCTATGGTAGAGAAGGGGACATCGAAAGAAAAGATAGGGTTCAGAGGTCCGATGCCGCCGGGGATGCTGTTTGCGGTGTATGATTCGGTAACGGGAGTGCCGGAGTATATTCCGCCGGAGTATTGTGATATTCCGGGACTATTGGATGAACTGGTGGAATATGTGAATACCACAGACGACCATCCGCTTATCATTGCGGCAGTGGTGCATTATCAGTTGGTTACGATACATCCGTTTGAAGATGGGAACGGAAGAACAGCGCGGCTTATGTCGGGATATATTCTTGACTTTTACGGCTATGGATTTAACGGAATCGGTTCTTTGGAAGAATATTTTGCTTATGACCCGGATGAGTATTATGCTGCACTCCAGATGGATTTGCCGGCATTGTATTATGCGGGAAGAGAGAATCCGCCACACTCTGAGATTTGGGTAAACTACTTTCTGCGCATGGTGGAGTTGTATTCCAAAAAGGTGTTTGAGGTATCCAAGGGAGTACAGGAGGATGATTTGGATGGTAGTTTATCTTATCTGAATGCAAAAGAAAAGGAGACGTTGCGGTTCCTTTTGGAAAAGAGATTGTTAGTGTTTACACCGATTGATGTAAGCAAGATGCTTGGAGTGACAAATAAAACGGTCATTAACCGATGCGCAAGGCTTACGAATCACGGATTTTTGGTTCCGAATATTGTGAGCCAGAGAATTCGGTCGTATTCTCTCAGCGAATTTGCAAAACAGAATCAAAAGCGGATTCTTTCGCGGATTTCGGTTACTTGAAATTTAAAATAGTGTAAAAATAGTGTAATTTTAGTGAAAGAGGTAACCCATGAACATTCAGATTTTCGGCACAAAAAAGTGCAATGATACAAAGAAGGCGCAACGTTATTATAAGGGTGCACACAGTCCGGGGGACTGTGGTTCTGCACGGACCGGAGCGGGAGCGGAGACCGTGGCATTAAATTCCAGTTTATTGACTTGAGTGAAAAAGAACTCAGCAAAGGAGAATTCCGCAGTGTATGCCAGGCGGTGGGCGGTATCAAAGCAGTCATCAACGAGGAGTGCAAGGATAAGGACACCTTGGCATTGTTAAAGTATATTGCGGAAAGCGAATTGGAAGAGAAGATTTTATCTAACCAACATGTGCTAAAGACACCCATTGTCAGAAACGGAAAACAGGCGACGGTGGGATACCGGCCGGAGGTATGGAAGGTCTGGACTTAGGAACGGTATAGGAGCGACGGAAAAGAAAAATTTCCTAATCGGTTCCGGTGATGAAAGACACGAAAAAAGTGACAAAAGCAAAAAGATATGATATAATATGCAGACAAGGCAAAAGATAGCTATTACAAGAGGATGCCCAAGGAAAATCTCAAAAGATAAAAGGAGAGTCTTTTATGAAGAAGCGTATTTGGATACTTGCTGCCATTGCAGCATTTTCGCTTGCTTTTACGGCTTGCGGAACGCCGGAGGGAGAGACCTACGGAGAAGATTACGGTGTAGAGACTGAGATGAACGGTCGTTTTGAGACAATTGTTGACGATGACAAGAAGGCAACGCCGGAGCCGACGGAAGCCCCGTCTTCGGAGGAAAGAGGTGACGGACCGACAAAACCGGAAGAGACACCGTCTTCGGAGGAAAGAGGCGACGGGCCGACGACACCGGAAGCTACGGCAACACCGGAACCGACGACAGCACCGGAAGTTACGGAAGAACCGACTCCGACAGAGGCACCGGTAGCGGAAACGAAGGGATTTGCCGTAGTTTTAAAAGAATTACATAGTCTTGAAACTTACGCGGAACGAGAAGCTTACATTGCGCAGTTAGATAAGTCCCTTTATGAAGCGGCTGTGGTGGATTGTTCCGAAAAGGTAATAGAAGAAGATGAAGATTATACTGTAACAGAACTGGGCACATTTGATCTTATTGAAGATTTTAATTCAAAGGAAGTAGAGGAATACGACGGTCCTTACAAAATCATAATAAGGACGCCGGATACCAACGAAGAAGTATATAGCTTTGTTTCCGGCAATGCAAGCGATGACGATTGGGAAAAGTACTATGATTATATGGATAACGGCTATATAGAAGAGAATGTATATCCGACAAGGTCCGTTGGGACGCGTCTTACCTGGTTCGCCAGAAACGAGTACCGTGGCGGAGAACTTATGAATCAAACCTATGTGGATGAATATGGTGATGAGACATCGTTGTATGGAGGAAGTTGTAACGGTGAAATCTATTTTATGACCCTTACGGACCTCACAACCGGGGAGACGGATCCATGGGGAGTAAAAGTACATTTTGATGCGTTTAATTACGAGACTTATGAAGATACGTTGATTGTCGAATCCGTTACGATAGAAGATTTCATTAACGACTACAACCACTTTGTTTGTGAAGCGGACGCGTGGGATGGATTTTATGATCCGATGGCTAAGGTTACTACTTGGGAAACCTTAAAGTATTACAACGATATTTTTACCCCGCAAACAGAGTTTGAGATTGAAATGCCGTGGTAATGTTCACGGAGTAACTTGAAAACAGAAGGTCACAGTGCGTTTCGCGTTGTGACCTTTTTGGGACAATAGGAAAGATGGAATAACGAGAGGTAAATTTATGAAACTGCGAAAGAAGATTACGGCAATGGTATTATGTTTGGCACTGTTCTGTGGCGTTGTTGCATGTGCCGATGAACCGTCAAAGGATGCGGAAAATACTCCGACTACGGAAGTGACGGCAACAATCGCACCGACCGAGCCGGAGGCGACAGCGACCCCTGTTCCGACAGAGGCCCCGGAGGCAACAGCGACCCCGGAACCGACTGCACCCCCTGTTCCGACAGAGGCCCCGGAGGCAACAGCAACCCCTGCTCCGACAGCGACTGCAACCCCGGTCCCGACAGAGGCCCCGGAGGCGACAGCGACCCCTGCTCCGACAGCGACTGCAACCCCTGCTCCGACGGCGACCCCAATCCCGGAACCGACTGCAACACCGGCTCCGACAAAGGCACCGGAAACGCCGGTAAATAAAGATATCACTTATGATTTTAATGATCTTTATTATAAGACATCCTACGGTACGGATTATGAGATAGCCACGGATGGTTCCATTACTCTCCGGTATAACGGATTGTATCAGGAAATTAAGCTTGGTTTCCCGGAAACCATCGATATGTCCCATTGCCTGGGTGTTACCGTAAAAATGAAGAGTGAAGTGGGTAATCTTGCAATAAAGCTTTATGACGAGGGCTTTAACGAGGTGTATGTCCGCTATGACGGTATGACCTCCGGTGTTGCACAGCATCCGCTTACACCGGCACTTACCACAAAGGTGGCGGGGATTGGTTTGATGGAGTGCACAGAGATGACAGATTATTCTCCGTTTGTGGCTACGGTATATTCCGTTACCTTCCATATGGATGAAACTTACGGCGGCGGTTCGGCACCGGAACCGACGGCAACAGAAAAAACGGGTGAACTCGTGAATGCAATGAAACCTCACGGATTCAGCTTCGGTATTGTGATGAATAGCAATAGCTTGTATGACAGTGCATACAAAGAATTGTTGGGGGCGGAATGTACCAGTGTAAGTTTCGGAAATGAAATGAAAGCGTATTCCCTTTTAAATCAGGGAGCATCCCAACGGAGCGAAGACGGGATGCCGGTAATGAATTACAGCACTGCGGACCGGATGGTTCAGTTGGCAAAAGAGCAGGGAGTAAAAATCCGCGGACATGTCCTGGTTTGGGATGCTTATATGAGCGAATGGTTTTTCCGGGAAGGGTATCGCAACGACGGTGCGCTGGTTGACCGGGAAACCATGTTAAAACGTCTGGAATTCTATATCGATCAGGTGGTGACTCATTTTGAAGAAAAGTATCCGGGTACCGTTTATTGTTGGGATGTGGTAAACGAGGCAGTCGGGGACGGAAGCAACGAGTATGTTTATTCCGACAAGCGTCATGTGCGTACCAAGCGTAACGGTTCCGACAATCTGTTTTATAAGGTCATCGGAGAGGATTATGTAGAACTTTCCTTCCTGTATGCAAAGAATACGGTGGAGAAGCTTAAGGCGAAGAATCCGGAAGTGGAAATTGCCTTGTTCTATAATGATTACAGTACTTTTTATGACGCAAAGAGGGATGCGATTTGCGAACTGGTAAAGAGCATCAATTCCTATGCGAAGGATGCCGACGGAAACTATCGCAAGCTGTGTGACGGAATCGGTATGCAAAGCTATATCGGAGGTTACGGACAGCAGAGCGGATGTATGAATCAGTCGGATATTACAAGAATTAAAAATGCCGTAAAGAAGTTTCATGGTCTGGATGTAGATGTTCATGTAACAGAAATGGCAATTCGAAATTATGATAAATCACAGGCTGACAAGCATGCAAAGTTCTGCGGAGATTTATTCCGGGCTTATGCGGAGTTGAATGCGGAGGAAACCATGATTTCCAATATTACCATTTGGGGTTATTGCGATAACCCGTCCATGTCAACTTCGGACTACAGCTACAAACAGAACGGTCCGTATTGCGGTTTGTTTGATGAAAATTATGAAAAGAAGGATGCCTATTATGAGGCGGTGAATGCACTGAAATAGGAAATTGCGCAATTTCCTATAAAGAATCGAGTGTCAAAAGGACTATGCAAGTATAAGAATCGCCCTGTGGAATAAAATTGATTTGTCATGGGCTTCGGATGAAGTCTTTCTAATTACTCCGGGAAGAGTGCGAAAGAGTGACGCTACCGGTCATTACGCGACATCCGTGTCGCGTGCGACCTCGTTTGGACATCCTGTCCAAACGTAGCTGACAGAGGAAGGTCGTAATAAGAATGACTAACATCCTACGCAAAATTCCAAATCAATTTTATTCCACAGGGCGATTCTTTGCTGTTTCAAAGAGTCTTTCGACACTCGAATACTATAAAGGGAATTTCGCACTTGCGGGAGTAGAAGATGTCGCAAGCGGCCTGGTTGTCACTTTATCCAACCAGCGGTTGGACGGTTTGCAAAAGCTTCAAACCAATGGGTTATTGTTTTTATGGTACTCCGGTTGTAAGCTAAAGGTGTAGCTACAAAACAAAATCAAAGGGAGGTTTTTATGAATACAATAAAAATACAGGAACAGATTGCTTTTTTAAGAAAACAAAAGGGACTGACCCAGGAGGAACTGGCAAAGGCTCTGGGTGTTACCAACCAGGCCGTTTCGAAGTGGGAATCCGGACAGTGCTGTCCGGACATTCAGTTGCTTCCGGACCTTGCAAAGCTTTTCGAGGTTTCCGTGGACGAGCTTCTCGGTGGTAATTCGGGGAAGGGCTTGGGAGATATTTGCCTGAATCTGAAGGACTACTTTATCTCTCTTCCGGAAAAGGAAGCATTTGAAAAGTGTTATCGTATTGCGGCACTGTTACATGAAATAGCGGTTACCGACGGGTGTAAAAACTTCGTTCCATGGGACGAAAAAGACTATGCCGGAGGTAACATTGCTGAGTGGGGGCTTTCTGTCTGTTCCGAACCGGAGGGCAGTACCGGACGGATGGCCGGCAGCGTCTTTTTCTCTTTGGGCAAGGCATTTCAGACTCCGAATATTTCTCAGTTATATGAATTGTCTCTTGCGATGGAGCGCTTTTCTGACCTTCGTGTATTGAAAACTATGTATGATCTTCATGAATTAACCATAAAAGATTTTGACCTTTTTGTATCCTTAGATGCTATTGCTGCCGGGGCTCAGTTGTCAACCGAGGAGACAAGACAAGCCTTGGAGAAACTACCGCTGACGGTGAAGGAAGAAAAGGGAGAACTGCGGTATCGTTTGGAGGGCTCTTTCTGTCATATGCCGGCGTTGCTGACGTTTCTATTTAAATTCAGGTAGAGAATCCGGTATTTACATGTATGGACTGATTTATATATGGAAATAATAGAGAAAATAATAAGTGCAAATTTTGCACCTTGCAAAAAAAGCAAAAAGTGCAAAATTTGCACTTTTTCTGTTGACAAAAGTGCAAATTTTGCACTATACTATAGTTGGAGGTGCAAATATGGGAGAGTTAAAGGAATTAAGAATCGAAAAGGATTTGACGCAGCAAGAGGTGGCTGACTTGATGGGAATCTCGCTACGCTCTTATAAGTCCTATGAAAATGAAGAGGAAAAGCGTGATACGATGAAATACAAGTATATGGTGGATACGTTGATGAAAGTCAATTTTATAGACGAAGAACATGGAGTGCTGACTATTGAAGATATTAAGAGAAAGTGTGATACTGTTCTTTCAAAATATAATGTGGCTTTTTGCTATTTATTCGGCTCTTATGCAAAGGGTAAGGAAACACCTGTCAGCGACGTGGATTTATTGATTTCTTCAGATGTAAAGGGATTAAAATTTTACGGAATGGTAGAGGAACTGCGGACGACTCTGCGAAAACGTGTAGAAGTGTTGGATATGAAGCAGTTGAAGGAAAATCCGGAATTGACGGAAGAGATACTTAAGGATGGGGTAAAGATATATGGATAATGTAAAGGATGATGCATATTATGTTCAAAAGGTTAAGAAAGATGTATTGTTTATAGTGACGCATATGCGAGGTGTAGATGCAGAAGAGTTAGATACGAATGAAGTACTTTTGGATTCTATGTTGTTTCGTATGATTCAGATTTCTGAAAATGCGAAGAAACTATCGGATGAATATAAGATGGCACATGGTTATATACCGTGGAATGCACTGGCCGGATTGCGGAATCGTATTGTGCATGATTATGGGAATGTGGATTTGAATATCGTGTATGAGACGCTGAAAAATGACATGCCGGAGTTACTGGAAATACTAGAAGATGAGCAAATGGATGCGTAAATAAAACTTTACAAAAAACGTACGATTTCTTATAAAATTATTCTGGAGTTATTGAAAAATCCTACGAACAACCCAAAATGCAACCACAAGTTGCAAAAATAATATCTTCAAGTTGCTTGCAACCGCTATGTTCTTTTGCTATAATGGAGCACGTAGTATAGTAGTATGTGAAAAAAGGAGAACGTATATGACCATCGGACAGAAACTTATTCACTTACGAAACGTAGCGGATATGTCCCAGGAACAGCTTTCGGAAGAACTGGGGGTGTCCCGCCAGTCCATCTCTAAATGGGAAATGGACCAGGCTCTTCCGCAGATTGACAAGGTAATCCAGCTTGCGGAGATTTTCGGCGTAACCACAGATGAATTGTTACTTGATAAAATAGAGATTAACCGTACTCCGGTAAAGGGACCGAGAAAGTTAAAGTACTTCGGTACCGACGGATTCCGGGGCGAGGCAAATGTAAATCTGACTTCCATGCAGGCTTATAAGGTGGGACGGTTCCTTGGATGGTACTTTTCTTCCAAGCTTTCCGGTTGTGGGAAACCGGGATATCGTCCGCGGATTGTCATCGGGAAAGATACCCGCCGTTCCAGTTATATGTTGGAGTATTCCATTGTGGCGGGAATGACTGCCAGCGGAGCGGATGTGTACATGCTGCACGTTATCACCACGCCGGGAGTGTCCTATGTGACCCGGAAGGATGAGTTTGATTGCGGTATTATGATTACGGCGTCCCACAATCCGTTTGGAGATAACGGGATCAAGGTGCTGAACCGTTACGGTGAGAAACTGGACGATGAGACTACAGCGTTAATTGAGGCTTATATCGACGGAGATTTACATGAGCTGGGTGTCACCGGTGAGGATTTGCCTTTAGCTCAGGGAGCGAAGCTCGGTTGTATCCATGAGTATTCCGCAGGACGGAACCGTTACACCGGCTACTTGATTTCTCTGGCATCTAATTCCTATAAGAGACTGAAAATCGGTCTGGATTGTGCCAACGGTGCGGCTTGGAGTATCGCAGGGGCGGTGTTTTCCGCATTGGGAGCCCAGACTTATGTCATCGGTGACGAGCCGGACGGTATCAACATCAACGAAGGTTGCGGTTCCACCCATATCGAGAAGTTAAAGAAGCTGGTAAAGGAAAAGCATTTAGATTTGGGTTTTGCTTTTGACGGTGACGCGGACCGTTGCATAGCGGTGGACGAAAACGGAAACGAAGTAGACGGGGATGCCATGATTTATATTCTCGGCAAGCGTATGAAGATGAGGGGAACCTTAAACGACAATACGGTCGTGACTACGATTATGTCCAACTCCGGCTTTGTGGCAAGTCTTGAAGAAGCCGGAATGAAGTGTGTACAGACCAAAGTAGGCGACCGCTTTGTCTACGAATGTATGCAGAATAACGATTACGCTATCGGCGGCGAGCAGTCCGGTCACATTATTTTAAAGAAATATGCCACCACCGGTGACGGCATTTTGACGGCGATTATGATTGCGGAGGAGCTTTGCGATTCCAAGTCTTCTTTGGCGAAGTTGGCAGAGCCGATTCATCTGTATCCGCAGTTTTTAAAGAATGTGAGAGTAAAGAATAAAGCGGCGGTGCTGGCCGATACGAAAGTATTAAAGGCAAAGGAAGAAGTGGAAAAGCTCATCAATAAAAAGGGAAGGGTACTTCTTCGGGAAAGCGGCACGGAGCCGGTGATTCGCGTGATGGTAGAGAGTGAATCTCAGGAAAGATGTGTAGAGTATGCCGAAATGATTGTAAAAGTAATTGTCGAAGGAGGACATTGCGTTGAATAAGTTAGTGAAAACAAAAGAGCTGTATGCGTCCCAACCGGAGTATCTGACAGAACTGTTTGATGGCTGTGAGTATCCGTGGGAAATGTTGCCGAAGTTAAAGGGCTACATTCAGGCACTCATCGAAAAGGGAATTCCGGGGTATACCCTGTATGCCGAAGGCGTGCTTGTGGGGGAGAACGTAAAGATTTATCCGACGGCTACCATCGAAGGACCGACCATTATCGGTTCCGGTACCGAGGTGCGTCCGGGGGCATTTATCCGCGGCAGTGTGATCACCGGTGAAAACTGCGTGATGGGAAATTCCTCGGAGTTTAAGAACTGCGTGCTTCTTGATAAGGTGCAGGTGCCGCATTACAACTACATCGGCGACTCCATCATGGGCAACAAGGCTCACACCGGCGCGGGCACCATTTGTTCCAATTTAAAGTCCGACGGTAAGGCGGTTGTGGTACACGGCGACGTGGACTACGAGACCGGACTTCGTAAAATCGGCGGCATTTTGGCAGACGGTGCGGACGTGGGATGCGGTTCCGTAATCAATCCGGGGACCGTCATCGGTAAAAACACTTCCGTATATCCGTTAACTTCTTTGCGTGGCGTATATCCGGCCAACTGTATTGTAAAGGATACGAAGACGGTTGTGGAACGTAGATAGAAGTTTTGCAGAGACGAAAAAAGAAGGAAGTTTATTACAGAGAATAGGCTGTTCTGAAACGGATGGCATGTCAAATTATATATGAAAAGGAGATCATCACCATGAATTTTATCAAAGTAAACAACTATGACGAGCTCAGCACCAAGGCAGCAGCGCTTATTTGCGCACAGGTTGTCATGAAGCCGGACTGCGTATTAGGCCTTGCAACCGGTTCCTCCCCGCTGGGCACTTACGAGAAGATTGCAGAGAAGTGTGCAAAGGGTGAGGTAGACTTTTCCAAGGTTTCTTCCATTAACTTGGATGAGTACGTAGGCCTTGATGGCACCAACGACCAGAGCTACCGTTACTTCATGAACACGAACCTTTTTGAGAAGATTAACATTGACGTAACCAAGACCAACGTGCCGAACGGTTGCGTAGCAGACCTTAAGGCAGAGTGTGAAGCTTACGATGCCTTAATTGCACAGTCCGGTGGCATTGACTTACAGCTTCTCGGTATCGGTCTTGACGGTCACATCGGTTTTAACGAGCCGGATACTTACTTTGAGAAGGCTACCCATGTAGTAGACCTTGACCCGTCCACCATCGAAGCAAATGCCCGTTTCTTTGCTTCCGAGGCAGATGTGCCGAGAAAGGCAGTTACCATGGGAATGGGTGGCATCATGAGCGCAAAGAAGGTACTCTTAATCGCCAACGGCAAGAACAAGAAGGATATCGTAGAAAAAGCATTCTTCGGTCCGATTACTCCGTCCTGCCCGGCATCCATTTTGCAGTTGCATCCGGATTTGACTGTGATTTACAGTGAGAACTAAGAAATAAGTCCGTTATTTGCTTGTTGAATAAGCTATCATAATAAAAAGACTCGTCAAGGGCATGCTACGCATCCTTGACGAGTTTTCTTATGTTAGCCTCTCACATAACCCAAAAACAACTTATCATAATTTGTTAAAATTTCATAGATAAATCCTAAAACTGTTTCCATCTCTTCGGCGCTGGCTTGACTGGTAAATTGTTCGATAAATGCTCTGTCTATGACTACTGGATCATACACATATTTTCCTATGTATGGGAGGTAATAATCTGATCTAAAAACTTCTCTGGTAATAAGCTTTTTAGTAATTCCTAATGAATCCAAAACAGTTCCAAACTCCGTTGGAAGGTAAAGGTGCTCGTCACGGGGAAGTTCCATATTAGCGGTAGCTATGATTATATTAAGACCTACATGGTAGAAGTCACCGTCTACAAAACTCATCTCGGCATAGAAAGGATCGTATTCTTTAACGACACTGCCATCGTCTTGTGTAACGACACTGCCATCGTCTTGTAGCTGTCGACGGCCAAAAGTGGTTATACTGATAAATTTTGAGGATACTACATCGGACTCTCCTAAAAATTCTGTTGCAAAGCGATATGCCAAACATTCAAACGCATTCATTATATCATCTGCGGTTACCTCTCCCCCGGCAGCTTTAATTTCTTCCGGTGATTGAATCGGGTCAGGTATAGGATACCGATTGGTTAATTGACTAAAATCAAATTCTTCATTCGCGACATTGCTCTGTTCGTCTGTATTTTTGTCGTCAGAGCATCCTGCACCCCCAAATGTCAGCAGCCCTATGGTAAGAACTGTCATACAAGTCTTTCGCCACGGTTTTTTCATCATATCCCCCTTTTAGTAGTGTATTGTTAATTCCTAAATAAGCTACGATGTTATTTTAGCATAGGAAGGATGTGATTACAATAGGCGAAGGAAAATGAGGAAGGGTGCAAAAAAATGTCGAAAAGAAAAGTTTTTGCACTTGAGTGCATAAACTTGATTTTTTTGCAAGTTTATGCTACGATATAGTTGTGAGGAGGTACGAAATTATGATTGAAACTCGTACGTTGAAAAAGAGAGACATTTATTTGAACAAATTAATTGCATTTCAGGACACAGAGCCGGTAAAGGTAGTTACCGGGATTCGTCGTTGCGGCAAATCCAGCCTGTTACAATTAATGGCAATGCATTTAAGAGAGAACGGTGTTTCCGACAATCAGATTATAGAAATGAATTTTGAGTCCCATGATTTTAATCGGATGTCTGCGGACGAATTTTATGAATATGTAAAGCAAAAGGTTTTACCGGGAAAACGGATGTATCTGTTCTTTGATGAGTTGCAGAGAATACCGGGTTGGGAGGAGACCGTGAATTCCTTTCGGGTGGATTTTAACTGTGATATTTATATCACGGGTTCCAATGCATATTTACTATCTTCGGAGTATGCCACGTATCTTTCGGGTAGGTGTGTGGAGATAAAGATGCTGCCGCTTTCCTTCCGTGAGTTTTTGTATTTTCATGACTTTGAAGTGAAAGAAAGCGAAAGTGTATTGGGAGGGAAACGGCTACAGGTTCTTGACAAGCAGGGAGAGCGCTATGATTTGAGGGATACGTTTGAGGCATATATGCGTCTTGGAGGGATGCCGGGAATTGCAGAAGTAGGGCTTAATCAGGAACGGGCATTGGTGCTGTTAGACGGAATCTATTCCACGGTTATTGTGAGAGATATATTAGAAAGAGAGAAGAGAAGGGGACAAAAAAGTATTGCAGATCCTATGTTGCTACGGAAAATTATATTGTTTTTGGCGGATAATATCGGTAGTAATATCTCTGTTTCGTCCATCGGAAACGTTCTTGTAAATGAAGGGCTGTTAGAGTGTGAAGGGCGGAAGGGTTTGCCGAGTGCACATACAGTACAGGCATATGTGAATGCGTTGCTAGAGTCTTATTTTTACTATGATATCAAACGGTTTGATATTAAGGGAAAAGAGTATCTGAGGACACTGGGGAAGTATTATATTGTAGATATGGGACTTCGGAATTATCTTTTAGGTTTTCGGAACAGGGATAGCGGGCACGCATTGGAAAATGTTGTGTACTTTGAATTGTTGCGCAGAGGGTATGATGTGGCAATCGGAAAAGTGGATAACAGTGAAGTGGATTTTGTGGCTACGAAAGCAGATGATAAGCTGTATGTCCAGGTAACCGAATCTATGACAAATGAGGAAGTTCGTAAGAGGGAACTTGCTCCGCTTCAGAAGATAAATGATAATTACGAAAAGATAGTGTTATCGCTTGAAACGGGACTTGATTCATCCTATGAAGGAATAAAATCATTGTCAATTGTCGATTGGTTGCTTGCGGAATAGTTTGTTGGCAAAAGGAATAGCAGGAAAAGGAGCGATTGCTTTGGATAGAAAAAAGAAAGGCCTCTTCGTAGGTCTTTGTACGAAAGATATTCTATATTACACCGACGAACTGCCGGATTATAATCACAAATCCAAAACCGAGGACTTTGCTACTTACATCGGTGGCCCTGCGGCAAATGCAGCCATTACCTATGCGGTGCTGGGAGGAGATGCTACTCTTGCTACCTGTCTCGGGAACAGTATGGAAAGCAAGGCGATGATAGAGGAGTTGAAGGGGTACGGAGTGAAGGTGCTTAATTTTTCAGAGAATGACACGGTGCCGAATACAGCATGCATTGTGGTATCAAGTGACGGAAAGCGGACCATTTTAAGCGGGCAACACAAGTTTGAGGTAAATCGTGAGTATGATGTATCGGGCTATGATTTTGCGTTGTTTGACTGCAACCAGCAGGAGGTTTCTTTGGATATTTTATCCGGTATGGATGTGACGGAAGGAAAAACGGTGGTGTTGGATGCGGGAAGTGTTAAGCCGAATATAGAAGTATTCCTTGAGAGAGCGGACATTGTCATTGCTTCCGAGGATTTTAAAGATGCGGCGGGGAATACCATATTCGAAATGAATTGTAATGCTGCGCACAAGGCAATTACCCGGGGAGAGAAGCCGATTCTGTACCTTGGAACAGAGATTGAGCGGAGGGACTGCTCGGTTTTGCCGGAGAAAACAGAGATTCCGGTGGAAGCGGTAGAAGCGGTGGACACGTTAGGAGCGGGAGATATTTTCCACGGAGCTTTTTGTTACGGGTATTTTGAGAAAGAGTATTCCTGCGAAGAAGCGTTACGGTTTGCCGGGAAGGTAGCAAGTGAAAGTGTGAAATACCGGGGGCCGAGGGAGTGGATGCGGCACCGGTAAATAACAAAAAAAATTTAAAAAAAATTTTACAAAAAAGTGTAGTTTTCCCAAAAGAATCCTTAGTATATAAGTGAAAGGCGGTGACACGAATGTTGGATGAGGAAATTATTGAGCTGTTCTTTGAACGCTCCGAACTGGCGCTTAGCGAGCTGAAAGCAAAGTACGGCAGAACCTGTCTGCAGACGTCCTATAACATTCTGGGAGATTATTGTGATGCCGAGGAATGTGTGAATGACAGCTATCTCGGTGTTTGGAATGCCATACCGCCGACAAGACCAAACCCTTTGCTTACGTATGTGTTAAAAATCGTAAGAAATGTATCACTGAACCGTTATCACAAAAATCACGCACAGAAACGAGACTGCTCTTATGATTTGGCTGTGGAAGAACTGGAGGACTTTCTGGCGGCACCGGACAGTGTAGAATCTACCCTTGAGACAAGTGAGCTTACAGCGGTAATCGAACGCTTTCTGGATGAACAAAAACCGTTAAATCGTGTTATTTTTGTCCGCAGATATTGGTTTTATGACAGTTACATGCAGATTGCAAAGCGGACAGGCCTTTCGGAGAAAAATGTATCGGTAAAATTAACCAGAATGAGGACAAAGCTTAAGGATTATTTGGAAGAAAGGGGAATCTTTCTATGAAGGAAAACAAACTGGTAGAAGCAATCGGTAATTTGGACGAAAAGTACATAAACGAAGCAGAACAGTACCGGAGAAAAGCAAGAAAAAGACCGGTGGGATTTATCAGTGTTACGGCAATGGCAGCCTGCTTTTTGCTGGTATGCGGAATTAATCTGGCAAAGCCGGGAAAAAAGGTGGATTCGGTTGTCTGCATCGATGTAAATCCAAGTATCGAACTTACGGTAAGTAAGAAGGATAAAGTGCTGGAGGCGGTTGCGTTAAATGAGGACGCGAAAGTGGTTCTGGCGGATATGAACCTGAAGGATGTGGATTTAAGTATTGCACTGAATGCCATTATGGGGTCCCTTTACAAGAACGGGTATTTGGATGATGTGTATAATGCGGTAAATGTTTGTGTAGAGAATGATGATACGGACCGTGCCAGCCGGTTGGGAGAATGGATTTCAAGCGAAATCAGCAGTATATTGGATCAACAGGATATCATCGGTGAAGTAAATGCACAGTATTGCTCCAATGATAAGGAGACAAAACAGAAAGCAGCCGATTATGAGATATCCGTGGGAAAATTGATTTTGGCACAGAAGGTAGCCTCCAATATGAACATCTCCCTTGAAGCGGCAAGTCAGTTATCCATTGAAGAGTTATGGGACCTTTTGGATGCGGAGTGCGTTGCCCTTCTTACAAAAGAAGAAGTGTTGGAGATTGCGGCAAAGGATGCGGGCGTAGAGCTTTCTGCTCTTTCCGATGTCAGTCAGAAAGTACAGGAAACAGCCGGAATTTTTACCTATATCGTTAAGTTTCATGTGGGTGGGAATAAAGAGTACGAATATAAAATAAATGCAGTGGATGGAACGATAATCACCTGTGAATTTAAATACACATTAAAGGAAGAGAAGCCGACACCGACCACAAGCCCGACGAAAGCACCGAGCCCGACGGCAGCGCCGGAGCCGACCCAAGCAGCAACGCCGGAACCGACTGTGGCACCGACGGAAGCCCCGTCCTCGGAAGAAAGAGGAGACGGACCGACGCAATCGGAAACCACGGTAACGCCGGAACCGACCCCGGAGCCGACCCAGGCAGCGACGCCGGAACCGACCCAGGCAGTAAGTCCTGAGGCAACTCCGGAGCCGACCAAGGCAGTGACGCCGGAAGCAACCACGGAGCCGACTCAGGCAGTGACCCCGGAAGCAACCCCGGAGCCGACCAAGGCAGTGACCCCGGAAGCAACCCCGGAACCGACTCAGGCGGTCACCCCGGAAGTGACACCGACGAAGGCACCGGAACCGACCAAGGCACCAAAGCCAACCAAGGAACCGTTGCCGCAACCGGAGAAACCGAAAAAGGAATATACCAAAAAGGAAGCACTTGCGTTAGTATATCAGGAAGCGGGCGTGGAAGAGAAGGACGCAAAGCTGACGAAACTTGAACATAAGCCGAAGGAGAAGCAGTACCACATTGAGTTTTCGGTGGGCTTGTGTGATTATGTTTATGATATCAGTTCTGTGGACGGCAGCGTAATGAACAAAGAAGTTATTGACCATACCGCATCCGGCGGAACGGGTGCTGCCGTATTGACGGAGGATCAGGCTTTGGAACTGGCGCTTGCAAAAGCAGGTGTAACCTTTGGAGAACTGACAAAGTGTGATGTGAAGTACAAGGCGAAGAAAGACGGAAAGGAATTTACAATACATTTCCATGTTAATAAGGACCATTACGAATATATTGTAGATGCGGTTACCGGTGAAATAACGGAAAAGGCAAGTCCGGGTCCGGCTACCCCGGAAAAACCGGTACCGCCGCACGAAAAGGCGAAAGAAGACCAAAAGGTAACTCCGGTACCGTCGCATGAAAAAGCGGAAGCAAAACTTCCGGGCGGGAAGGAAGAAACCGGAAAAGTAACGCCTGTTGGCCCGAAGGGATGAGAAAATAAATAAAAGAAAAGGAGATTACGAAAAAAACGTAATCTCCTTCTTATTGTGTGTGATATTTTTGTTCTTTCATGCGTTCAATCAGTGAAAAGCTTTTCAAAAGAAGAAAAAGAGGTGGTTAGTTTGGACACAAAAGAGTACGAGCGGTTGGTGAGTTTGTATCTGGGCAGTATTTATCGCGTAGCATTAAACGGCTGTACCTGCAGTAGTGATGCAGAGGATGTGGTACAGAACACATTCGTTAAGCTGTGGGAGAGGAAAGAGGCTTTTCCGGATGACGACTATGCCAGAAAGTGGTTAATTCGGGTAACGGTAAACGAGTGTAAAAGCTTGTGGCGGACGGCGTGGCACCGGAAGACGACATATCTGGAAGAGGTAGAACGGGAGCCGGTGTTTTCCACGCCGGAGAAAAGCGATTTGTACTATGCGGTGCGGGAGCTTCCCGTAAAGTACCGGCAGATTGTGCATTTGTATTATTTCGAAGAGTACAGCGTGAAGGAAATCGCCGAACTGATAAAACTTTCGGAAACAGCGGTTCAAACGAGGCTCCTCAGAGCAAGACAGAAGCTGAAGGAAAAGCTAAAGGAGGCATGGAAATGAGCGGAGAAGAATATAACAGAGAATTATTTAAAGAGACCTTTGAGGAAATTCCGATACCGGAGGGACTGGCGGAAAAGGTGGGAAGTATCACGGTAGGAAATACAAAGAGACAGCGGACGGTTATGGGAAGTGTGCCGAGAAAAGTGGCGATTGCAGCGGCTATCCTGGTGGCACTTTTTGCGGGCAGCAACGGAATTGCCTATGCCATGACGGGAGAAACCTGGGTGGAAACGATGATACTTCGGCGCGATATAGACGGAATCGAATATGAAATAGAAGCGGAAAAACGTGAACTCAGAAACGGAGAAACCGTATATATCGGTGAAATAGAATTGGAGAACGGAGAGAGACACGGTGCTGTAGAGTATGATGGTGAAGGACCATATATGTATATAGAATTTAAGGATGAGGGCGCAGCAATATGGTCGAATAACGGGAAAACCTATATCTGGGACGGTGATCTGGAACTGGATATTTCGGAGGATTTTGCGGACGATGGTGACGCAAAAGGAACCTATGTAGTAAACGGTGTTTTTAAGAGATACTTCATATACAGAAACGAAGAAGGGGAAATAGTTTCCTCTATCTATACGCCTCCACAGGCACTGTGGCCGGAGAATATGAGGTAGTAGTTATATCAAAAAGATTTTTTACATTTATTATCACCGGAATTGTGTGTTGAACAATTTTTACCATCTGAAAAGCGTTTTGGTGTAAATGTAATGGTAAAGAAAAATGTGTACTAAAAAATCTTACCATTGGAAAAGGTCTTTTTACGATTTGGAATGGTAAAAATGCGAGTAAGCATAAATTTTGTACCATTGGGAATGAAGATTTGGTAAGTCCAACGGTAAAACGGATAGGAATAATCATGGGGAGGACAATTTCCCAGGCGTGCTGTACATGCTTTAAGCGCTAAACAACGAGGGCATCCCTTAGTCTTTTTGACTTTGGGATGCCCTTGTTTTATTGCTTAAATTATCTTCACGGAAGAAAGAATCTTACATCTCCTCCATTGTTTTATACTTCTGATACCGTACACCGGAATCTTCCTTTGCGGCCTTAAACAAGCTTTCCGCATGCTCCGGGAAGGTACGCTTTAGGGAAGCATAACGGGTCTCACCCTCAAGGAACTCTTCGTAGTCTAAGGACGGCTCCTTGGAGTCTACGGTTAACGGCTTTTCTGCGTTCGGATTGTAGCGGTATAAAATCCAGTAGCCTGCGTCAACGGCGCGCTTCATTTCCTGCTGTACATTTGCCATGCCGGCCTTGATGCCGTGAGCGGCACACGGAGTGTAAGCGATGATAACGGACGGTCCCTTGTGTTCCTCTGCTTCCTTGACTGCCTTGATTAACTGGTTCGGGTCTGCTCCCATAGCTACCTGAGCCACGTATACATTACCGTAGGTCTGGAAGATAGCACCCAGATCTTTCTTTCTGCTGCGCTTACCTGCGGAAGCGAACTGCGCTACTGCACCCAGCGGAGTAGCTTTGGAGCTCTGGCCGCCGGTGTTAGAGTAAACTTCGGTATCTACAACAAATACGTTAATGTCTTCTCCGCTGGCTACCACGTGGTCCAAACCGCCGAAGCCGATGTCGTAAGCCCAACCGTCGCCGCCGAACATCCAGAAGCACTTCTTGGATAACTGGTCCTTACGCTCTAAAATCTTAGCCGCGGTAGCGGAATCCATGTTTTCCAGCTCTGCTACCAAAGCATCCGTGGTTTCACGGGATTTATCAAAATCATCAAAGCTGTCTAACCAGTTCTTTGCGGTTTCACTGCCGGTTTCTGCGGCGTATGCTTCCACTAAGGTCTTTTGCGCCTGACGCTGTTGCTTTACGGATAAGAACATACCCAGAGCAAGCTCTGCATTGTTCTCAAACAAGCTGTTGGTCCAAGCCGGTCCGAAACCACGCTTGTTGGTAGTGTACGGAATACCCGGCATCGGGGAGCCCCAAGCCTGGGAACATCCCGTAGCGTTTGCCCAGTATACACGGTCACCGAAGAGCTGGGTTAAAAGCTTTGCATACGGAGTCTCGCCGCAACCTGCACAGGCAGCGGAGAACTCCAAGAGCGGCTGACGGAACTGGCTTCCCTTAATGGTGTACGGGGAGAATAAATCACCCTTGTCGGAAACAGAAAGTCCGTAGTTCCATAAGGTATTCTTTTCTTCGTTTAATTCTACCGGCTTCATAGTGATGGCAGGCTCCTTTGCCGGACAGCAAGCTACACAGCTGCCGCAACCGGTACAGTCGTAAGCGGAAATCTGCATGGTAAAATGCAGACCCTTTGCAGCCGGACCGTTTGCCGGGGCAGTAATAAAGCCCTCCGGAGCGTTTGCCTTTTCTTCGTCGTTCAGTAAGTACGGACGGATCACAGCGTGCGGACATACAAGAGCACACTTGTTACACTGGATACATTTCTGTGCATCCCAAACCGGTACCTGTAATGCGATACCGCGCTTTTCATAAGCGGTAAGACCAAGGTCGATGCGGCCGTCTTCGTAGCCCTTAAATGCGCTGACCGGAAGGTCGTCGCCTTTTTGCTTGTTAATCGGCTCCAAAATACCGGTAACAACAGCCGGAACGTCAAGGGCAGCGGCTGCTTCGGATACTTCTTCCGCATCCTTCCAGGAAGCCGGAACCTCTACCTTTACAAGCTTCGTTGCGCCGGCATCAATTGCTGCTACGTTACGAGCTACGACATCGTCTCCCTTTGCAAAGTAGGTCTTCTTGGTAGCGGCCTTAATCATTTCCAGTGCTTCCTCGGTCGGGATAACTTCCATCAGTGCGAAGAAGGAAGCTTGAAGCACCGTATTGGTATGACTGCCGAGGCCTAATTCCTGAGCAATCTTATTTGCATCAATGACATAGAAGTTGATGTTCTTCTCCGCAATCTGGTGGCGCACCTTTGCCGGAATGTGAGAAGTCAGCTCGTCGCCGGTCCAGGAACAGTTAAGAAGGAAGGTACCGCCTTCTACGATTTCGTCTACAATGTCATACTGGGTAATGTAGCTCTGGTTGTGACATGCTACGAAGTCTGCGCTCTTTACATAGTAGGAGCTGGTAATCGGCTCATCACTGAAACGTAAGTGGGACTTGGTCACACCGAAGGACTTCTTTGCATCATATTCAAAGTACGCCTGAGCGAACTTGTCGGTATTGTCGTTAATAATACGAACGGTGTTGTGGTTTGCACCTACGGTACCGTCACCGCCCAGACCCCAGAACTTACAACGAATCACGCCGGCCTTTGCATCAGAGAACGGCTTTACCGGTAAGGAAAGATGGGTCACATCATCGTTGATACCGATGGTAAAGTTGGTCTTCGGAGTTGCGGAAGCAAGGTTCTCGAATACAGCTAAAATCTGTGCAGGGTCGGTATCCTTGGAGCTTAAGCCGTAACGGCCGCCGATGACCTTAATGTTTCTGTCGGAGCTCATCAGTACGCTGCATACATCCTCGAATAACGGCTCGCCGGCACTGCCCATTGCCTTACAACGGTCAAGCACTGCGATACGCTTCACGCTTTCCGGAAGAGCCTTTAAGAAGTACTCTGCGGAGAACGGACGATATAAGTGTACCTGTAAGAAGCCTACCTTCTTGCCTTCTGCGCGAAGGGCATCCACCGCATCGCGGATGACGCCGCTGGCGGAACCCATGGCGATGATAACATCGGTAGCATCCGGATCGCCGTAGTAGTTAAATACATGGTACTCACGACCGGTAATCTTTGTAATTTCACCGAGATACTTTTCCACGATGTCCGGAAGGGCATTGTAGAACGTGTTGTGAGCTTCGCGCACCTGGAAGTAAACATCGCCGTTCTGTACGGTGTTACGTAAGGTCGGGTGCTCCGGATTTAAAGAACCGTCCCGGAATTCTTTTAAAGCGTCCTGATTGATAAGGCTGCCTACCGCATCCATATCCGGAAGCTCGATTTTATTGATTTCGTGGGAGGTACGGAAACCGTCAAAGAAGTGCATAAACGGAATCCGGCCTTCGATGGCGGATAAATGTGCCACCGGTGCTAAATCAGCTACTTCCTGGACACTGCCGGAAGATAACATGGCAAAACCGGTCTGACGGCAGGCCATCACGTCGGAGTGGTCGCCGAAAATACCCATGGCATGAGTACCAACGGTACGGGATGCTACATGAAGTACCGCCGGAAGACGTTCCCCGGCAATTCGGTACAGTACCGGCACCATTAACATGAGTCCCTGAGAGGACGTATATGTAGTAGCCAAAGAACCGGTTTGCAGTGCACCGTGTACAGCGGTAATCGCACCTGCTTCGGACTGCATTTCGGTTAAGGTTACGGTCTGGCCGAAGACGTTTTTACGTCCCTTTGCAGACCAGGCATCGGTCAGTCCTGCCATCGGGGAGGACGGAGTGATCGGATAAATTGCGGCTATCTCGGTAAAGGGATAGGCCATATGTGCGGCAGCTTCGTTGCCGTCCATGGTAACAAAATTCTTAGCCATTTTAAATACCTCTTTTATTTGTTGTAGTCGGATTTGACGAAGAGCCGGTGGCCCGGACATCTTCTTTCTAATTGTTACTCTTTGCGGTGTCAATGCCTGCGGCGCCGACTAAACCGAGACGCTCCGCAGCTTCTTCACGCATTTTATATTTTAACACTTTTCCCGCTGCATTCATAGGGAAAGATTTCACAAATTCGATATATTTCGGAACTTTATGACGGGCCATGCTTGCGGCGATGTAGTCATGCATTTCCTCTATGGTCATGGACTTGCCGTCCTTTAAGATAATGCAAGCCATGGCTTCCTCACCGTACTTTTTATCCGGAACACCGATGACCTGTACATCCTGTACATTCGGATGGGTGTAAATGAATTCCTCGATTTCTTTCGGATAAATGTTTTCACCGCCACGGATAATCATATCCTTAAGACGGCCGGTGATGCGGTAGTTGCCGTCTTTATCCCGGCAGGCAAGGTCACCGGAGTGGAGCCAGCCCTGTGCATCTACGGTACCGCGGGTTGCTTCCGGCATCTTATAGTAGCCCTTCATGGTATTGTAACCGCGGGAACAGAATTCGCCGTTTTCGCCGTCTGCCACTTCTTCGCCGGTTTCCGGATCGATAATTTTACACTCGATGTGAGGGAAGTTATAACCTACGGTGTCGCAACGTAAGTCTAACGGGTCGGTCCATGCGGACATGGTGCTTCCCGGAGAAGACTCGGTCTGTCCGTATACGCTGACGATGCCGATCATATTCATTTCGTTAGGATCTGCCGCACGGCGCATTAATTCCGGTGGGCACCCCGCACCTGCCATAATACCGGTACGCATATGGGAGAAGTCCGTCTTTCTGTAATCTTCGTGATTGAACATTGCGATAAACATAGTCGGTACGCCGTTAAAGCAGGTGATACGCTCCTGATTGATGCAGGCCAGAGAGGACTTCGCGGAGAAGTACGGCATCGGGCATACGGTTGCACCGTGGGTCAGGGAAGCGGTCATGGAAAGTACCATACCGAAACAATGGAACATCGGTACCTGAATCATCATACGGTCCGCGGTGGAGAGCCCCATGCGGTCACCGATACATTTTCCGTTGTTGACTACATTATAATGGGTTAACATAACGCCCTTCGGGAAGCCGGTGGTTCCGGAGGTGTACTGCATATTACATACATCTTCCGGCTTTACTCTTGCTGCCATACGGTTCAGTTCTTCCTGCGGAACTAAGTTACCGCGTTCCATGGCTTCGTCAAAGGTAAGACATCCCGGCTGCTTAAAGCCTACGGTGATAACGTTACGAAGGAACGGAAGACGTTTACAATGCAGCGGTTCCCCCGGTTTGCTTGTGGCAATTTCCGGACAAATCTCATTGATGATTTCTCTATAGTTGGAATCCAGACAGGACTCTACCATAACTAAGGTGTGGGTATCGGACTGGCGGAACAAATAGTCTGCCTCGTGTCTTTTATAGGCGGTATTCACCGTAACCAAAACCGCACCGATTTTGGTGGTAGCCCAAAAGGTGATGAACCATGCCGGAACGTTGGTTGCCCAGATGGATACTTTGCTTCCGGCCTTTACACCCATGGAAATCAATGCCTTTGCAAATTGGTCTACATCCTCACGGAACTGTTCGTAGGTACGCACATAATCCAATGTGGTATATTTGAACGCATACTGATCCGGGAACTCTTCTACCATACGATCCAGTACCTGAGAGAATGTCAGATTGATTAACTCATCCTTCTTCCATACATACTGACCGGTACCGTCATGGTTCGGATACAATGCTTTTTTCTTGCCACGGGTCTTTTCAAAGCGGCTCATATAGTTGACAAAGTGGGTAAAAATCACCTCGTAATCCGGCAAATCTTCCATCCATTCGGTCTTCCACTCTAAGGAAATAAAGCCATCGTAGTCGATGGAAGAGAGGGCGCGCATAATGTCCGCCACCGGCATGGAACCTTCGCCGATTAAGTTGTAGGTATCCTTGTCATCGGAGTCACGTAAGTGTACATGTTTTACATAAGCTCCGAGATTTTTAATGGTAGTATCCGCGCTTTCCTCACAGTCCCGGTACGGATGCTGTACATCCCATAATGCAGCCAGATAGTCGCAGGCAAAATCATCCAACATGGAGCGCAGACGGGCGGTGTCGGAAAAAATACCGCTGGTCTTCACAAGAACGGTTACTTCTGCAGCCTCTGCCTCCTGTAATAATTCGGTTAAACGGGTGCGGACAAGGTCTTCTTTATCCTGCAGGGCAACTACGGATACATACGGTACCTCGGCCTGCTTTGCAATCTGGATTAATTGTTTTACCAAGGCAACCGCGTCGTTTCCCTCTACGGACAAATCGCAGGAGGTATCAAAACACGGAATGGAGAGCCTCTTTTCTCTCAACTGACGAACGGTTGCGCCGATGTTATATTTATGGAACGGGCCGCTTTTTTCAGCCAAGGAAGGAACGTAAGGTAAATTGTAAACTTCCACACCTTCAAAGCGCATATCTACGCCGGCGGCAAGCCATTCTTCCCATGACAGGTGGGACCAACCTCTGGTAGAAAATGAAAGTTTCATGGATTAAGCCTCCTCATAAACAATTTTATTGATGGCACTGATATAGGCCTGAATACTGGAGCCGATAATATCAGTGGAAGTTCCGCGGCCGGAATAGAGTTTTCCGTGGTCACGGAGCTTGATGATGGTTTCACCCATTGCCTCACGGCCTTCCGTTACGGAACGAATCTGGAAATCGTCCAGCTCGTAATGACGGCCCAGAATATTTTCCAAAGCAAGGAATGCCGCATCCACCGGACCGTCGCCCAATGCAACACCCTCTAAGGTCTGGCCGTTCTTCTCAAGCTTCATCTGAGCCATGGAAGATGCGGTATTGCCGGCGGTAATGTGATAGCTGGTTAATATGTAAGTGGCCGGTACCTGCATAGCTGCGGAAGCGACGATGGTGTCCAGTTCCTTGGAGGAAATAACGTCTTTGCGTGCCGCTATCTTCCCGAATGCCTCCCATACCTTTGCACTGTCTTCTTCACTTAAGTCATAGCCTAATTTTTCAACCGCTTTTAATACGGTAGTCATGGTATCCTGCGCGGTAAGGTTCATTTCCTCTACGTCATCCTGTACTCCGTTGTCAAACGGGGAATTCTTGCTGCGGGTGGTTTCGCAAATCCATGTAATTTGCTTTACGATGCGGTTCATTTCTACGGTACGAACCGAGCAAGTCACGCCGAAAGAATCTCCTCTGGTTGCAAGCAAACGTGCAATGTTTGCAAGGGAAATCTGATTGGTGCAGTAAGCGGATGCCTTGATTTCCCGCACACCGTGCTTAATGGCCGCAATGGCACAGGCATCTGCCATGGCCAATTCGTTGGAGCAGGAAAGACCGAGAACCACATTCTGAAGCTCCGGAACATTTTTATTTAAAGCATCAAAAAATTCGGCAAACTCTTCCGGAAGCATGGCACCGGTAGCGTCACATACCGTAACGGTTTTTGCACCGGCTGCAATGGCGGTTTTGATCGCCTGATATAAAAATGCTGCGTCGCTTCTGGTGGCATCGTCTGCAATAAATTCAACATCCGGGGTCTTTTCGCAACATGCGGTTACGATTTCCTCGATGGCTTTTAACATGGCATCCGGTTTCTTGTGGAATAAGTATTCCATTTGCACGGGACTGACGGAAGCCAATACCTGCAAACGAGGATTTTTTGCTTCTTTTACCGCATTCCATGTGGTCTCAACGCTTTCCGTATTTAAAGAAACCGGCACGGCAACAATACTGTTTTTTACTGCTGCTGCAATAGATTTGATGCGGAGCGCATCTACCTTCGGTTGGGAAATACCTTCCAGTTCGATGACAGTTACATTTAGTTTATCTAATAGTTTCGGCAACTCGATTTTTTCTTTAAAGGATAGGGAGAATTCTTTCCCAGTCTGTTTTAACGTTGTGTCGCTGATTCTGATTTGGTTCATGATTTTGTCTCCTTTCATTTTACCTGTTTTCGCGCTGGCGATGCTTTGCATCAGCCCCCACCTCGTGACTCCGTCACTCGGTCGTGGGCGCGTTCGCATGCTCAGCGAGTTCGGAAGCAAGCTTCCGAACTCGCTTCGATGTTCACTTTGCCAGCACGAAAAAAAGTCCCTGAAGTCATATGACTCCAAGGACGAATAAACGATTCGCGGTACCACCTTGCTTACAGCCTCCTTACGGAAAACTGTCACTCTCGGACTCTATTAAGCCCATAGCCGATAACGAGGCTGACCGTACTCCACTACACAAATAGATATCCTTCGCAGAGTCGACTCGGGAGTGAGATTGCTGTCTTCCATCCGTACCGGTTCGCACCAACCACCGGCTCTCTGAAACCCTCAAAAAAGAAGCATAATTCCGTCACAGTCATTCTTATCAATTAAAAACGAGACAATTATAACACGTCAACGTGACAAAGTCAATTCCCTTTTTTAAAAAAATAAGAGGATGTAAAAAAGCAGTAAAGAATGAAAAAGAAAGAAAACATTATTAATAAAAAGGTATCTCTTTTTGAATAAATGTGGTATAATCAATCTGGGGATAAAGAGGGATAAAAACGAATGGAGCAAAAGAAGAGGAGAAGGAAACGTATCGGAGGTAGCATGAAGATGGCAAAAGAAAAGAAACAAAAAAAGTTGCGGGACGGTGAGAACGAACCGAAAAAGGCGCGTGGGAAAAAGAAGCGAGGTAAGATTACCCGGATGCATATGATTCAGTCCAAAATACACACTCTTGTTATTTTGGGCGTTGCGTTGGCGGTAGGGGCAACGGTGTTTCTTATGATATCATATGTAAAAGAACTGGTAATCGATTCCGCTTACGGTAAGATGTTGAATATGGCAACTTCCTACGGACGTTTGATCGATCAGGAAGAAGCTAAATTAGACAACTCGATTTCCAGAAAGTATATGTCTACGGAACAATTTGAAACCATTTTGGACGGAATGGAAATAACGGGTCTGAATGAGTTTGAGTGTATCGTTGCACACCGGACCGGTATTATTGCGTATCATCCGGACAAAGAACAAATCGGAAAGCCGATCAAAATCGGGTTAATAACCGATGTGGTAGCAAGTATTAACCAGGGAAATGTGTTGGAGAATATGTGTGCCGAATATGAAGTGGACGGAAAGAAGATGTATGCAAGCTTCTATGTTACGGTAAATAAGTCCATTATGGTAATTTCAACAAGCAGTTCCGAATTGATGCGTCCGGTAACGGAGATGTCCGTCATTGCGGTCGGTGTAGCATTGTTGGTACTTGCGGTAATTATCGGAGTGTCCACCTATGCCATCGGACGTTTTACAAAGCCGTTGAAGCAGCTGACGGGAATTATTGAGGATACGGCGAAACTAAAAATCAGGCTTCCGGAGAATATGGACGCATTGTGTTCCAGAAGAGATGAGACGGGTATGATCAGCCGTGCCGTTAGGGAAATGAACAGTAATTTGTATGATGTGGTAACACGGATGGATCAGACCAACAATAGCATAAATGAAAACATGACGAAACTGGAAGAGTCCAGTAATCAGGTACATATGTTTTGTACGGATAATTCCGCTACAACGGAGCAATTGGCGGCCAGTGCGGAGCAGGTGTCCGAGATGACCAAAGTAATGAACCGTCATATGGAAGATATGAGGGCACAGGCAGAAGAAATCGGAAAAGAGACAGAAAAGAGCAACCGCTTTTCCGAAGAAGTGGCAGGACGTGCACAGGAAATGCAACATTCCACCCGGAGAGCCATTGACAATACAAGGGAAATGTACGGACGGATTCAGGCGAGAACGAAAGCTGCATTGGAAGGTCTTTCTTCGGTTACGAAAATCAATGAGCTGACCCGGTCGATTGTGGAAATTTCCGATCAGACCAGCATGCTTGCTTTAAATGCAAGTATCGAAGCGGCAAGAGCAGGCGAAGCGGGAAAGGGCTTTACGGTGGTTTCGCAGGAAATCAGTAAGTTGGCACAGCGTTCTTTGGCTTCGGTGAATGATATTAATGCAATTATCGGGGAAGTGAATATAGCAGTTCATAACATTACCGAGAGCATGGAGAACACCACCCGCTTTTTGGAACAGAGTGTGTTGGAGGACTATGACGGATTTAACCGCACCGGTGCACAGTATATGGCGGATGCGGATACATTCCGAGTGCGGATGGACAATATTTCCGAACAGATTCAGGCGTTAAACGAGGCAATCCGGGACATTTCCGCAGCAGTGGAAAACATTTCCGTAACGATGAATGAGACTTCTACCGGCGTTATGGATATTTCGGATAAAACGGCGAACGTGGTGAATGCTACCAGTGATAACTACACGTTGGCAAACGATACGGCAGAACGTGTACAGGAGTTGCGCAGTATCGTGGATCGGTTTGAGTATTAGTATACGGAGACGCTGCTTATGGTGATAAAAATTCTGAATGAAAATTGGAGAGTAAAGGACAGAAGCTGGGATAATGATATCCCGGCTTCTGTGCATGGTGACTTATATACGGATTTATTAAAGGGGAATGTAATTGAGGATCCGTACTACAGAGACAATGAATTGGCGGTATTGCCGTTGTCCGAAAAGGAATATGAGTATCGGACTGTGTTTACGGCAGAGGATGAGGTGCTTGGATATGAACGGGTATTGTTGCGATTTGAAGGAATCGATACCCTTGCCGATGTTTATGTAAATGAGGCTTGTGTCGGGACGGCATACAATATGCACCGGACCTGGGAATTTGATGTAAAGGAACAGATAAAGGCAGGAGAGAATACCCTTACGGTGGTATTTCATTCACCGACGGCATATATCCGGGAAAAGTATGCAACGAAACGATTGGACGGCACTTCGGATGCAATGAGGGGATTCCCGTATTTGCGAAAGGCGCATTGTATGTTCGGCTGGGATTGGGGTCCGAGACTTCCCGGTGCAGGGCTTTGGCGTCCGGTTTCTCTGGTAGCATATGATGTGGCTAGAATTGACAGTACTTATGTGACACAGAAGCATGAAAACGGAGAGGTGTTGTTACATACACGGGTAGAACTGGAAACAGCCCTTGCGGAACGGTTTGTATTCGGGAAGGAACCCTCTCTTTTATTTAAGGCAGAGCCGGAGTTAAAGAAGCTTTTTGTAAAGACAGAAGTAACAGACCCGGACGGAACGGTTGTGGCTATCGGAAACGGAACGTCGGAACTTCGGATTGATAATCCGAGACTTTGGTGGCCGGCAGGGTTCGGCGACCAGCCGTTGTATACGGTAAAAGTGTCGCTGTTTTATGAAGACCGGGAGTTGGATGTTTGGGAACGGAGAATCGGATTGCGTACCATGACCATGGCTACGGAAAAAGATGCTTACGGCGAGACGTTTGCCCATAAGGTAAACGGAGTGGAGATATTTGCCATGGGTGCGGATTACATTCCGGAGGATAACCTGCTTGCAAGAACGAGTCCGGAACGGACCAGACGCTTGCTTACGGATGCAAAACTTGCAAATTTTAATTGTATCCGTGTCTGGGGCGGCGGTTATTATCCGGAGGATTGGTTTTACGATATCTGTGATGAACTGGGATTGATGGTGTGGCAGGACTTTATGTTTGCCTGTGCGGTTTATGATTTGACGGATGAATTCGAGGAAAATATCGTTGCGGAATTAAAAGACAACATAAAGCGTTTGCGTCACCATGCTTCTTTGGGGCTGTGGTGCGGAAACAATGAGATGGAGCTTTTTGTGAAGCAGGGAGAATGGGTAAATTTCCCGAAGGAAAAGAGTGATTATGTGAAGATGTATGAGTACATTTTCCCGAAGCTTTTAAAGGAGTATGATCCGGAGACCTTTTATTGGCCGGCAAGCCCGTCCAGCGGCGGTTGCTTTGACGAGCCGAATGATGAGAACAGGGGAGATGTTCATTACTGGGAGGTTTGGCACGGAAACAAGCCGATTACCGAGTACCGGAAGTTCTATTTCCGTTATCTTTCGGAGTTTGGATTCCAGTCCTTCCCTTCGGTAAAGACGATTGAAACTTTTACGTTGCCGGAGGATCGGAATATTTATTCCTATGTGATGGAAAAGCATCAGAGAAATGCGGCGGCAAACGGAAAAATGTCGAATTATATGTCCCAGACCTATTTGTATCCTACTACCTTTGACACAGTGGTATATGCCTCTCAGCTTTTGCAGGCGCAGGCCATTCGTTACGGGGTGGAACATTTCCGCAGATGGCGGGGACGTTGTATGGGAACGGTAATTTGGCAGCTAAACGATTGCTGGCCGGTGGCAAGTTGGTCTTCCATCGATTATTACGGCAGATGGAAAGCATTGCACTACTATGCAAAACGGTTCTTTGCACCGGTGCTTTTATCCTGTGAAGAAGAAGGAATTTTGACACAGGATACCAATCCGAATGCGGAACCGTATGAGGTGGTAAAATCGGTAAGATTTAATGTCAGCAACGAAACCATGCAGGATAAGGATGTCATTGTGGAATGGATGCTTTGTGACGCCGAAGGTGCGCAAAAGGAATGCCGTGAGACGGAAGTAAAGGTTCCGGCACTGCAAGCGGTATGGTTGGAAAAGGAAGCACTCCCGCAGGCAGACTTATACACAGACCATGTTTTTTACAGACTGAAGGAGAACGGAGAAGTTTTGGCAGAAGGAAGTGTGATTTTCTGTCAACCGAAGTACTATAAGTTTGTAGATCCGCAGCTTACCTTCCGGGTAGAGGGAAATGAAATCATAGTAAAGTCCGAAGGGTATGCAAAGGATGTGGAAATTCTGAATGCAGAGGAAGATTTGCTTCTTTCGGATAATTACTTTGACATGGAACCGGGAGAACGCAGGGTAACCATATGCAGAGGCAATACGGAAGGAATCAGGGTGCGCAGTACCTATGATATTCGATAAAGAATCGTACAGGCGAAGCTGCGGAGAAATGTTCGGTGTGGCGAAGGAAGAGGAGACGGAATGAAAAAACAATATCAAATCGATACGGAAGAGAATAAGCGTTTTTTAGAAAAGCTGAGGAAAGAATTGTTTTCCTTCGGACAAAGGTTTCCTTCTCCGGAGGGGGGCTCGTATTATCTGGGGGAGGACGGAACGCCCATAAAAGAAAGAAACAGGGAAACATGGATTACAAGCCGGATGGCTCATGTATACAGTATCGGCGTTTTGTTGGGGCAGACCGGTAGCGAAGCATTGGCGGATGCGGCACTCCGGGGGCTGACCGGAGAACTGAAAGATGCGGAAAACGGCGGCTGGTATGCCGGGCGTACGGAAAATGGTGCAGTGTTACCGAATAAGCAGTGCTATGCCCATGCTTTTGTGATTCTGGCGGCTTCCTCCGGGGTTCTTGCAAAACGTCCGGGAGCGGAAGCTTTGTTGCGGGAAGCACTTGCGTTATATGACAAATATTTTTGGGATGAAAAAGAAGGGCTTTCCTGCGATACCTGGAATACGGAGTTTACGGAACCGGATTCTTACCGTGGTCTGAATGCCAATATGCATACCGTAGAAGCTTTTCTTGCGGCAGCGGATGTGCTGGGAGAGGAAACCTACAGAACCAGAGCCGGACGGATTATCTGCCGGGTGTTAGGATGGGCAAAAGAGAATCATTGGAGAATTCCGGAGCATTTTACGGAAGACTGGGTGCCTGATTTGGAATGCAATAAAGAAAAACCGGACGATCCGTTTAAACCTTACGGTGCGACGCCGGGGCACGGAATCGAATGGGCCAGATTGATTGTCCAGTGGGCGTTGTCCCGTACCGAAACAGAGTCGGATAAGAACGAAAGTTATATCGAAGCGGCGGAACAGCTATATCACCGGGCGGTTTCGGATGGGTGGAGCAGAGACGGTGCACCGGGAATCGTATATACCACAGACTGGAACGGGGAGCCGGTGGTTCATGACAGAATGCATTGGACACTGGCGGAGGCAATCAATACGTCTGCGGTATTGTACCGGGTAACCGGAAAGAAAGAGTACGCCGGGGATTACGCCGGTTTTATGGAGTATTTGGACGAATTTGTATTAGATAAAAAGAACGGCTCCTGGTTTCATCAGATGGATTGCAAGAACCGGGTCATCGGCACGGTATGGCCGGGAAAATCCGATTTGTATCATGCGGTGCAGGCAACACTGATTCCGTATATGCCGGTAGCATGTTCCGTTGCTCCGGCGGTAAAGAAAAGTCGGAAAAAATAAAGCGGAAAGAAACGGGCGTGTGTCCTTGAAAGGGGACACACGCTTATTTTACGGAATACTTTATAAGAATGTGGAAAAAATAGAAAATAGTTCTCGAAAAAGCAAAAAAGATGTGATATAATTATATGGATAAATAAGATGGGGGAGTAGTAGCTATCATTTGGAGGAGTTAAGGGAGGTTTTCATGTTAAATAATCGAAAAGTCCGCCTGATGACACGTCTTGCGATGTATGAGCAGACGGAAGGAAAAGAAGATGTCCGACTCAGTAAGTATTTTCGGAGTGACTATGTCCGATTGAATGTTTTAAAAACCGTAGTGGCAATTACACTGGGGTATTTGCTTGTTATGGTGCTTTTAGTGGTGTATCATTCCGAGTATTTAATCCGGGAAGCGGTTACGCTTGATTATGAGGGGATAATTTTACGCTATGTAGGTATTTATATTATCATTCTTTCCATATATTGCGGAGTAGGAATGATAGGGTATATGATAAAGTACAGAGCATCCAGAAAAAAACTGGCAAAGTATTTCCGTATGTTACGGAGATTACGCATTCTTTATAGAGAAGAAGGAGAGCCGACAGAGGCAGAGGAGGAGAGTATAGGTTATGATCGTGGCAATACTTGAATTGCGGGCACATATCCTGCGTTTTTTACAAAGATTCCAGCTGGTTGTGGAGCCGGTAGTTAAGTTTATTATTGCATTTGTGGTATTCCGCACGATTAATAATGCAATCGGGCATGAGACGATGTTGATGAGTTTGCCGATAGAACTGTTGCTTTCGCTACTCGGTACATTTACCCCGGCGGTTATTCTGATATTGCTGGCGGCGGTAGTTTCACTGGCTCATATTTATGTGGCGTCTCCGATTTTGGCAATTTTAGTAGCGATATTAATGGCAATTTTGTATTGTTTTATTGCCAGATTTTCCGGAAAATACGGCTATGTGGTATTGGCAACGCCGATTTTGTTTTTGTTAAAGATTCCGTATGTGATTCCTTTGATTTTGGGATTGGTTGCAAATCCGATGACAATTATTCCTACCGCCTGCGGTGTCGTAATCTATCGGATGTTTCAGGTGGTCAGCAGTGCGGCGGTGGCAGACAGCACCCTGGCAATGGAAGACATTCTGACATTGTATATCGATGTAATTGACCGTTTGATTGCAGATAAGCAGATGATTCTTACCATTGCGGTATTTTTTATAATTATTTTGGCAATGTATTTGGTTCGCAAAATCAGCATGGAGTATGTTTTTGAGGTATCCATTGCGGTGGGAGCCATTGTTTGTATTCTTGGTTTTTTGGTGGCGGATACGGTATTGCACGCGGAACTTGACATTATTTCCATGGTATTCGGTACGGTGGGCTCTATGTTGATTGCACTGGTATTCCAGTTTTTCCGTCTGGCACTGGACTATACTGCGGTAGAAAGAGTACAGTTTGAGGATGACGATTACTATTATTACGTGAAAGCGGTTCCGAAAATCAATTTGGCGGTGCCGGAGCGGAGCGTAAAGAAAATCAGTGAAAATGACGAAACCGTTTTTTCGGACGAAATAGACGATGCGGAACTTTCGGAGGAAGAACGATATGCGTTGGGAGAAGAGTCCGTGGAGGATGAGGAAGAAGACGAACCGTTTTTTCACAATCAGTAAAAAGTAACACACAAGGCGATAAAATAAGAGGCAAGGGGCGGATTGAATATGGAAAGCCTAAAGGAATTCTTTTCAAAATTTGTGATGTGGATGCGGATTCCCAGTATAACGGTAATCGACATACTGGAGATCATTATTATTGCGTTCATTGTTTACAACGTAATTAAATGGATCAGATCCACGAGAGCATGGATGCCGGTAAAAGGATTAATGATTTTATTCTTTTTCTGGCTGGTAGCCTTGATTTTCAAGATGGATGTTATTTTGTGGATTTTAAATAATACCATCGGTGTCGGTATTACAGCGATTATTATCGTGTTCCAGCCGGAAATCCGGCGGGCGTTGGAGCAGTTGGGACAGCAGAGTTTTCCGACCTCGCTTCGCATTTTTTCCGAGAACAAGGAAAGAGACGAGAGGTTTTCCGAGAAAACCGTGGAGGAGTTGGTGAAGGGTACTTTTTTCCTTGCACGACACAAGACGGGCGCATTGATTGTCATGGAACAAGAGGTGTTTCTCGGAGAATATGAGGAGACGGGAATCGCCATCGATGCGGTTGTGACAAATCAGTTGTTAATTAATATTTTTGAGCATAATACACCGTTGCATGACGGTGCGGTTATTGTGCGCGGAGATCGCATTGTGGCGGCTACCTGTTACCTGCCGGTATCAAAGAATATGAGACTGAGTAAAGAATTGGGAACCAGACATCGTGCAGGCGTAGGAATCAGTGAAGTGACGGATAGTTTTACCATTATTGTATCCGAGCAGACCGGAAAGGTATCTTTGGCACAAAACGGTACATTAATCAGCAATATCGATGCGGATTATCTGCGTATGAAGTTACAGGAAATTCAGAAAGATAAGGCAAAGGTCTCCGCGGGCAGGAAAAAGCCGTTATGGAAGAAGGGAGGAGAACGTCAATGAAAAAGAAATTGACCAATAACTTTTGGATGAAACTCCTCTCCGTGGGAATTGCGGTTGTGTTTTGGTTTGTAATTATCAACTCGGAAGATCCGATGGAAAGCAGAGTGTTCAAGGATATCCGGGTAACGGTATTAAACGAAGAACAAGTGCAGGAAAGAGAAAAAGTATTAGAGGTTTTAAGCGGAGATAAAGTTGACGTGGTAGTAGAAGGAAGGCGTTCGGTATTGGAACAGTTGACGGACTCCGACATTGAAGCGACGGCAGACCTGTCCGAAGTTTCTTTTATGGATACGGTACTGGTAAAGGCGAGTGTGCCGTCCCGTTCCGACGTAAAAGTATTAAATAACGGCGAGAATGTGATGAAGCTGTTATTTGATGATTATGTAACAAAACGGTTTAGTTTCAAGGTGAATACCATCGGAGAGCCGATGGCCGGATATTATGTGGGAGACGCGTTACCGAGCCCGAATATTATTCAGATTTCCGGTGCGAAGACTGTGTTAGACAAGATAAAAGAAGTAATCTTAAATGTAGATGTCAGCGGAAGAAGCGTGAATTTTGCTACGGGAGTTACTCCGGTTGTCTATGATATGAACGGGGACGAGATTGCTTCTTCAAAGTTAAAGCTGCAGATGGAAGCGGATACGGTAATCGTAAATGTACCGATTCTTGCATCGAAGGAACTGAAGATTCGTGTAACTACCATAGGAGAAGTGGCGGAAGGGTATGAACTTCTGAGTGATAATGTTGCATTTCAGCCGGAGACGGTACGCATTGCGGGAACCAGGGAAGAACTGGATAAGTTAGGAAGCGTTCTGTTACTGGAGGTGGATGTGACCGGACAATCGGGTTCCATTGAGAAAAACATCCAGCTCAGTTCCGTGTTGGATGATGCATTGACCAGCTTAAGAGTTGTGGATAATCAAAAGGTGGCGGTTACGATAAATGTGACTCCGTATGTGGAGCGGGAGTTATCCATTCCGGTGTCGAAAATCGAAATCAGAAATTTGGAAGAAGGCCTGATTGCGGAATTTGTGCAGACGACCAATGTACCTGCAACGGTAAAATGTAAGGCCGCCAGAGCTCCTTTGATTACAGTAGAACATTTAAAACCTCATGTAGACCTAAGCGGCTACACGGAGGGTACATATAGCTTGCCGTTACAATTGGAGCTTCCTTCCAAGGTTTTGTGGGAAGAAGGAGAACAGGTGGAATTGGTGATACGGAAGCCGGCACCGTAGGAAGAATATAGTATAGGAAGAAAAGATAGGAGATGGGCAGGAATGTCTGTAATAAAGACTTTTGGAAAATACCGTAATTTACTGATAGAGCTGATAAAAAAGGATATTAAATTAAAATACCGCAGTTCTTATCTGGGAGTTGTGTGGACATTACTGGAACCGTTGCTTACCATGCTGGTACTGACGCTGGTTTTTTCAGCGATGTTAGGAAAAGGGACGCGGGATTTCCCTGTGTACATTTTAACCGGACGTCTGGTTTATTCCTTTTTTTCCAACGGAACAAAGGCTGCATTGCGGGCGGTACGTGCCAATGCGGGGATGATTCGAAAGGTATATGTGCCGAAATACATGTATCCTTTTGCATCGGTATTGTCGGGATATGTTATCTTTTTGATTTCTCTGATTGTTTTGGCAATCGTGGCACTGGTGCGAGGAGTTTATCCGACGTTACAGTTGTTGTGGATTTTGATACCGCTCGGTCAGGTGTTGCTTATGACCACGGGTGTCGGAATGATTTTAGCGACGATGGCAGTATTCTTTCGCGATGTGGAGTATTTGTGGGGAGTGGCACTGATGCTGATTATGTATGCAAGTGCGATTTTCTATCAGGTAAAGGATGTGGTAAGTCCGACCAATGCTTGGATTTTTAAGTTGAATCCGTTATATGCCGTAATTGTGAATTTCCGGAATGCGGTATTCGGTCAGGCACCGGATTTTTCTGCCATGTGGTACGCCTTTGGGTTCGGTGCGGTATCCATGGTGCTTGGTGTTTTTGTATTTTACAAAAAGCAGGATAAGTTTATTTTGTATTTATAAGTGCGGAGTGATGGAAGATGGAAGAGAAGAATGTGGTTTCGGTAAAGGACCTTGGGGTGAAATTTCACCTGAGTGAACAAAAGGTAGACAATTTAAAAGAATATGTGATCCGCATTGTAAAACGTCAGATGAGATACAAAGAATTTTGGGCCCTTCGGAATGTTTCTTTTGATGTGAAAAAGGGAGAAAGAGTTGCGATTTTAGGCCTGAACGGTGCGGGGAAAAGTACAATGCTTAAGGTGATTGCCGGAGTGTTGAAAGCAACGGAGGGAAAGGTTTCCCGTTCCGGTGTGTTGGTTCCTTTGTTGGAATTGGGAGCAGGGTTTGATCTCCAGTATACCGGTGCCGAGAATATCTATTTATATGGAGCTATGCTGGGCTATTCCAAAGCTTTTTTAAAGGAAAAGTATGATGAAATCGTAGAATTTTCGGAGCTGGGGGATTTTATTCATGTGCCGCTTAAGAACTACTCTTCGGGAATGCGGGCCAGATTGGGGTTTGCTATTGCTACATTGGTGGAACCGGATATTTTGATTTTGGATGAGGTTCTTTCTGTCGGAGATGTACAATTTCGGAAAAAGAGTGAGAACCGCATTAAAGAAATGTTTGATAAGGGAATTACCGTTTTATTTGTGTCCCATAATCTGGTGCAGGTCCGCTCTTTGTGTACCAGAGCAATCTGGTTGGAAAACGGACATGTGGTGGAGGACGGTCCGGTGGATGAGGTAACGGCGCATTTTGAAGAAAAGGTGACGAAATAGAAGAAAGAAACGATGAAATTACAAAAGCTGCCTTGGGTTACATTCGACGAATGTTCCGGGCAGCTTTTGCTATGAGGAGTTATGAACAAAGAGTAAGTGTTTCCTAAGGAAGTTTCGGTACTTCGGATGAATTTTGCGTTGCCAGTTCAGGATTTTGCTGTAAGGTTACGTGAAAGGTAAGCTCTTTAAATTTTCCTTCTATAATCCGTTGTACGGTAATCTGAATTTCGGTGCCGTAGCGATTTGAGGTTACGGCATTGATTAACTGGTTCGGGGTGGTTACCTTTGTGTCGTTTACTTTGGTAATGATATCGCCTTGGTAGATACCGGCTTTCTCTGCGGCACTGTCTTTCAAAACATCAGAGACATATACACCTTCCGGCCAACCGTAATATTGGAAAATATCTGCTTCCAGTTCCATGACGGAAACACCGAGATAGCCCTTTTCGTTTTCGGAAAGAATCTCCCGTGTCATTAAGTCGTCTAAAATCGGGATTGCTTTGGAAATCGGAATGGCAAAGCAGATGCCTTCAATCTCTGTACTGGTCAGCTTTGCGTTATTGATGCCGATGACTTCTCCCTTGGTATTTAACAGGGCACCGCCACTGTTTCCTTCATTGATTGCCGCATTGGTTTGTAATAATACCATATCGTTTCCGGAAATGGTAACATCCCGGTCCTTTGCACTTAAATAACCGACGGTTACGGTAGGACCGTGGCCTAAGGAATTTCCGATGGCAACTACCATCTGTCCGATACGGGAACTGTCGGAATCGCCTAAAACCGCCACGTCGATGCTGTCTAAGGTTTCCTGCGTCAAACCGGAAATCGGAAGAGCCAAAATCGCCAGATCCGATTGGGCATCGGAGCCTTTTACCGTAGCGGCATGGGAAGTGCCGTCCGCAAGGATGACCTGAACGGAAGAAGTTTTTTCGATTACGTGGTAGTTTGTGGCAATGAGTAAATCGTTTTCATTGGAGCCTACAATAATACCGGAACCGCCGCCTTCCGATTCCTCGGAAAACGGTTGTCCGAAGAAATTATATGAGGTGATGGTGGTCAGAGTTTTAATGGATACCATGGCAGGCATGGTCTGTTCTACCACCGAAGCTACGGTCTCCGAAGCATCCGTTTCGCCCACATCGTTGGTAGGGGTTGCGGCGATGGAAAAATCCGGTCGCTCATGGACCTCGTCTTTTTTCGGGAAATCTTCTACCAAAGCCTTTTGTTCCGGAAAGAAATAGGAAACTGCATATTTGACACCGAAAAATGTACCGCCGGCAACAAGGCCGAAACAAACGGCAAGCCCGACGCATGCAAAGAATTTTTTCAAACGCCGATGCTCTTTTTTGACCTTTTTCGGAGCAGGATCGAAAAAGGGAGCATCTCCGGCTGCATCAGTTCCGCTATCCGGTACAGGGCCTGTTGCGGAACCGGTTGCAAAATCTGCTGCCTCTGTTGCAGTTTCGTTTGCGGAAGCTGCATGGACAGTTGCAGTCTCTGTTACGGCTTCCGGTGTCTTTGTATCGGAAGCAGGGGCGGTCTCCGGAGAGGTATCGGAGGAGGATGTTTGTCCTTCTGCCCAGAAATGATAGGTTACGTCTTGTTCTGTATTCATAAAAACCTCCTACATTGACTTCGTTATGGCTATAGTGTACCACGGTTTTGTGTAGGCTTTGTGACGAATCGGTTAAGAAATGTTGTATTTCTAAAATTTTTGTTGAGGTTTTGGTTAGAATCATGTAAGATAACATATAAGAGGAGTGGAAGAATAGGAGAATATAATGATCAAAGACAATCAAAAAACATTCAATCAATTGCATATTTTGGCGGACGCCTTTTTTGTTCTCCTTTCGTATGCTTTGGCCTACATGCTTCGTTTCGTATGGCTGGATATGCATAAGGCGGGAGATTATACCGTAGAATCCTATGCGCGTTTTTTTGTGGTGGCACTGCCGGTTTATATTTTGATTTACTGGTTCGGAGGGTTGTATGCACCGAAACGCGGAAAAAGCATGTACTGGGAGTTGTGGCTTGTTCTGAAGGCAAATATAATCAGCGGAGCCGGCTTCATGGTGCTGTTGTTCTTGTTTAAGATGGATATTTCCCGAGGTTTCCTTGCGATGTTCTTCGGTACGAATGTTGTGTTTGAAAGCGCATTCCGTTATTGCGTCAGAAAATTGCTGGAGCATATCCGAAGAAAAGGAAAGAATTTAAAACACATTCTGATTGTGGGTTACAGCCGGGCGGCAGAGGCTTACATTGACCGTATCCTTTCCAATCCGCAATGGGGCTATTTTATTCACGGAATTCTGGATGATAAGATGGCGGTGGGGACGCGGTATAAGAAAATTGCGGTAGTAGGAACCATGGAAGAATTATCGTCGTATCTAAAAGAGAGGGAATATGACGAAATTGCCATTACCTTGTCCATCGAGGAATACGAAAAGCTGGAACGATTGGTGACTGCCTGTGAATATTCCGGTGTGCATACGAAATTTATACCGGATTATAATCACATTGTGCCAACGGTGCCGTATATTGAAGATCTGGAGGGGCTTCCGGTTATTAATATACGAAAGGTGCCGCTCAGTAATACGGTAAATCGTGCCATAAAGCGTACCGTTGATATTATAGGTGCCTTTACAGCGTTAATTCTGTTTTCGATTCCGATGTTGATTGTAGCAATCGTGATAAAATGTACCTCCAAAGGTCCGGTGATTTTTTCTCAGGTTCGTGTAGGACTGCATAATAAGGAATTCAAAATGTATAAGTTCCGTTCCATGGTGGTACAAGATGCGACAGCGGAAGCAAAAGCATGGACTACGAAGAATGACACCAGAGTAACGGGAATCGGTAAAATTATTCGTAAGACAAGTATAGATGAACTTCCGCAATTGTTTAATGTGTTAAAGGGAGACATGAGTTTGGTTGGACCTCGTCCCGAACGGCCGAAATTCGTGGAAAAATTCAAGGAAGAGATTCCGCGTTACATGATCAAACATCAGGTACGTCCGGGAATCACGGGCTGGGCACAGGTAAACGGATACCGGGGGGATACGTCCATCCGGAAAAGAATCGAGCATGATGTACATTATATTGAGAATTGGACGCTCGGGTTCGATGTCAAAATTTTGTTTATGACTATTTTTAAAGGATTTATCAATAAGAATGCGTATTAACGCAACGGGAACGGAAAGGTGAGAAAGATGGAGGACGACAAGAATTTATCGGAAGAGAAAAAGGATGAAATCACTGGCGAATCCGGAAAAGAGGAGCAAACAACAAACAAAAAGGATACGGACTTTGAAAAATATTGTCAGATGTGCCGCAGACCGGAAAGTGTTGTAGGGAAAATGATTCAGCTTCCCAATGATTTTTGTGTTTGCAATGACTGCATGCAAAAGACCCTTGATTCCATGAACAGTAAAAATTTCCCTTATATGGAACTGCTGACGCTGGACCCGTCCATGTTCCGCATGGGAGGGGACTTTATGAAAATGCCGAAGGTAAAGAAAAAGGCTAAACCGGCGGAAAAGGAAGAAAAGGAACAGGCACCGGTGCTTGATTTAAAGAATTTGAAAGCTCCTCACAAAATAAAGGCGGAGTTGGACGAATATGTCATCGGACAGGATTATGCAAAGAAGGTTATTTCCGTTGCGGTGTACAATCATTATAAGAGGGTTGCGGATAAGAGCAATACCATTGAGTTGGAGAAGTCCAACATGTTGATGTTGGGACCGACCGGTAGCGGGAAAACCTATCTTGTAAAAACATTGGCAAGATTGTTAAATGTGCCTCTTGCCATTACGGATGCCACGACGCTTACGGAGGCCGGCTACATCGGCGATGATGTGGAGAGTGTACTTTCCAAGCTTCTGGCTGCTGCGGATAATGATGTGGAACGGGCGGAACACGGTATTATTTTTATTGATGAAATCGACAAAATTGCAAAGAAACGTAACACAAACAGCAGGGATGTCAGCGGAGAGTCCGTACAGCAGGGATTGTTAAAGCTATTGGAAGGCAGTGAGGTGGAAGTGCCGGTGGGTGCCACCAATAAAAATGCCATGGTTCCGATGACCACCATAAACACAAAGGACATTTTGTTTATTTGCGGCGGTGCATTTCCGGAATTGGAAAAAGTAATTAAAAAACGGTTAAATAAGACGGCTATGATTGGGTTCGGCTCCGAATTAAAGGATAAATATGATGAAGATAAAAAGTTGCTTTCCAAGGTGACGGTAGAAGATTTGCGGGAATATGGTATGATTCCGGAATTTTTGGGACGTCTTCCGGTTGTATTTGCCTTACAGGGTTTGGAAAAAGAGCAGTTGATTCAAGTGTTAAAGGAACCGAAAAATGCGATTTTAAAGCAGTATGAGCATTTATTATCCCTGGATGAAGTAAAGCTGGTATTTGATGAGGATGCTCTGGATGCCATCGCGGAACGGGCGTTGGAGAAAGATACGGGGGCCCGTGCATTGCGTGCGATTTTGGAAGAAATCATGCTGGATATTATGTACGAGATTCCGAAGGATGATACCATCGGAAAAGTGACCATTACAGGGGATTATGTAAGAGGTTGCGGCGGCCCGGTGATTGAAATGCGCGGTTCGGAAAAATAAAGGGAATGAAACGGTAAAATATGGAAATACTCCTCGTAGAAGCTTACATATGTAAGGAAGAGAGGAGTATTTTTTATGCACGTTTCATGGAAACCGAATCAAAAACAGAAGAAAATACTGGGAGGACTGGCGGCTGTATTGGTTTTGGCGGTGGCATTCCGTGTGATTACGGAACGGGCTTTTTTTGCTCAGGCAAGTATTGAAGGGGCATTTTCGACGTTGAAACCGGAGAAAAGTGAAGGGACGGTTACATTAACCGGAAGATATTTGCCGCCTCCTTACGGATTTTCCGAGGAAAAGTTGTTGAAACATTTTGCAGAAAAAATCGGTCTTACGGTGGATGGGGAACTTAGGGAAGTACAGTATACCGGACGGACAGAATATGTTTATGAGAAAGTGGCGGCGGAGGCACATTCCGTGATAAAAGTGGTATATTTGACAGCGGAAGAAGCGTACTATTTGTGTGCAAAAATCAGCCTGACCGGAAAGAATGCAACGGGAGTCGCTTCGTTTCAAAAAGGACTGAAGGCGGTGGCGGAGGAGCTTTCCCTGGAAGAAGTTGCGACAACATTGGAATTGTGCGGAAGCTATACCGGAGAACTCCCACTTGCAATCAAGGATACGTTTACGGATGATTTGCTGCAGGAACTCTACGCGCAACCGGTTTATGAGAACCGGGAAAACGCTAACTATACGGTATACGCATACACCGGTGCGGTAGAGGAATATCTTGTGGTGGAAAAACAAAAGATTAATGTGCAGGTGGCGATATATTATGATCGTGTAACGGATTGTACCGAGGTGGTACTGGCTTCCCCCATCGGATTACGGTAATGCCGGCGTTTGACGCACAGCAGTTCCGATAAAACGATGTCTGTTAAAAGCTGTAACCAAAAAATGGGACAGCCTTCTCCTAAGAATTCCTCGGTAAGTCCTTGGTTTTCATGTAAGATACGGTCCCGCAACAGATGAAGGGATAAGTAGTCCGGATAAGCATCGTAGAGAAAAGTCTGTTTCGAATAGGTGTCTAAATGTGTATCAACGGCGGAATAAAGGCGTTGTAATAGGATAGGATGACGATGTGAAAGATAACTGACATCGTCATTTTTTTGTAGAACAGACAATCCTGCGGTGGGAGTGGTCCGGTTTATATAAACCGGGGGCCTCACGGGAAAAGTCTCTCCTTGTGACGGATAAAAACGACGATTCGGTTCGGTTGTCATCGGTGTAGACGGAGTAGGTTCCGGCATAGTTGTTCCTGCCTTAAAAAGATGTTGTTATATTATATGACGGCGGATGAAAAAGGTGCGGGATAGTATTGAAATTCGGCTAAAATATGCTATACTGAAAAGTGGATAAGTTTGCGAGAAAGGAACGGAAATGGAACAGACGGTAAAGGAAGCGGTTACAAAGAGTTTTGAAGAGGGATTACAACGGCTGGTGTTAAGCAATGCACCGAAAACGGCAGAACTTTCTAAAGTAAAAGTTCATCCGGTGGTAATCGGCGGAAAACAACAATATCAAATGGAAGAATATCGCGGAACGCAGGTGTTTCATTTGAACTGTTCGGAGACCGAAGCGGCGGAACGGGTGACTTCCTGGTTAAACGACGGCTGTTTTAAACAGGCAGAGCTTTTGTCGGTGTTTCATCAAAGAACCGTACTGATCGGAAAAAAAGGAACAGCTACCGTGAAGTGCAAAAAGCGTCAGGAGGGGACTTCGGTAGTAATGCCGAGAGAACATAACCGGAAAAAACGGTATTTGTTGGAAGAAGGAACTGCGGTCCCGTTTTTGGTGGATTTGGGCGTGATGACCAAAGAGGGGGTTGTGGTGAAAGCAAAGTATGATAAGTTTCGCCAGATCAACCGTTTCTTGGAGTTTGTGGAGGATATTTTGCCGGCACTTCCGAAGAATCGGGAACTTACCATATTGGATTTCGGTTGCGGAAAGTCATATCTGACCTTTGCACTGTATCATTATCTGTGCACGTTACAGGAATATGATGTGCGGATTGTGGGTTTGGACTTAAAAAAAGATGTGATTGCCCATTGCAGCCGATTGGCAAAAGAGTACGGCTACGAAAAACTGGAGTTTTTGTGTGGGGACATCGCCGGATATAACGGAATGGATACGGTTGACATGGTGGTGACACTACATGCCTGCGATACGGCAACGGATTATGCACTCTATAAAGCGGTGCGTTGGAATGCATCGGTAATTCTTTCGGTGCCTTGCTGTCAGCATGAATGGAATCGTCAGATGGAATGTAAACCGTTGCAGTCGTTTTTGCAATACGGAATTGTTAAGGAACGGATGTCTGCTTTGATGACGGATGCGTTCCGGGCAAATGTAATGGAGGCCTGCGGTTATAAAACGCAGTTGCTGGAATTTATTGATATGGAACATACGCCGAAGAACATTTTGTTGCGGGCGGTGAAAAAGGAAAGAAAAGAAAGGGAGCAGTTGGCGGAATGCGTAGAACAAAGCGTGAAGGAGATTCTTGCTTATTGCAATACGGAGCCGACGCTTTATCGTTTGTTGACGGAGAAAGAATAGGATGAAACGAGTTTATCAGATAATCTACCTGGCGGTGGTTTTTTTCGGGGCGGTTTTCTTTTTCGGAAGCCGTATGGGAGAAACACTGTTTGCGGGCGGAAAGGAAACGGTCCAGTCGGGAGAGGCGGTGTTCCCGACAGTATCGGTGCTTACATGCGGAGAGGAATTGAACTGCCTTTACGGGTATAGTTCCAATCTGGAGACAATACTGAACAGGGAAGATATGATTCCCGTCGGACCGGATGGGATCTTTGAATTAAAAATAAAAGAATACGATACGGATGTTCGTAGATTGAAATATGAGGTCTTGGACGTTTCCAGTGAAGCGGAAGTGGATTCCGGGACAATCAATGCATTTGAAAAACAGGATGGATGTAAAATTGCCCGGATTAAGTTAAAAACCGATTTGAAGGATAAAACGGAGTATGCGGTTAAGGCGACCTTGATCAGCAATACGGGAAAGCGAATCTATTATTATTTCCGGTTGAAACAGTATGAGACACCGTATTTGACGGAAAAACTGGATTTTATCCGTGGGTTTGTGGAAAATTCCGTGAGTGAAAATGCTGCGGAAAACGAAAAAATCATTCCGTATTTGGAAACAAAGGCGGGAATCGTTACCGATAGTTTTCACTATGTGAATATATATGACAGCTATCGGACCGTGGCATGGGGAACGCTTGCTCCGAAGATGGTAACGGAACCGCTGGTGTCCGTGACGGAATTTTACGATGAAATCATGACAGCGGTGGTACGGTACGGTGTGACCATCGATGTGGGATATGGCGAAGAATACTATTTCGTGGAAGAATTTTTCCGTATCCGCTATTTGGGGGATGTGGTGCATTTGCTGAACTTTGAGCGATACACGGAATCCTTATTTGATGCTACCCGTTCCAGTCTGTCACAAAGTGATTTAAAGATTGGAATTACTTCACCGGATCAGATGGAGCTTTATCCGAATTCGGATCACACGGTGGTGGCGTTTCTTCGGAACGGTTCTCTTTATAGCTACAGTATGGTAGACAATGCGATTACCACGGTGTTCTCCGGAGCACACAGTTCCATGGAGCGCATGTTGGGGCAACAGAAGTTGTATGACATCCGGGTGCTGAAGGTAAAAGACAGCGGTGATATTACGTTTTTGGTCAGCGGATATATGAACCGCGGGGCATATGAAGGCAGAGTCGGATTGTTTGTGTACCGCTATTATGAGGAAGAACAAAGGCTGGAAGAATTGATTTATGTTCCGGTCAATACCACCTATCAGATTTTGAAGGAGGAATTGGGCGGGTTTGCATATCTGAGCGATTATGATGTGTTCTATTTTATGGTAAATCGCAGCATCTATGAGTATAACATGGTTACGGAAGAACTGAAGGAACTTGCCGGAGATGTCCGGGAGAGCGGTTATGTATATTCCGTGAATGAACGATATGTGGCTTATCAGGAACATGAGTATTCCGATTTTGTAACCATATTGTTCCCGGAATCGGGAGAACGTACGATAGTGAAAGCAGAAGAGGGAGAGTATATTCGTCTGCTGGGGAAATCGGAAGATAATCTGGTATATGGGTACGGAAAAAATGAAGATTTGTATGTGAATGAAGACGGAAGAACCGTCTATGCCATGGATAAGGTACAGATACGAAGTGCTTCCGGAGAACTGATGAAAGAATACCGAAAAGAAGGATATTATGTGGAAAATGCGGAAGTCTCCGGAAATGTAATCCGCTTGATGCGACTTGCAAAAACGGAGGAAGGAAGATACGAGAGCGCATCGGATGATTATATCCTGAATTTGGAGAAAACGGAAACCGAGAAGATAACGTTGTCGAAACGTGTGACAGACCGGTTGCTGACGGAGTATTACATTTCTTTCCCGCAGGCATTCGTGATGGAAGAGTTACCGAAGGAAGGAACCGCACTGTATGCGGTGGTAGAAAAGGATACCACGCTTCGGGTAAATGAATTGGATAATGACGGAGAAAGGTATTATACCTATTATTACGGTTTGATTGACGGAATCTACGACAATGCAGGGGATGCGATTCTGGCAGCAGACGAGAAAGTAGGAACAGTAATTAACGCAGAAGGAAAAATTGTGTGGGAGCGCGGTGTGAAGTCCAATGCCGCATCTGTACAGAATATTACCGGAGTCAAGGCAGGTAAGGATAAGAGTACAATACAGGCAGCGGTACAGATGATGACATCTTTTAAGGGGGGAACGGCAGAACCGTCCGCAGAAGAACTGAACCGGCCGCTGCAGCAGGTTATCGGGGAGACTACGGGGGCAGACACCGTGGTATTAACCGGGGCCACATTGGATGAAGTATTGTATTTTGTCTGGAAAGGACAACCGATACTGGCAATGACACAGCCGGGGGTTGCGGTGGTGATTACCGGTTACAACACAAGAGAAGTCACCTATTACAGTCCGGAGCAGGGACGTAACGTAACAGTGGAAAAAGCCCGGGCGGAAGCTCTGTTTGAAGAAGGCGGGCAGATTTTCATCAGTTATTTATATTAAAAGAAAAGCGCACAAGGGCGCGGAAAAGAGGAGATTATGAAAGTCATTTCGGCAGTGATACCGTGTTATAATTCGGAAGCGTACATGGAGAAAGCAATTCAAAGCTTGTTGTCCGGTGGGGACGATATGGAAATTATTATTGTGGATGACGGTTCTTCGGACCGCACGCTTGAAATCGCCAAACAATACGAAGCGCAATATCCGGGGATTATCCGGGCGGTACACAAAGAGAACGGCGGACACGGGGATGCAGTAATGACCGGTCTTTCTTATGCGGAAGGGGTATATTTTAAAGTTGTGGACAGCGATGACTGGGTAAAAGAAAGTGCGCTGGCTGAAATTTTAGATACTTTGCGGGAATTACTGAAACAGGGAACCGCACCGGATATGCTGGTAGCCAATTATGTTTATGAAAAAGTGGGGGAAGCAAAGAAAAAAGTGATTCAGTATCGCAGTGCGTTGCCGAGACAACAGGTGTTTACCTGGGCCGATACGGGACATTTCCATCAGGGACAGTATATTTTGATGCATTCGGTGATGTACCGGACCGCTCTTTTGCGGGAGTGTGGATTAAGCCTTCCGAAGCACACGTTTTATGTTGATAACATTTTTGTTTATCAGCCGTTGCCGTCGGTAAAATCCATGTATTATATCGATGTGAATTTGTACCGTTATTTTATCGGTCGGGATGACCAGTCGGTAACGGAAGCAAATATGATTAAGAGAATCGACCAACAGTTGCGTGTGACAAAGATTATGATTGAAGCACATGATGTGTGGAAAATTAAGGAGAAGCGTCTGCGTAACTATATGATAAAGTATTTATGCATTATGATGACGATTTCTTCGATTTATCTGTTAAAGAGCGGAACGGAAGAGAATTTGTTAAAGAAACAGGAACTCTGGGAATATTTAAAGGCGTATGATAAAAAGCTGTATAACAAGATCAGCAGAACTATTTTAGGAAAATCCTCCAAAGCAGACAGCAAGGCCGGACAGGGAGTCTTTAAAATCGGTTATGAAGTGGCACGGAAAATATTTAAGTTTAATTAAATTTGACGGGTGGCTGTCTCGGTAGGCTGTGATCTTTTTGGAAGAAGATGACGGTAAAACACCGGGACAGTAACCAAAAATAATGCAATTGCGCAAAAAACATCAATCACAGAATGTTGCTTTAAAAATACGGTGGATAAACAAATCAATACCGTAAGGGTCAGTGTGGCGATTTTTAACAGGTGTTTCTTCTTCATGTGGGAGGATGCAAAAAAAGCAAAACATACCGCAAGAGAATTATACACATGGATGCTCGGACAAACATTTGTGGAAGTGTCTGCCTGATGTAACACGCGGATAAGATCAATAAAAACATTTTCCCGACCCAATGTTGATAAATCCGGGCGGAGGGTGATGCCGTTAGGAAAAATCGTGGAAACGATTAAAAATACGGTCATACCGGAGATCAGTACGCCGCAAAGGCGGTAATATTCCGTTTTGTCCCGAAAAATAAAATACAGAACAGAGATTGCGATAAACGGAAACCATAACAAATAAGGGAGAATAAAATATTCATTGAACGGGATAAAAGAATCCAGAGAGGATTCAATCACATAGAAGTGTTCCGTAACATGCTGTTCTAATAAAAAAAACCAAAGGAGATAGAATGGCAGATAGGCGAAAATCAGTATGCCGTGACGGTATTTTTTTAAAAAACGCAACATAGACTCCCCTCCTTCTTTGCATGATAGAACGCAAGTTGTTTCATAAAACATCGATAAGTATTGTAGCATATATTTTTTGGGGAAACAAGACAACAGATAAAAATTTCGAAAATCTTTATAATTGCATAAAGTAATCTCTTTAAGCAAAAACTAGAAGAAGGAAAAACAGAACGGAGGTTATTATGGGAAGAAGGGTATTTTTGGTTGTATTGGATAGTGTGGGCATCGGTGCATTGCCGGATGCGGAATTGTACGGAGATGAGGGGAGCAATACGTTGGCGTCGGCAGCAGGCAGCAAGGGCTTTTCTATGGAACATATGGAAAAACTGGGATTGTTTGATATAGAAGGAGTAAAACACCTGAAAAAAGGCACGGAAAAACCAAAGGGAGTATACGGAAGGATGAGGGAAGCCTCCAAAGGAAAAGACACCACCATCGGGCACTGGGAAATTGCGGGAGTTGTATCCGAACGACCGTTGCCGACCTTCCCGGGCGGATTTCCGCAGGAGTTACTGATTTCTTTTACGGAACGGACCGGGCGAAAGGTGCTTTGCAATAAGCCTTATTCCGGAACGGATGTAATTCGTGACTACGGGAAAGAGCATATGGAAACCGGAGCATTAATTGTGTATACTTCCGCAGACAGTGTGTTTCAGATTGCTGCACATGAAGCGGTGGTTCCGGTGGAGGAGTTATATCGTTATTGTGAAATCGCAAGAGAACTTTGTCAGGGAGTTTACGGTGTGGGACGTGTAATCGCTCGTCCGTTTGAAGGAGAGTATCCTTTTGTGCGGACGCCGAGACGCCATGATTATTCTTTGGTGCCGCCGAAAAGAACCATGCTAAATATTTTGGCCGACAACGGATACGATGTCATCGGAGTGGGAAAAATCAATGATATTTTTGCCGGGAGCGGGATTACGGAATTTGTAAGAACCTCGGGAAACGAAGACGGAATCGAGCAGATGATTTCCTATGCGGAACGGGATTTTAACGGCTTGTGTTTTGTAAATCTGGTTGATTTTGATATGAAGTACGGTCATCGTAACGATGTGGAGGGATACGGAGCCGCATTATCCTATTTTGATGCGCAGCTTCCACGATTGTTGGAACGCTTAAAAGAGGGAGATTTGTTGATTATAACGGCAGATCATGGCTGTGATCCTGCGACACCGTCTACAGATCATTCCAGAGAGTATGTTCCGCTTATTGTGACGGGCCCCGGAATTAAAAAAGGGGTAGATTTGGGGACCAGAGACTGTTTCGCGGATACCGGAGCGACGGTGCTTGATTGGTTCGGTATTTTCGGAGGAATCGAAGGTTCTTCCTATCGGGCGGAACTTGTGGAAGAATAAGAAAACGATCGAGAAAGCAAAGGAAAATTTATCCCCTTGTCACAGAGAAGGGAATGCGATACAATAAAGAAAAAACGTGGAAGGGGAGACCGGAATGCGGAACAGGAAAAGCAATAGAACGCTGAAAAAGAGAGCGGTAGCTACCGGTCTCTTTCTTGGCATTCTGTGTACTTTGGGCGGGTGTGTACGACCGACGGTGCAGCCTACGGGGACGCCGGAACCTACAAAGGAGATTTCGGAGAACGTTACGCAGTCACCCATAGAGGAAGTAACCCCGGTTCCTACCGTTACCCAACCGCCGGAAATAACCCCGGAACCGACTCGGGACGTGGAGATTCCTACGGGACGTCCCACACCTTCACTTCCTACGGGAGTGCCGGATGTTTCACCTACTCCGGTGACGGGCGGGGCGATTTCAGTAACGCCGGAAGTAACCCCGGAACCGACCGAGGCGCCGGAGGTGACCCCGGAACCGACCGAGGTCCCGGAAGTGACCCCGGAACCGACCGAGGCGCCGGAAGTAACCCCGAAACCGACCGAGGCACCGGAAGTGACCCCGGAACCGACCGAGGCGCCGGAAGTAACCCCGAAACCGACCGAGGCACCGGAGGTAACCCCGGAACCGACCGAGGCGCCGGAGGTAACCCCGAAACCGACCGAGGCGCCGGAGATAACCCCGGAGCCGACCGAGGCACCGGAGATAACCCCGGAGCCGACCGAGGCACCGGAGGTACAATCGGATTATGAGGTGTTGATACAAAACGGGTGGCAGCGGACAGAGGACTTCTTTGTGGGCCGGAGTATTTATTTTTCCGGAAGGTTTACGCAGACCGAATTGTTGACGGAACCGGGACGATATGAGTATCGCTATACGACAACGGAGGATGCCGAGGCAGTTTTTTCGATCATCGGAGAAGAATTGCCGGTACAGACCTTTTTAGATGAATTGACACAAAAAGGACCGGCCTGTGAGATTACGAAGGAAGCAGAAGAAGATTACGGCTATCGATATACGGAACAGGGACGCGTGGTATTCGGTCGGGTCTATGCCTGTTTTGTGGAAGAAAAAGAATATCGTATGCGGATTGAGATGTCATATTCGATAGGGACGGAATCTCAAACCGAGGAATATCGATTCTATTTGAAATAAAAAACGGATGGAACGGAACAAAGGAGGATGTTATGCAGGAAAAGCTGGAACAAATCATGCGACAGATTTACTTAATGTTATCAAACTGCGAAGAAAGTGCGTATTCATCGGAAGATCTGATTGTGCCGAAAAAAAGAATTTTTCAATTGTTGGAAGAATTAAATTATACGGTATATGATTTGATGGAACAATATGAGGGCACGGTAACGTCAAGAGAGAGGGGACTTGCGGAACACGAACATCGCATGGCAAAAATAAAAGAAGATGCGAAGGGACGTGCGGAAGATACCTATGCGGCTTCGTTGTTATATGCAAGAGAGATGTTTATGGATATGCGCAGAACCACGGAACAGCTTTGCCGGAATCTGAGAAAAGAATACAATGAGGCGTTGCGTAACTACGAAGAGAGCCTTCGCTTTTTACAGGAAAACGAAGAGAGTACCGTGGCACAGATGAGCCTGATGATGGATGCAAAGAAATATCTTCGATTAATCGAACAGCAGAATAAAGAGAAAGAAAAGGCAAATACCATGACGGAGGAGGAAAAGAAACGTCAGGAAGAATTCCTGAAAGAGCAGGCGGAGATTGCGGCTGCGGAAGCAACCTCGGAATTAAATCAAAAGTTGTCCGCTCCGATTGTGGTACAGGTAAATGAGCAACCGAAGGTACCGGAAGGCTTCGGCAAAAAGCAGGGAAAGAAGAAAAAGTATACCCCGAGCCAGGCATTGGAAGAAACCGTGGTGGAAGGAGAAGGTGTAGTGACTCCGAATTTGCCGGATGCAGATACCTTGGACGAGGAGTATTTCGAGTGGCGGCAGGAACAGGAAGGGAATGAGAAACAGGTAAAAAAAGGCGGTAAGAAGTTTTTTGGAAAGCGGTAAATGTTGCCTCTCAACAGGTTTTGTTCGTAAAATTAAAAAAATAAAAAAAGTTGTTGACAATTAAAAGAAAAGGTGTTAGTATAATAGGGCAGTTCGCAGTTGTGGCGGAATTGGCATACGCGCATGATTCAGGTTCATGTCCACGTACGTGGGTAGGGGTTCAAGTCCCCTCAACTGCATCGTACCGTATGCAAAACAATGTGAGGTGCGTATTATATGCGGAAATGCTGGAATTGGCAGACAGGCATGACTAAGGATCATGTGGTCCCCGACCGTGAGGGTTCAAGTCCCTTTTTCCGCATTATAAAATTGTAAACGGCAGTATCCTGTTTGGGATACTGCCGTTTTGTGTTTGAAAAAATGTGTTAAAATCGTAGGAAATGAGTGAAACGGTGCTATCCTTAAAGAACCGTTTGCTCAGAAACGAGAAAATCATACAGAAATAGAGGAAAACTATAGATTTTCCCTAAAAAACCGGAATGCGTTCATATAAAAAATTTTTTCGATTTGATAAGAGGAAAAACCGGAATGACGCAGTGCATGTTCGAACCGGTACAGGAAGGTGACATCCGGAATGGCAGCGTTTCCCGGAGCGCCGTCAAAATCCGTTCCCAGTGCCGGAGTGTCGGAGCCGGCAACCGAAAGGATGTGTTTTGTGTGATGTACCAGAAAAGACAGCACCTGTTCCGGAGAAGAGGGTGAGGGACCCAGGAACGGTTCGTGAAGATTCAGACCGACGATGCCGCCCCGGGATGCGATGATACGAAGCATGGCATCCGAAAGGTTACGGGGAACGTTCCACACGGTGCGGGCATTGGAATGACTGGCAAGAAAGGGTTTTTGACTATGGCGGGCCACATCACAAAAAGAAGCATCGGATAAGTGGGATACATCAATCAGAATCCCTAATCGTTCCGCTTCACACACATAATCAATGCCGGACGGACTTAATCCGGGATGTTTTGAGACAGGTTGCAATAATCCGGAAGAAAGAGAAGAAATTTTCGGTGTGGACAGAGGAATGGTATGGTTTGCGGCGGTGGCTAACAGATTGTGATAATCCCAGGTGAGAGTGGCCATGCGGACACCCATAGAACGAAATGCGGGAAGCAGGGAAACCGGAGCGGGAGAAAGACAGCTTTCTTCCATTGTTAAAAGTGCTCCGATTTTTTTGTCCTTTTTACAGGCAAGGAGTTCCGATTTGTTTTGAACCTGTACCATTTTCCCTTTGGAGAGAGCCAGAATGCGTCGGAAGGTATCATACTGTGACCGGACGGAGGAAAGGGGTGTGGGAGAGGAAGGATCACATAAGTCCGTGAACATGGCAAAACATTGCAGAAGAGAGCCGGAAGAGAGAAGGCCTTCATAAAACAGATGGGAGGCGGCACTTTTTTTGGGAAGGAAAAATCGTTCCGGAACGTTGGCTAAACGATAGAGGGTATCACAGTGTAAATCGATGAGAGGAGTCATGTAAATTCATCCGTTTTGTTTTGGTTATAATATGATATGTAAAAAAAGAAAAAATGAAAGAGGAAAAACAGAGAAAGAATGGACAAAACGTGAAAAAGGGAGTATACTGAAACTATATTATAGTCGAGGTGTCCCGAAGTGTCGGAATTGTATGTGAAATTGAAGCCTTTTTTGGGCGATGAGCAGAAATTAATTGAGCGGATGGCCGGAAGGATGGATTTATGGGAAGAGTGTGTACTGCTCTTTCCGGGGCCGGAATTAATAGAAAAAACGGATAGTGCATTGCGTGAGGAAGACGGTACGGTGTTGTATCAGGAAGTTCACCGCCTGAAAGGAAATCTGGCGAATTTTGGATTTGACCGGGCGGCGGAAAAAGCGTTCACTGTATTACAAGCGATAAAAGAGAAGGATATGGGAATCGTAAGACAAAGTTATACAGAACTTAGAGAAGAGTATTTACAGATTACAGAAAGGATAGGCGAGGTTAAATGAGACGTAAAAAGCTTGGGGTGATTATCGGATCCATAACACAGAATTTTTCCAGCAGAGTTTGTCAGACAATCAGCGCAAAGGCGGAAGAGTACGGATATGATGTGTACTTTTTTACCACCTTTAATTCCTATGGCGATAATTTGCTGTACGGAGAAGGCGAAAAGCAGATTTATTCCTTGGCAGACTACTCTAAATTAGACGGAGTTATTATCGCTGCGGACACATTAAATATTTCGGACGGCGGAGTTCCGCTGGTGGAACGTTTGAAAAAGTTATCTTGTCCGGTGGTTTCGTTACGTGTTCATTTTGACGATGTGTATAATATATCGGTGGATGAGTCTGTGTCCATGGAAAAGATGCTGCGTCACTTTATAGAGGTGCATCAGTTCCAGGATATTTGTTTTATGACCGGTAAGATGGATTTAGAAGATGCAAGGTTGCGTTTTTCCTGCTATAAACGTATCATGGCAGAGTATGGGATTCCGGTAACCGATGATATGGTATTTTACGGAGATTATTGGAAGTTCAAGGGAAAAGAAGCCGTAGACCACTTCTTGTCGAGAAGAGTGAATACATATCCGGATGCCATTGTTTGTGCCAATGACTATATGGCGCTTGCGGTATGCAGAGAACTGGGGGAAAGAGGAATCCGTGTACCGGAGGATATTTGCGTTTCCGGTTTTGATGATGTACTGGAGGCACAGCATTGTGAACCGCCGTTGACTACCATATCCGTAAATTTTGAGGAAATGGCGATTCGTGCAGTGGAGTTGATCGATGAGATTGACCAGGGAATGAAACCGGATAAGGAGCAGCATGTTTCAACCCAGGATAAGTACCGCGGAAGCTGTGGTTGTAAGCGACATAAGGTAAAGAGTAAATGGTACAGCCTGACCGGTGAATTGGAAGAGAGAAAAGAGATTAACTACCAAACGATTTTTATGAATGCGGATTTGGAAGGTGTCACGGATGAGAAGGAATTATTAAATGTAGTACATAAATATCACCTTCGTAACAATGCTCAAAAATCCTGGATTTGTCTGTGCGATGAGACAGAAGAGTTGACCGAGGAAGAGAAGAACCTCGGCAGTACCCGTATGGAGTATACAAAAACCATGGTGCTTCGTGCGGTAAAGGGGGCCAATAACGCATTACATTTAATGAATAAGAAGTTTGAGAGAAGCGAACTTATTCCGGAAGACGAACGTAGCGAGTATGAAACGGGAAGTTTCTATTTTATACCGCTTCATTATAAAAACCATAACCTGGGATATGTGGCATGTACCTTTGAAAACTTCGGACATTATAATGATTTCCTGCAACCGTGGGCGATGAACTTTGCGGTGGCACTGGAGAATTATTCTCTGCATGAGCGATTAAACGCAATGAAGGACATCCGGAGACTTTATAAAGAAGATACACTGACCGGTATTTCCAATCGTCGCGGTTTTGAGGAACAGGCACGTAAGATTTACGGAGATGCCGGCTATTCCAGAAAACGGGTGGCGGTTATCAGTGTGGATATGGATAATCTGAAAAAGACCAATGATGCCTACGGACATTCCGCCGGGGACGATTCGCTCTGTCGTATTGCAAAGGCCTTATCCATCGTGGCAGAAGGAAGAGACAATATAACTTATGCCCGTACCGGAGGCGATGAATTTGTAATGGTGTGTCAAATCGACCACCAAAACGAAGGTGCGGAACTTATTATGAAGATACGGGAAGAACTGCAAAAGATAAACGAGCGGGGCGGACAGCCGTATTATGCGGAGGTAAGTTGCGGTGTATATGAAGTAAAGGATACATCGAAGGTGGCACTTGCCCGTGCGTTGGAAATGAGTGATGAACGGATGTATGAAGATAAGCGTCAAAGAAAGGCGCTTCAAAACGCGGGTGTAAGATAATAAAAGAATAAGAAAGAGAAACGGAGCTGTTAAGGAAAAGAATCTTACAGCTCCGTCTTTTATTTTATATAAAGTGTCTTGCTGTAGGCAGAAAATTCAAAATCAAAGGAAACCGCCGTCAAATCGGATGATTTGTCCGGTAAGATAAGACGGCATTTTTGTGAGAAGGAGCAGGGCATCCGCCACTTCTTCCGGAGAAGCGAACCGGTTTGCCGGGATTTCTTCAATAAGAGCTGCCCGCTCTTCTTCGGTAAAACAGCGGTTCATGTCGGTGTCGATAACTCCGCAGGCGAGGGCATTTACTGCAATGTTGCTTGGTGCAAGTTCTTTGGCAAGTGCAACGGTAAGGCCGTTCATGCCGGCTTTGGAAGCGGAATATGCAACTTCGCAGGAGGCACCGGAGCATCCCCAGACAGAGGATACATTCAGAATGACACCGCAAGGGGCATGAGGAGGTATGTCCTCTCGATCCCGATTTTTCAGGAAGTAAGGAATGGCGGCACGGGAACAGTAAAATGCGGAAGATAAGTTATTGGAAAGCATGTGTTCCCATAATGCGTCATTGGTATCGGTGGTCAATTGAATCAGAGAGGCACCGGCGTTGTTAATCAAGACATCCAGACGACCGAATCGTTCCACCGTTTGAGAAACGAGAGCGGAAGGGAAAGAGGATTGTTGCAATTCTCCCTGTAAAAGCAGATGAGGTGCGCCGATGGTATCCAGCTCGGCAGCAAGGGAATCCAAAAGGTCGGTACGCGTGTGACAACATCCGGCAACAGCATACCCCTCCTTTGCAAACGCAATGGCACAGGCCCGTCCGATGCCACGGGAAATGCCTGTGATTAAAACGGTTTTTTGAGACATAATTACCTCCGGTTCCGACATAGCGAAATTTGTCTGTATTTTGAATGAAAAAAAATTTAATGACCATATTATTAATAATAGCATGATATAGGGAAAGAATGCAACAGGGAAGAAGTTGTAAGAGGAGCGGATTGCACAGACGAAAAAAGTCTGTTATACTGGGGATGGGAATGAAAAGGAGGAGAATGATGAAAAAAGGAAGTTTTGCGCTACGACTTTTTTTATATGCTTCTTTGTTCAGTTTGGTGTGGCTTGGAGGGTATGTGGCATTATCCGGTATTTTTGCGGTGCCGGAAGAACCGCTGAACACTACAATATCAGAAATAACGCCGACTCCCACGATTCCGGAGCCGGTATTTGCCCAGTGGTCTGTTTTGATTGTAAAAGATGAGGAGAAGGATGTGACAAGCTTTCTTCTGCGGTATGCCGACTTTCTGGCGGATACCCTTGTGTTCCTGGATGTTCCGGTGGATACGAAGGTGGAACTTACCGCCGGAGGGCATGAAATGTTAAATGTGCATAATCCGGAAGTGCCCGATTTATTTATGGTGTCGGATTTGTGCCGGATTTTTTCCGAAGAGACTTGGTGTATGGCGGCAGAAGAAGTGGGAACCGTGTTTTTGGGAACAAGGCCGAAGGAAACTTATATCGTGGATGAGACGGTATATGATACCATTACGGAAACCGTAGCGGGAGAGACCAGGTTTCTGCCTATGCTTTCCGTTAAGGAAACGATTGCGGCTATGACAAATCATGCGGTGACAAATGATACATTCCGTGATGAACTGGTTTATTGGGAAAGCTACCAGGATGTGGACCGTGTTTTGTATATGGAACTGCCGGGCGAGAAATTCGCGGAGGAATTCCGGCCGGATACGGATGCGGTCCGGGGAATGGCAGAACGGTTTCGGCTTGGAGATTTTTCGGAGAGCGGCAGATAAAAGGAGGCATATATGAAGAAGGGAAAAAAGTGGTTATTGGCGGGTCTCATGGTGTTGCTTGTTACGGGGGCATTTGCTACGGGGCATTATGCAGGTGCTGCGTCGAAGACCCCGGGAGGAATAAGCGATCCGTTGGTAACACTCGGTTATTTGGAAAAAAGATTGGCAACACAATGCAATTCCATGGAAAAGGTGAAGCTGGAGAAGGGAGAGAACCTGATTGGAGCAGAGGGCACCGAAATCATTTTATTAGGCGGGTCTGTGACAGCTGCCGGCGGAGGTCTGGTAGATGTGACGCAAGGGAGCCTGACGAAAGAAAATACATCTATGTTTTTGTACCATAACTACATAGTGACAGAGAAGGGAGCCGGGTGTGAAGCGTTGTCTGCCTGTACGGTATTCGTTTCCGGAGAATACACTGTGAAATAAGCGAAAACAAATAAAATATTACACACTTTTCTGACAAGTTTGAATATAGCGTACGAAAAAGAAAATTTTCGAGTCTGTTCGGCGATAGTGCGTGAAAACAAGGCGCTGACAGGGAAGAAAGAACTGTGCAAATGTAACAAAAATAGAGGGTGGAATTTGGTTAAATGAGATATGGTATTTTATTTAAAAATAGTGTATCATATCAGTATGCTGTTTAGAGTAGAAAAGCAGAGAGAATTACACATTATTTTAGGAGGAAAAAGAAATGGCAAGTTTATCGTTGAAGAATATCAACAAGACTTATCCGAACGGTTTCGTTGCCGTTAAGGATTTCAATCTTGAGATTGAGGATAAGGAATTCATCATCTTCGTAGGCCCGTCCGGTTGTGGTAAGTCCACCACCTTACGTATGATTGCAGGTCTTGAAGAAATCACCGGAGGAGAACTTTACATCGGCAACAAGCTTATGAACGATGTGGAGCCGAAGGACAGAGATATCGCGATGGTATTCCAGAACTACGCATTGTATCCGCATATGTCCGTATATGACAATATGGCATTCGGTTTGAAGTTAAGAAAGACTCCGAAGGAAGAAATTAAGAGACTTGTAAGCGAAGCTGCAAGAATTCTTGATATCGAGCATTTGTTAGACCGTAAGCCGAAGGCTCTTTCCGGTGGTCAGAGACAGCGAGTAGCAATGGGTCGTGCAATCGTACGTAATCCGAAGGTATTCCTCATGGATGAGCCGCTTTCCAACTTGGATGCAAAGCTCCGTGTACAGATGCGTATTGAGATCTCCAAGCTTCATCAGAAGCTTCAGACCACCGTTATCTACGTTACCCATGACCAGACTGAGGCTATGACCCTTGGTACCAGAATCGTAGTTATGAAGGACGGTGTAATCCAGCAGGTAGATACTCCGCAGAACCTTTATGATAAGCCGCAGAACTTGTTCGTTGCAGGTTTCATGGGATCTCCGCAGATGAACTTCATTGATTGTGATGCTGTAGAGGAAGACGGTGTTGTATTACTTAAGTTCGGTAACCACTCCATTAAGCTCAATGATAAGAGAGCACAGAAGTTAATCGATGGCGGATATACCAACGAAGAGTTCCCGAAGAAGGTTGTTCTTGGTATCAGACCGGAGGACATTAAGGATGAGGAGAGCTTCATCAATATGTCCAAGGACAGCAGCTTAGAAGCTACCGTTCGTGTATACGAGCTTCTCGGTGCAGAAGTATTCTTATACTTCGATATCGATGAGACCATTCCGGTAACCGCACGTGTGAACCCGCGTACCACTGCAAGACCGGGTGATACCATCACCATCGCATTCGACTTAACGAAGATACATATCTTCGATAAGGAGACCGAGCAGATTATTTCTCACTAATTTTGGTTCGAAATCTTTTAGTTGCACGAGTATGGCATTTGCCCTGCTCGTGCAATTTTTTTGTTCGTTTTGTTGACTTTTTCGGGGGCGAATGATAAACTGACAATAGTGGAGAAGTGTTGCTACGCGAAAAGGAGGACATATGATTTCAAATCAGGTTTTACAGAATACAATAGATGGATTGAAGGCAATCGCGAGAGTAGAACTTTGTGTATTGGGAACCGACGGAGAAGTTTTGGCGACGACATTGGAACCGGCACAGGAGAGCATTGATGCGGTTGTGGCCTTTGTGGATTCGCCGGCAGACAGCCAGTCGTTGGCGGGGTATCAGTTTTTTAAAGTATATGATGATAATCATTTGGAATTTGTTGTTTTGGCAAAAGGCGATACCGATGATGTTTACATGATCGGAAAAATGACGGTGTTCCAGATTCAGAACTTAATTGTGGCGTATAAGGAACGTTACGATAAAGATAATTTCATTAAGAATTTGTTGCTGGATAATTTGCTGTTGGTTGACATCTATAACTTGGCAAAGAAGCTTCACATCGAGGCAGATGCACGTCGTATTGTTTTTCTGATTGAGACAAAGCAGGAAAAGGATACCAATGCGCTTGAGACCGTACGGAGCCTGTTTGCCGGAAAAAGCAGGGATTTCATTACCGCAGTGGATGAACGGAACATCATTCTCGTGAAGGAGCTTAAGATAAACGAAGACTACGAGCATATGATGAAGACGGCAAAGGTGCTGTTAGATACGTTAAACACCGAGGCTATGACCAGAGTGAATATTGCAATCGGTACCATTGTGAATGAAATTAAAGACGTGTCCCGTTCTTATAAAGAGGCAAAGATGGCACTGGAAGTTGGTAAAATTTTCTATAGCGACCGTAATGTGGTGGCATATTCCAATTTGGGAATCGGCCGTTTGGTATATCAGCTACCGCTTCCGATGTGTAAGGTATTTATCCGGGAGATTTTTGACGGAAAGTCATTGGAAGATTTTGACGAAGAAACGATTGTTACCATTAATAAGTTTTTTGAGAATAATTTAAATGTTTCGGAGACCTCCCGTCAGCTTTACATTCACCGGAATACGTTAGTATACCGTTTGGATAAGTTGCAGAAAATGACGAATTTGGATTTACGGACCTTTGAGGATGCCATTACGTTCAAGATGGCACTGATGGTAGTAAAGTATATGAAGTACGTGGAAACTATGGAATTTTAAGGCATAAAGCCGCATCTTTCGGTGCGGCTTTTCGAACGATACAAGGAGGAAATAATATGGCGGGTGCATATGATTTGCAAAAGGATTTACGGAACATACAGGCACCGGTAATCCGGTTTGAGCAGGTAACCAAAGAGTATCAAAAAGGCGTACATGCCATTAATGATATTACCTTTAGCATCAATAAAGGAGAGTTTGTATTCATTGTCGGAAGCAGCGGCTCCGGAAAATCTACGCTTATCCGGTTGATGCTTCGGGAGATTTTGCCTACCAAGGGGAAAGTGTTTGTAGCGGGACGAGAATTGTCCCGGTTACGTCGACATCAAATCAGTAAATATCGCCGTAGCATCGGTGTGGTGTTTCAGGATTTCCGATTGCTGAAAGATAGAAATGCCTATGAAAATGTAGCCTTTGCACAGCGTGTGGTGGAGACTCCGCCGGGGGATATTAAACGTAATGTGCCGCGGATGCTCTCTTTGGTGGGGCTGAGCGAGAAATATAAGGCATTTCCTTCGGAACTTTCCGGAGGAGAACAGCAGAGAGTGGCATTGGCAAGAGCATTGATTAATAATCCGATGATTTTGCTGGCGGATGAACCTACGGGAAATTTGGATCCGAAAAATTCCCAGGAGATTATGCATCTGTTGGAGGAGATTAATCGGCGCGGAACTACGGTGGTTGTAGTAACTCATAATCATGAAATTGTGGATATGATGCAGAAGCGGGTGATTACACTCCGGAACGGAAGAATCATCAGTGATGAAGAAAAAGGCGGGTATGTGTATGCAAAGTATTAGAACGTTTTTTTATTGCTTAAAGCAGGGAATACGCAGCATCTTTCATAACGGGATGTTTTCTTTGGCATCCATCGGAACCATTACGGCAAGTCTGTTTATATTGGGGTTGTTTTTCTTTGTGACCTTAAATGTGCGCCATGTGATGGAGGGAGCGGAACAGAATGTGGGTGTGACGGTACTGTTTGAAGAGGACTGTCCGCAAGAGAAAATAGAAGCAATCGGTGCCGCAATCGAAAAAAGGGCAGAAGTGGCGGATGTGGTGTTTATTTCTGCGGAACAGGCCTGGGAGACTTACAAAGCCGAACATTTAAATGAAGAACTGGCGGCAACCTTCGGGGATGATAATCCGTTGGAGGATTCGGCATCCTTTAAGGTATATTTAAATGATGCGTCCATGCAGGATGTGTTGGTACGATATATTGAGACGTTGGACGGAGTACGCAAGGTAAACGCAATGGATGGCGTGGCGGAAAGTTTCGAAGGGATGAGCCGGATGATTACCGTGGTTTCGGTTGCGATTATTTTGGTGTTGGTGGCAGTTGCGGTATTCTTAATCCGTATGACGGTGTCCATCGGTATTTCTGTCCGCAAAGAGGAGATTTCTATTATGAATCTAATCGGAGCAACGGATTTTTTTGTCAGATTCCCGTTTGTGGTAGAAGGAATTATCCTTGGAATTTGCGGAGCGGCGGTGCCTCTCGGAATTTTGTATTTGATTTACGGGAAGGTAATTTCCTATCTTTCCGGGGAGTTCGGAAGTGTATTTCGTAAATTGACATTTTTAAATGAAACGCAGGTATTCTCAATTTTGATTCCGTTGTTACTGGGAATCGGAATTCTGATCGGATGGTTCGGAAGTGCAACAACGGCCAGAAGGCAGTTGAGGAAGATCAGTTTGCGTGAGTAGTATATTGTGAGCCTGAAACGAGGGTTGAAGGAAAGAGAGGGCAAGGGATGAAACAGAGACGAAGAAAGGTTCTTTGCTATATCGGTCTGTTTGTAATGGTGTTTATTCTCTGCCAAACGAGAAACGAGCATTCCGCATTGGCGGTAGAGTCTTATCAATCGGCCATTGATAAGGCAAAGGAAGAAAAGGAAGCTTTGGAGAAAAAGAAGAAAGAAGCCGAGGAACGAATTGCGGAATTGGAAGCAGATAAAAAGAACACGGAAGAGTATATCAAACGTGTGGATGAAGAACTTTCAACGGCATACGGTGAGATGGAGATTCTTACGCAGAACATTGCTTTGTGTGAGGAAACCATCAAAGAAACCCAAAAAGAGTTGGAAGCTGCGATTGCAACAAAAGAGAAACAGTATGCAACCATGAAAGCAAGGATAAAATATATGTATGAGAACGGAGACACAGGGATTTGGGAAATCATTACCGGAGCGGACAGCTTGGAGGATTTGCTGAATCAGGTAGAATACCGTTCCCGGATTGCTGCATATGATGACAATCTTTTAAAACGCTATGAAACGACCTGTGAAGAAGTTAAGAAAAAGGAAGAAGCCCATGCATTGGCTCTTGTGGAACTGAATGCGGAAAAAGAAGAGCAACAGTTACAAATTGATCAATTGTCGGTGCTTGTCTCCAATAAAGCGGCATACATGGATGAACTGACGGCTACGCTAGGGATAACCGAGGAACAATACTTTGAGTTTTATGAGGAAATCGAAAGCAAGGAGTTACAGATTGAGGACTTAGAGGAGAAGGAACGTCTTCGGATTGAAGAAGAAGAACGGAAAAGAAGAGAAGAAGAAGAACGGTTGCGCCGTGAGGAAGAGGAACGACGGAGACGGGAAGAAGAGTTAAAGAAACTGGGACTTACGGATGTGACATCGATAGATCATATGATTTGGCCGTTTCCGAGTGATCCGAATATTTACTCTTATTTTGGGAACCGGATCAGTCCGATTACAGGAAAACCGGAGTATCACAGCGGTATTGATATCGGTGGCGCTTATGGTGCCGATATTGTGGCATCTCTGGCAGGAACCGTCACAAAAGCTACCTGGAGTACCATGAACGGAAATCACATTGTGATTGACCACGGAAACGGTGTGACGACGTACTATTTACATGCATCAAAATTGTTGGTAAAAGCAGGGGATTATGTAAAGCAGGGGCAGGTAATTATGAAATGCGGTTCCACCGGATGGTCTACGGCACCCCATTTGCATTTTACAATTAAGATTAACGGAACCGCGGTAGATCCGTGTAAGTATGTTAGCCCTTAAAGGAAAGACGGAAGGAAATGGAAACCATGAAAAAGGAAAGCTTTAGAAACGTGAAAAAATGGGCAGGAATGTTTGGTGCTCTTTGCATTTTGTTCTTTGGCAGTATTGTTACATTGGGAGGTTGCAAAATTCCGGAGCTTAGTGAGGAAGGTAAAAGTATCTGGGATATGCTGACCGAAGAAGGACAGAGTGAGGGAACAACGGATGATACCGCCTTTTTGCAAAAAGCAAATTATTTAAAAGAACTGATTGATGTATATTTTTGGGAGGATACGACGGAAGAAGAGTTGTACGAGGGAATGTATCACGGTTTGCTGAATTCTCTGGGTGACCCGTATTCCTGTTATTATACGGTGGAGGAGTTTGCGGCTCTGATGGAGGAAATGGAAGGCTCCTATTGCGGAATCGGCGCTCTGGTGAGTCAGAATGCGTCCACAAAAGTGATTACCATCGTACGGCCGTTTATAGACGGACCTGCGCACAAAGCGGGAATGCTTCCGGGAGATATTCTGACAAAGATTGACGGAGAGGATGTTTCCGGCTGGGATATTGATTTGGCGGTAAAGCATATGAAGGGAGAGCAGGGAACCGTTGTGAACGTGGAAGTTTGGCGTGCTTCCGCGGAGGAATACGTGGAGCTTTCTATTACCCGTGATGTGGTTGAAGTGGAAACGGTAACCTATGAGATGATGGAAGATTCCATCGGATACATTTATGTGATGCAGTTTGACGAGGTTACGAGTGAGCAGTTTGAGACGGCATACAATGCGTTAAAGGAACAGGGGATGAAGGGACTGGTAGTGGATATCCGCGATAACGGCGGCGGGCTTTTGACTACCGTGTGTGAAATGTTGGACCTGTTTTTGGAGGAAGAGGACTTAATCGTTTATACCTTAGATAAATACGAGAAAAAGGAAGAGATTTATGCGGAAGCGGGAAGTGTAACACCGATTCCTATGGCAGTGTTAATCAACGGCTACAGTGCCAGCGCATCCGAAATCTTTTCCGGAGCATTGCAGGATTACGGCCTGGCAACGATTGTGGGAACCCAGAGCTTCGGAAAAGGAATTGTACAGAGTGTGATTCCGCTTTCTGACGGAAGTGCGGTGAAACTGACGGTATCCACCTACTATACTCCGGCAGGAAGAAATATTCACGGTCTCGGTATCACGCCGGATGTGGAAGTGGAACTGGAAGAAGAATTAAAGAAACTTCCGATTGTACCTTTGGAGGATGATAATCAGGTGCAACGTGCCATCGAAGAAGTGAAAAAATTAATGAAGTAAGGTTTCGGAAAGAGGCCTACACTTGAAAGAGAGTGTGGCCTCTTTCTTCTTTTATATTTGATGGAGCTTTTTTGAAAAAGGGGTTGCATTCTTTTTTTTTCTGTGGTATCATATCTCCTTGATACGGACAATTGTTTTTATGGCGCGAACACGAAAGGAGAATTCCTTTGGCAGAAGAAAAGTTTTATATCGTAAAGAAAAAAGCGGTGCCTGAGGTGTTACTGCAGGTGGTGGAAGCGAAACGTCTTCTGGACTCCGAACGGGTTTTGACGGTGCAGGAGGCAACAGAAGCGGTTGGGATCAGCCGCAGCTCGTTTTACAAGTATAAGGATGATATTTTTCCGTTCCATGAAAATAACAGGGGCCGGACCATTACCTTTATGCTTCAAATGGATGATGAGCCGGGATTGTTGTCCGTGGTACTGGGGGAGATTGCGAAAAGTCATGCAAACATCCTGACCATTCATCAGGCAATTCCCATCGGTGGTATCGCATCCCTTACCATTTCCGTAGAAATGCGACCGGAAACAGAGGAAGCGACGGTTTTGGTGGAACGTATGGAAGCGATTTCGGGTGTACACTATATTAAGATATTGGGAAGAGAATAAGACAACGGAGGCAAAAATATGAAAATTGCAGTATTAGGATACGGCACCGTAGGTTCGGGTGTGGTTGAGGTATTAAACCAGAATAAGGACAGTATCCAAAAGCGTGCGGGAAAAGCGATTGAGGTAAAGCACGTATTGGATTTGCGTGATTTTCCGGGAGATCCGGTACAGGAGATATTAACCCACGATTTTCAGGATATTTTAAATGACCCGGAAGTGGAAATTGTAGCGGAAGTCATGGGCGGTGTAAACCCGGCATATGATTTTGTAAAGGCATGTCTGGAAAACGGTAAGAGCGTATGTACCTCCAATAAGGAATTGGTGGCAAAGCACGGCGCGGAGCTTCTTGAGATTGCAAAACAGAATAAGTTAAATTTCCTGTTTGAGGCAAGTGTGGGTGGCGGTATTCCGATTATTCGTCCGTTAAATCAGTCGCTTACCGCAGATGAGATTATGGAAATTACCGGTATCTTAAACGGTACCACCAACTATATTTTAACCCAGATGCGTGACTATGGTTCCGATTTCGATACCGTTCTTAAGGAAGCGCAGAGACTGGGCTATGCGGAGCGTAATCCGGAGGCTGACGTAGAAGGGTATGATGCTTGCCGTAAGCTTGCAATTTTAACTTCTCTTGCTTACGGGAAGCAGGTGGATTTTGAAGATATTTATACCGAGGGTATCACAAAGATTACTTCCGAGGATATGAAGTATGCGCAAAGTATGGGTTGTACCATTAAGCTTCTGGGGATGGGCAATCGTCAGGACGATAAGTTCTTTGCAATGGTCGCACCGCGTATGATTAACAAGCATCATCCGTTGTACAGTGTAGATGATGTATTTAACGGTATTTTGGTAAAGGGAAATATGCTGGGGGATGTTATGTTCTACGGTCGCGGTGCAGGAAAGCTTCCGACCGCAAGTGCAGTGGTGGCGGATATCGTAGATGCGGCAAAGCACGTCGGTACCAACATTATGACCCACTGGAGCAGTAAGAAGCTGGCGCTTTCTTCCTGTGACGAGGCATTGAACGTATTCTTCGTTCGTGTACCGGCAGAGGAGAAGGATGCGGCCGTGGCAGTCTTCGGTAATGTGAAGGAAGTAAAGGCAGAGGGTGTTACCGGTGAGTTTGCGTTCGTAACCGAGAAGATGACGGAAGCGGCTTTTGCGGAGCAGAGTAAGAAGGTTACGGTAAAGAACCGTATTCGTGTAGAAGCATAAGGAAAGAAGGATATAGATATGAAGTATATTGTAGTGTTAGGTGACGGTATGGCGGATGAGCCGATTGCGGAAATCGGTGGCAAGACTCCGCTTAAGCATGCAAATACCCCGATGATGGATGAACTGGCAGGAAAGTCCGTAGTAGGTTTGTCCGCAACCATTCCGGAGGGCATGAACCCGGGAAGTGACACCGCGAATTTAGCGGTTTTGGGGTATAACCCGAAGAAGTATTACACCGGACGTTCTCCGCTTGAAGCGCTTTCCATCGGTGTACCGATGAAGGATACGGATATTGCCCTTCGGTGTAATATCGTAACGGTATCCGAAGAGGATGTTCCTTACGCCGAGAGAACCATTATCGACCACAGCTCCAGCGAGATTTCCACGGAGGATGCGGCGGTGCTCTTAGAGGCAGTAAAAAAGGAATTGCAGGATGATATTTATAGCTACTATGTGGGTACCAGCTACCGCCATCTTTTGATTTGGGATAAGGGACAGGTGGTGCCGCTTACTCCGCCTCATGATATTCTCGGAAAGGTCATCGGAGAGTATCTTCCGAAGGAGGATAAGCTTCGGGAGATGATGGAAAAGAGTTACGAGATTTTAAATAATCATCCGCTTAATGTGGAACGTGCCAAGAAGGGCTTACATAAGGCAAATTCCATTTGGTTCTGGGGCGCGGGCACCAGACCTGCACTGGATAGTTTTGAAGAAAAGACCGGAAAGCGCGGTGTTATGATTTCTGCGGTAGATTTACTGAAAGGCATTGCCATCGGTGCGGGTATGAAGGTGATTGAAGTGCCGGGGGCTGACGGTACGCTTCATACCAACTATGTGGGTAAGGCACAGGCAGCGGTAGATGCACTTACGAAGGATGGTTATGATTTTGCCTATGTTCATGTGGAAGCTCCGGACGAAATGGGACATCAGGGAAGCCTGCCGAATAAATTAGAGGCGATTGAGTCCTTGGATTCCAAAGTAATTCGCACGGTGGTAGAAGGCATGAAGGCAGCGGGAGAGCCGTTCCGTCTTCTTGTAATGCCGGATCATCCGACGCCGATTCGTTGCCGGACGCATACGTCCGACCCGGTGCCGTTTATGCTTTATGACAGTACAAAGGAATGTAAGCGTGTCGGTTTCTATAACGAGGAAGAGGCAAAGGCGTCCGGTATTCTGTATCCGGAAGGCTACAAATTAATTGATACCTTGTTCGCCGAATAAGCGGGGAGCACCAAAAAGAAAACGAGGATAAGAGCATTCTGTGTTGATATACAGAATGCTCCTTGCTTTTTTATGAGATTATGAACAAAATGCTTGTGAAATGTTAACAAAAAAGACAAAATATATTTGCTTTTTCTTGTGGAATCCTATGGAATTCTGTGATAAAATATGATTCGGGTGCGAGTTTATGGGAAGAGGAAGGAACAATAACTAGGAGGTTACAATGGGAAGGAAACGGTTTTATGCAGGAGTGGTGCTTGCCTCCTGCGCACTTGCGTTTTGTGGGTGTACCGCGAAACAGGAAGAAGATCATTTGTCTGCTCTTGCGGCAAATAACGGAGCAAAGTCATATGAAATGATACAGGTGGATCGGAGTACGATTCAAAAAACGAAGGTGATTTCTGCAAACTATGAGCAGGTAATGACGGAGAATCTTTCTTTTTCCGTAGATGGGAGACGCTTGGCAGGTGTGTATGTTTCTCTCGGCGATACGGTGAAAAAAGGCGATTTACTTGCGGAATTACTTTGCGAAGAAGAACAGGACTATCTGAATGAATTGGAATATGCAATAACGACACAAGAGATGCAGATAACGCAGTTGCAAGAGAAGAAGGAATTAGACCTTGCACAATTGTCCCGGAAGAAAGCGGAATTGCCGGAAGAGGAATATCTTGCGAAGGTAACAAAAATCGAGCAGGAGTATCAGCGGAAAACGGAAGATATCGAGGATCAGCTTTACATAGAACGTATGCAGTACGATGAATTGTACCAATGGATTGAAGGTTGTAAGATCTATGCGGGATTGGACGGTACCGTAACTTACATGGGAGAGTTGGGAAGTGAGTATTCTTCCTGGTCCAGAGGAAAAGTGTTTACGGTCAGTGATGATGCGGAATGTGCATTTTTATGCACGGAACCGGGTTTTGTTTCCTATTTTTCGGAAGGGGAACACTATGTGTTTTCTTCCAGTACGGGAGAAGAATTTGAAACGGTGTTGACAACAAAAGATGATGCAACGGGAATGATGCGCTTCGAGCTGGTAGAAGGACGTCAGAGCACCGTGCTGGGACAGCGAGTGATGTATTCTCTTGTATTGGAAGAGAGACAGGACGTACTGAATTTACCGAAAAGTGCGGTACATTTTGTGGATGGAGATGCGTATGTGTATGTCTTTGACTCCGAAGGCAACCGACAGGCTAAAAAAATCGAGGTTGGTCTCCAGGCAGATATGAAAGTAGAAATAATCAGTGGCCTTTCAGAAGGCGAAGAAGTGATTTTGCGTTAGCAGGAGGATGGCATGAGTAAGAAAAGAAAGAGCTTCTGCCTGGCAGGTGTGATTGGCGTCATGGTCTGTCTGGCCGGGTGCGGAACAGAAGAAGCGATACAAAAAGAAATAGAATTATTGTCGCCGGTAGAGGCTGTTACCGGTGTAGAGACGGTGGCACGACGGGATTTATATACAGTAACGGTTAAGGATGCGGAGCTGGCTCCGTATACCGAAGAGGTTTCCTTTGATGCGGGAGGAAGTATCTCGAAGCTCTATGTAAAACTGGGCAGTAATGTGAGTGCCGGTGATTTGCTGGCGGAGTTGGAAGAGGAAGGTGTCCGGACGAAAGCAAACGATGCACTGGACAAATATCTCTCGGAGAAAAAAGTATACATGGATGCGGTGAAGGGTGCCAGAAAGAAACTGGGAACCAATCTGACGGTAGAGGAGAGAGAACAGCAGGAACTTGTGATTTCTCAGGCAGAGGAGCTTTGGAAAATGCAGGAACCGGGGCTTTGGGCAACCTGGGAAGCTGCAAGAGATGAGTTGGGGAAAAATAAGATTTATGCGCCTTGTGACGGTGTGATTACGGCATGCTTAAGTGAAGGAAGTACCGTGGCGGAAGGACAGCCGGTATTGGCGTTGTCCGATCCGGAACGGTTGTATATCGTTGTGGGAGAATATATGGAACCTTCCGAGTACAGAGCATATAAGAATGTGTATGCGGTAGTGGACGGAAAAGACACGGAAATTACTTATGCGGATGAACTGATGGAGGAAAAAGGTGCTTATACGTACTATACCGCAGCGGATTTAAACGGGGCAAAAATGGGTGATTTTATTTTGATTTGTATGATAGGCGATTATCATGAACAAGTATTGTCGGTTCCGAAAAGCGCCGTATACAAAGATAGTCTCGGAAATTATGTATATTTGATCGAAAACGGTGTCAGAGTACGTAGGGATGTGACTACCGGCTATCAAAGCGGTGTGTATGTAGAGGTTGTTGAAGGGTTGCAGGAAGGAGATAAGGTATATGTTAAGAATTAGTCGAAGAAAAAAAGCACTGCTTGCACTTACCTTGTGCATCTTTATGGGAACCTGTGCCGCTGCTCCGAATCAACCGGAGGAAGCGATGAACGGAACCGAGGCAACGGTAGAAGAAAGCAAAGGCGGTCTTACCATTCAGAAAGAAGTTTCTTCAAAGAAATTGTATACAGAAGCTTTGGAATCAACGGAACCGAAGGTATATAAGTATTCTACGGTACGACGGGGAGATTTTGTGATAACGGAAACGGTGGACGGAACCATTGTGTACCCGAAGCAGGAACGGATTCGTTACAACTTTCCTTACGGTCAGACATTTTATTTGGAAGCACTGAACATAGAGTCTCCGAATAAAAAGGCAGGGGATGCCATTGCCCGGATTTATGTGGCAATGGACGGAATACAACTTGCGGCGATGGAACGGCAGTTGGAGCGTATGGAGCAACGGGGAGAAACCGGAAGTACATACGATGACTTGAAAGAGCGACTGGTGGAGATGCAGGATGCATTGAATCAGACAGAGATTGTAATGGAAGAAGACGGAATTTTATTGGAGCAGGAAACCCCGCGGTTCGGTTCACAGATTTCCTCGTATACCATTGTGGTTGCAGATCCGGCAGAGCGATTGCTACAGGTGCCGAATGAGAAAAAGCTGTTTCGTTACGGACAAACGGTAACAGTTTCCGCAAGAGTAAACGGAACGACCTGTAAAGGAACCGGAACGGTAATTACGGCTTCTCCGAACGTGGTATCCGCGGAACTGGCAGGAACGGTTGCCTATATCCGTTTGGATGAAGAGAGCGAATATTTGTATGACGGTGCCGGAATCTCGGTGTCGGTTGAGACAGTACACATGAAGGATGTGTTGCTTTTGGATGTTGCGGCGACTTATATGGAAGACGGAATGCAGAAGGTAAAGTTGAAAGAAGAAGACGGAATTCATGCGGTCAGCTTCTCTTTCGGACGCAGAAATTCATCTACATATTGGGTTGTGGACGGTTTAAGCGAAGGAGCACAAATTTTGGTTCAATAATAGGAGGATTCCATGTTTCGGTTTATGATACAAAAACTCAGACACAAGAAATGGTTGGCATTGTGTCTGTTAATCGGCAATATCTTATTGGTTGCGGTGGCAGCAGGATATCCAATGTATAAGGATGCTTCCCTGCAAAGGATGTTGGCGGATGAATTTAACGGATTTGAAGAAAAGAGCGGAAGACATCCGGGATTGATTACCATGTCTTCAACGGCAAGAAAGGGAGAGTTTCAAGAGGATTTTTTGGCATTAGAGGAGTATTCAACCCGTGTCAGCCGAGAACTCGGTGTGGAGCAGGACGAGTATGTGGCTTATATCAGCCTTGCCTATGCCAAAGGGGAATCTTTATCCGAACGTATGTCGGAAACAAAGAGAAATATTAATATCGGAATGCTTTCCGGATTATCGGATCACAGTAAGGTGATTGACGGTAAAATGTGTTCCGATCAGTTGACTTCCGACGGTTATTTGGAAGTAGTGATAACGGAAGCTGCTTTAATTGAGCAGAAATTTGTCATCGGAGAAGAAATGATTTTCGAGGCAGTGAAAGGAACGGACGGGACACCGTTACGGGTTCGTATTGTAGGAGTAATCAAAAACAGCGAGGAAAACGACCCGTATTGGGTTGCAGCTCCGGACAGCTATGATGATTGTGTATTCGCTTCCGAGGAGTTGTTTTCGAAGATGTTTCTTGGAAATCGTATGGGCGCATACAATTTAAATGCCACTTGGTATGTGGTAAGTGATTGTATGTCACTTCGCCAGAAGGATGCCGGCGAGGCAAAGGAGCGCGTGGAAAGCTTGTTGGGATTGCAAAGTGTCAGCAAGATGATCGAGTGTGACGGTTACGAACAGGTATTGGAGACGTTTGTAGGTAAGGAAAAGAAAATTAACGCGACGTTGTTGATTTTACAGGTACCGGTATTGGCATTGTTGGCAGCGTTCTTGTTTATGATTTCCGGACAAATGCTTTCCATGGAGCAAAGCGAGATTTCGCTTTTAAAGAGCCGTGGTGCCGGAAAGGGACAGATCATCCGGTTGTATTTTATGCAAAATCTCGTATTGGCCGCGTTAGCATTTGTGATCGGAATGCCGTTGGGCGTATACTTGTGTAAAATAATCGGTTCTTCTACCGCTTTCCTGGAGTTCGGTGCGAGAAGAGATTTGCCTGTGGTAATTACGGGAGAAGCATTTGTTTATGCAGGAATTGCCATCGGAGTATCGGTTATTCTTACATTGATACCGGTATTTAAGTACAGCGGAGTGTCCATTGTACATGTAAAGCGGAAAAAAGCCCGTGCGGAGAAGAAGTTCTGGCAGAAGCTTTATCTGGACGTGATTGCAATCGGTGTGGCATTATATGGATTTTATAATTTCTCCGGAAGATTGGATGAGTTGACGGAGAGCGTTATGGCGGGAGAACCGTTGGACCCGTTGCTGTATTTCAGTGCATCCTTGTTTATTCTCGGTGTAGGATTGTTGTTTTTACGAATCCAGCCGTTACTGATTAAAGTGTTGTTCCTGATTCGGAAAAAGAATCTGAGTCCGGCAGGATATGCTTCCTTCTTACAGACAATCCGTACCGGCTCCAAGCAACAGTTTGTTATGTTATTTTTGATTTTGACGGTGGCCCTCGGTATCTTTAATGCTACGGTTGCTCGTACCATTATTGCCAATGCGGAGGAGAATACAACCTATTTGACCGGTACAAATCTGGTGGTACAGGAGCAGTGGAAAAACAACGAGGCGTATGCAAAAACACATCCGGGAACCGAAGTGTTTTATGCAGAACCGGAGTTTGGAAAATACGAGGAGATTCCGGGAGTTGAGAGTGCTGCACGGGTATTCCGCCAGGATGTGCAGATAAAGGAAGGAAAAGAGACGGTTGCTATCGGTGAAGTGTTCGCAATCAATACAAAGGAGTACGGAGAAACTGTAGTAGGAAACAATGAATTGAACGATTATCACTTGAGAGAGTATTTGAATGTGTTGTCCACCAATTCGGATGCGGTACTGGTATCGGATAATTTCCGCGTAAAGTTAGGAAAGAAAATCGGTGATAAGATTACCTATGAAAATGCGGAAGAGAAGCGCATCGAAGGTACAATATACGGATTTTTCGATTATTGGTCCGGGTATATACCGAGCGAACAGACAGTCTCCGATGACGAAGTGGTGACACAGGACAATTATATGGTAGTGGCACACTTATCAAAGGTACAGCAGGTATTTGATGTTCGGCCGTATCAGGTATGGTTAAGGACGAATGAGGCGGATACTGAATTTTTCTATGAATGGGCGCAGGAGAATAATTATAAGTTCACATCCATGGAAAGTCTGCAGAGTAATCTGGCGGAGATTCGTACCGATACATTGTTTCAGGGAACCAACGGTATTTTGACGTTAAGTTTTATCATTATTTTGCTGTTGTGCGGCGTAGGATACTTGATTTACTGGATTTTGTCCATTAGAGAACGAGAGCTGTTGTTCGGCGTATTCCGTGCAATGGGTATGCGTAAAAATGAGATTTTACATATGCTCATTAACGAGCAAATATTCTCGGGTATTCTGTCCATTTTGTTCGGTGCAGTAGTGGGTGTGGTTTCTTCTAAGATGTATGTGCCGATGATACAGATTACCTATGCGGCAGAGAACCAGGTGCTTCCGCAGACATTGATTACGGATAATGCGGATATGACGAAGCTGTTTGTTGTCATTGCGGTAATGCTGTGTATCTGTATTGCGGTATTGATCCGGAATATTGCGGCAATGAAGATTACCAATGCATTAAAGCTTGGTGAAGACTAAAGGTGGAAAGGAGAATACTATGGAGTACATGATTGAAACGAAAAACTTAAATCGTATTTTCCCGGTCACCGGCGGAGAGTTTCATGCATTAAAGGATATTACGATTCAAATCCCGAAGAAGTCCCTGACTATATTAAAGGGACGTTCCGGTTCGGGTAAAACAACGCTTATGAATATTTTGGGGGCGTTGGACCGTCAGACCAGCGGCACATTATTATTCGAAGGACAGGACATTGGGGAACTCAGTGAGAAGAAGCGGGAGTCTCTTCGCAGAAAGGATATCGGATTTGTTTTTCAGTCCGTATCCCTGATTCCCATGATGACGGCTTTTGAAAATGTAGAGTTTTCCCTTCGTCTGGCAGGAATTAAGTCCGGAAGAAAAGAACGGGTGGAAGAGTGTTTAAAGCTGGTTGGCCTCGGAAACCGTATGGAACATATGCCGCAGGAGATGTCCGGCGGTGAGCAGCAACGTGTAGCGATTGCGAGAGCACTGGCCCATCGTCCGAAGGTAATATTTGCGGATGAGCCGACGGCAGAACTGGATACCGCAACGGCAGCGGCTGTCATGAAGTTGTTCCGTGATTTGGTAGAGAAGGAAGATGTTACCATTGTGATGACCACCCACGATGTGGGGCTTATGTCCGCAGGTACCCTTTCCTATGAGTTGGAAGACGGCGCGGTAAAAACCGACGCGACGCAGGAATAAGGGAGGGCGACTATGGCAGAAGAAATTATGATTCAGGCGGATAACCTGGTAAAGATTTATAAGACAAAGGACTTGGAAGTACTGGCACTGCAAGGGTTGGACCTGACGGTGGAAAAGGGAGAGCTGGTTGCCATCATCGGTAACAGCGGTAGCGGTAAGTCCACCTTCCTTAACATGATCGGCGGTTTGGATAAGCCGAGTGCGGGAAAGCTTTTCGTAGACGGAAAGAACCTGTTTACTTTAAACGAGAAGCAGTTGGTAGAGTACAAAAGAGATACGGTAGGCTTTGTATGGCAGAACAATGCAAGAAACCTGCTTCCGTATTTGACGGCATTAGAGAATGTTATGACGCCGATGCAGCTTACCAATCGTAAAAACAAGAAGGAATGGGCCTTGGAGTTGCTTGATCTGGTAGGGATGTCCCACCGTAAGAATAACCGTTTGCAGCAGCTTTCCGGCGGTGAGCAACAGCGTATCGCCATTGCCATTGCACTGGCAAACGAGCCGAAGCTTTTACTTGCGGATGAGCCGACGGGTTCTGTAGACCGTAAGACCGCGGATTACATTTATGATTTGTTTGTACGCTTAAATCAGGAAAAGGGTCAGACCATCGTAATCGTTACCCACGATACCACTCTTGCAAAGAAGGTAAAGCGTGTGGTTGCCATCCGTGACGGTAAGATCAGTAGTGAGCGTATCTTAAAGGAAGAGTACAGCGATATGAAGAATGCATCTGCCGTAAACTGGCAGGAAATCGCAGAGACCCAGGAGGAGTATGCCATCGTAGACCGTGCGGGTCGCGTACAGATTCCGAGGGATTTACTGGATAAGCTGGAGCTTCCCGGCAATAAAGTAAAGCTTTCCATGCAGGAGGAGAAAATCCAGTTGGAAAGACCGTAGTTATCCCATTTTTACAAGCGTGGGGAGTTATCTAACACCACCTACAAAGGTCCCAATTACATATGTTTGCAAGTCGCAACGCTCCGTCGAACTTCCTCTAAGAGCGACTTCGTCGCGAGGCGCGACCCTTCGGGAAAAGCAAACCTATGTAATTGGGGCCTTTCTTGGTGGTGAGGAAAAAGCCCCGAGCGCTTGTAAAAATCCGCCACGCCCGAGCCACCGCGCGTAGAGAAGTTGCTTGAATGTCGCATGGACTGAGAATGGCAAGTGAGTCATTCGGTAAATCGTTTGCGGTTGGTGTTTGAGGGCGCAAATATAATAGCGTTGGAGGTATATTACTATGAATAAGATGAGACTTGTCCGTGACAGGAAATGGTTTTTTCAATATTATCCGTATCATCAAATGCATATGGATAACGAGTTACTGAAAGGTTGGGTATCGCTTAATTATCTGACGGATGGAGAGACGCGGTTTTGGGAATATGAGAAATCCGGTGCTGTGCCCGTTTGCGGGAAAGATATGATTTGGCTTACAATTATTCCGGATGATAAGTCGAGATGTATCGGTGCTTATTTTTTGCCGAATCGTCGTGTCAGTGTCTGGTATATTGATGTAATAGAAGAAGCAGGTATCGATGACGATGGGGTTGTATATTACATAGACAAGTATCTGGATATCGTGCTTACGCCGCAGGGGGATGTATGTATTAAGGATAGGGATGAATTGGACGCGGCCTATGCTTCCGGAGAATTGAGTACTGCTCAATACGAGGATGCGTTACGCGAAGGAGAGCTTATTGTAAAAGAGCTGGGAACCGATATTGAAAAAACGGAGAAGTATTGCAGAGATATTCTTGAGAAAGCAGAAGAAATGATATCCGGGGACCGTTTTACAATTTTTCTGGATATTGACGGAGTACTGGATATTTTCAGCTCGAAACGGGCAATCCAGGAACTGCTTCCGCAGGCTGTGCAGAATTTAAAAGAGCTGGTAGACAGAACAAAGGCAGAGGTTGTGATTATTTCGGATTGGCGATACGGTTCTTTGAAATTCAGAGAAAAGGCCTGTGAACGCGGATATGAAAAAATCATTCCGAATTGGGATAATCTTGTAGCGACCTTTGAAAAAGCAGAGATACAGATAAAGGATGTTACTCCATGGGATGATGGTATTGCAAATAGAACCGGAGAGATTAAGCGGTATCTGGAAGAGCATCCTTGGATTAAACGATATGTTATTCTTGATGACTGTTTCAGTGATACCTATGAAAGTGATAAAGAGATCAGGAAGCACTTGGTGTTTATAGATGCATTGAAAGGTTTACAAAAAGAGAATTTAATATCGGCTTGCGGGATTATGAATATGCAGAAGTCTGAAGAGAGACCGTAACCCGAGCGGTGTTCCCATTTTTACAAGAGTTGAAGTTTATGGAGGAGAAGATTATGAATAAGTGTCCTTATTGTGGTAGTGATATGGAAGAAGGTGTATTGATTTCCCGCGTGGTGCCTGAATGGGTGAAGAAGGGCGAGAAAAAGGGAACGTTATTGAACTGCAACAAGAAATTTACGCATAACGAATTACCGGCACAATGTTGTGTTAAGTGTAAAAAGATAGTTTTAGATGTCTAGAAATTTTGAATTAAACGGATAAGTAGACAAATCAGAAATTTACAGGAGGACAATAACATGGCATTTCCACCGATTCCGCTTATCAGAAGAAATATGATAGTGAACAAACTGCGCAAGTGTGGAGCAGTATCTGCAGAAACAGCAAAAACATTTGAAGAAGCAGGTGTAATAAATCCCAATGGATTTAACCGTATTACAGAGGTGATGCTTAAAAAGGGAATTATAAAGAAAACTGCTGATGGGAAATATTATATTTAATTAGCAAAATCCGGTTCGTGGAGGAAAAAATGCACAAAATTTTCGGAACGAAAGAAAATGTCGAATATACAGACCGGGAGGGAGCTTACCTTATTCCGTTCCGTGATAACCTGGTCGGTGTAATTCAAACGTCGCAAGGGTATTTTTTGTTGGGCGGAGGCTTGGAAAACGGGGAGAGTCATTCGGCTTGTATAGAAAGAGAGTGCAGGGAAGAGGCGGGCTATTCGTCTCTTGTAAAAGAAAAGGTATGTTCCGCGGAAGCCTTTACTACGCATCCTACTATTCGGTATTTTCATCCGATTCAAACTTATTATTGCGGAGAATTGCTGGAAAAAGTGGCGGAGCCCATAGAAGAGGATCATACACTTTGTTGGGTAGAGTATGATAAGTTAAAGGGAAAGTTGTTTGTGGAGATGCAGAATTGGGCATTGGAGCAGGTAGTGATGTTTGTGTTAGATAGCGACTGAAGAAGTGAAAGAGTTTAGGACGAAAAAAGTTAAAATTGGTATTGCAAAATCAAATGATAAGGAGTATACTATAAATGAGAACAGATAGTTCTTCTTCATCAAAGATGAGTCCTGTGACGGTTCTGACAGGACGGTAAACAAAAAAATACCGAGTGAAGAGTCTTGTGACGGTTCTGACAGGACGGTAAAATAAAAATTGACCGAATGATGAAGGGTTTAACGAGAGGCTGTTGCCTCTCGTTTTCAATTTTGTAGGTGTGGTGGACTTTGTTTGTAGAGTGGAAAGGAGAAAAATGGTATTACCCGAAAATGATTTTCAGATACTTAAATTAACGAACAAAGAACGCCGTTTTACATGAGTTACTGTGAAAACGGCGTTCTCGTTTTGAGAATCAAAGTGATAGAACAGATTCTTACTGTTCTGGGGGAAACAGAAGCTTTACGGAATCATAATTCCTTCTTCCTTCAACAGTTCTACAAACTTCTTCCGTTCCATACTTCCCAAATCCCCCTCGTCTCTCTTGCGGACTGCTACACAACCGCTTTCCGCTTCTTTTTCTCCTACTACAAGGATGTACGGGACGCGTTCTTCACGTGCAGCCCGGATTTTGTAACCGATTTTTTCGGCACGGGCATCCAACTCGCATCGCAGTCCTTCCTGCTTCAAGGAGGCTTCTACCTGCTTTGCATAGTCAAGGTATTTGTCGGAAATCGGCAGGATTTTTACCTGCACCGGAGCCAGCCACAGCGGGAATTTTCCGGCGAAGTGTTCGATCAGTACTCCCATGAAACGTTCCAGGGAACCGAAGACGACCCGATGAATCATAATCGGGCGGTGTTTCTCGCCGTCGGCACCGATGTACTCCGCTTCGAAGCGTTGCGGAAGCTGGAAATCAAGCTGAATCGTACCGCATTGCCACGTTCTGCCGATGGAGTCCTCTAAATGGAAATCAATCTTCGGACCGTAGAAGGCACCGTCTCCCTCGTTAATTACATACGGAAGCTTTAAATCATCCAGTGCATTTTTAAGGCCGTTCGTTGCCAGTTCCCAATCCTCATCACTGCCGATGGAGTTTTCCGGACGCGTGGACAACTCCACATGATAGGAAAAGCCAAACTGCGTATAGAACTCGTCAATGAGACGGGCAACCCCTTTGATTTCATCGGAAATCTGGTCCGGCGTCATGAAGATGTGAGCATCATCCTGGGTTGCACAGCGTACCCGCATAAGACCGTGGAGCGTGCCGGATTTTTCGTTGCGGTGGATGATGCCAAGTTCCCCCATACGCATCGGTAAATCCCGGTAAGAACGAGGTTCCATTTTGTACACCAGCATACCGCCCGGACAGTTCATAGGCTTAATGGCAAAGTCTTTCTCGTCCACCACCGTCGTATACATGTTTTCCCGGTAATGTTCCCAGTGCCCCGACGTTTCCCAAAGGGAGCGGTGCAGCATAATCGGCGTGGAGATTTCAAGGTAATTTTCCCTGCGGTGAATCTTGCGCCAGTAGTCAATGAGAAGATTCTTTAAAATCATGCCCTTCGGGAGAAAGAACGGAAGCCCCGGACCTTCTTCCATGAGAGCAAACAGTCCAAGCTCCTTACCAAGCTTTCTGTGGTCACGTTTTCTGGCTTCTTCCATGCGAAGCAGATAAGCGTCTAAAAGTTCCTTGCTCGGAAATGCCGTTCCGTAGATACGCGTCAGCATTTTGTTTTTCTCGTCACCCCGCCAGTAAGCACCGGCAACGGACAACAATTTAATGGCTTTTACCGCGCTGGTATAACAGACATGAGGGCCGGCGCAAAGCTCCACATAATCACCCTGCTGATAAAACTGTAATACCGCATCCTCCGGCAGGTCGTGGATGAGTTCGATTTTGTACGGCTCTTGTTTCTCGCTCATAAGCTTTAAAGCTTCTTCCCGGGAGAGAACAAAGTGACGTAACTGTAGGTTTTCTTTTGCAATTTTTTTCATCTCCGCTTCAATTTCCTCAAAATGTTGGTCGGAAAACTCAAAGTCGAATTCAAAATCGTAGTAGAAACCGTCGGCAATGGCCGGTCCGATGGCGCATTTTGCCTCCGGATACAGACGCTTTACCGCCTGGGCAAGGATATGGGCTGCCGTGTGACGCAGGGCCTGAGCACCGAGCTCGCTGTCAAAGTTCTGTTCTTGGATGTTACCGTTCTTGTCATAGATTTTCATATGCATCTTCCTTTCTGCATGATTGCCGCCCGGCGACCGGGTGATCTGCGAGTGTCATACTAAAAACTGGTTAATAGTTTCATTAACACAAGAAAAAGCACCTTTAAAGACACGACGAACGTATCTTTAAGGGTGCTCTATGCACGGTTCCACCTTAATTTTTCACTTCGGATTCCAACAAATCCTAACCTTTAACGCAGGTGTACGGCAACGCTTACTCTCCTTTCGGCATTGCAGCTCTAGAATGGTTTTCACGCGGGGTCTACATAAGCATCTTCCACCATACGATGCTCTCTCTGGATGCGGTGTCCGCGTTACTCTTTTCCGTTAACGCTTTTCCTATGTTAATTGGCCTCATTGTAGCACGACTGTTTTGGTGTGTCAAGTTTTTTTAAAAAGTATATTCAAAAAGTCAATGTCTGTCCGTGAATTTTCCGTACCATTTCATGGCTTCCTGCCGGTATTGTTCCGCAACCTGCATCAGTTCATTGTATTGGGATTTTGCCCGGTCCAAAAGGTTGGTTGTGTGTGCCAGTGTTTGCGCGGTTTGTTGCCGGTTCTGTTCGCATTCCGTAAGTTTTGCTTTTGTAAGCTGTAGCGTTTGCTCTTTCTCCGACAAAAGATTTTGTTGTTGTTCGGAGAGGCGGATTGCCTGCATAAGACCTTGTTCCAATTGCTTTTTTTCTGCTTCCCACGGAAGACGAAGGGTGGAAAGATGTTCTGCTTCGGTACAGATGGGTTCGAAATTTCCTTCCCTTGTGTAGCGATAGGAAATCGAGGATGTCCCGACGGTAAGAAAAAGGTATAAATAGTGTTCGGTTGCCTGAACGGAAAGATGAGGCGGCTCCGGGTAGGCGGTTTGGATTGACTCCGGAAGTCGGATTGTAGTATCGGAAAAAGGAAGTCGCAGCTTTATCCGGTAGGAGTTGGATTCTTCTTCCGAATAAAATAGAAAGAGTATGTTGTTAAAAACAATGAGTTGCGGTTCCCGGTAGATTACGGTGGTATTGATCTCCGGGCGGAACAGTAGCACAGATTCGTGGAGACGGCGAAGTAAGAGAAGGTTTTCTCTGTTGATGTAGGCATAATAAAGGGAATCGTTGTAGATGCATCCGGAGAACCCGGTTTTGTAGCCGGAACACAGAAGAAACGGATGTCCGAAGTGCTCGTTGCGGATCGGATGTAAAAACAGACCGTTTTCGGAAGCGGACAGAAGAATGGGAACTCCGGATAAGGAGAAAGAAAACAGCTCCATGAAAATCACCGTTTTTTATTATTGCTATGGTCACAAACCATAAAATAGAACGTATGATATAGAAAAAAGAAAAGGATGTGCAGTATGGCAAAATGTAAATGTTCAAATCGTTCGCGTATTATCAGCAATACCGTACAGCGGTTGTATGACGGCTGTGCGGATGTGTGTGCAAATCCGGTATGCGGCGACCCGTCGGTATTAAGTATTATGGCTCCTTTGATTTATGATGAGATCGGTATTAATCTTTGTACCACCTTTGATTTGGGAGTGGATATTGCCACAACGTATCCGACGGTGACAAGCGCGTCGGTAAAGGTAATTGATGCAACCTACACCTACGGACCGGAGGGAGTACAGATTGAGTCGTTGGCGGGCAGACCGAATTGCTACGTGGTAACCCTGTCCGGGATTACGGTGCAGTTTGCGGTAGAGTTGTATGATGCGGCAGGACGTCTGGTGACAACGATTTTCCCGACGGCGGTATATTTGCCGGCGTCTATCACGGCACCGACCTATGATGAGGACACCAATCCGGTTTCCGTGGAATTGGAAATTTTTGCGCCGTATGGATTTTCCTATGACACAACGGCAACCGTGCCGACACCGGTGATCAATTTCATCGGGTTTAGTCAGGACAGCAATTTTATCCGGCAAGGCTTGAATCTGTACGGCTTGGCGAAACTGTTGGATTTTGATATTGAGGACAGCACGGCGACCGTGGGTCTTACGTTGGTATTACAAAGTCTGTATTTTGCGGGCTATCGCGTGGAAAGTGCCGGGAAAATCGATGTGCCGAAGGGAAGCATCTTGGCTGCAGATAATACCGACTGTATGCGCTTTGTGGCAGGAGATTTGTTGAATCTGGCCATTAAGCCGCTTGATTTGGGAGAACTGCAAGGCGCGGAAGGGAACTGCGGTACCTGTGAGTGTGACTGTAACGGGCACGGTGCGGTGTCAAACAATGACTGTACCGGAATTGTAAGCGATGATTCCTCGGTGTTTCCGACAGTATTTCCGGAAGTCTAAATGCAGCATTTGGGGGGTGACGAATTGCGTCAGCCCCTTTTTGCGTGCAGGTAAAGTGAGTAAGCGCGAAACCGAAACGTCAAAGAAGCATTTCCTTGAGTAAAGCAAAAGTCTGCGATTCGGATGTTGTCTTGTAAAAAATAAAAGTTTTGAAACTTTTTTCCATGCTTACGTGTATTATAAGTGAAATGGGTTGTGGAGGAAGGAGATCGAATTCGATTAAAATGAGAGAAAAGAGAGAGGAAAGAATGATGAAGAAAAAGGGATGGATGTTGCTCGGACTGGCAACAATGCTTGCATTTACGGGGTGCGGAAAGGACGGAGCAGATACACCGGGCCAGGAGACTGTGGCTCAGGTACAAGGGCAGGAGACCGTCATACAGGTACAAGGGCAGGAGGACTCTAAAACTGCAGAAGGAGATGCCGGGAGTTTAAAACCAACGGTAACACCGAAGCCTACCGCTACGCCGGTGCCGACTATGACACCGGAGCAGAAAATGCTTGCTACCGAGCTGAGAGATGTTTATAAAGATGAAGTGTCCGCACGAATGGTGGAGAAGGGTTATTTTTATGAAGTGAACCGGACTGCGGAGAATGAGGAATTTTTCATTGAGTTTAAGGCAGTGACCGGTGATATGAGGAACCCGAAGCTGGTGATGGACCTTACCGTGAATGACGAGGCATTGGCGGAAGGCTATGAGGAAATCAAGGTATTTGCCCATACGTTGAGTGAGTCTGCCTTTGCTGATGCTGAAAATGAATGGCCGTTTGACGGGTTTGGAAAAAGAGACGAGACAAAACGTAATTTATACCATGTAATCGTGACCGGGAACCCGTATTGGATGGCAGCGGGAGATGCTGTTGTGGTAGATATTTGCGGGATAAATTTTGAACATACGGAAGCGTATGATTTTGAAATCGAGCAGAAGATCAATCTGCCGGAATTTCGTATTACGGTACCGCAGTACGAATATCATCCGGTGCCGGAGAAGGGATATGAGGAGCTTGTGTACGAGCACAGGGGGACAGCGTATTTGCCGGAACAGGTAGTGTTCGGTCAGTATGTGACAGAGATCCGGTTCGCTTCTTATGTGGAGGAAGAAATCGTAAAGAAATATGAGGGAGGGATTGGTCAATATGAGGCAGGAAAACAGCCGGAATGGAAGGAATTTTTTTCCGGACTGACCTTAGAGGTGGACGGAAGGGAGTACCGGGTAAAACAGGACGGATATTATTTGTCTTTCTCTGAAACGGACAGTGCAAAAGGAGACTTCAAGGGAACGGGATATGTGGAGTTTCCCGGGTTTGATATTTTGAGTGCGACCGAAGTGATTCTTTGGGCAGGAACCACCGGATACGATTTGAAATCCGGTAGCAGTGTCCCGATGACAAGAAAACTACCGACGGCTGCGGAGACCGAGAAACCGTCTTTGGAACAAAAGGATTTGGCGGAACAGGTAAGAACCCTTTATAAGGATGAAATGTCCGCGTCCCTGATTGAGCAGGGTTATTATCAGATGGTAAACGAAAGCTTTACGGACGCTATCTTCCGGTTTGATTTTAAGGCTGTGACGGGAGATAAGGATAACCGTATGATGCTGTTTGATGTTTATGTGGATGATGCGGTGCTGGCCGCATCCTATGACAAGATTTGTCTGCGGGTAGGTTGTGTAAGAGAAGAAAACTATGATCCGGAGAGCAGTACGGGATGGAATTGTACGGGATACGGGTATCGGAACGAGGAGGTAGGCAATCTGTACCATGTGGTATTAAGAGGCTTTATTTTTGGATACGCGCCGACAATGGTGGATGTTTACGGGGTTGGTTTTGATACAGATACAAATCAGGACAACGGCATTCGGTGGTATTCGGTAAATCCGGAAGGACGATTGGTAGAGACAGCGGATGAGGTGTATTGTCCGATTCCATACATACAATACGATGCCGGAAGTATGGTGTTTACCTACGCCGGGAAACAGTACGAGTTACAAGAGATCGTTTTTGGAAAATATAATACGGAGTTTGCGTTCTATACCGATATTGATGCAAGCGGAGTGCCGACCGGTAGTACGGAACTGTGGAACTACCGGGAGGAAATACAGAAAGACTGGCTTGATTTTTCAGCCACGCTCCGTATCGTGGCAGACGGGGTAGAATATCCGGTCATTGATGAAGAAGGAAGACGTGGTTACATATGGTTTGATGTGGCGGAAGGACGGGAATCCTATCGCGGAAACGCGCATCCGTATTTTCCGGTAGTGGACTATACGGAAGTGACGGAGATACAGATAAAAGCAGGCGATACGGTTTACAGAATAAAGTAAGCCGGAGAAAGGTATTTGAGATGTTTGTTGTAAGAGGTCGTAACTTTTTGTTGCGACCTTCTCTTTTTGCCTTTTTTCGCGAAATCATGAAATCTTTGTAAAGTACATTGATTTTAAAAAATGAGTGTGATAAACTTAATACTTGGTTTGCAAAACAGCAAACGAGAGTAGAAGGAGGCATAAAAATGATCAGTATGCTGAAGAAATTAATGGGGTGCGTCAGGGAGTACAAAAAAGTCTCGATTTTAACCCCGATTCTAATGATTGGTGAAGTGGCGATGGAAAGTTTGCTTCCGTTTGTCATTGCGAAACTGGTGGGACAGATAGAAGCCGGATGTGAGTTTTCGGTAATTGTAAAACACGGATTGATTTTGTTTGCCATGGCCTGTGTTTCTATGTTTTTCGGCGGACTTGCCGGAATCACGGGGTCCAAGGCATCCTGCGGTTTTGCAAAGAATCTGCGACATGATTTGTATTATCGGATTCAGGAGTATTCCTTTGAGAATATCGATAAGTTCTCGGCATCCTCTCTGGTGACCCGTCTGACCACGGATGTGGCCAATGTACAGATGTCCTATATGATGTTGATTCGTATTGCAATCCGTAGCCCGCTGATGTTTATTTCTGCTATTTTGATGGCCTTTATTATGGGCGGTAAGATGGCACTGATGTTTGTGGTGGTAGTACCGATTCTGGGCTTTGGGTTGTTTACGGTGGCAAAGAAAGCAATGCCGTTGTTCCGAAGTGTGTTCCGTAAGTACGATAATCTAAATGCGTCTATTCAGGAAAACGTAAAAGGAATGCGTGTGGTAAAGTCCTTTGTGCGGGAAGAGTATGAGAAGAAAAAGTTTAACCGTGCGGCTGAGGATGTTTGTATGGATTTTACCAAGGCGGAGCGCATTGTGGCAATCAACGGCCCGCTCATGCAGTTTTGTTTGTATGCAAATATGATGCTTGTGTTGTCCTTCGGTTCTTATCTGGTTATTTCAAGCAAGGGAAGCAGCATGGGTGTGGGACAGCTGTCCGCTATGATTACCTACGGCTTTATGGTGCTCAGTTCCCTTATGATGCTTAGTATGATTTTTGTTATGTTGACCATTTCTGCAGAGTCTGCGGAGCGTATTGTGGAAGTGTTGGAGGAGAAGCCGTCTCTTACAAATCCGGAGAACCCGGTGTACGAAGTTAAGGATGGTTCCGTAGTATTCGAGAACGTGAACTTTAAATATGCGAAAACAGCAGATCGGTTTGCGCTGTCCGATATCGACCTTACCATTAAATCCGGGGAAACGGTAGGAATTTTAGGAGGTACCGGTTCGTCAAAGACGACACTCATCCAGTTGATTTCCCGTTTGTACGATGTGACGGACGGTTCCGTGAAAGTCGGCGGTGTGGATGTAAGAGACTATGATTTGGAAGCACTTCGTAATCAGGTGGCGGTAGTGCTACAGAAAAACGTACTGTTCTCCGGTACCATTAAAGAAAATCTTCGTTGGGGTAACGCCGAGGCAACCGATGAGGAGATTATGGAGGCGTGTCGTCTTTCCCAAGCATCGGAATTTATTGAAAGCTTTCCGGAGAAATATGACACTTACATAGAGCAGGGCGGTGCCAATGTATCCGGTGGCCAGAAGCAGCGTTTGTGTATTGCACGGGCGCTTCTTAAGAAACCGAAGATTTTGATTCTGGACGATTCCACCAGCGCGGTGGATACGAGAACGGATGCACTCATTCGTAAGTCGTTCCGCGAGTTTATTCCGGAGACCACAAAGATTATAATTGCGCAGCGTGTGTCTTCCGTACAGGATGCCGATAAGATTATCATTATGGATAAGGGGCGTATTATGGCGGTAGGTACTCATGAAGAATTGCTGGCTTCCAATGAGATTTACCAAGAGGTATACACCTCACAGAATAAGGGAGGTGACGACGATGCCGAATAAGGATAGGTTAGAGAAAAAGGTTGCCGGAAAGGAAATGCCGATGGACGGAAAGATGCCGGCCGGAAAGCCGAAAATGAAGAAGGGGATGTTAAAACGCCTGATTGTGATGCTGTTCCGCTTTTACCCTGTGTTGTTGCCGGTTATTGTGTTTTGTATTATTTTTTCTTCGATAATCAGTTCCGTGCCTGCTGTCTTTATGCAGAATATCATTGCTGTGATTGAAGAACATGTGAATACCGGTGATTGGAGTACGGCAAAGGGTGAGATTTTTACCTGGGTGTTGTATCTTGGCTTTTTCTATCTGTTATCGCTGGTTTCCGTGTTTGTTTCTTCCCAGCTGGGTGCGATTTTGACCCAGGGCTTCTTAAAGAAGATACGAGGTAAAATGTTTGACGGAATGCAGAGTTTACCGATTAAATATTTTGACAGCCACGGACACGGGGATATTATGAGTTACTACACCAATGATGTGGATACATTGCGTCAGCTGGTGTCTCAGTCGTTGCCGAATTTGATTACGTCGGCGGTGTCCGTAACAACGGTGTTTACGATTATGTTAAGCTTTAGTATCTGGATGGCGTTCATTGTTGTTGCGGGAGTTGTGGTTATGACTTTTGTAACAAAGACCATCGGCGGAAGTTCCGCAAAGTTTTTTGTTCGCCAGCAGAAGGCAGTGGGACGTACGGAAGGCTTTATTGAGGAAATGATGAACGGACAGAAAGTGGTAAAGGTTTTCTGTCACGAAAAGCAGAGCGGTGCGGATTTTGATGTCATTAATGATGCGCTTTACGAAGACGCGAAAAAAGCAAATCAGTATGCCAATATGTTGATGCCGATTTTAAACAACATCGGAAATGTGCTTTATGTGGTGGTGGCATTGGCCGGCGGATTGTTTTTACTTAGCGATGTGCCGAATGTCAGCTTATCCGGCGAGGCGTTTTCCATCAGCATTATTGTACCGTTCTTAAACATGACCAAGCAGTTTACGGGAAATATCAGCCAGGTATCCCAACAAATTAACTCGATTATTATGGGTCTGGCGGGAGCTGAGCGTATTTTTGATTTGATTGATCAGCAGCCGGAGGTAGATGACGGCTATGTGACGTTAGTGAATGCGGTGGTGGCACCGGACGGAACCATTACGGAAAGTGAAAAGCGTACCGGTACCTGGGCGTGGAAGCATCCGCATCAGGCAGACGGAAGCGTAACTTACACCCTGCTTCGGGGAGATGTGCGATTAAATGAAGTGGATTTCGGGTACGAAGAGGATAAAATGGTGTTGCATAACGTATCCGTGTTTGCGGAACCGGGACAGAAAGTTGCCTTTGTAGGTGCGACCGGTGCGGGAAAGACGACCATTACCAATTTGATTAACCGGTTCTATGATATTGCGGACGGAAAGATTCGTTACGACGGTATTAACATTAATAAGATTAAGAAAGCGGATTTGCGTCGTTCCCTCGGGATTGTGTTGCAGGAGACCAATTTGTTTACCGGAACGGTAATGGAGAATATCCGTTACGGGAAGCTGGATGCAACGGATGAAGAGTGTATTGCGGCGGCAAAGCTTGCGGGGGCGGATGATTTTATTACCCGTCTGCCGAAGGGGTATGAGACGGAACTTTCCGGAAACGGAGCCAACCTGTCTCAGGGACAGCGTCAGCTTCTTGCCATTGCAAGGGCAGCGGTGGCCGACCCGCCGGTGATGATTTTGGATGAGGCAACCTCTTCCATTGATACCCGTACCGAGGCGATTGTACAAAAGGGTATGGATTCTTTAATGGAGGGGCGTACCGTATTTGTTATTGCCCACCGGTTATCTACGGTTAAGAACTCCGATGTGATTATGGTGCTGGATCACGGTCATATTATCGAACGGGGAAATCATGAGAAGCTCATTGCGGAAAAGGGTACCTATTACCGGTTGTATACAGGAGCCTTTGAACTGGAGTAACTGTGTGGAACATAAATAGAGGAGTATTTATGGGGAGTTGTAAGTGCTCCACCTTAATATATCTGAGATTTCAGAGGCTGTCACGGTGTAAGTGAACCGTGCAGCCTCTTTTTTACGCTTAGCAAAGCTTATAAATTGTTGAGGCGGCCATTTTGAATCCCTTTTTGCGACTTGCAAAAAGGGATTCAAAATGGCCGCCTTAACGAGTTGATATTGACAAAGCGTAAAAAGAGGCTGCCACATTTGGTATGCGACAGCCTTTTAACATACTAGCTTAATTTGTGAATGAACAGACCACTGCGAAGCTTCGGTTCGAACCAGGTGGACTTTGGAGGCATCAGGCGTCCGGCATCCGATACCGCAAACAGCTCCAAAATAGAGGTTGGATACATGGAGAATGCCACCGTCATATCTTCCGCAACGCGGCGTTCCAATTCCTTCAGTCCGCGGATTCCGCCGATGAAGTCGATGCGTTTGTCGGTACGTGGGTCGCCGATCCCAAGAACCGGTGCCAAAAGGTAATCCTGCAATAAAGAAACGTCCAGAGATTCTACCGGGTCGGTAATCTGCTGTAAGGCGTCATTGGCAGTCAGACAGTACCAGGTGTGATCCAGATACATACCGAAGGATGCCTTTTTGGTCGGCTGGAAGGCTTCTGTTCCCAAGGATTCTACAGTGAAATCCTGTGCGATACGGGAAAGAAACTCGTCTTTTGTCATACCGTTTAAATCCTTGACAACCCGGTTGTACGGTAAGATTTTCAGCTCATCTTCCGGGAACAAAACGGAAAGGAAGAAATTGAATTCCTCCGTACCGTCATAGTCCGGATGCTCTTCGCGACGCTTTAAGCCTACTTTCACAGCGGAAGCTGCCCGGTGATGTCCGTCGGCAATGTAAATGCTGTCAATGGAAGAAAACGCATCGGAAACAGCGGAAACGGCTGCCGGGTCGGAAATAACAAAAACACGGTGGGTAATGCCGTCCTCCGAAGTAAAGCTGTAAAGAGGAGTTCCCTTTTTGGTTTCTTCCACCACGGAGTAGATGGTTTCGTTTCTGCGGTAAGCCAGGAAAATCGGTCCGGTCTGGGCATTGCAGGTGTCCACGTGACGGATACGGTCTTCTTCTTTGTCCGCGCGGGTATTCTCATGTTTTTTAATTACATTGTTCAGATAATCATCAATGGAAGCACAGGCAACAATACCGGTCTGGGTGCGCCCTTCCATGGTAAGTTCGTAGATATAGTAGTTTCTTGTGGTGTCGGTAACAAAGGTGCCGTCGGCAATGCGGGCATTTAAAAGTTCGGCAGCCTTTGCGTATACGCAGTCCGCATAAGTATCCACATCATCCGGGAACTGGGTCTCTGCCCGGTCAATGTTTAAGAAAGAGAGAGGGTCCTGCCCTGCAACGACTTTTGCTTCACTGCGGTTGTAGACATCATAAGGTAATGCGGCAACGCGATGCGCAAGTTCGGCAGCGGGACGGATGCAAAAAAACGGTTTTACTGTAGCCATAATAAAATCCTTTCCGGTATAATACCAATCCTATTTAAAATCCTTTTAAATGGAGTATACCTTTTTTTCAAAAAAAGCGCAAGACAGAGATGGAAAAAGCTAAAATTTTTATTTTATTTGTTTTTTATGTGGAAATTTAAGTAAAAACAGTGTATAATGGGGACAGGTGAAAGCAAAACCATGAAATTGTGCAAAGGGGGCATTTGATGATCAGTTATTTATTGGGTAATTACTTGGTAGAAGAAGGAATCATGACTAAGGAACAGTTTTTACATGTGATTTCCCAGCAGGAAAAAATCAGAGTAAAGCTTGGATTGATTGCAGTATCGGAAGGGATGCTTACATTAGACCAGGCAGATGCGATCAACCGCATGCAGCAGGTATTGGATAAACGTTTCGGTGATATTGCGGTGGAGAAGGGTTATCTGACGGAGATGCAGGTAAGCAGTCTCTTAAAAATGCAGGGGAATGAGTATTTGACCTTTGCACAGACCTTGGTAGACGAAGGAATCGTTACCATGGATAAAATTCAGTTGGTGCTTAGAAGTTATCAGGTGGAAAACGGTTTCACCAACAGCGAATTAGAAGCGATTAAGAGCGGTGATATCGATAGAATTGTTCCGTTGTTCCTCCCGCAGGGTGCGGAAGCATATCAGGAGGTTGTCACGGTTGCATTAAAGACGGTGGTTCGTTGCATTGACCGTCATGCATATCCGTTAAGCGGCAGCATAGGTACGGTGGTTGATTTGGAAAAGCCGGTGTCTCAGGATTTAGTGGGCAACGAAGACTGGAGAGTTTGTTTTTCCGACGCAGAAAACGGTTTGTGCGCGCTGGCTTCCGTGTTTGCAAAGGAAGAATATAAAGTAGTGGATGAGGATGTTCAGGATGCGGTAGGAGAGTTACTGAATTGTATCAGCGGATTATTTGCTACAGCACAGAGTAATAAGGGTGTTACTCTGGAATTGATGCCTCCGGTGCTGGGAGAAAGCGGTCCGGTGACGGGCAGTGAAATTCTTGTGATACCGTTTGGTGTTTGCAATACCACGGTAAACTTTGTTGTTACGAATAAGAAAGGCTGGAGGTAGTGAAATGGCAATTACGGCATTAGTAGTAGATGATTCCAAGACTTCAAGAAAGATATTGACCGATGTATTAACCAGAATGGGATTGGAAGTAATCGGAGAAGCGGTAAACGGTGAAGAAGGATTTTTAAAATATAAGGAGTTGCGTCCGGATATTGTAACCATGGATATTACCATGCCGGTAATGAACGGTTTGGAGTCCCTTTTGTTAATTAAGCATGAAGATGAAAATGCAAAGGTTGTAATGATTACTGCAGCCGGCCAGAAGAACAATCTGATGCAGGCGGTAAAGGCCGGAGCGGAAGAGTTTTTAACAAAACCGTTAGAGGAAGAAGAAATCCGTCGTGTCATCGGCGAGATTACCGCAAAGCTCGGAAAATAAACGTATTTGACAGAGGCTGTCGCATATGCGACAGCCTCTTTTTTTGGAACGGTGCCTGAAACTGAATCCGACCGATATTTGTTTATATCTCCGTAAAATAGGATACCAATTTTTCCGCATACTGCTTCCAGGTAAGATGTTTTTGTGCGTACGTTTGTGCCCGGTTCGCGATTTGTTGCATTTCTTCCGGGTGTTCCAAAAGGTCTGCGACGGTTTCCGGTAATGCGGAAAGGTTCTTTAAATCATAGTAGCGAAGCATATCTCCGTCGGTAAAGTGTTCCGTTAAGTACCGGCTTTTGTCGGTAACGCAGACGGCTCCGTTTATCATGGAGCTGTAAATGCGGTCATGGGCACCCCGTTTGAACCAGGGCATGACATTGAAGGAGATTTTTGCATCGGAGATTGCCTTTAAGCAGACTTCTGTATCGGAGTATTCCGTGTGGGTGAGTCTGCTTTTGCTTTTTACGGATAAGGTTTCCCAACCGGCACCGATGCAGTGAACCGGAAGGCCGGCGTCTGCCAAGGTTTGAATTGCCTTGCCCCGGAAGGTAAAACGAATCCATAGGTCCAAAAAAATCATTTTATTCATGACATTTTTTAAATCTTCTGTGCCAAGTTCCGGTAACTCTCTGTTCAAGTGACGTAAATATACGGTATGGATGCACTGGTCCGGATCGGCCAGTAAATCATCCAGAATTCCGTGATAAAAGGCATCATAGTCCGCACCGTTGCGGCTCATGTAAGGAAGAAAGAAATCCGGTTGTGTATAACAGCCGGTAAAGACTACAGGAGTAGAACGATCTGCGACGGGAAGAAGGGAACGGGTGTTGCCTGTCAGGTTCGGAATCCAAAGCGCCGGGTCTGTAACATCCTCCCGCAAGGAAAGAGGGGTGCCGCCACCGAAAGAGGTACGATAATCGCATCCGGCTAAAGGCATGGTTTCGCCCAGCCGGATGTCCGGGTAGAATTGTTTCATATAATCCGTATGGTCGCCGTCGATACAAATCTGAAGATATCGCTTCGGCAAATACTTTAATTCCTCATAATAGTAAAACGGGTGGTCCACAATGATATTGATGCATGCCACATCGTACTTATCCCAAAGAAGTTCGCCCTCCGGCGTGTGGAAAATGGCTTCCCGCTGGATGCCGTGATAGTTAAAGGTAATCATTACGGTTTCGTGGGACTTAATAAAATCGATAATCTTTTCCGTGCCGAAAAAAGGCTCGTGAATGCGGATTAATCGCACTTCATAGCCCATCTTAATGTATTCTTCCGCCAAACGGTCGGAGAAAAAATGTAAGGTTTCCACGCTGGGTTGAAAAAGTAATAATCGTTTCATAAGCACCTCCCGAAAAACATAGTGGTAATTTCCGCGGGATGTATTATCCTAAGGGAAATTACTTGATTTCATACTAGCATACCGGAAAGGAAAAAACAAGAACTCCGTCCGCAATGTCGGTGGAGGAAAGTGCCGGGAGATGAGGAAGTTTTTCGAAAGCGACCCTTGCATATCATAGGAAAATCATGTAAAATAAGATGTCGTGTTATGCCCTGAAGGGAACAGAAGCATAGGGGCAAACAAGAATGGATTGAATTTTCAAAATGCAGGAGGCAGTTATGAACCACAGCAATGAAATAAATAAACGACGTACGTTTGCGATTATTTCCCACCCGGATGCCGGTAAGACAACGTTGACGGAGAAGCTTTTGTTATACGGAGGGGCAATTAATCTGGCGGGTTCCGTTAAGGCAAAGAAGACCGCGAAGCATGCGGTTTCCGACTGGATGGAAATCGAGAAGCAGAGAGGTATTTCCGTAACCTCTTCCGTCATGCAGTTTAATTATGACGGATATTGCATCAATATTCTGGATACCCCGGGACATCAGGACTTCTCCGAGGATACCTACCGTACTCTCATGGCGGCAGATTCTGCGGTCATGGTAATCGATGCGTCCAAGGGTGTTGAGGCGCAGACGAAGAAATTGTTTAAAGTTTGTGTGATGCGTCATATTCCGATTTTTACTTTTGTGAACAAGATGGACCGTGAGGCAAGAGATACCTTTGAGTTGTTAGATGAGATTGAAACTGTATTGGGGATCCGCACTTGCCCGATGAACTGGCCAATCGGCTCCGGTAAGAATTTTAAGGGTGTGTTCCACAGAGATACGGAGACCATTACCCGTTTTATCGCCGCGAATAACGGGCAGAGCGAAGTGGAAAAGATAGAGGCAAAGCTAGGGGATGCCAATCTGGATGAGATTATCGGAAGAGAGAATCATCAGAACCTGGTGGATGAGATAGAACTTTTGGACGGTGCCAGCAGTGAGTTTGATCTTGAGAAAGTCAGTGCAGGTGAACTGACTCCGGTGTTCTTCGGTTCCGCTCTTACCAATTTCGGCGTGGAGACCTTTTTGGAACACTTCCTTTCCATGACCACTTCTCCGCTTCCGCGTAATGCAAAGGGCGGCGTGATTGAACCGTTGGACCATGAATTTTCTGCCTTTGTCTTTAAGATTCAGGCGAATATGAACAAGGCACATCGTGATCGTATTGCGTTTATGCGTATTTGCTCCGGAAAGTTTGAGGCGGGGATGGAAGTAAATCATGTACAGGGCGGCAAAAAAATTCGTCTGTCCCAGCCGCAGCAAATGATGGCACAAGACAGAAAGATTGTAGAGGAAGCTTATGCCGGCGATATTATCGGAGTGTTCGATCCGGGTATTTTCTCCATCGGTGATACGGTTTGTGCGCCGGGAGAACAGATTGAATTCGAAGGAATCCCGACCTTTGCGCCGGAACATTTTGCAAAGATCCGTCAGGTGGATACCATGAAACGAAAGCAGTTTATCAAAGGGGTATCCCAGATTGCCCAGGAAGGTGCCATTCAGATTTTCCAAGAGTTTAATACGGGCATGGAGGAAATCATTGTAGGCGTGGTAGGTGTGTTGCAGTTTGATGTACTGCGCTTCCGTTTGGAGTCCGAATACGGTGTGGAAATCCGTATGGATCCGCTTCCGTATGAATATATCCGCTGGATTGAAAACGACGGAATCGATGTGGCAAGGTTAAATATTACGACAGACTCAAAGAGAGTAAAGGATTTGAAGGACAGACCGTTGCTTCTTTTTACCCATGAATGGAGTATCCGCACGGTATTGGAACGAAACGAAGGCTTAAGACTGTTCGAATTTGCGAAGAACTAGGTGAGAAGAACACGTTTTATCAAATTTTTAGAAAAAGCGGAACCAAAAGGGATGGTGTTTCGTCTTTCTGATAGGGGGTAACGTATGAACAAAAAAGAAGAACCGGAAAACCGGCCGCTGCAGACCGAGGAAGAAAGCTTTGATCTGGAATCTTTGATGCGGACCTACGGCAATGATGTACTCCGTATGGCATACAGTTATGTGAAGGATTACGACACCGCAGAAGATATTTTTCAGGAAGTGTTTATCAAGGTCAATGCTAATTTGGCGGCGTTTCGCGGCGAGAGTTCGATTAAGACATGGTTGTTGCGTATCACGGTGAATGCATGTAAGGATTATTTGAAAAGTGCATATTCCCGTAGAGTAACGATGTTTTCCGAGGAGGAAGAAACTAATATTCCGGCGGCGGATACCATGGATGAAATCGAACGGAAACAGGACGGCGAACAGATACGAAACGCATTACTCCTGCTTCCGGAAAAGTACCGGGAAGTGTTGGTATGTCTTTATTATGAAGAACGGTCCGTGGCAGAAACGGCAAAAGTCCTGGGGCTTAGTGAAGGTACGGTAAAAAGCAGATTGTCCCGGGCACGTGAAAAGTTCCGCGTTATTCTCGAGAGAGAATGGAAAGGAGGTGCATAGGATGAACAAGGCAATTGAAGAAAAAAAGGAAATGCAGGATGAAGAACTCTATGCACTTTTCGATAGGGCGTTTGAGACAGAGCGTCTTTGTGTCAGTGAAGATTTGATTCAGAAAACATTAAAACGTGTGGCTGCGGAATCCGACGGGAAGGTAGTTTCTTTCGAAAAGGCAGCAAAGAGAAGGCGCTCCGTGTCGGCATATGCAGGCATGGTAGCGGCGGCAGTATTTGTTTTGGTTCTCGGAGTAAGTGCCTTCGGCGACGGCTTATGGAACGGCGGAGTAAAGAAGGATGCTGTTTATGATAAGGCGCAACGGAATATTAAGACGGAAGCGACTACCGAGAGTGAGGAAAACGGTGTATCGATGACGGCGGACGGGGAAGTTTATTATAGCAGTACCGCCGATTCCGTAAACGCAGAATCTGATGCGGTATCAGACCGGGCCGGTGTTCCCCTTGAACCGACGGCGTGTGAAGAAAAGGAAGAAAAGACCGTGGGCTTACAAAGCGTTGCAGTCATTTTGCCGGAACGGTTATCGACGGCGTTATCCGCGGAAGGATATGAAGCAACAGATTCCGTAGCAGAGGTTTGGGAATTTGTTGAAAGCCGGAAAGACTGGGATGACGAGATGGTATCTGTCTTGGAAACAAAAGGATTTACGGAATCTAAACTTTCGACGGAGGGAAGATATCGTTATAATCTTACACAGGCGGACGGTACGGAGAAGTTGATCGGTTCCGAGGTACCGTTGGAGTTGATTGTTCGGATAGAGACGAAGCAAGGAGTACTTTGGAGTTTATTCGGAGAGAACGTTTCTCTGTATCCGGAATAAAAGCATGGGAGAAGAAAAAGGTGGCTGTGCATAAATTGCGCAACCACCTTTTTGATTATTCGGCGTCTGTCTCTACGGATTCTTCACTCTCGTCGGAGTTTTCTTCTTCAGTTTCATCTGTGGTGATGTTAATGGAGACATATTCACGGGAAGCCGAATCGTCCTCGTCATCAAAACTGTCATCGAAGTCGAAGTCGTCCTCTTCTTTTGCAAAGAAGTTTTTATACACGAGATATGCTCCGCCGGCAATTGCAGCGAGGGATGCTAATGTAGCAAAAAATTTAAAAACTTTTTTCATTGGAATACTCCTTTCTATGATGCTGATTCTATTATACGGTGTTTTTTCAAAAAAGAAAAGCACATTTTGAAAAAAGTTATTAATTTATCTTCATATTATCCTATTAATGAGAATAATAAACATTATTTCTGCTTGAAGTTTCAGACAAAATAAGGTATAATCTTAGTATGAATATATTAGGGAAATCGAATGAAAAAATAAATCGCATACCGAATGTAGCAAGGAGGTTACGACTATGAAAAAAGACCAGGATTTGCAAAACTTTTTGAAGGCGGAAGAACGTGCTGAGAAAGAAAAAGCAAAAAAAGAAAAAATGAAAAAAGAGAAAGCCCCGAAGGAGCCGAAGGTAAAGGAACCGAAAGCGCCGAAGGAGCCGAAGGTAAAGGAACCGAAGGTAAAGGAACCGAAAGCACCGAAGGAACCGAAGGTAAAGGAGCCGAAAGCCCCGAAGGAGCCGAAGGTAAAGGAACCGAAACTACCGAAGGAGCCGAAGGTAAAGGGGCCGAAATTACCGAAGGAGCCGAAGGCAAAGGTGCCGAAGACGCTGAAACAGCCGAAAAAGGCGAAGAAATTGAAGTTACCGAAGGTGCCGGAGTTTGCGAAAGCACTTCAGGGAAAACTACCGAAGAAAACGGGAAGCACGGCAAACGGTAAGGGCAAAAAGAAGATGAAGAGTATCCGCACACAGTTGATCGCAATGTTTTGTGTGCCGCTCTGCTTTATTGTTGTGCTTGGTGTTGTTTGTTCTTCCAGTGCTTCCAATGCATTACAATCGAATTACGAAGAGGCAGCCGGTTCTACGATGCATGCCAAGGCAGAACATCTGGCCCTTGTTCTTTCCACGGTAGAGTCAAAGGTAAGCCAGTTTAATTCAAACACGGATGTTTCTATGTATTATTCCGGAAACTATGGCGAAGGTTCCAGAGAAGAGAGAACGGCAAAGATTGCCATTGAGACGGATGTAAAGAATTTGAGCGGTGACAACGATGCCATTATCGGAAATATGGCTGTAATCTCCTATTACGGAGAATCTTATTCCTCGAAGGGCGCATTCGGGGAACCGGAAAGAGCAAATGCGTTTGAAGAAAGCAGTGACGGTAAACGTTTCCTTGCCGGCAAAAATCAATTTCAATGGACCGCAAGTCATGACTTTTTAGACAGTCAGGCCGGAATTTCGAAAGATGATTATTTTATGGCCGTCACAACAAACATGACCAATGCCATGGGCGAGAAAGTCGGTTATGTTTGTGCCGATATCAAGAGATCTCTTATTGTAGATACCTTGTCGGGAATTGAATTGGCGGAAGGAAGTATTTTCGGTATTGTTTCTTCCGAGGGAGTTGAAGTTACCAATCTCGGAAGTTCCGATAAGACATATTTTGCAGGTGCAGCCGAATATAATACGGCGGTAAGTACCGGTCAAATGGCAAGCGGTTATGAGAAGATAGACGGAGATCGGTATTTGTTTATCTGTACTCCGATCGGAACCAGCGGAGCAATGCTTTGCGGTGCGATTCCGCGAAGTGAGATTATTGCCAGTGCCAATGCGATTAAGGTGCTTGCGGTTGCGGTAGTGGTAATTTCCGCGGCTTGTTCCGTACTCTTAGGTGTATGGGTGGCAACCTCCTATGCAAAGGCTATGAAACGTACCATGGCAGGTCTTGATAAGGTGGCAAGGGGTGACTTGACGGCGAAGATGAGAACGAAGCGTAAAGATGAGTTCGGCGCATTGGTTGCCTGTGCAAATAAAACGGTTATTAACATGAAGGGAATGGTACAGCAGACCTCTGTGGCAGCCGATAATGTAGGAAGTTCTGCGGCAGGAGTGGAAGATACTTCCGAGAAGTTATTGACCGCAACGCAGAATATTACCACATCCATTACGGAAATTCGTAACGGTATTGTACAGCAGGCGGAAGATTCCGAGCGTTGTCTGGTACAGAGTGAAGAGTTGGGCGAGCGTATCAATGAGGTAAAGGCGGATGCCGATGCCATTGATGAACTTGCAAAGAGCGCAAAAGCGGCTGTTGAAAACGGTATGGAAGCAATCGGAGTCCTGGAGGCAAAGGGAGAAGAAACCGCTTCCATTACGAAGCGCATCACTGTAGATATGGATGCACTTGCGGAAGAATCCCATTCCATCGGTAAGATTATCGGTGTTATCAATGATATTGCGGAGCAGACCAATCTTCTTTCTCTGAATGCTTCCATAGAGGCGGCACGTGCGGGAGAAGCAGGACGCGGATTTGCGGTAGTTGCGGATGAGATTCGAAGACTGGCAGAACAGTCTGTAGAAGCGGCAAACGAAATTGCCGGCATTGTAAACGGAATTAAGGCGCAGACGGAAGGCACCGCGCAGACCGTAGCACAGGCGGAAGAAATTGTTGCTTCTCAGAGTGTGGCATTAAAGAATGCAATTTCTCTGTTTAAGAATATCGGTGAGAACGTAGAAGATATGACGGAACGTCTTGCGAATATCTCCAATGGAGTAGACCGTATCGGTGAAGCACAGTCCGTAACCGTAGATGCAATCAGCAGTATTTCCGCTGTATCGGAAGAAACTTCTGCGGCATCCGAGGAAGTGCAGAATATGGTAGACCTTCAGTTAAAGGCAGTAGAAGACTTGACGCAGGCTTCTACGGTATTGAACGATGAAGCGAAAAAACTTCAGGAGGCATTACAGGCATTTCGCTACTAGAAGTGATTGAAAATAATTCGGTGTCCCAAGAGCCCTGTGGGCTTTTGGGGCACTTCCTTATGTCAGAAAAACGTGCGTAATAGGATGGATACCAGGATGATTACGGTAGGAGGTAAGTATGAGGCCATATTACAGAAAAAGTTTAGCGGTACTGTTTTTGACCGCATTATGTTTCACGGCAGGTTGTAAGAAGCCGGGAGGAGATTTGACAGGAACTCCCACGGGAGAAGTTACGGTATCCCCGGAAGTGGATAATCCGGAGGTACAGACACCGGGAGAATACGAAACTTATACAGAAGCACCGGAGCTACAGGCCCTGACGGGAATCGGAAGGCTTCCGGTTGTGGAGAAGCGTATTCCGGCGAAGGAAGAGATTTTAAAAGAGACCGAAATAACGGTAGGTTCCTATGGAGAAGATGCCCAGTTTGCGGCGGAAGTCGGAGATGAGCTGATCGGTGAGTTGATTTCCGAAGGATTGTTCCGTTACGGAGCTGACGGCAGCGTAGTACCGAATCTGGCAAAATCTTATACCGTAAATGCGGATTTTACAAAGTACACGATTTATTTAAGAAAAGGGGTCCGTTGGTCTGACGGTGTATTGTTTACTGCAGATGACTGTATTTTTTACTATGATAAGTTGTGTCTGCCGGAGGCAACCGGAGAAACGCTGGATCAGTGTTTTCTTGTGTATGATGAGAAAGGAATGCCGGAAAAAGCATCTTTAGAAAAGCTGGATACTTATAGCTTTACAATTTCATTTCCGTTATCAAACCCGAATTTTCTACAGCAGTTTTTAAAAGACGGCGGGATTTGTTTTGCGCCGGAACACTATTATGTGAATCTTATGCCGGAATATATGGGGGAGGATGCCGCAAATGCCAAGGCAAAGGATATGGGATATGATTCGGTAGAAGATATGCTGCATTCGGTTGCGGTAAATCCGTGGAATACACCGGGGGTTCCGACGTTGAATCCGTATTGCTTGTCGGAAGAGGAAGAATTGAAGGATACCACCGGAGAATATTATGAATTTGTACGCAATCCGTATTACTGGAAGGTGGATGCGGAAGGAAAACAATTGCCGTATTTGGACCGGCTTGGTTTTACCAGAATTTCGGGACAATCGCAAAAGATGTTATTAACAACAGAGGGATTTTTAAGTGTCGGAGAGTTGTTAATCGGACAAAGAGCGGAGGCAACGGCAAATGCGGACCGTGGGGGATATCGGTTGGTAATATGGTCGGATGATTCCTCTTTTGCGGTGAAAAAGAATTTGAAAAATTTCCCTGAAACTTGTCCGTTTGAAGAAAAAGTAAGGGGAATCGGTGCGGCACATGTAGAGTGCTGGTATATGGAATAAGGGGGAAAGGCTTTGGAGGAATATATTCCTAGTGTATTAAAAGAACTAAATGCCATATCGGTAACGGTACGGTTAGTGCTGTCGCTTTTGTGTGGCGGAATTTTAGGTGTGGAACGGGGAAGGAAAAAACGTCCCGCCGGGTTTCGAACCTATATGCTGGTTTGCATGGGGGCTGCGTTGGTTATGATTACTAACCAATATCTTACGGAAGTTTATGCCGGGACGGATCCGGCCCGAATGGGTGCACAGGTGGTTTCCGGAATCGGTTTCCTCGGAGCCGGTACGATTATCGTAACGGGACGGAACCGGGTAAAGGGACTTACGACGGCGGCCGGTTTGTGGGCGGCGGCCTGTGTAGGGCTCTCCCTGGGAATCGGTTTTTATACCGGAGCGGTAGTGGGCTGCCTTTTGATTTTTGTTGTTATGGCACTGTTACAACGTCTGGACGATTGGGTAATGGCTTCTACGAAGGTAATTAATCTGTATGTGGAATTCGAACAAATGTCGGATGTGGGCTTGTTTATCCGCTATACAAAGGAACAAGGATTTCGTATCAGTGATTTGGAAATGACCCGTGCAAACGGTGTCGGCGATAACGGGACGGCAATTCTTTGTACACTCAGATTGCCGAAGAAAAAACCTCACGCGGAAATTTTACAAATGTTGAGTGAAGTAGAACGAGTGCGGTATGTGGAAGAATTATAAAAAGAGGAGCGTCGTGTGAATTACGACGCTCCTTGATTTTTATTGTAATATTTTGTGCGATCGACTTAGTTCAGTACCGGAATATTTCCCTTCGGATCGGAAATCACATAGCTTTCGGAAATGGAAGCAATGTATTCCGCAACAGCGGTATAAGTTAAGCTTTGCTGGATGGTTCCGATAACATCTTCACCCATATAACGCTTTTCGAACAAAACAACATAGTGGCTATAATTGTCTTCATCGGTATATAAGGTGGAATCACCGGCTTTACGCTCTGCTTCGAACAACCAATCCCCATACGGCTCATAGATGTAATAGGAAGTAGCATCGGTCACAAGAGAAAGATCCGTTTCGGAATCCGCATATTCGGTACGCTTATCTTCCGGAGCGTAAGTCGCACAGAGGGTTTCGAAATCTTCTCCGGCCTTTACCTTGTCTAACATTTCCTGTGCCTTCTTTTTTGCATCCGCCATAGCGGTTTCAATTTCCTCTTCGGTGGACTCGTCGGTCATACCGGTTGCAAACTCTAAAACACGGTAATCAACAGAATCGTAGTCATCTTTGTTTTCATCGTACTTTGCCTGTGCCTCTTCTTCGGTAGCGGCATTTAAAGTAGCAAGATGTTCCGTATACAAAAGAGCAGTCAGATTGTCTTCGATAATCTTTTTCAATTTCTTCTCATCACCGCCATACATGGAAAGAAGGAAGGTCTCCACGCTCATGCCGGAAGAATCGGCCTGTGCTTTGATTTGCTCCATGTAGGATGCGTATTCCTTTTCTAAATCACAAGTAAAATTGTTCTTCTTCGCGTCAGCAATAAGAGCTTTGTTTTCTTTGATAGAAGCAGCGGTACGCTCTGTAAAGAAATCATCCCAAGTTGCGCCGGTAGCTTCGTCGTAAACAGCGTAAGCAAGTTGGTCTCCCGAGGTAATTCCCATGTACTGCAACATGGTGGCATTTTGGTTAATCATATTGGTTTTATGGAAGGTGAATTCCAAGTTGGAAACCGACTCGCCGTTTACCTGAAAAAATTCTTCCGTCGGCTTTTTGCTTTTCATAATCGCAGAGCTGACGATGAGAGCAATCAGTCCCAGTGTAATAACCACGCCTCCGATTGTAGTGAGAATACCTTTGGTTTTTGCACGCTTCTGCGCGGCTTCTTTTGCTAAAACCTTGCGGTCATAGTTTGTCATTTTTTTTTCGTTGTTCTGATCCATTTCATTCTTATCGCAGAAAAAGCAATTCTGCGACAAACCTCCTTTAAAATTTGTCTGCCCCTATTTTACACTATTTTTGGACAAGAATAAAGAGGTTTTGCAGAATTTCATAAAAAACTCACAAATTTTTTTCTTGAAATTTCAAAGGAAATAGTTTATGATGGTAACGTAAAAAATTTAATAGAGCGGAGTAAGTATCCGCGAACGGAGGTAGTAACATGAAAAAGAAAGCAGTATTTCTTGCACTACTTGCTTCCCTCACCGCACTTTGCGCATGCAACGGCGGCAGCTCGGGAAAGAAAGGTTCGGAGGATTTTGTTTCCGCGGTAGTAGGAATAACACAGGATTTGGACAGTCTTGACCCTCACATTGCAGTGGCGGCAGGAACCGATGAAGTCTTGTTTAACGTCTTTGAGGGTTTGGTAAAGCCTTCGGTAGACGGGACATTGGTTCCTGCGGTAGCAAAGGATTATACGATTGCACCGGACGGTATGTCGTATACCTTTACCTTGCGTGAAAATGTAAAGTTTCACAACGGCAAGGCAGTTACTGCGGATGATGTGGTATATTCGATTGAGCGTTGCGCCGGTCTTCTTGACAATCAGGATCCTGAGGTTGTCGTGGAGTCGGCGCTTTCTGTTATTTCTGCCGTGGAAAAGGTGGGAGAGGATACGATTGTCATCACACTTTCCGAGCCGAATACGGAGCTGTTGGGATTTTTAACCTGTGCCGTAATCCCTATGGATTATACGTCACAGAAAAGTGCACCGGTAGGAACGGGCCCGTATAAGTTTGTTTCCTACACCCCGTTAACCGAGTTTGTGGTAGAACGGTTTGAGGAGTATTACGGTGAGAAGCCGTACCTTGAAAAAGTGACCTTTAAGATTTGTGCCAGCAATGATGCGGCATTTATGGAGTTGTTGGCGGGAAGCATTGATGTGTTCCCGTATTTGACGGATGAGCAGGCATCCCAGCTTCCGGCAGATTACAATTTGGAGGTAGGTTCCACTAACGTGGTGCAGGCTATGTTTTTAAACAACGATTTTGGGCCGTTTGCCGATCTGAAGGTACGGCAGGCACTTTGTTATGCAGTGGATAAGGAAGAATTGTTAACGATCGTGTCCGGCGGACGGGGTCACATCATCGGCAGTAACATGTTCCCGAATTTCGGTGTATATTACGATGAAACCTTGGAAAACTATTACACTTATCAGCCGGAGAAAGCAAAGCAGTTGCTTGCGGAGGCCGGATATAATGAGAGCAATCCGTTGACCTTTACGGTGAAGGTGCCGTCGAACTACGATATTCATGTGGCAACGGCACAGGTTCTGGTGGAACAATATAAGAAGATAGGCGTAAATGCGGAAATTCAGTTAATCGAATGGGCGGCATGGCTGGCGGATGTGTACAAGGGAAGAGAGTATGAAGCTACCATCGTCGGTTTGGATTCCGCGTTGGCACCGAGTGATGTTTTGAAGCGGTATACCTCTACCGCAAAGAATAATTTTGTCAACTACGAGAATCCGAAGTTTGACGAATTGTTTACGAAAGCATTGGCAAGCACGGAGGAAGCGGAGAAGATTTCTCTTTATAAAGAGATTCAGCAACTGTTAACCAAAGAAGCGGCCAGTGTCTATCTGCAGGACGGCGCAAAGCTGGTGGCAGTGAAGAAAGACTTTACGAATTTCCTGTTTTATCCGGTATATGTGCTGGATTTGGCGGCAATGAAACCGGCGCAGTAAGAGGTAAGGTCTTTGTGATTTAAGATAGTGGAAAATAAAAAGGCGAAAGGAAGGTGAGAGGATGCGGTATTTCTTAAAAAAGACGGTTGCGTTGGTTATAACGCTTTTGGTGGCTGCATTTCTCACCTTTCTTGCCTTTGAGGTGATTCCGTCCGATGCGGCTATGGCAAAACTTGGGATGGATGCCACGGAAGAGGAAATCGAGGCCTTAAGGGAAGCCATGGGCTTAAACCGTTCTCTTCCGGTGCGCTACGGTGACTTTTTACTCGGTGCCCTGCGGGGAGATTTCGGGGAGTCCACCCAGTACGGTCTTCCGGTAACGGAACTTTTGGCGGACCGGTTCGGTGTGACCATCGGTCTTGCCCTGCTTTCCTTTGTGTTGATTGTGGGGATTTCCGTACCCCTCGGAATTTTCGCCGCACGGACAAAATCAAAAGCCGGGGAAGGAATTATTGCGTTTTTGACCCAGACCATGATGGCGGTGCCGCCGTTTTTTCTGGGAATGTTAATTACACTGCTTTTCGGAATTGTGCTTCGGTGGTTTACACCGGGAGCTTATGTGCCGGCAGGAGAGAATTTCTTTGGTTTCTTAGGCTTTATGATTTTTCCGGCTATGGCGGTGGCAATTCCGAAGATAGGAATGTCGGTACGTTTTTTGCAGAGCTCTTTAAAGGAACAAATGCAGGCGGATTATGTGCGTACCGCAAAAAGTAAAGGGTGCGGCAGACGCCGTGTGTTATGGAGTCATGTATTGCGGAATGCATTGGTACCGGTAGTGACATTTCTGACCATGGTAATGGCAGAAATATTGGCGGGAAGTATCGTAATTGAACAGGTATTTAATTTGTCCGGAATCGGAAGACTGCTGGCAGTATCCATTTCGGGACGAGACTACCCGGTGGTTCGTGCCATTGTATTGTACACAACGGCGGTGGTAGTGTTACTGAATTACGGGGCGGATCTGATCTGCAGATATCTTGACCCGCGTATTAAAGAAATATAAATAGAAAAAAGGACACTTGCGGAAAGGAGGGACAGGATGAACGTTACCGGTTGGTTAAAGAAGGATGGAAAATGGAAAGTGAACCGGATTATCGGTGTGGTATTGGTAGGATTGGCGGTAATTGTTTCGTTGACGGGCTGTTTTTATACACCCTATGACCCGGATGCTATGGATGCGACACTGAAAAATGCGTCTCCTTCCCTTTCCCACTTGTTCGGTACGGATAATTTCGGAAGGGATGTATTGTCCCGGGTAATGAAAGGAGCCGGCACCACCTTACTTGTAGGTCTGGCTGTGGTGTCCATCGGTGCGGTGGGCGGATGTCTTATGGGGGCCTTTACCGGGTATTTCGGCGGAAAAGCGGATTTGATTCTGATGCGTGTCAATGATGCGGTGGCAGCGATTCCAAGTATTTTGCTGGCATTGGTGTTCGTGGGCGTATTCGGAAGCGGTACGGTACAGCTTGTGGCGGCCCTTGGCATTTTATTTATACCGAGCTTTGCCCGCGTGGTACGAAGCGGGTTTATTGTACAGAAGGAATTGGATTATGTGAAGAATGCAAGGCTTATGGGAGCAGGGCACTTGCGCATTATGTTTGTGCATATTTTACCGAATATTAAGAGCAGTTTATTGTCGGCACTTGCAATCGGTTTTAATAATGCGGTGTTATCGGAAGCGGCTATGAGTTATTTAAGCCTTGGGGTGCAACCGCCTCATGCCAGTCTGGGACGTATGTTGTCGGAGGCACAGCCCTATTTATTCCGGGCACCGTGGAATGCCGTTGCACCGGGACTTATGATTTTGTTCAGCGTCCTGGGTGTAGGCTTACTGAGTCTGGAAGGAGGAGAAAAGCATGAGTAACGAAAACGGACATGCAAAAGAAGAAAAGAATCTCCTCCGGATAGAACGGCTTTGTGTGGCATTTCCGGGAAAAGACGGGAAAAAGAAAGAGGTAGTGAAGGGAGTTTCCTTTTCGTTACGGGAGGGAGAAATCCTCGGCATTGCGGGAGAATCCGGTTCCGGAAAAAGTATGACGGCACTGGCAATTATGGGGCTGTTGCCGGAAAACGCAACCCGCGACTGTGAGGGGATTTTTTTTGACGGGCAGACTCTTTGCGGTGGAAAAGAGAATAATAAGAAGTTTAGAGGAAACCGCACGGAAAAACAAAGAGAAGAAAAGGTACGACAGGAACTTTCCGGAAGTAAGATGACTATGATTTTTCAGGAGCCGCTGACTTCCTTAAATCCGGTACTGACTATAAAAAAACAGATGGAAGAGCCGCTTTTGCTTCATACGAAGCTTTCTTCCGAAGAACGGGAGCGGGCGGTGGTTTCCGCGTTGACCAAAGCGGAGTTAAAGAATGCCAAGCGATTACTGAATCAATATCCCCACCAGCTTTCCGGCGGAATGCGGCAGCGTGTCATGATTGCCATGGCCATGATAAATAAGCCCCGTCTGTTAATTTGTGACGAACCCACCACGGCACTGGATGCGGTGACGGAGCGGGAAATCGTGTCCCTGATTCACAAACTGGCAAAGGAGCAGAACACGGCGGTAATTTTTATTTCCCATGACCTTTCCGTGCTCCGCAACTTGTGTGACCGGGTGATGATTATGAAGGACGGGAAAACGGTGGAAGAAGGAACGGCGGAGCAGGTATTTGAACGGCCGGAACAGGATTACACAAAGAACCTGATGCAGGCCACCGTAAAAGGAGCAAAAGAAGCTACGGAACAGCCGGTTTCGGAAACGGAAGTGCTTTCGGCAACGAAGGTATCCGTTGTGTTCCGGCGTTCAAACGGATGGTTTCGTGTGCCGGAATTAAAGCAGGCGGTGTCCGAAGTGAGCTTATCGGTAAAGCAGGGTGAGATTTTCGGCATTGTGGGAGAGAGCGGCTGCGGAAAGTCAACCCTGTTAAAGGCATTGGCGGGCTTGCTTGTCCATTATGAAGGAACGATATGGAAAAAGGACAGCAAAATCGGGGTACAGATGGTGTTTCAGGACCCGTATACCAGTTTGAATCCGGCAAAAAAGGTGGGATGGATTTTAGAGGAACCCCTTCGCCTGAACACCGGACTTTCGAAGGAAGAACGAGAGCAGAGGGTACGAGAGATATTAAAGGAAACCGAATTGCCGGAGGAGGTTGCGGAGCGTCATGTGTCCGAACTTTCCGGAGGCCAGAGGCAACGGGTGGCCATTGCGGCGGCACTGATTACGAAGCCGGAGTTGGTCCTTTTGGATGAGCCGGTGTCGGCACTGGATGTTACGGTACAGGCACAGATATTGGAGCTTTTGCTCCGACTGCAACGGGAACACAACTTGACGTATATATTTGTTTCCCATGATATGGCAGTGGTACGGAAAATCTGTGACAGGGTTATGGTCATGAAAGACGGACGTGTGGTAGAGTGCGGGGAAACGGAAGATTTGTTTGTGAAACCGCAGGAGGAATATACGAAAAAGCTACTTGGTTGATGAGATGCTTTAAAATCTTAAGATTTCCTTAATGCCGTTAAATTCATTGACAAAAGATAACTGAGTCTATTACAATTAACCACAAGGGGCTCGCTATCTGTCGAAAAAAGAAAACGAAAGGGGAACATTTTAGGTATGAAGAAAATTTTAAAGAAATTGATGGCTGTGGCATTAGTCGTAGTTGCATTGTCCGGTGTAGTGACCGGTGCGGAAAAGGCAGAGGCTGCCACTGTCAATTGTAAACATGGAAATTATTATAATCATCTAATAGATGTAAGAGGAGGAGGATATACACATAAAGTACAGCTTTATTCTATCCGATACGATGAGTACGGGAATGAGTATGCAGTGCCGGATGGATATACATACTGCACAGTTTCGTGTCAGACTGAATATTGGGAGATTAGGTGCGGATATTGTTGTCAGAGGATGGGTTCTTTTGCTTATAATCCACCGTCGAAGCATAGTATTTGTACGGATAAATGATGTGAATAAGTAAAGAACACGGAATCAATGACAGATAGTGAGTGTCCATTTGACGAAGGAGATGTGAGGAATGATGAAAAAAGTAAGCTTGCTTGTGGTGCTTGTATGTGTGCTTATGGGAGCAGGGGCTTGTAAACAGCCGGTGGATTCGGGAGCTCCGGCGGAGGGTGTAACTTCTGTGGAAAAAGAAGAAACGAAGAATACACCGGTGCCGTCGAAAGAGCTTGAAATAAAGAATATAGAGTATGGTTCGGAAGAAATTTCCTTGGAAGGGAACCGGTTGGAACGCCTTACCGTAACCGGAACGGATGATATGTATTATTGCAATCTGGAAGAAAATTTGAAAATGGAGCACAATGCTGAAAAAGCACCGGTGCTGGTATGTAAGGACCCGGTGTATGATATTACCTACTATGTTAATTATGGAAGAGATTATTACATATATGCTTATCGGGAAGAAAAAGCAGAATTAGCAGTGGCGATACCGGCAAGTGATTTGTTTTGTAAAGAGGGGGAACTCTATTTTATAGCAGAGACTTATGGCCGCTATAAGTTTTCCGGGTTTTCCGGGGGGAATATTTTAAAATATAATCCAAAGGATGGAACCGTGACGGTTGTGGCGGATTGCGATGCGAAGCGGATGATCGTTTATCCGGATGGGATTTGTTATGAACAAGAGGGAGAAACGATTCCATACGAGGAGAAACGCGTTTTCTTTTCCTTTGTCACCGGAGAAAGTAGTTTTCTTTCACCGAAAATTTCGATTTTGAGAAGGTGGAAGGGAGATTGGCTATGGCTAGGGAGTAAACTTGTTGAGTTTACGGGGACGGTTCCGGAGTCACAACAGACGAATGGACACGGAAAGTATATTGCCGCCGGTGTGGAAACAATTCGTCTGACGGATGTACAGGGGAACATAAAGGAAACCCTGCAGAATGTGGATATTCCTAATGAACACTGGATTGGCGGAGATTTTGCCTATTATGTAGAAAGTCGAAAGGAAGAGGGAGAGACGGAAGACAGGAGTGTTTTAAGACGGTATGGGTTGAAGACGGGCATACATGAGGATGTGGTTGTACTGAATTATGTTTACCCATCGGGGCTGGCTGATATGGATATGATTGTCTATAACGGAGTTGTTTACTTCGGAGATGGAATTCGGGTGGAGATGGACAGCGGAGCACAGTGTTATATGCAGAACACGGAAGGCACAAGTCCGGAAATAGAGTATTTTTATACAGACGGTGATAATTTATTCTGCATGAAAAACGGAAAGCTTTGGCTATTCGAGGAATTGCAGGGAACTTTCGTGACTGAGATTGAAAATATTGCCGGAGTACCGCTTGAAATCGGCACCTATGTTTATCAGTTGTGTGAGCCGTGAAAAAGAGGAGTAAATATGCGATAGGAGAGACAACGATGGGAAAAAAGATATGGTGGAGCGCACTTGTTTGTTTACTGCTTTGTTTTGTGCCGGGGAGCTGTAAGAAAAAGGAAACAGTGCCGGAGGTACCCTTGCAGGAGGTGTGGACGGAGTATGAAACAGAGGAAACCATACTGGCATATACCTTGGATGAAGAAGGGTGCCTGTATACGTTAGAGTATAATCTGAAGGCACATGCGGATTCCGGGCAACTGACACTGGAAGAGCTGGAGCAGATGACACCGGAGGAGCTGGAACGGGTGAACCGGGAAGAGGAAGACTGGTTTTTCTTAAGAAAGTGCAACGCAAAGGGAGAACCGGTGTATTCCAAGGCATTGGACCGTTCGCTTTCGTCTAATGTAAAAGCAATGGCCGTTAAGGACGGGATGGTTTATTTTGTACCTTATACGGTACTGGAAGGGGATTTGTGTGCGGTACTCTATTCCTATTGTCCGAAAACAGAAGCGCTTACCGAGGTGAAGGCACTTCCGCATTTTACCCTTGTAAACAGGATAATACCCATGGAAGATTGTTTCTTTTTATTAGGGACAAGCGAAGAAAATTATTTTGGAGGAGTGTCTTCAAGCTACTATGAATATACCGGAGAGAAGCTGTTTTGTTATACCGTTTCGGAAGATAAGCTTGTAGAGGTGGGAATTGAGGAGCCCATGGATATATGTGCCATAGGGGAAGCGGAGCTTTGCATATATGCACACATGGGGGAAGAGTTCTGTTTGCTGTCTTATGATACAGAACGGGAAGCAGTGAAGGTGCTGGCGAAAACAAGCGAGTATAAGATGCACAATATGACGCTTGCAAACGACGGGGAGGATTTGATTTATCAGAGCTTCGAACGAGGTTTGGTAGTTTCTTCCTTATCTGATGTGGATGTGGAGAGTGAATTGTATCCGGACGGTTTTTTATGGGACAATAACCTGTGCTGTGTGAATGGCAGAGTGGCATGTATGACCTTTGACGGAAGCATTGCACAGTTCAATCTCAAGGATGTGAAAAAGGAAAGTCAGGTACTTCGTTATATCGCTACCGGATTATCCTCGGATGAGCCGTATGGGTGCGGTTATAAGATGCAGCGAACCAAGCTGGAGGAAGACAAATTTGCGATGAAAATTATGGCATTGGATAAGGATTTCGATGTTTGTATGGTGGATACATCCTATTCCTTTAGCCATAATTTAAAGAAAAACGGTATGTTTTACCCGTTAAATGATGTGCCGGGCGTACAAGCATATCTGGATGCCTGTTTCCCATACGTGAGGGAAGCGGCTACGGATGAGGACGGAAACATCTGGATGCTGCCCATTGCAGTAGATATACCGGGAATTGTGGTCAACGAGGATGTGGTTGCTGATGACCTGGTGATGACCGACAGTATGAGCTTAGAGGCTTATTTTGCTACCTATGCGGCACTGGAACAGACAGACAGGAAGAAAGTCGATATGCCATACATGGCCTTTTGGCAGACGGCATTGCGACAATATTTTGCACAAAACAACTCGGTAGATACGGAAGAGTTCCGGAAGCTGGCAGGCGTTTTTTCGAAGTATTGGACAGTTCTGCAAGACGTCGGAAGAGCAGAAAATGGTGAAATGTGGCATGAGTATGTAAGATACGGAAGTGATTATGATGATTACGCTATCACGCAGATGGGAGAAAACGCACGTGTTTACGAAGTTCCGAAGGTATCTCCGGACAGCAAAAATGTGGGCGCCTGTGTATTCCTTGCAGTGAATCCGTATTCCGACAATCTTGACGCAACATTAGACTATATCTCTTCCTGGATTGCATATACGATGGCACGGGAGGATGTGCCGGTGTTTTTCAAAGACAGAGTGGTAGGAGAGTCGGTGTACGAAACCTCTTTGTATGAATTGTACCGGAACGGAGAGATTGGTTTTACCCTGGATGGGGATATTTGTGCGGGGTATGATAAGGTGATGGAAGATAGTTCGAAGTTAGAAGCGTATATCGGGGAAACGGAACGTAAGCTTAAGATTTATTTGAATGAGTGATGAGGAGGAAGGGTATGCAAAAGAAGCGGGTGTTGGTTGCCGTGAGTGCGGTGTTTTATCTTGCATTGGCGCTTATGGCAGTGTTTGCAAAAAAAGTACATACAGCCGCCCTTCCTCATGTGCGGATTGGGTATTTGGAGCAAAGAAATATGAGAATAGACGAAAAACAACAATATCTTCCGGCTATGCCGGAAGATTTGTACGGGGAAGTCTTGTATCGTGTTTCGGAAGAAGAAAAAAACGGAGAGATAAGGTATGTGGCAAGGGAAATCCGGGTTACGGTAGCCGACGGGCCACAGGAGGGATATTATGGGGTGCTGTCCGGTCTGAACAGCTACACTCCGCTTATTGTGGAAGGTGTTGAGCTGTTGGAAGAGGGAATGGAGGTGTTCGTGGAAAATGAAGAAGAAATTAAGTCATGGGACTAAATGGAATCTGCGTTGTACCTTGTGTCTGGTACCGAGTCTGCTGGGCATTGCGGTTTTCTTTTTCCTTCCCTACCTTCGTGTTTTGTACTATTCTTTGATTAACAATCAGTTTCAGAAAAAGTTCGTAGGGTTACGGAATTATGAAGAGGTTCTGGGGAATTCTTATTTTCAGCTTGCCATGAAGAATAGCTTACTGTTAATCGGAATCGGCGTTCCGATTCTTTTGCTGTGTTCTTTAGTGATTTCTTTTTTGCTGTCTTTTTCCATGCGACGTTTTTCGTTTTTGCGGGATTTTTTTATTTTTCCGATGGTAGTACCGACGGCGGCGGTGGTTATTGTATGGCAACAGTTTTTTGCGGAGGTGGATTCGGCACTGCCGATTTATGCGCTGTTTGTATGGAAGAATTTGGGGCTTTGTGTAATTCTTCTGACATCAGCACTGACCACGATTGACAATGCGGTATATGAAGCGGCGAGTATGGACGGCGCAAAGGCATTTCGGATGCACTTGCGGATTAGTATGCCGCTTATTACACCGACCATCTTTTTTACGTTATTGTTATCGATTGTAAATACCTTTAAGATATTTAAGGAGAGCTTTTTGTTCTACGGAAGCAAATATCCGCCGGATTACAGCTATACGTTGCAATACTACATGAACAATCATTTCCAGAAATTTAATTACCAGTCGTTGGCAGCCGGTTCGGTGTTGACGTCGGTGCTGGTGTTGGTGATTGTGGCGGCGGGACTTCTTGTGCAAAGGAGGTTTCAGTCATGAGGAAAAGAAAATGGGGTGCATTTCTTTTGTTTGCAGGGCTGTTGCTTGCCGGAATCGTATTTCTCGTGCCGGTAGTACTTACAGTAATCGGTTCTTTTTTGATAGAGCGAAACGTATCGGTTGCCGGATACCGGGAGTTGTTTTTAAATTGCTTTCCGTTTTATCGCATGTTTTGGAATTCCGTGTTATACGCGGTCAGCGTGACAGTGGTCTCTATACTGATTTCCGTGCCGGCGGCTTATGCCTTTAAGTTCGCAAGCTTTCCGGGAAAGAGAGTGCTGTATGTTTTGTATATGGTACTTATGATGATGCCGCTACAAGTGATGCTGCTTCCGAACTATATCGGACTCCGGGATTTAAAGCTTTTGAATACGCCCTATGCGATTATCCTGCCGTTGTTGTTTTCTCCGCTCAGTGTGGTGATTTTGCACCAGTATATGCGGGAGTGCGATGTGCAGGTGGTGGAGGCGGCACGCCTGGAGACAAACTCCTGCATCAAAATCATTTGGCATTGTATTGTTCCGCAAATCCGTGTCTGCATTTTTGCGGTAGCACTTCTTGTGTTTGCGGAAACATGGAATCTGGTGGAACAGCCGCTTTTGTATCTGGATGAGGATAAGTGGCGGAATTTGTCTTTGCTGTTTAGCGAAGCGGAGCGGTATGAGGCAGAAGTATTGCTTCCGGCAGCGGTACTGTTTATGGTGCCGGTTCTTTTGTGGTATTTGCTGTTTCATGATGAGTTGAAGAAGGGGTTGAAGCTCTAGGAGATTTTGTCTGTTGATAACGTTACGATTTTATATTTTCTAAAAAGTAGTTGACAAGACAGACCTTCTGGTATATTCTATGGATATACAATAAGTATTGTGATAGAGGCGCATTGATTATCAGTACACTGCGGGATATGTCAGGACATAGGAGAACGTAGGGGAAAGGATGAGATGCCGAAGTGAGTAACGGCCTGGAAGTTACTTGCTGGGGCCGGGGTTAAAAGCCGCGGGACTGTCATCATTCATTTGATGGAGGGCTATCGAAGATATTTCACACGGAATGTCTGTGTGGAGCTTTACCGAATAAGGGTATTCTTCGAGAACCGTCATCAATTGACGGTTTTATCTTTTATAGGAGGTGCGATATGGCATTATTTACAGGTGCAGGTGTTGCGATTGTAACGCCGATGAAGGCAAACGGAGAGGTTAATTTTGAGAAGTTGGGGGAACTGTTGGAGTTCCAGATTGCAGGGGGGACGGATTCCATTATTATTTGCGGAACCACCGGTGAAGCTTCCACTTTAAGTCACGAGGAACATTTGGAATGTATCCGTTATACGGTGGATAAAGTGGCAAAGCGTATCCCTGTCATTGCAGGTACCGGTTCCAACTGTACGGAGACCGCCATTTACTTGTCTAAGGAAGCGGAGAAGGCAGGAGCAGACGGTTTGTTACTTGTTTCCCCGTACTATAATAAGGCTACCCAGAAGGGACTCATTGCTCACTTTACGGAGACGGCAAAGGCAGTGAATATTCCGGCGATTCTTTATAATGTACCGAGCCGTACCGGTAGCAATATTATGCCGGAAACCGTGGCAGCTCTTGTGAAGAACGTAGATAACATTGTAGGTATCAAGGATGCTACCGGCAATATCAGCCAGACTATGCAGACCATGTATCTGTGTCAGGGGGATGTAGATTTGTATTCCGGTAACGATGACCAGATTGTTCCGGTATTATCCGCAGGCGGTAAGGGTGTCATTTCCGTTCTTTCCAATGTGGTGCCGAAGGAAACCCATGACATCTGTGCGAAGTTCTTTGAAGGGGACGTAAAGGGAAGTCTTGAGCTTCAGTTAAAGTATTTACCGCTTGTTGACAATTTGTTCTCTGAGGTAAATCCGATTCCGGTAAAGGCAGCCCTGAACTTAATGGGTATGGAGGTGGGAACGCTTCGCCTGCCGCTTACGGAGATGGAAGATGCCCATAAGGAAAAGCTTGCGGCTGTGATGAAGAATCTCGGAATCATCGGATAATAGAGGGATTTGACAGGCTGTGACATCCGTAGAAAGGAAGAATTGATACGGAAATAGAATAAAAGCGTCCGGTTTGGCCGGTAAGTGCGGCAAACCGGACGTTTCCATTATATTACATACAGGAGGTATGCTATGGTACGAATTATCATGTGCGGCTGTAACGGAAAGATGGGACGTGTGATTTCCGATTTGGCGAAGGAGGATGCACAGGCAAAGATTGTTGCCGGTGTGGATTTTGTTACGGACCGGAATTATGATTATCCGGTATATCCGAGTATTTTAGAGTGTAAGGAAGAGGCAGATGTAATTATCGATTTTTCATCCCCGGCAAAGCTGTCCGAGCGTCTGGCTTTTTCCGTGGAGAAGAAGCTTCCGATGGTGTTCTGTACCACGGGTCTTTCCGAGGAAGAGTTTGCACAGGTACATGAGACCTCTAAGAAGGTGGCGATTCTTCGCTCCGCAAACATGTCTCTGGGTGTAAACACCTTACTTAAGCTGGTGGCGGCGGCGGCACAGGTATTTGCGGCAGCGGATTTTGACATGGAAATTGTAGAAAAGCATCATAACCGTAAGGTGGATGCTCCGTCCGGAACCGCACTTGCCATTGCGGATGCCATGAATGAAGTGTTGAATAACGAATACGCTTATAAATTTGATCGTTCACAGGAACGTAAGATGCGTGAGAAAAAGGAAATCGGAATTTCCGCAGTTCGCGGCGGTACCATTGTAGGCGAGCATGAGGTAATCTTTGCGGGAGCCGACGAAGTAATCGAGATCAAGCATACCGCATACTCCAAAGCAATCTTCGGAAACGGTGCCCTGCAGGCGGCAAAATTCTTGGCAGGCAAACCGGCGGGTATGTACAATATGAGTGATGTAATCGGTTAGATAACGGAATAATCTATATAAGTAAGAAGTGGTTTCGCGTACATGTGAGGCCACTTCTTTTGTTGGGACATGAAAGTGGGAAGTTGGGATTATTGCTCCCCGTTTTGCGACTTGCAAAACGGGGAGCAATAATCCCAACTTCCCACAACAAGGGCCTACACGAAAGAAAGGGCCTCGCAGATAAACTGCGAAGCCCTTTTAGCTTGTGCCAAAGATTATTGTGCTGTATCAGCACCCGTATTTTCGGAGGTATTATCACCGTTTGTAAATTTAGTGTTTAAATCAACCAGAAAATCCGCAAATTTGTTTTCCGTGGTTTCGTCCGGTTTGAAGATTTTTTCTTCTTCCGTTACTTCACCTTCTGCGGATACTGTAATACGACATGCACTGAAGTGACCGTTATCGATCTGGGCAAATATGTACGCAGTACCTTCGGATTTTGCGGTTACGATACCACCGGCACTAACGGAAGCAACTTCCGGTTTGGAACTGGAGAACTTCGGAAGCTCTGCTGTATTAAGCGGAGCAATCAACCAGTACATGACAGCACGCTGTCCAACAACCAGTTCGGCCTGTTGTCTGGATAACATAACAAAAATTGCAGGAGGACCGACCGTGACTTTACACTGTAAGGTCACAGGCTCGGAGCCTTCGGAATCCTCGATCGTTACGGTAACAACGGTAGTACCGATAGAAAGAGCGGATACCACACCTTTTTCATCTACCGAAGCAATCTTCGGAGATTCAGAGGAGAAAGTAACCGTCTGGGTTTCTGATAAATTATAAACTTTAAGGGCATAGTCCTTACCTTTTACAATAGCCTTAGACTTTACATTCAGCTTCGGCTCTCCGGTTGTGTTGTTTGCATATGCTTTGGCAGCAGGTGCAAACAAGGAGAAGAAGCTGAGGGAAAGCAAAAAGACAAGGGTAATGATACCTTTTGAGAAACGATTTTGTTTCATGGCATTGCCCTCCAACTAATTACTACGGAAATCCTTGCGTCACATCCTGTGTTTTATTCTACCACCACTTTTTGTCAGAATGATGTCATTTATTAAGAATTTACTAAGATTTTTCCTGTAGATTCTTTGAAATTCGACTTGTGCATCGGCGAGAAAAAAAGTATAATAAAGGAGAGGGAAACTTGTGAAACAAAGATATGATTGGGTTTTGATGCGTAAGGAGGAAGGTACATGCAGTACATTTTAATCGCAGATGATAACGCAGATATTACGGATGTGTTGGAAGCATATGTCAGAAAGGAAGGCTATGAGCCGCTTGTGGCGGCAGACGGGGAGGAAGCACTCCGCTTATTCCGTCAGCATGAGCCGGCGGCAGTTTTGTTGGATGTTATGATGCCGAAGGAGGACGGCTATGAGGTTTGTCGTAAGATTCGTGCGGTATCCGATACGCCGGTAATTCTGATAACCGCCAGAGGAGAAGATTTTGAAAGGGTCATGGGGCTGGATATCGGCGCGGATGATTATATCGTAAAGCCGTTTTCGCCGAATGAAGTCATGGCAAGATTGCGTGCCGTACTTCGTCGTATGTCCAGAGCGGACCGGGAGAAAATCAGCGAAAAGAATGAGAATATACTTAAAATCGGAAATCTGGAAATTAATTTAGAGGAGTATACCTTGCACATCGGAGGACAGCGGATTGCGTTGACAAAGAAGGAAATCGAGACCATGTGGACGTTGGCCAGCAATCCGAAAAAGGTATTTACCAGAGATAACTTACTGGACAGTCTTTGGGGATACGATTATGTGGGAGATACCCGGACGGTGGATTCCCACGTGAAGCGTCTGAGAGCGAAATTGGATAAGGCGGAACATGCCGGTTGGGATATTGCTACGGTATGGGGCGTGGGCTATAAGTTTGAACTTACGGATCATAAATAATATGCGACATATGATATCGCAATAGGGGGAACCGGATGGACAAGCAGGGAAAAAAGAAAAAATTTCATAAGTTGTTATTTGTAAAGACCTGTTTCTGGTTCTCGGTGATTATGCTCTTATTCGCTGTGGTTCTGGGCGTTATTTATATGCGCTTATACGAGAAAACCATTATGAATAATTACAGAGAACAGACCAGAGCAAAAGCGGAAAATGTCGCCAAGCGTTGTAACGGCTATTTTTTGGCGGGAGACCCGGTAGGGTGGAACGAGTACCTGATTATGTTGAGCGAAATTGAGCAGACGGAAGTTTGGGCAATTTCCAATGATGAGGCTATGTGGCCGCTGCCGGAAACATATTCCATCAGCCGGGATTATTTTGCTACGTTAGAAACGTATCAGAGCAGCTATCATGACATTTTAAGCAATGTATTTCACAATATTCCTACGGCACGTGCCGATTTCAGTGAAGTGCATGAGATGAACATGATTACCATCGGTATGCCGGTACAGGGGGTAAACGGTGAGGTGGCCGGCGGCATTTTGATGAATGTCCGGGTGGAAGACCAGAAAGCGGTTGTAGACAGCAGTTGGCGTCTGATAATCATAAGCGGTGCCATTGCGCTTGCAGTGGCGATTGTTACGGCATTGTTTTATGTGCGTACATTATCCGATCCGATCTTAAAAATTCGTCGCACCGCACTGGAACTGGCAGACGGAAATTACGAAGTGACCACGGAAGTAAACCGGAGCGATGAAATCGGTGAGCTTGCTTATACCATGGATATTTTGTCGGAGAAGTTAAAGGAGAATGAAATCGAACGACAGAATCTGGAACAAATGCGGTTGGATTTCTTCGCAAACGTATCCCACGAGCTCCGGACACCGATTACGGTAATGCGAGCCTATACCGAAAGTCTGGTGGACGGCGTGGTAAGCGACCCGGAGAAGGTTCATCATTATCACGAGAGAATGCTGGGAGAGTGCCAGGGAATGGAACGTCTCGTGGGCGATTTGTTATTGCTTTCTAAAATGCAGAATCCGGATTTCGCGGTAGAAAAAGAACCGGTCAATCTGGTGCAGATTTTCGAGGATTTAAAAAAGAGTGCCTGGGCCATCGGAAAAGAAAAGAACATTACGGCAGATATTTATACGGAATTGCCGGTGATTATGATGTTGGGCGATTACGACCGGTTGCGACAGATGTTTTTGGTTATTTTAGACAATGCGGTGAAGTTTTCCCCGGAGAATTCCGTGGTGCATATCCGGATTTCCTGTGAGGAACAGATCATTATTTCCATCCGGGATGAAGGAATCGGAATCAGTGAGGAAGAGCAGAAATATATTTTTGAGAAGTTTTATAAATCAAGACTTCGTCAGAATGCCAAAGGGTCCGGTCTGGGCCTGGCAATCGCAAAGCAGATTGCCATTAAGCACGGAGGAACCATTGATATTCAAAGTGAGGTCGGGAAGGGAACGGAGATTACCTTTACCTTTCCGGAGTTGGAAGAAAATTACGAGATGTAGATGTCGGGGGCTGTGCCGGAGGGTACGGCCCCTTTTCGGTCCTAAGGTTACCGGAAAGGACACTGCCATATTCTACAAGAACCCGCTCTCGCTCTTGCAGCAACGTAGCAGTACTAGGCTCGAAAGTACCTCGTTCGTTCAGAGTTTCGCATGCGAAACTCTGGCGCCGAGCGCGGTCGCTTGCGACATCTTACGCACGCGCGAGTGCGCAGCCTGCGGAGCATATTCATGGCACATTATGTGCCATGAATACTGACGTTGCTTTAAGGTTCTTTTTAGAATATGGCAGTGCCTTTCCGTAAAGGTAACTTTAAAACCGAAGAGGAGCCTTACTTAACGGCTCCCCGACAGGTTTATATGAGAAATTTTCTTCCGGTTGAGAGCATTTATAGAGGGCAGATCTGAGGGCAAATTATTTTTGTTTTAGTGTAACATTTTCTAAACTACGGGGTGTTATAGGTGAAAACGGAAATAAAACCGTTTGGTTCGCGAACAGAAGATTCGTAGAGAGGAGGAAGGTCTTATGACTCCGGAGAATGTAATACGCGCGTATTCCGATATGGTGTACCGGATTGCTTTTGCGAGAGCCGGGACGAAGGCGGATGCGGATGATATTTATCAGGAAGTATTCTTTCGTTATATAAGGAAGAACCCGGAGTTTCGGGACAGTGAGCATGCCAAGGCGTGGTTTATCAAAGTGGCGGTGAATTGTTCCCGAAAGTTTCTTGGAGGTGCGGCAAAGAAAAGAGAGGTATCGGGAGAGTGGCTTACGGAGAACGAACCGGACGGATCGGTAACCGGTGAGGGCAGTGCTTACAGCACACCGGAGGAGCGTATCTTGACGGATGAGAGCAAGGCAGAGCTGTATCGGGAGCTACAGAAGCTTTCCCCGGATGCAAGGCTGTTGTTACATCTGTATTATTTCGAAGAGATGAAGATTGCGGAAATTGCAAAACTCATGCACCGGAAGGAATCTACGGTACGGGTACAGTTAACCAGAGCCAGAGAAAAGTTAAAGACACAGTTTGAAGAAGAGGTCGTGTTAGGGCTTCTTCGTGCGTGAAAAGGAGGTAATGTTATGTTAGAACAGGATTATAAAGAATTGATGAAAGAAGTGACACCGGGTGCGGCACTTGTGGAGAAAATGGTAGAAGCACAGAGTAAGAGAAGAAAGCATGTAGTGCTTCCGAAGGCCATGAAGGTGGCAGCGGCAGTGTTGTGCGGAATTGTGGTGCTTGCCGGTGGCGTTGTGGCAGTGGATGCTGCGGCGGACGGCGCGGTCAGAAAGTTATTCGGACTGGATGAGTCGGTCGTAATCGGTGCGGAAATGGTATCGGTATCGAAAAAGCACTTAGAGGAGGATGAGTGGAGTCAGGTAAATATAAGAAGAGACGAAAACGGCAAAATGATATGTGAAATCAGTTCCACGACGGATGCACCGATATTTGCCTGGTATTTTGAAATCGGTACCGCATCGTATAATCAATTTCAAAATACATTTAAACGATGCGATACGGAAGAAGACTATGCATGGAGCTTATACGAATGTCTGAGCAGGTGTTTCTCGGATCGTTTTCGGAAAGGGGAGTTCGGACACGAAGAATTTTTATCCGAACTGGAACGATGCGTGGAGCAGCTTGATACCGAGAATGCATTTCAAAGGGCTTGCGCGCAGGGAATTCAATGGTTTATGGATGACTTAAAGTCGGAGAAGAAGACGAAGGTTCTTACATTTCCGGTGATTGACTATTATGATACGGACGGGGACGGCGATTTTTATGAATGGATCGGAGATTCTTATGTAGTCGTTTATCCGGAGGAATGGAAAAAGGAATATGAGGAGAATGGTACGACGGAATTTATAGTGGAAGCAGAGGGTGGTATGAAGAGAACGTATCAGATTACGGTAAAGGATTTCGGAAGTTGGAGTTTGGTTTATCGGGATATGAGCGTGGATTACAGCACAGTTGAGGAACTTGGGCTGGGAGAGTAACCCGCTTTAAAGAATCTCCTTGCGACAGAAGAAAAATCATGATACACTGTGTGTAGGTATGTAAAAGCACCTATGCACAGTGTTTTTTGTGAAAGAGAGGGAGTGTACGTATGATATGCAAGAATTGCGGAGCGGAAATTGATGATACGCTGTTGTTATGTCCTTATTGCAATACCGAAAATGAAGAAGTGGCACATGAGGAGCATAAGGAAGAAATAAATGAGATTTTGGATAAGGCGGAGGAGCTGACCACCCGTCCGGAGCGGATTGCAGAAAAGGTGAGTCATAAAATCAGTCGTGTGGCTTGCTTTGTCGCTGCCGGTTTTGCTGTGCTGCTTTTGCTGGTATTTGTTATTTCGCGAATCTTGGGAGACACGTCCGGTAACAAGCAGGAGAAGAAGGTGGCAAAGTTAGAGAAGTTTTACGCCGCGGGAGATTATGCGGGGATGAGTGCTTGCCTGGATACAATGGAAGATGCCTACGGTGCCCTTTTTCAGAAGTACAGAAGTGTGCAGAGAGCTTACCGCTATATGGATGATATAGAAAGTGACTATAAGAAAATAAAGGAGTATAGGGGGAAAGAGGTTAGCGAAAGTGTAATGGAATCCCGGGTGTTTTTGGTGGGGCTTTATTTGGGAAACAGCAGGGATGTTTTACATATGGTGGAACAAGCAGAAGCAGAGGAATTTTGTTACGGAGAATCGGAAGCGATGCTTTTCTTCCGGGAGGAAGTGTATCGTCTGTTAAAAGAGTATGCGGCTGTTACGGAGGACGAGATAGAACGCTATATGTTACATTTGCCTGATAACAGTGATGAGTGGCCGAGTATGAAGGAACTGGCAGAAAGTGTTTTGAAACGTTAGGAGGGAACCCATGAAGTGTAAAAGCTGTGCGGGAAATTATAAAACGAAGGAACTGATTTGTCCTTACTGCGGACGGACAAATTTACTGGGAAAGCTTTGGTTTGCGGAAAAAAGTGAAGCAGAACAGGAATACGAAAGAGCAAGGGCGGAGTATGAGAATCGTGTGACACCCTATGTGGTGAATCGTTTTTTGAATCGTTCTCTGATGATTTGTCTCTTCCTGTTTTTAGCGATTGCGGCGACGTTTATTGTGTTTTTTTTCGTTTGGGGACTGAAACGGTCTGCCTATGAAAACGGACATGATTTTATAACGAATCAGAAATTGGAATCCTATTATGCGGCTGGGGACTATTTGGGACTGCATGCCTATATGCGGGAGAAGGATTTGATTTGTCCGGAGCAGTATAAGTATTCCCAGGCGGCGAATTTGGGACGGGAATATGCTTATTTCCAAGCGGCGAAGATGATCTTCTTAGCACAGAGCGAGGACGAAAAGGTAGAAAACAGCAACTTATCGCTCCTGTTGGGTCATGCGGCATCGGTGTGCGGTCCGCAAATCGGTACTTATTCGGAGCCGGACCCGGCCAATGAAAAAATCGTTGAGGAGATGCGAACCGAAGTATATGCATTTTTGTACGGAACCCTCGGGATTACGGAGGAAGAATGGGAACCCTTTACCATAGCGGATGAGTATGGCGCGGTGAATACACACGAGCTGGAAGATGTATTAATGGAACGTAAGGCCTGGCTTGCGGAAACGGAGGATGCGGAATGAGTGAAACGAAAAAGAAGTCCGGGGAAATTTCCCGGGGTGGAATGATTTTTAAGTCGATTCTTCTGGTGGCTATGCTTGTGGGACTTTTGTTTGCAGGTTCCGGACTGGTGAAGACCGTAACGTATAAGCCCAACCGGATCGGGTCGGTAGGCCGGCATTTGAATAATTCGGAACAAAATTATGTGGAGAAAGAATACGGAAGGTTATATGAACGGTTAAGTAGGTTCAGCCTGACGATGGAAGCGTTTGACGTTTACTGGGAGATTGCGAATGCGGCGGTGGCGCTGGAGGATTTAAAACAGTGGTATCGTGCGGAGCAAAAGGGTCTTGCGGGTAGTACGGAGAAAAAAGAGTACTATTATAATGAAGTATTGTCTTATGCGGGAAATTGTAAGTTTGAACGGAACCGGGCGGAACTGGAACGGTTTGCGGAGGAAGCAAAGGAGTTATACGGTGCGGAATAACCGGCGAATTGTAAATCCGGTAGTGTAAGTTTGAAGGAAAAGGAGATTAACAATGAACCTTTTGGTCGGAGATATTATTAAAATGAAGAAACCTCATCCCTGCGGAAGCAAGGAATGGGAGTTGTTGCGTGTGGGTATGGATTTTCGGATGAAATGCATGGGTTGCGGACATCAGGTGATGTTGCCGCGGATTCAGGCAGAGAAAAATATCCGTGGGATTGTACGGAACGGGGAAAGTCTGACGCCGGCACAGTTAAAGGGAGAAACTGCCGGAGGCGAGGTATAAGATGGAAGCGCCGAAGTTTTGCAGAAAGTGCTTTCTTACGGAAATGAAGCGGCAAGGGATTTCGGAAGAAACGTATAGGGCGATGCTGGAGCGCATCGAGAGCATGGATCCGGAATTGCGTTGTACGAAAGAAGTATACGAGGAACGCCTTGCTGTGTGTAAGAAATGTGAGTATTTTGCGGAGGCAATGTGCGGACTTTGCGGTTGCTTTGTGGAATCCCGTGCTGCAGTGAAGGCAAACGCCTGTCCTGCAGACCCGAAGCGCTGGGAAGCAGAAGCTATAGAAGCGGAAATAATATAGGAAGGAGCTGGAAGGCTTTTATTTATCGAATTGAAAGATTACTTTTTTTATTTGTTTTCGGTTGCCATTCGGACAACAAAAGCGTATGGACTCTTGGGAAGAAAGGAAGGGCGTAAACAATTCCTAAGAGAACCATAAGCAAACGTCGGTACTTGGCGAAGTAATTTTGAGCCTAGTATCCGCTACGTTTGTGCATGAGCGAGAGCGGGTTCTCGAGGAACTGTTTACGCCCTTCCTTTTATAAAGCCCCTTGGACGCTTTTGTGTCCGAATTGAAGTCCGAATCAAAAAAATACAGAAAAAGCTTGACAGACTGCTTTCTCCTGTGCTATATTAGACTGGCTATGGAAGCGGTCTTTTTTTTATGCCTAAAAACAGACTTAGCCATTAGAGCTAAAAAAATTTACGGAGGTGGATTGTCGTGCGAGTAAAAATTACATTAGCGTGCACAGAGTGCAAACAGCGTAATTACAACACCATGAAGGAAAAGAAAAATCATCCTGACAGAATGGAAACCAAGAAGTACTGCAAATTCTGTAAGTCACACACGATGCACAAGGAAACCAAGTAATTCGGTCGGATTGCGGTCTTTGTAGTACAGAGACGGCGACAGACAGGAAGGAAAGTGAAACATGGGAGAAATTACTGCAAACACTACACAGGAAAAAGCTCCGAAGAAGAGCTGGTTTAAGGGCCTGAAGTCCGAGTTCAAGAAGATTACATGGCCTGACAAGGAAACCCTTGTAAAAGAGTCGGCAGCGGTTATCGTCATTACAATTATTCTCGGTATTGTTATCGCTTTGGTTGATATGGGCATTAACGCAGGCGTTGACTTAATACTCTAATTAAGGACAGGGTGACGATATGGCAGAGGCAAGATGGTATGTTGTGCATACTTATTCCGGTTATGAGAATAAGGTAAAAGCAAACATCGAGAAAACAATCGAAAACAGAAAGCTTCAAGATCAGATTCTCGAAGTTTCCGTTCCGCTTGAGGAAGTAGTGGAAGTGAAGAACGGCAAAGAGAAGACGGTACAGAGAAAGATGTTCCCGGGTTATGTGTTGTTAAACATGTTCATGAATGACGATACATGGTACGTGGTGCGTAATACCAGAGGCGTAACGGGCTTTGTAGGTCCGGGAAGCAAACCGGTTCCGCTCACGGAAGAAGAAATGTGGAACATGGGACTGAAACGTGAGCAAGAGGTTGTTTATGAGTTCGAGGTTGGCGACACGGTACAGGTTGTATCCGGCGTATGGGAAAATACGGAGGGTGTTGTACGTGTAATTAACCGTGAGAAGAAGAGTCTCACCATCAGTATCGACATGTTCGGTCGTGAAACGCCTGTTGAGATTGGATTTGAAGACGTAAGAGTCGACAAGTAAGTACAAATTAAGTACACAGCGGAAAAGTTTCCGCGCAGTGGGAGGAATCAGCCAAAAGCCGAAGGCTGAAGGGCACTCACGAATGCACAGAGTTCAGATAAGAGATGCCTAACCCCGATAACACCACATTTTAGGAGGTATACAACAATGGCAAAAAAGGTTACAGGTTACATTAAGTTACAGATTCCTGCCGGCAAGGCAACTCCGGCACCGCCGGTTGGACCGGCTCTCGGTCAGCACGGTGTAAATATCGTACAGTTTACGAAGGAATTCAACGCAAGAACCGCAGATCAGGGCGACATGATCATCCCGGTAGTTATTACCGTATATGCGGATAAGAGCTTCAGCTTCATCACGAAGACTCCGCCGGCTCCGGTTCTGTTAAAGAAGGCTTGCAATTTAAAGAGCGCATCCGCAACCCCGAACAAGACTAAGGTTGCTACCATTAAGAGAAGCGAAGTTCAGAAGATTGCAGAGCTTAAGATGCCTGACTTAAATGCGGCTAGTATCGATGCTGCTATCAGCATGATTTCCGGTACCGCAAGAAGCATGGGTATCACCGTAGTTGATGACTAAGTCCCGATAAAGGGTGCGGATATAAGTATCCGCAGATTGTAAGATGATGTGGGAGGAATTTCTCATATGGGATGCAAGCGAGTTCGCATGGAGAGCTGACATAAAACCCATGCAAAAACAGGTTGTATCAAACTGTATGAGTACCTCATTCCGCAAATACCACTAGGAGGTTAATACAATGAAAAGAGGAAAGAAGTATACCGATGCTGTGAAGGCCTTTGATAAGGCAGCACAGTACGATTCCAATGAAGCAATTGCTTTAGTTAAGAAGTCCGCTACCGCGAAGTTCGATGAGACCGTTGAGGCTCACATCAGACTCGGTGTAGACGGTCGTCACGCAGATCAGCAGGTACGTGGTGCAGTAGTTCTGCCGCACGGTACCGGTAAGACTGTTAGAGTATTAGTTTTCGCAAAGGGCGATAAGGCAAACGAGGCAGAGGCAGCAGGCGCTGATTACGTTGGTGCAGAAGATCTCATTCCGAAGATTCAGAATGACGGTTGGTTTGAGTTCGACGTAGTAGTAGCTACCCCGGACATGATGGGTGTTGTTGGTCGTCTCGGTCGTGTTCTCGGACCGAAGGGCTTAATGCCGAACCCGAAGGCTGGTACTGTTACCATGGATGTAACCAAGGCTGTTAACGATATCAAGGCTGGTAAGATTGAGTACCGTCTTGACAAGACCAACATTATTCACGTTCCGGTAGGTAAGGTTTCCTTCACCGAGGAACAGCTCGCAGACAACTTCCAGACGATTATGGGTGCAATCATTAAGGCAAAGCCGGCATCTGCGAAGGGTCAGTATTTAAAGAGTGTAACACTTGCGTCCACTATGGGCCCGGGTGTTAAGGTGAACACCGCAAAGTTAGGCTAACTTAGTTTTTTGATTAGGCATATCAAAAAAGTCCTTTAATGGTTGACACAAAGATAAATGTGTTATGTCAGAGGCTGTCATGTTTGCACGGGAAGGTGCAAATGTGACAGCTTCTTTTCATGTAAAAAGTGTCTATACAGACAAAGTGAGCATTGAGTCGCTGGCGCAAGCTTGCTTGCGTAAAGCGGCGAAATGCGAACGCGCCCACGACCGAGCAACGGAGTCGCGAGGGCCCACAACGTCCGGGGGACGTTGGTACCGGACGGACCGAAACGGAGTGTAGACGCATGGGTAAGCGCGAAGCGCGGGACCTGCATGGGAAAAGATAGCATGGAACGCGCCGCCGGTGGGGGGGAATTACCATGATGAATGGGATAAGAGGGTTTGTCATGGTACGATTATTTTGGCGATGTTGCTTTTTACCATGAGACAGAGAAAATTGAGTTGTCTCATGGTACGGATTTAGAAAAAAATTATTTTTTTACCATGATATGAGAACGGTAGGAGAATTCTCATGGTATAAAAACGCAGATATCAGTAAAGTTGAGTCGCGAAATTGCTGTTTCGGAAAGAAAATGAGTGGATTTGTACCATGAGAATAGCGAAAAGGAAATACCGTCATGGTAAAGGAAAAAATAAAAGAGAAAATTGTACCATGAAAGTTAAGAAATAGAATGTGTATCATGGTAAAAAGAAAAATAGATGTAGGTCGGATACCATGAAGAAAAAAGAAAAATAATCTGCAAGTAAAAAAAGTTATTGACATAAACGAAATTCCGTGGTATAGTATCAAATGGACTGTGGCAAAACCGCAGTTTGACCGAAGACAGCAGGTGCCGGATTGACCGGCGTAAGAGAAACCGCCTGCCGAGGAATCAAGCGATTATGATTAGTTTGACTCTTTGCGTCTTCGCAAGGAGTTTTTTTAATACATTTTCATCGCTTTACCTTGGTCTTTGGATTCCGGCGTAAGCCGTATTCTATAAGGAGGTAAAAAATGGCAAAGGTTGAAATCAAAAAGCCGATCGTAGACGAGATTAAGGGCTACGTGGAGAAGGCCGGTGCAGCGGTATTAGTTGATTACCGTGGTCTTACCGTAGAGGAAGACACCGCACTTCGTAAGGCATTAAGAGAGGCCGGTGTTGTATACAAGGTATACAAGAACACATACCTCAACTTCGCATTCGAAGGCACCGAGTTCGCAGAGCTTGCTAAGCACCTTGAGGGACCGACCGCAGTTGCTTTCGGTATCGATGATGCAGTAGCTCCGGCAAGAATTCTTGCTGAGTTCGCAAAGAAGGCTCCGAAGCTCGAGTTCAAGGGCGGTGTAGTAGAAGGCGTTTACTACGATGTAGCAGGTCTTCAGAAGGTTGCTACCATCCCGTCCAGAGAAGTACTTATTTCCAAGCTTCTCGGCAGCATGAAGTCCCCGATCTCCAACATGGCAAGAGTGCTCAAGCAGATTGCAGAGAAGAACGGCGAGGCAGCATAATGCAGCATAAGGGTATCGCTCCGGTCACAGTGACAAACGCGATCGCACCTGCGGCGTAACGCAGACAAACGAAGCGGCATGACCGCAAGATACAAATAACTATTTATAATTTCAATGGAGGTAATGTAAAATGACGACTCAGGAATTTATCGATGCTATTAAGAGCATGACCGTATTAGAGTTAAACGATTTAGTAAAGGCTTGCGAGGAAGAGTTTGGTGTTTCCGCAGCAGCAGGCGTAGCAGTTGTAGCAGCTGGTCCGGCTGCAGCAGCAGAGGAAGAGAAGACCGAGTTCAACGTAGAGCTTACTGAGGCTGGCGCTGAGAAGGTTAAGGTTATCAAGGTTGTTCGTGAGATCACCGGCCTTGGCTTAAAGGAAGCTAAGGATCTTGTAGAGGGCGCTCCGAAGGTAGTTAAGGAAGGCGCTTCCAAGGCAGAAGCTGAGGACATCAAGAAGAAGCTTGAAGAAGTTGGCGCAAAGGTTACCTTAAAGTAAGTCTAAGCGAAATCAGAACCCGTCGGGAAACCGGCGGGTTTTCTTTATGTGGTGGATTCAAGTCAAAAAGGGATTGGAAGGGCTTAACTTAGGCTGTTTAGTTTAGATGGAATTATCTAGTTAGTAAAATAGAAACGAATCCATAAATATAATACAAAAGAAAGGAAGGCGTGTAATGGGAAATGTGATGTTAAAAAATATACAAAGTGTGATAGAAGCATTTTATGATCATTTTTTGTATTTTTCAGATATGTTGATGGTATATAGTCATGTAGAGTTAGTGCTTGATAGAATGAATGATGAGGATGATGGAGTGAATTTTTTTAAAATTACAAAAGCGGCAACAGTTGATAGTATGATGATGTGTATAGCAAGATTGTTAGAAAACGGCGGAGATGTAAGAAGTATTTTTTGGTTGATAAAAAAGTGTAGGAGTAACAAACATCTGAGTAAGAATGGGGATGAGCTTGAAAAGAAGTTGAATGATTATGAATTGAAATTAAAAGAAGATAATGAACTGGAAGAGACAATTCAAATAATTAAATTGAGGAGGGATAAAATATTTGCACATAACGATGGAAAATTTTTTGTTGATCCGAAGAATGACACATCGTATTTGCCATCTTGCAAATTGTGGGCATTGCAAGGGTATATACAGGAGTTGTTGTGTATGCTCACAGAAGAGTTTGATTGCAATAATAACATGCAACCGATTTATGATGGGGATTTAAACAAATTGTTGCCGGAAGACACTAGATGTGGATACTGGCGACCTAACATGCATAAGGGGTTAAAATAGTATTGAGTGAAAGGAGACGGAAGTTTATGATGTTTGTTTATCCGGCGGTATTTCATAAGGAGGAGGATTCTTACTGGGTGGAGTTTCCGGATTTACCGGGGTGTCACAGTTACGGTTCTTCTGTGACAGAGACAATGGCATGTGCACAGGAAGCGATGGCAGGGTATATTTTGACTTTGTTGGAACAGGAACGTCCGATTGCGACACCGTCCGATATAGGGGTTCTTTCCGTGGAGGATGGATTTACTTCTTTGGTGTCGTGTAATATCGACCAGTATAAGGAGACGAAAGCAGTAAAGAAGACCTTGACCATTCCGGCATGGCTCAACGAGCGGGCTATGGCAAAGGGCGTGATTTTTTCACAAGTATTGCAGGAGGCATTGCTTGCCAAGGTGCAGGGATAATTCCCCTCGAAGCCTGTCGCATTTTGCGGCAGGCTTTGTTTTATTTTATAGAAAGGAATAATTTGTCTGAATAAACCTAATTTTTTGAAATAAAAAAAGTTGTCTCAATAACTTGACAACTTGACATAATTATGTTATCATGAAAAATGCACTATTGTGGTGTGGTGTGCCCATACAAGAACATTATAGCACATCCTGACGGAAAAGAAAAGAGTTTTTTTTACTGATAGAAAATTCTTTCCGACCTCAGACTAAAAATAATCCAAGGGGTGAAATCGTTCATGGAAAAGAACAGAATTAAGCCGATGCAAGTAGGCAAAGGTGTCCGCATGAGCTTCTCCAAGCAGAAGGAAGTGCTTGAGATGCCGAACCTCATTGAGGTACAGAAGGACTCTTATCGCTGGTTTTTGGAAGAAGGATTGGATGAAGTATTCAGAGATATTTCTCCGATTTCGGATTACAGTGACCATCTGAATCTTGAGTTTGTAAGTTTTCAGCTTTGCGAGGACGATGTGAAGTATAGCATCGAAGAGTGTAAAGAGCGTGACGCTACCTACGCAGCACCGTTAAAGGTGAGAGTAAGACTCCATAACAAAGAAACGGACGATATCAAAGAGCATGACATCTTCATGGGTGATTTGCCGCTGATGACAGCGACCGGTACGTTCGTAATTAATGGTGCGGAACGTGTTATCGTTAGCCAGTTGGTTCGTTCCCCTGGAATTTACTACGCAATCGGTCACGATAAAATCGGTAAGACCCTGTACTCCAGTACAGTAATTCCGAACCGTGGTGCATGGTTGGAGTATGAGACTGACTCCAATGATGTTTTTTACGTGCGCGTTGATAGAAATCGTAAGGTGCCGATTACGGTGCTGATTCGTGCGCTTGGTATCGGAACCAATCAGCAGATTATCGATTTGTTCGGTGAAGAGCCGAAGATTATGGCAAGTTTTGCAAAGGACCCGTCCGAGAACTATACGGATGGTTTGTTAGAGTTATATAAGAAGCTTCGTCCGGGCGAGCCGCTTTCCGTAGAGAGCGCAGAGCCGCTGATTAACGGCATGTTCTTCGATGCAAGACGTTACGATCTTGCAAAGGTAGGTCGTTATAAGTTTAATAAGAAGCTTGCATTCAAGAATCGTATCGTTGGTCTTACCCTTGCAAAGGATGTAGTGGATACTACCACCGGCGAGGTACTTGCGGAGACCGGTACGATGATTACCGAGGAGCTTGCGGTTAGCATGCAGAATGCGGCTGTTCCGTCCCTTTGGGTACAGACCGAAGAAAGAAACGTAAAGATTCTTTCCAACCTTATGGTTGATTTAAATGCATTTGTAGATTGCAACAAGGCAGAGCTCGGTATTACCGAAGAAGTTTATTATCCGGTTCTTAAGGAATTAATGGATACCTATACCGGTGAGGAGCTTCTTGAGGAGATTAAGCGTAATGTAAACGAACTCATCCCGAAGCATATTACCAAGGAAGATATTTTGGCTTCCATTAACTATAACATTCACTTAGAGTACGGCATCGGTAATTCCGACGATATCGACCATCTCGGTAACCGTCGTATCCGTGCGGTAGGTGAGCTTCTCCAGAACCAGTACCGTATCGGTCTTTCCCGTATGGAGCGTGTGGTTCGTGAGCGTATGTCTACCCAGGACTTAGAGAGCATCAGCCCGCAGTCCTTAATCAATATTAAGCCGGTGACCGCAGCTGTGAAGGAGTTCTTCGGAAGCTCCCAGTTGTCCCAGTTTATGGACCAGCACAATCCGTTAGGTGAGCTTACGCATAAGCGTCGTCTCTCCGCATTAGGTCCGGGTGGTCTTTCCAGAGACCGTGCAGGTTTCGAAGTTCGAGACGTACACTATTCCCATTACGGAAGAATGTGTCCGATTGAGACCCCGGAAGGTCCGAACATCGGTCTTATTAACTCCTTAGCTTCTTATGCTCGTATTAATGAGTACGGTTTTGTAGAAGCTCCGTATCGTAAGCTTGACAAGGCTGACCCGAAGAATCCGCGCGTAACGGATGAGGTTGTTTACCTGACCGCAGACGAGGAAGATAAGTTTGTTGTTGCGCAGGCAAATGAGCCGCTTGATGAGAACGGATACTTTGTAAATGCAAATGTTTCCGGTCGTTATAAAGAAGAAACCTCTCTCTTCGAGAAGAAGAAGATTGATTTGATGGACGTATCCCCGAAGATGGTATTCTCCGTTGCTACGGCCATGATTCCGTTCCTTGAGAACGACGATGCAAACCGTGCACTCATGGGTTCCAACATGCAGCGTCAGGCAGTGCCGCTTCTTATGACCGAGGCTCCGGCTGTCGGTACCGGTATGGAAATGAAGACGGCGGTTGACTCCGGTGTTTGTGTGGTTGCAAAGAACGCAGGTATTGTAGAGCGTGCGGCAGCAGCCGAAATCGTAATTAAGACCGAAGACGGCGGAAAGGACACCTATAAGTTGTCCAAGTTCACCAGAAGTAACCAGGGTACCTGTATTAACCAGCGTCCGATTGTTTCCAAGGGCGAAAAAGTAGAGGCAGGTCAGGTAATTGCTGACGGCCCGTCCACCGCAGGCGGTGAGCTTGCTCTCGGTAAGAACCCGTTAATCGGTTTCATGACCTGGGAAGGTTACAACTACGAGGATGCGGTTTTATTAAGTGAAAGATTGGTTCAGGAAGATGTTTACACTTCCGTTCATATTGAGGAGTACGAAATCGAGTCCCGTGACACGAAGCTGGGACCGGAAGAAATCACCCGTGATGTTCCGGGCGTTGGTGAGGATAAGTTAAAAGATCTTGACGAGCGCGGTATTATCCGTGTGGGTGCAGAGGTTCGTGCTACCGATATTTTGGTTGGTAAGGTTACCCCGAAGGGTGAGACCGAGCTTACCGCAGAAGAAAGACTTCTCCGTGCAATCTTCGGTGAGAAGGCAAGAGAAGTAAGAGATACCTCCCTCCGTGTTCCGCACGGTGAGTACGGTATCATCGTAGACGCGAAGGTATTTACCAGAGAAAACGGCGACGAGCTTCCTCCGGGAGTTGAGCAGACCGTTCGCGTTTACATTGCGCAGAAGAGAAAGATTCAGGTCGGCGATAAGATGGCAGGTCGTCACGGTAACAAGGGTGTCGTTTCCCGCGTGCTTCCGGTAGAGGATATGCCGTTCCTTCCGAACGGTCGTCCGCTTGACATCGTGCTGAATCCTCTGGGTGTACCGTCCCGAATGAACATCGGACAGGTGCTTGAGATTCACCTTTCTCTTGCGGCAAAGGTTCTTGGTTTTAACGTTGCAACGCCGGTATTCGACGGTGCAAACGAGCATGATATTATGGATACCCTTGAGATGGCAAATGATTACGCTAACACCTCTTGGGAAGAGTTCCAGGCAAAGTACAAGGATATTTTGGATCCGGAGGTTATGGATTACCTCGGAAACAACTTAGAGTACAGAGAGCAGTGGAAGGGTGTTCCGATTAACCGCGACGGTAAGGTTCGCCTTCGTGACGGACGTACCGGTGAGTACTTTGACGGTGCGGTTACGGTAGGTTTCATGCACTACTTAAAGCTCCATCACCTGGTAGACGATAAGATCCACGCTCGTGCAACCGGTCCTTACTCCTTAGTAACGCAGCAGCCGTTGGGTGGTAAAGCTCAGTTCGGTGGACAGCGTTTCGGTGAGATGGAAGTTTGGGCACTGGAGGCATACGGTGCGGCTCATATCTTACAGGAAATCCTTACTGTGAAGTCCGATGATGTTACCGGACGTGGTAAGACTTACGAAGCAATTATCAAGGGTGACAACATCCCTGAGCCGGGTATTCCGGAGTCCTTCAAGGTATTGTTGAAGGAGTTGCAGTCCTTAGCACTTGATGTAACCGTACTGGATGAGGACGGAAACGAAGTGGTAATGACCGAGGATATCGATTACGGCGATGCAGAAATCGAACCGTTAATGGAAGGTGACAACAACTTCCGTTACGACGAAGGTTATGAAGAAGCAGGTTTCAGTCGTGTTTCCGCAGACGAAGACGGTAACTTCACCTACGATGAGGAGAGTTACGAGGATGAGTCCGACGATTACGACATGGACGATGCAGACTATGATGAATAATGAAGGGAGAGCAAAATAATGCCGATGGACATGATGAATGACAGCATGAAGGATATTACCTATGATGCGATTAAGATAGGCTTAGCTTCCCCGGAAAAGATCAGAGAGTGGTCTCGCGGCGAGGTAAAGAAGCCGGAAACTATCAATTACAGAACCTTAAAGCCGGAAAAGGACGGTTTGTTCTGTGAGAAGATTTTCGGACCGAGCAAGGACTGGGAATGTCACTGTGGTAAGTACAAGAAGATTCGTCATAAGGGTGTTGTATGTGACCGTTGTGGCGTTGAAGTTACCAAGTCCAGCGTACGTCGTGAACGTATGGGTCACATTGAGCTTGCAGCTCCGGTTTCCCACATTTGGTACTTTAAGGGTATCCCGAGCCGTATGGGTCTGATCCTTGATCTTTCCCCGAGAACATTGGAAAAGGTTCTTTACTTTGTATCTTACATTGTACTTGATGCGGGTAACACCGACCTTCAGTACAAGCAGGTTTTAAATGAAAAGGAATATCGCGAAGCATACGATAAGTACGGCGATTCCTTCCGTGTAGGAATGGGTGCCGAAGCTATTATGGAACTGTTGCAGGCAATCGACCTTGAGGCTGATTCCGCAGAGTTAAAGAAGGGCCTTCGCGAATCTACCGGCCAGAAGCGCGCAAGAATTATTAAGCGTCTTGAGGTAGTAGAAGCATTCCGCGAATCCGGAAATAAGCCGGAGTGGATGATTATGACTGTAATCCCGGTAATTCCGCCGGATTTACGTCCGATGGTACAGCTTGACGGTGGTCGTTTCGCAACCTCCGATATGAATGATTTGTACCGTAGAATTATTAACCGTAACAATCGTCTCAGAAGATTGCAGGATTTGTCCGCACCGGATATCATTGTCCGCAATGAGAAGAGAATGTTACAGGAAGCAGTAGATGCTTTGATTGACAACGGTCGTCGCGGCAGACCGGTAACCGGTCCGGGTAACCGTGCGCTGAAGTCCTTGTCCGATATGTTAAAGGGTAAGCAGGGGCGTTTCCGTCAGAACCTTCTCGGTAAGCGAGTTGACTACTCCGGTCGTTCCGTTATCGTAGTAGGTCCGGAATTAAAGATTTACCAGTGTGGTCTTCCGAAGGAAATGGCAATCGAGCTGTTCCGTCCGTTCGTTATGAAGGAACTGGTAGCAAGAGGCATCACCCACAACATGAAGTCTGCCAAGAACATGGTAGAGAGCTTACATCCGGCTGTATGGGATGTACTTGAGGAAGTAATTCGTGAGCATCCGGTAATGCTTAACCGTGCTCCTACGCTTCATAGATTAGGTATTCAGGCCTTCGAGCCGATCTTAGTAGAAGGTAAGGCAATCAAGCTTCATCCGCTCGTTTGTACCGCATTTAACGCGGACTTCGACGGTGACCAGATGGCAGTACACCTTCCGCTTTCGGTAGAAGCACAGGCAGAGTGTCGTTTCCTCCTGCTTTCTCCGAACAACCTGTTAAAGCCGTCCGACGGTGGTCCGGTAGCGGTTCCGTCCCAGGATATGGTCCTTGGTATTTACTACCTGACCCTGCATAAGCCGGGGGACCTTGGTGAGGGTAAGTGCTTTAAGAGCGTAAACGAAGCAATCCTTGCATACGAGAACGGTGAAATCACCCTTCACGCCATGATTAAGGTGCGTCGTCTGGATCAGATGACCGGTGAGCAGAAGACCATTGAGTCCACGCTGGGCCGCTTCATCTTCAACGAAATCATTCCGCAGGATCTTGGTTTTGTTGACCGCAGTAAGCCGGAGAATTCCCTTCTTCCGGAAATCGACTTCTTAGTAGGAAAGAAGCAGTTAAAGCCGATCCTTGAGAAGTGTATTAACATTCACGGTGCTACCAAGACCGCTGAAACTTTGGATGCTATCAAGGCTCTCGGTTATAAGTATTCTACCAGAGCGGCAATGACCGTATCCATTTCCGATATGACCGTTCCGCCGAAGAAGAAGGAAATTATTGCTGAGGCAGAGGCAACGGTAGATAAGATTACAAAGAACTTCCGCAGAGGTCTCCTTTCTGAGGAAGAGCGTTATAAGGAAGTTATCGATACATGGAAGCGTGCCGATGATGAAATCACCACCGAGCTGTTGGACGGTCTTGATAAGTACAACAACATTTCCATGATGGCAAAGTCCGGTGCGCGAGGTTCCGACAAGCAGATTAAGCAGCTGGCAGGTATGCGTGGTCTTATGGCAGATACCTCCGGTCGTACCATCGAGCTCCCGATTAAGTCTAACTTCCGTGAAGGTCTTGACGTACTCGAGTACTTCATTTCCGCACACGGTGCTAGAAAGGGTCTTTCCGATACCGCACTCCGTACCGCAGACTCCGGTTACCTGACCCGTCGTCTGGTAGACGTATCTCAGGAGTTGATTATCAACGAAGTAGATTGTCGCGCAGAGCTGACGGATGAGATTCCGGGTATGTGGATTAAGGCATTCCACGACGGTAAGGAAGTAATCGAAAGCTTAGAAGAGCGTATTACGGGACGTTTCTCCTGTGAGACGATTTATGATGATAACGGTGACATGATTGTGAAGGCAAATCACATGATTACGCCGAAGCGTGCCGCTCGTATCGTGGCAACCAAGAAGATTCAGGAAGCAGGCGCTGCGGCTTCTGTGAAGATTCGTAACGTACTTACTTGTCGTTCCCACATCGGTGTGTGTGCAAAGTGTTACGGTGCAAACATGGCTACCGGTGAGGCTGTACAGGTAGGTGAAGCAGTCGGTATTATCGCAGCTCAGTCTATCGGTGAGCCGGGTACCCAGCTTACCATGAGAACCTTCCACACCGGTGGTGTAGCAGGTGACGATATTACCCAGGGTCTTCCGCGTGTCGAGGAATTGTTCGAGGCAAGAAAGCCGAAGGGACTTGCAATTATCGCTGAGTTCGGCGGTACCGTTACCGTTAAGGATACCAAGAAGAAGCGCGAAGTTATCATCAGCAATTCCGAAACCGGTGAGGCAAAGGCTTACCTTATCCCGTACGGTTCCAGAATTAAGGTATACGACGGACAGGTACTGGAGGCCGGTGACGAGCTGACCGAAGGTAGCGTAAATCCGCATGATATCTTAAAGATTAAGGGCGTGCGTGCCGTTCAGGATTACATGCTTCAGGAAGTACAGCGTGTATACCGCTTACAGGGTGTAGAAATCAATGACAAGCATGTCGAAGTGATTGTACGCCAGATGTTAAAGAAGATTCGTATCGAGAATAACGGAGACACCTCCTTCCTTCCGGGTACTATGGTTGATATCCTTGATTACGAGGATGAAAATGCAAGAGTAATCGCAGAGGGCGGTGAGCCGGCAGAAGGTAAGCAGGTAATGCTTGGTATTACCAAGGCTTCCCTTGCAACCAATTCCTTCCTGTCTGCAGCATCCTTCCAGGAGACCACCAAGGTTCTTACCGAGGCTGCTATCCACGGCAAGGTTGACCCGTTAATCGGTCTGAAGGAAAATGTAATCATCGGTAAGCTTATCCCGGCAGGTACCGGTATGAAGCGTTACCGCAGTGTAAAGCTTGACAGTGATCTTCAGCAGCAGTTTGATGAGTACGAGGAGACTGCAGAGTTTGAAGAGATGGAAGAGCTTGACATGAGCGAGGATATGGATGAGTTCGATGACCTTGCGGCATTAGACGGCGAGGATATGTCCGACGAGGAAATCGCAGCCGATTTCGCAGAAGACGAAGAATAAGTGTCAAACAGCACGGAAACGTGCAAAAAATACGGGATGCCTGTAATTGCAGGCATCCCGAAAATAAGAAGTGCAATCGCACGAAAAGGAGGACATTATGTTAGTATCAGCAAAAGAAATGCTTCAGAAGGCAAAAGCAGGTAAGTATGCAGTTGGTCAGTTCAACATCAACAACCTTGAGTGGACCAAGGCAATCCTTTTAACCGCACAGGAGATGAATTCTCCGGTTATCCTTGGTGTATCCGAG
>JAFVSN010000006.1 GCA_017503735.1 Lachnospiraceae bacterium
AAACGTCTTGCGCCCTCAACACCCTGCTGACTCCACGGCTTGGAAACTTCCAGCGGTCCCATGAACATCTCGTACAAACGAAGGGTGTCCGCACCGTAATCTCTTACGATATCGCTCGGATTTACAACAAATTCCGGGAATCTCTTACCCATCTTAATACCGTTGGAGCCTAAAATCATACCCTGGTGAACCAGCTTCTTAAACGGCTCCTTCACCGGAGATAATCCCTTGTCATACAGGTAACGGTTCCAGATACGGGAATACATCAAGTGTCCTACCGTATGCTCCGGTCCGCCGATGTATAAGTCAACCGGCATCCAGTGCTTTAACAATTCATAGTTTGCAAATTCCTTATCGTTGTCCGGATCAATGTAACGAAGGAAATACCAGCTGGAACCTGCGCTACCCGGCATGGTAGAGGTCTCGCGGGTACCCTTTACACCGTTTACATCATACTGCTTCCACTCGGTTGCGTTCTCAAGCGGTGCCTTGCCGTTCTTTCCCTTGTAATCGGAAAGCTCCGGAAGGATTAACGGAAGCTCTGCATCGTCCAATACATGAATCTCTCCGTCTTCCTTATATACTACCGGAACCGGCTCGCCCCAGTAACGCTGTCTTGCGAAAATCCACTCACGGAAGTGGTAATTTACTTTTCTACGGGCAACTCCCATTGCTTCTAACTTCTTCGTAATTGCTTCCTTTGCGTCCTCTACCACAAATCCTGTGAACTCTTCGGAATTCATAAGCTTGCAACCTTTGCCGAGGTAGTCATACTTTTCAAATGCTTTCTCGGATACATCGCCGCCGTCGATAACCTGAATCATCGGGATATTGTGTACGATCGCATACTCGAAGTCACGCTGGTCATGAGACGGAACCGCCATTACCGCACCGGTACCGTAGTTTGCAAGTACAAAGTCACCGATGAAAAGCGGCACTTCCTTGCCGTTTACCGGGTTAATGGCATAAATTCCCTTTAAGCAGCAACCGGACTTAGTCTTATTCAGCTCGGTTCTGTCCATATCATTCTTCTTTAAAGTCTCGGCAATGTACGCCTCTACCTCTTCCTTATTCTCAATACGCGGCATCAAATCCTTTACAATCTGTCCGTCCGGAGCAAGTACCATAAAGGTAATACCGTAAATCGTTTCGATACAGGTGGTATAAATAGAGAAGCTTCCTCCGCCTACAATCTTGAAATCCACTTCAACGCCCTCGGAACGTCCGATCCAGTGACGCTGCATCTCCTTGGTAGACTCCGGCCAGTCAATCTCATTTAAGCCCTCTAACAACTTATCGGCAAAAGCAACCTGGTCAATCACCCACTGCTTCATATTCTTACGAACCACCGGATAACCGCCACGCTCGGACTTACCGTCAATCACCTCGTCGTTGGAAAGAACGGTACCAAGCTCTTCACACCAGTTTACCGGCATGTCGATGTACTTTGCATAACCGTCCAAATATAACTGCTTGAAGATCCACTGGGTCCACTTATAGAACTTCGGATCACTGGTAGTTAACATCTTGGTCCAGTCATAGTCAAAACCAAGTTCCTTTAACTGCTTGGAAAATGTCTCGATATTCTGCTCGGTAAAACCGTTCGGATGATTCCCGGTGCTGACCGCATACTGCTCTGCCGGAAGACCGAAGGAATCGTAGCCCATCGGATGCAATACATTGTAGCCCTGCATACGCTTCATACGGGACATAATGTCCGTAGCGGTATAGCCCTCCGGATGACCTGCATGAAGGCCTACACCGGACGGATACGGGAACATATCCAAAGCATAATACTTCGGCTTACTAAAATCCCAAACATCGGTTTTAAAGGTCTGATTCTCTTCCCAGTATGCCTGCCATTTCTTTTCTATGACACTGGGATTGTACGTTTTTTCCATAATAATCAAAACTCCTTTCTTATCATTGCGTGCAGTACGGTGCTTCGCACCATTCACCCTCACGCAAACAAAAGGCTTTCGCCTCCCAAAAGAGACGAAAGCCAAATCTTCCGCGGTACCACTCTCATTCAAAGGCACACGCCTTTGCACTTTCTCATCCGATAACGTGGATGAAACGTTGTCACCTACACAAAGCAACATCAAATGTTACTCCTTCCGCAACAAAGCTCCGAGGGGAGTTCCACAAAGCCATCTATCGTCTCACACCGGCCGACGACTCTCTGAAAGTCTGACTGCATGTACTGGTCCTCATCCTTGCAAATTCCATATACATTTTACTATATCAAAAAATTGGAATTTGTCAAGTAAAAAGACAAAAACACAAAGAAAAGAAAGGCTCTGTACCATTAAAACGTACCGAGCCTTCCTTCTGATTTGTTACAAACCTATTTTAGTACCAGTCTTCCCCCCATGCGGAATAGTCATCATCGTACCAGTAGTCATCATAGTACTCATCATCGTAATACTCGTCATCATACCAGTAGTCATCCTCATCATACCAGTAGTCATCGTAGTAATCATCATATCCAAACACTTCATCGTACATATCTTCAACGAAGTCTTCAATCTCCCAAAGAGAAATATCACCGGATACGATATCATCTATAACCTCTAACAGTTCGTCATCCAGCTTTCCTTCCAAGCTCTCCAAGAACTCATCGAAATCAATCTCACCTGCCCAGTCAAGAAGGTCGTCCTCATCTTCTACCATTACAACTTCTTTCTTGCCCGGGAACTTAATCTTATCGGCTTTTCCGGTCTCGGCAATTACAAAAAGGGAACCTAAAAAGCTGTCTTTCTCATAAAGTGCGAACTTCACGTCAGACTTATTCTTGCTGCTGGTAGCGTCAATCTCGAATACAAAATCCCCAAGGTCAATCGGTAACTCATCCATTTCATCTTCGATTGCATCTACAACCGCAGAAGCCAAAGAGAACCGAATCTTACCGTTAAGATATCCTTCTTCCAAATCCTTTACCTTAAGATCCGTTACGGTAATATCCGCAAGCTTCATTCCCACAGCCTTTAACTTGAAGTCACCGTTCAACTTAGTGCTGCTTAACTTACCTTCACCTTCAAAGGAAGCCTTCACGCCGTTTACTTTTCCCGCCAGCTCATAAGCAAACTTTCCGCCCTTATGAACCATAAGACTGGATATCTCTGCATTTAAGTCCTCCACTTCAACCTCTACGCCGTAAATCTTACCTTCGTTGTCCACATACAACTTCAGTACTGCTTCGAACTTCACATCATCCAAATCGTCAATGAAATCTTCGGAATCCTCTAATGCATCTAAAAACTCATCATATACATCATCAAAGTCAATCTCATCCTGAGTGGATAAAATGTCTTTCAAAATATTCTTAACATCTTTATCCTTCTTCAGTTCTTCTACCATCACTTCCATCATTGCCTGTAACGTACCTTCGTCAATGGTAGCTTCCAATACGGTATAAGAATCAGTAAGTTCTCCTACCGTTACTTTCTCCTTGTCCTGTTCAACATCCTCAATACAGGAAATTGCCAAAGAAGAATAACGCTTCATCACCTTTTCAAGCTTGGATTTATCCGGTAATGACTTATAAACATCATCAAGCATTGCCTTGGCTTCGTTCAAATCGTCCATATCCATACCGGTCATATCGAACAATTCTTCCAGTTCCATACCAAGGTAAGTATCATTCAACTCCGGAACTTGTAAATAGCCAACCTTTTCTTCCATATCTGCCATTACAAGCAGACCGAGCAACTGCTTTCCGTTTAAAGAGAATCCGGCATTTGCCTGCATTGCATCCTTTTTAGTGTCCGCACCTACGTTAAAAGATACCTTTTCCATCCATCCGAAATCTACGGAAGTAGCATCCTCTAACATGTCACGCACATCTTCCCCGACTTCTACACCAACCTCTACCTTTGTGCTCTTATCATCAGAAAAAGCCGTAGAAAGTGTTTCATCGTATGTATCGGCAATTTTTTCGATTGCCTTGTCAGATTCTTTCTCTAAAATGTGCTGAAGATAACCGGCCGGGGAAGTAAACAACTTTACTGCCGCATTTCCGATCTTCGGAGCATTTGCAATTACCAAAACAGCTGCAACCGCTGCCGCAGCAATCACAATAAGTTTCTTACTTCCTTTTGCCTTCGGAGCCTTTTTCTCAGCCGTCTTTTTCTCCTCAGATACAGCCTCTTCTGCCGGTGCCGGAGTGTCTTCCTGTACCGTAGTATCCTCTGCCACAGAAGCTTCTGCAGATTCCTCGGTTACGTTTGTTTCTTCCACATCAACCGTCTCTACGGTTTCTTCCGTGGTCTTATTTTCCATTTCCTCGTTCATATCCATACCCTTTCTGAAATGTAATAAAATCATCACAATTGTACATTTTTTGACATAGTTTGTCAAGTACCCTCAACTCTGCCTGTTTTCCTCTTTCGCACTCACTCTGCCTTCTCAGATAATCTATTGGTTTCTATGAGTTCATATGCATGCAACATTGCTTCATCATCCGTCACGGAAAAACCGAACCATTTCCCATTCTGCTTTTTCACCAGAACAAAATACTTTGCGTCCTTATCCATCATGGCCTTCCCGTTTCCATATCCCTTAAAATGGAAATCACCCATGGCAAAACGATCTGTCCCGGTTCCCCATACACGGGAACTTTCCGGTGGCTCCGTAAGTAAATGCACCTCCGTTACATCTGTGAATTCCAGTGTTTCCTTATAGTACAGGCAACCTTTCAGTTCAACATATTCCTCCCCCACCTGCATCTTCAGCTTTCCGAAATCAATGGGTAGCATAGCAAGCCCTATGCCGATACACATAATAAAGGTTCCAATCAGTATCCATTTGGTTATCGGTCCCCAATGGGTCGCCATATTCGTAGTAACTCCATAGCCGCGACTTTCCACAAAGGTATTGGTATCGTTGGGATTGTAGTAATAACCGTTCCTCCAATAGGCATCCTCATCCTCCGCATAGGAAAAGTCTGCCGCGGCCGCCAGCTCCTTCTTTGCCTGCTTCACTCGGTTTGCCGCCGAAAAGAACACTGCAAATATCAGTACCATCGAACCTACCGTGCTACCAATAAACCCTATCCAGAACCCTGTCATATCCTCTATTCCTGCCGACATATCCTTCATATAAGAATGAAGCAACAACGTCGCGACAAAATGATATCCGCAAAGCAAACTTGCTTCCCAAACCACACAGCCGGTCCATGCCTTTTTTGCAGTACGATTCAATGCATAATTAATTTCCGAATCCTCGCTATACACCTTTAATCTCCCGTGAGCCATCCGGTGATACATATAGCAAAATAAAACAAATGCCGTCACATTGGTGATAAGTAATATCAAAAGTACTTTATACTCCGTAGCACAGGAAAACCACCACACAAAAGAACCGATACAAATCCATGCAGGAATTGCCAACCAAATTTCCGACACTGGCATGGACTTTTTCATGCGACTGACCACCGTATCCACCGTTAAGTCGGACTGTTTCGGCGGATTGCCCCAACCCTTGCTGATTTTTAACTCATACATACGGTTGGTATATTTGCTTGTTACCTTAAATTCCCACAAAATCAGTGCTATTAACCAAACTGTAAAATACAACATATATAAGGCATTAATTTCCTTCGGGAGAAAAGAAAACAAAAAGTATCCTCCTGCCGCTATAAATAACACCACATTCATCCGCCAATATTCGTTCTTAAACTTCTGTACCAACTGCTTAACATCCACATCTTCTCTCTGCTCCCCACGAATAGTCATGCAAAGCAGATACTCCGCATTTTTACCTACAAGAAACTTGTAAATTAGCAACATGCAAAGTTGCGTAAACCACATTGTCCCCGCAAAAGACCACGCCAATGCCCAATCAAAATCCATATCCTCCGCCTCCTATCGTCTTTACACAGTTTCGAGCTTCGACACACGCATCCCGTCATACACCTTCTCGCAAAGTTCCATAAACTCACTCTTTTCCACACCTCGTACGGTAGCCTCTGCAATCAAAAGCAAAAGCTCCTCCTCTGCCTTCTCCCGGAACACACCGAACTTATCCTTCTGCGGATTCACCCTGGCACCGTTCCTGCGGTCAATCTCAATAAATCCCTCATTCTTCAAAATCCCGTAGGCTTTATTTACCGTCATGGTATTGACCCCTAAATCCTCTGCCATTTGTCGTACCGTGGGAAGCCCTTCTCCCGGCGTAAGCTCTCCTTTACCGATTCCCACAACTACCGCATTTCGAAGCTGTACATAAATCGGCACATCACTTGCCATGTCTAACCTGATAATCATACGCGCGCCCTCCTGACTCTGTCTTATATGCTCATCTTTAAAAAAACAATTTAAGTATAATTTGTATTAGTTATTATAATACAAGTGTGACCAAATGTCAATTAAAACCTTTTTTTATTCAAGGGGCTGTCGCATGAATGAATGCACAATGAAATTAAGTATCGCGAGTTCTTGCTTTTTCATGCAAATATCTACAGCAAAAGCCGAGTAATCATATATTTGATTTTTGCTTTTCCCGAAGGGTCGCGTACTTAGCGTAGTCGATATCACCTCTTAACGGTTCTACGTCTCGAGGCCACACCCGAGAGACGTTTAGAACCGGTTAGAGGAAGATTGACGGAGCGTTGCGACTTGCAAACAATCAAATATATGATTACTCGGCTTTTGAAGGTATACCCGCCAAAAAGCAAGAGCGGGACTGCGCACTTTCATGCGACAGCCCCGCTTCATTTTACTTAAATAATTTTCTCAAAAACTCATTTGCACTATGTCTCCAGAAGGTCCAGTCATGATAGCCGTAATCAATAAACAACGCAATCGGTACCCCAGCCTTTGCAATCTGTTTCGCACTCGCCTTTACCGCGTCTACCATTCCTTCCTTAGTTCCGCAGGATACAAAGAACAGCTTAAACTGCTTTGCAAACGCTTCCGGATTCAGTAAAACATCACTATAGTCATCCTCTTCGTTCTTAATCACCAATCCACCGGAGAAAATGCCTGCCGATGCAAACAAATCCGAATTTGCAAATACAATCTTCTGGGTCTGCATACCGCCCATAGAAAGCCCAGCCATTGCTCTGTTTTCTCTATCCGCAAGCGTACGATAGTTGGCATCAACAAACGGCACCGCATCCTTCGGAAGCTCTGTAAGGAAACCGCTCATGGACGGATGACAGTTCATATCCGCCGGGAAACCGTAACCGGTATTCATGACAATAATCATTTCCTTCATCTGTCCGGTGGCTATCAGATTGTCGGCAAGGTTTGCAATCTTTCCCTGCCAGATCCAGCCTACTTCATTTTCTCCGCCACCGTGCTGGAGATATAATACCGGATAACGCTTTTCCGGCTCCTTCTCATAGGAAGCCGGAGTATATACATAGCAAAGTTTCTTACGCCCGGTTACGGAAGAATCGAAATAATTCATGTGAATGGTTCCGTGAGGCACCTGACGAATACGATATTCTTCAAAGTCTTCCTCCGGCATTTCCAAATAGTTGATGGTACGGAACCCGCCGTACCCCACCTGGGCATTGGTATCTACCACCTCAGCACCGTTTACAATCAATCCGTAATAATGGAATCCTTTTTCGATCCCGGTCACCTCACAGGTCCACCACCCCTCTGCATCGAGTTCCATCGGGAACCGTCCCATGCCCCAGATATCCACCACTACCGTCTTTGCTCCGGAAGTACGATACCAGAACCTGGCCGTACCGGATTTCACATCCACAATTTCGTTTCCGCTGTGCTCATCCTTATAGCGGCCTGCCGGTCTGCCCTTTTCGTCAAAGTCAAAAATAAGCCCTTTATAAATCGGGTCAAACATTAACATGTGCTCCGCAAAGGTCTGAGCATCCAGTTGTTCCGTGGAAAGCTTCGTTTCCGTATATGGAAAGGTCTCTTCCTCCTCGGAAACCTCTTCCCTAAAAAGGAACTGTACAAAATCCCTCACACTTTCTCTCCATACATGCCAGTCGTGAAAACCGGGATATATACGCTGTCCACCCTTTGCTCCCAACGCCAAAAACTTATCGGTATACTCTTTCTGTGCTTCATGTAGCCGTTCTTCTCCGGTTCCTGCAGTCATAAGTACCGTATCCATCGGATACTTATCCTGTACCGCCAAGAGCGCATCCGCCTCAATATCCCGCATACCGGAGAATACACCCAAATGCGCGAACAATTCCGGGAAACGGGACACAATCTGAAGTGCTTGTGCGGAACCGAGAGAAAGACCTGCCATAGCGCGGTTCCTTCTGCCCTTCTTTACCGCAAACTTACTCTCCACGTACGGAATACAATCCTTCGTCAGTTCACTGCCGAAATCTCCCGGAAAGAACACTTCCTCTTTCCCCTTTTGGAACGCATATCCGCAGCACACTACCGCAATCATCTCTTCGCACTTTCCTTCGGCAATAAGATTATCCAATATCAGGTTCAGCTTTCCGTTCCAAATCCATCCGGTCTCATCCTCACCTACGCCATGTTGGATATACATCACCGGATACTTCTTTCCCGGTATCTTCCCGTAAGAAGCCGGCGTATAAATGTAACACTTCTTCGTGTGACCGTTGATATGAGAAGTGTAACTGTGAATCTGCACATCCCCATGTGGCACATCCTTCAAATACCAGAACTCATCCTGTTCATTCGGAATCTCAAAAAAGTTGGTGGCACCGAAACAACCGTAAGCAATCGGTGCATTCGGATGCACTACCTTTGCTCCGTCCACAAACCACTCATGGTAATGGAAACACGGTGCAAGGCCCGAAACCGTTGTGGAAAACAATCCGTTCTCATCTTTGGTAAGCGCAATCTTATCACGACTGAAACAACCGCCGAACCCTGCCACCTCAACGGTCTCCGCTTCCGGCGCAAACATCTTGAACGTAACATCTCCGTTGTCATGAACCTGAACGCCCCACTCGTCATCCTTGTAGAAAATGGATGGCTTGCCGTCCTTCATTTCAAACTGTACCTTTTTGTAAATCGGATCGAAAAACAACGGGTACATGGTCAAAGCCTGATTCTGATTTGTCTGCATAGTCATTATCCCCCAATAAAATAAATAGTATTGTATAAAGCAACACCAGCCCTAAAAACGGCTGGTGCGCAATATATCTCATTTTGTTTTATGCCAAAGCCATAAGCGCGTCCGTTAACGCTTTAAGCTTTGCGTCCGCATCTGCATTATCCGTACCCTTTACACCGATGTAGAACTTAATCTTCGGCTCGGTACCGGACGGACGAACGCATACCCATGCATCATCGGTCAAGTCAAAGTACAGTACATTGGAATTCGGAAGACCGGTGGTCGTCACCTTGCCGGTAGCAAGGTCAAGCACCGTATCCTTCTTGTAGTCACGGAAGGATACCACATCGTAAGCCCCCAGCTTCTTCGGCGGGTTTGCACGGAAGCCGTCCATAATTGCCTGAATCTGAGCCACACCGTCTGCGCCCTTTAAGGTCATGGTCTGGATTCCTTCCTTGAAGAAACCGTACTTTTTGTAAATGTTCTGCATCTGATCCCAAAGGGTCAGCCCCTTGGTTCTGTAATATGCAGCAGCCTCACAAAGCATCATAACCGCTACGATTGCATCCTTATCTCTTGCGTGAGTACCTACAAGACAGCCGTAGCTTTCTTCAAAACCGAATTCGTAATGGCCTACGCCCTTTTCCTCGAACCACTTAATCTGCTCTCCGATATATTTAAACCCGGTTAATACTTCGATTAACTTCACATTGTACTCTTCGGCAACCTTATCGGTCATATTTGTAGATACGATGGTCTTAATAATCGCACCGTCCTCATGGATTCTGCCAAGAGCCTTACGCTGGCTCATCAGGTATTCACAAATAAGAAGACCGGACATATTACCGGTAAAGGACATATACTCACCGGTTACGGAATCCTTCGCATACACACCGAGACGGTCTGCATCCGGATCGGTCGCCATAATAACATCCGCATCCACCTTCTTTGCAAGAGCAAGTGCCAAAGCAAATGCCTTCTCATCCTCCGGATTCGGATAAGACACCGTGGAGAAATTACCGTCCGGCTGCTCCTGCTCCGGAACCACGTATACCTTTTCAAATCCCAGTTCTTTCAGCACGCGCTGTACCGGAAGATTACCGGTACCGTGAAGCGGAGTGTACACAATCTTAAGTTCCTTCCCCTGCTCACGAATCATATCCGGATAAATAATCTGGGTCTTTAACGCTGCAACATACTTATCATCAATATCCTTGCCGATAATGGTTAACAGTCCTTTTGCCTCTGCATCCGCACGGGACATGGTCTTTACAGTCTCATATCCTTCCACTGCATTTACTTCCGCAATAATCTGAACATCCTTCGGCGCGGTAATCTGTGCACCGTCTTCCCAGTATACCTTATAACCGTTATACTCTGCCGGGTTATGGCTGGCGGTAATTACAATACCGGAAATACATCCAAGCTCACGCACCGCAAAGGAAAGCTCCGGCGTCGGTCTTAAGGAATCGAACAAATAACTCTTGATACCGTTTGCGCAAAGGCAAAGTGCGGCAGCTTCCGCAAACTCCGGAGACATATTTCTGGAATCGTAAGCGATCGCAACACCCTTAGCCTGTCCGTTCTCTTTTAAAATGAAATTAGCCAGACCCTGGGTTGCCTTACTTACGGTATAAAAATTCATACGATTGGTACCGGCACCGATGACACCGCGAAGCCCTGCGGTACCGAACTCCAGCTCACGATAGAAGCGGTCCTTAATCTCCGCATCATCACCCGCAATCGCCTTAAGCTCGGCTCTGGTTGCCTCGTCGAAATAGGCATTGTTACACCATTCTTCATACACTTTCATGTAATCCATAGAAAAAACCTCCTGCTATTTTTTACTGATAAAACGTCAGTTTTCAAATCGTTTGTCTTACCTTTTATTATATAATAAAATCACCTCAAAGGCAAGTTTTTTTGTGTATTAAACAAGTATGACGATGTCGCATATTTTGAATTGCAACGGCATCGGGCGTGGCGAACTCTTGCGATTCATAACATACTATTGCATAAAACAGTTACGGAATATTCTGTTTATTTTTGATTTCCCGAAGGGGCGCGCTTTTAGCGCAGTCGAAATCGCCTCTTAGCGGTTCTAAGTCTCGAGAACGCTCCCGAGAGACGTTTAGAACCGGTTAGAGGAAGTTTGACGGAGCGTTGCGCTCTAAAAAATAAACAGAATATTCCGTAACTGTTTTAATAGAATGCCGTAATCGCAAGAGTGGGGCTGCGCATTCAAAGCATGCGACAGCCCCACTCGTTCTCATTCTTATAAAGACTTTAAAATTTCACCCATCATGTTCGGGGTTGCACCGATTGCATTGGACTCATCGGTATCAATGTGCATTGCATCTGCGAAGGTCTCACTGACGCGAACCACAACATCACCAAGCACTGCCTGTCTTCCGTCGGTGTCCATCTTCACCCAAACCACATCCTTATTCTTTAAGCCAAGCTTTTCAGCGGTTTCCGGAACCATATGGATGTGACGCTTTGCAACAATAACGCCCTCGGAAATCTCAACCTCACCGCACGGTCCCACGATCTTACATCCCGGTGTTCCGGCAATGTCACCGCTTTCTCTTACTACTACCGGTACGCCGATGGAACGGGCATCCGTTGCAGAAAGTTCAACCTGGGTCGCCGGTCTTTCCGGTCCGAGAATCGAAACATTGGCAAGGGACTTCTTCGGTCCTACAATCGTAACTCTTTCCTCACAAGCATACTGTCCCGGCTGGGAAAGATCCTTCTTCTTGGTAAGGGTTGCACCTGCACCGAACAAAATCTCCAAATGTTCCTTCGTCACATGAATATGGCGAGCGGAAGTCTCCACTAAAATCTGAGCCATGATATTATCCTCCGTAATGAAATAATTATTTGCCTCCCATTATACACCCGTCCGGATAAAAAATCCAGTCCCTATTCTCCTTTTCTGTCAAATGTAATTGTATATTCTCTCGGAACATATTCGCCTTCTACCCGTTCCTGTACCGTTACCGTACCCTCGGAACCTCCTCGGATATATCCCAAAACCTCTTTTAATTGTTCCATCGTTTCCACTTCCATGTCATTTACTTCCGTAATGACACTGTAAAGAGGAATTCCCGCCTCTTCCGCTGCGGAATCTTTCGTGTAGGCTGAAATATATACTCCCCTCGGAATGTTTAACGCCGCGGAAAGACTTTCCGTTACATCCTTTCCTTCAATTCCAAGAACTGCAGAATCTTCATAAGGAATCTCTTCCCGATTAACCAACCGGTTAATCAAAGAAAGTACATTGGAAACCGGAATGGAGTAACCCACTCCTTCCACCTTTGTCGCTACTAATTTCGCATTATTAATCCCGATCAGCTCTCCTTTGGCATTCAGTAAAGCACCGCCGCTGTTTCCCGGATTAATGGCTGCATCGGTCTGAATTAACTTCATGGAAACGCCTTCAATTTCCACCTCCCGGTCAACCGCACTGACATAACCTACGGTAAGTGACTGACCGCCTCCCGCCGCATTTCCGATTGCGATTACCATTTCACCACCGGTCAGGGCATCGGAGTCTCCGATGGTTGCTACTCTGATTTTTTTAAGCGTCTCTTCGTCTAAATCAGAAAAATCTACGGATAGAACCGCAATATCTTCCTTGGCATTCGACCCCTTTACCACTGCCGGTGCCGTGCTGCCGTCTACAAAAGTAATCTGGATTGCCGTTGCACCGTCAATCACGTGATGATTGGTTACTAAAAATAATTCGTCGGACTGACCGATAATAATACCGGTACCGCTGCCTTCGCTTTCTTCTTCATAAACATGACCGAAAAAATCGTACGTCTCTATTTGTTTTGTGTCAATCACTACCATAGCGGGAATAACATTATCCCAAACCACGGAAACGTCATATACCGACGCAATTCTTGCACCTTCCGGCTCCGTTATCTGTTCGGTCGTCTCCACCGTTTCTTCCTTCGAAGGAAGGGGTTCTTCCGTTCTTTTCCCGTTCTCTTCCTTTTTCTGATCTATCCGGGATTTCAAAAAAGAATATCCCATTGGACCTCCTGCGAGTACGGCACCGCAGAGTACTCCGCAAATAATTGCAACTGCTAACTTTTTTCCGAACCTTCTATTCTTTTTCTCCGCCATGACAAACCTCCTGTAAAACATCCCCACCGATTGAAATCATACTTCTATTATATCCGTAAAGTTTGTCTAATTTGTGATGACTCTTTTAAGAAACTTTGATTTATACAAAAGCTTTATAGCATCCCAACACCTTTAACCTGGAAGCCTCTTCCTTAATCCCCGTAAGGGCATTCTGTACCGCAGGCTCGGATAAACTTCCGTCAAAATCCACAAAAAAACGATACTCAAACTGCTTTCCCGGAATCGGTCTGGACTCTATTTTTGTCATGTTTAAATTATTGTAAATCAAATGACTTAAAATCCGATACAAAGAACCGGACTCATGGGCAATTTCAAAACAAATACTGACTTTATCCGCTTCGGACGTAAATACCGGTTCTTTGGAAAGTACTAAAAACCTTGTTGAATTTACATTCTCATTATTCAACCCCCTGCGCAATATTGTAAGACCATATCGCTTTGCCGCAATTTCCGACGCAATGGCAGCTCTTGTAATATCTCCGCTTTGGGATACTTCCATGGCACAGCCCGATGTACTGGAGCAGGCTCTCTGTAATAACCCGGGACGTTTTGCAAAATAACCGCTACACTGAAGCAATGCCTGCGGATGGGAATATACCTCTTTGATTCCTTCCTCCGTCGCTCCTTCCGGTGCCGCCAGCACATGTTCAATCTTAATCACCTGCTCTGCCACCGGATACACCGATCGTTCTGCCATAAGATCATATAAATCGGAAATGTCCCCTGTAGTTGTATTCTCAATCGGTACAACACCAAACTTTACTTTACCGTTTTCTACCGCTTCCACAACGGCTGCAAATGTTGGGCAAGACATTCTTTCACACTGTTCCCCCAGTGCACGCATCAACGCTTGTTCCGTATAAGAACCCGGTTCTCCGAAAAATGCAACAACCTCTCCGTTTTCACAACCAAGCTCCCTTATCTCTTCAAATCCGTTCTGTCCTTTATCAGCCAACATTGTATACTGATACTTTCGGCTTAAGGACATGATTTGAGAAAAAAGTTCCTTTAATCCTCTTCCGAAATATTCATTGGTTGCCATTTTCTCAATGGCTTCCAGCTTTTCATCTTCCCGTTGTTTGTCAAACACTTTTTTCCCGGAAACCCGTTTATACTCCGCAACCTCTGCTGCAATTTCCATTCGTTTTTGAAAAAGAGATGTCATTTCCTTATCTATTATATCAATCTCTTCTCTGCACTGCCTCAGTTCTTTCATACCGATCGCTCCTTTTCTTAACTCCCCCTCTGGTTTTCACAATGATTATACTTTGTTGTTCTCAAAAAAGCAACGCATTTCTTGACATTCCCTCACAGAATGATAAAATAAACTTAGAACGGTCGGTTCAACAATTTTCTGCGGAGGACTCATTACCCTATGAACAAACGAGTAAAAAACATTTTTTTGTTTCTGATTGTTTTATCTCTCATTACCATTGTGGTATTACTTCTAAAAATCACATCCAGGCTTCCGGAAAATCCTGCGGATTACGTGGGCAACACTGCCGGCAACCTTTACAACCGCGGACTTTTTGCCGAGGACGAAAACTACATTTATTTTGCCAATGTAGCCGATAACTTCCGTCTCTATCGTACCGACCATGCCTTGGAAGATGTGGTTTGTTTAAATAAGGATTCTGTCGAATACATAAATCCGGACGCCTCTTCTTCCTATCTTTACTACTCTCGTATCAACTATCGTCAGAACACCTACGGCAATACCGTTTTCGATATTTTAGACACCGGTATTTATCGTTTTGATTTAAAAAGGAAGGGACTTACCCGTCTTTATCCCGACGCCTGCGGTTCTGTATTGCTTGGCGGCAATTCATTAATTTATCAGGCCTACGGCGACGACGGAAATTTTGATACCTGCTCCCTTGCCGTTAATAAAAAGTCCGGAAAACCACAACTAATTACCGCCGACTATATCGAACCGGTCAACTACCGGTACGGTCAAATTTTTTACTCCGGCGTTTCCGAGGACCATGCATTGTACTCTCTTGTTCCCGAAACGAAGCGTTCCACCCTTGTGGCTGACCTGGATTGTTATCAGCCCATTGTCACTTCAAACGGTACCTACTTTTTATCCTTAAAGCATAACTACGCATTATTTTATTTACCGGACACCAGCGATACCGCCACCCTGATTACCGGCAATCGGGTTTCTGCATACAACCTTTCCACCGACGAACGCTACCTCTTTTATCAGGTAGACAACGGGGATGACAGCCGACTTTGTAGCTATGATCTTGTTACCGGGAATGAAACGGAATTATTATCCGGAAATTATAAAAACCTTAATACGGTATCCGGCTATCTGTTTTTTACGGATTTCCACGAAACACTTTGCTATTGCTATGATATTTCCTCCAAAAACATTTATAGCTTTATGCCTACCGATTCGGATTCTTAACATTTTCTTGGTATTTTACTCAGTAAAAATGTAACTTCCCATAATCACAAAAACAGGTGCTGTTTACATCAGCACCTGTTTTATTTCCCCCACCAGATAAAGCGAACCGATTATTACAATAATCTCTTCCTCAGATTCTTTTTCCAGAAAAGAAAGGACATCCGTAATCTTCGGGCAAACAACAAACTCCGTTCCCGGAACACACAGTTTTTCACACAATAAAAGCAACTGCTCCGGTGCCTCTGCACGTGGCATGGAAGGTGCCGTCAGATACACCTTCTTTGCTAACGGCAAGAACAAGGGAAGCATCACATCCAGTTCTTTATCCGACATTGCCCCGAACACAAACTGCAATCGCTTCTCTGGAAAATATTGACGCAGACTTTCCACCGTAGCTGCCATCCCTTGAGGATTATGGGACCCGTCTGCCAATAAAAGCGGTTTCTCCCGCAATACTTCCAGTCTGGCCTGCCATTGCACCTGACAAAGACCCTTCCTTACCGCCGATTCCGGCAATGCAACTCCTTGCAATCGCAATTGCTTCACTGCTTCCAACACCAATGCGGCATTCTTTTGCTGATACAATCCCCGAAGCGCCAGAATCATCCCTTTCCACTGTTTGTAAGAAAACCGTTGACACTCCTTTAACGAACCGACAGACTCACAAACAAGCTCCGAAAAATCCGGCATGGAAAATGTTGCTCCCAACGTTTCGCAACACTGCCGCACCACCGCTTCCCCTTCTTTGTTGTTCCCGTAAAACACCACCGGGACACCGGATTTTATGATTCCGGCTTTCGCTTGCGCGATTTCTGTCATGGTATTCCCCAGTTGTGCGGTATGGTCAAATCCCAAAGCGGTAATCATACATAACAGCGGATGCTCAATCACATTCGTGGAGTCAAAGGTTCCGCCTAACCCGGTCTCCAAAATCACCAAATCACAATTTTGTTCTTTAAAATATAAAAATGCCAGTACCGTACCGAACTCAAACTCACTGGGCGGTACCTCCATTTGTTCTGCCAAGCCTGCCAAATACTCCGTAAGCCTTACCAGCGCTTCATCCGGGATTTGTTTTCCTTCCACCTGTATCCGTTCATTATACCGGACAATATACGGTGAAGTATACAATCCTGTTTTCATTCCGGCACACCGGCAGATGGAATCCAACATAGCTGCCGTGCTTCCCTTCCCGTTGGTTCCCGCAATATGTATGCATTTCAGTTCCCGTTCCGGATGCCCGCATAACTCCAGTAATTCTTTTGTTTTTAAAAGCCCACTCTTTTTTCCCCGCCAATACAGGCTATGGATATAGTCCAATGCTTCCTTATAGGTCATCTTTTTACCTTTCCCGCATTCTGCTACATTTCGTCATTCATTCCGTTCTTTTCCGTAGTTTTCTTCTCCGGTGCTTTTTCCCAATGAAGTAACCGCGGCAACAAAATCTTCCCGTCATTGATCATCGGCCGTAATACCGGAATTTCGCGTACCGCCGTCAGGAAAAAGTATACACCGAATACATTAATCGGATACATAATCGCATTTTTCACAAACCTTCCGCCAAAAATTGCGGCAAATTTCAACCGAAAACTTTCCCAGGCCGCAGCACTGTCACGGAAGAACAAACCGAAGTCTTTCACTCCGTACTGAATGGAAATCCAACCGGTGGTCATACAAAGATTTACAACCACCGTAACAGTAGCCAGTGCAGCCATAACTCTCCATATGGTCAGTTTTTCCCTCCGGTAAAAGAAACAACCGTAAATAAATCCTGCCACCATACTGTCTAAGGTATAGCCCGGAAAAAACGGTCCCGTCGGTTTTAACACAAACCCGATTAAATCTGCGGCGCCTCCCATTGCAAGTCCCGGAATCGGGCCGAACATCATACATGCAACGGTCGTCGGGAAAATGGTAAAACCGATTTTAATGCTCTCCGTAAGTTGAATGTTGGTTACATACCCCAGTGCCAGTCTGAGTGCCAGTAACATTGCCATGGCAACCAATGATTTTGTGTTGCCGAATTCCTTTGCCGATCTTTTCATACGCATAAAAAAATCCCCTTTCGTTGTATTTGTCGCAATCACAGAAAAGAACACCGCCCGTCTCACGGCACGGTCGTCCTGCAACAGCTACAACAATAGGGGATTCCTATTTGTAGCAGCGGGATGCGGAATCTGCACCGCAAGATTTCTCTTTTCGTTCCATCGACAACTCCCCGTCCGACAGACACTTAACGCGCAAATTCCTACTCTGCTTCTCTTTTGATTTTTGACGTACCAATTCTAGCACATGCCCATGGTTTTGTAAAGCGTATTTTTTTATTTCTATTCCGCAGTATAAAGTCCTGCATCCACATACGCATCCAAAACTTTATAATATGCCAGTTTCGGAAGCTTCATCGTCTTAAACAGTAACGGTTTTTCATCACCGCGCCAGGAATAAATATCCGCCAGTCCCCACAAGGTAATTCCGGTAATATTTCCTCCGTTCTGCTTCTTCTCCAAGAGACCTTTCATGATGTCATAATAATATAAGCCCTGCATAAGGTCATTACTGTTTCCGACGTCTAACTCCGTAATCTGTACTTCATATCCTTCATCCAAAAACTTCTGTACGGTATACAAATAGGAAGACGCGGACGGATAGGAAGTTTTTAAATGAGACTGCATTCCGATTCCGTCGCAAATCTTTTCATTTGCATTAATGAAAGTCACCAACTTCAAAATAGCTGACGTATCCGAATAGGTATTAAAATCATTGTATAGCAATGATACTTTATCCCGAAGTTCGTACTGCTTCAGTACATCGTCCGCAATTTCAAAAGCCAGTCTTGCAAAGCTCGGCTCCAGCCCTTCATTGCCGTACACTTCTTTCCATCCGTGACCGTCGGCATGAACGTACTCGTTTACCACATCCCAAGAGTAAACCAAATCACCGTTTTCCTGGTCGTACACATGGCCCATTACGGTACGAATATAAAACTCCAGACGGGCATCCATTACTTCCGGGGTTACCACTTCTCCCTGAGAAGTATATCCTTCACGGAAAAACCACCCCGGCGTCTGGGAATGCCATACCAGCGTATGTCCGCGAAGCCCCAAATCATGTTTTACGCAAAACTCAATGGCTCTGTCGGTATAACGGAAGTTCAATTCCGGTACGGTATCTTCTTTATAATTTTCCGGAATGACATACCCGAGTGCCTTTGCTTCATCTAGGGTAATAAGTTTACTGCTATTTCCGAGAATCGCATCCGGCTTCATCTCGTTTTCCAGTGTAATACTGTTATATTGCTCATCAATTACCTTCCATGCACTGATATCGCTTAACTGGTTTGCATTGAAACAGGTACCGATACGACCGAAGGTTTCCCCGTAGGTATTCTTTAAATTGATTCCTTCCGGAAGATGTGCTCCCATCGGCGTCGGGCTCGGTGCTTTCGTCGGTTCCGGTGTTGCCGTCGGTTCCGGTGTTACCGTCACTTCCGGTGTCGGTGACAACGCTTCGGTCGGTTCCGGTCCTTCTTCTTTTCCGCATGCTCCGAATAAAAGCATTCCTAACAAGATCAAAACGGAATAAAACAAACTTTTTCTCATGTGATGCTCCTTTCTTTACTTAAACTGCCAGTAATCCATGGTATAGCCTTCGCCCATGAAAACAAAGAACAAATCGTGTACGCCCGTAATACGTCTTAGTAAACTGGTCGTTACTTCTTTGTACGCTTCATTTTCACCGGAATTTAACTTCATATATCCGATCACTTCACCATCCACACCGTCGGCTCCGTCAATCCGGATTTGAATCGTTCCGGACTGTCCGTCCGCAGCTTTTACCGCAGCGGTAAATTGTGTGGTTCCGGTTTCCCCGAAATCCACGCCGTATAATGCAACCCAGTCTCCGGTCTGAATATCCGATAATGCCATATTACCGGAACCGTACTGCTTACTTATCTCATCGGCCTGAGTCGTATTGACGCCTCCCATGGTAGCGATGGTTTCCGCTTCCACTTTTTCATACGGATTCAGATACTTTATCTGTTTCAGAGAAGCGCGATCCGTTCTTTGTACCGTATCGAACAGTCCGTCTTCGTTCACCGTAATTTTTGTAATATGAGGAGAACGATAATTCAAACCCTTTAATCCCATTCCCTGCTCAAGTACCCGGGTATGGTAGGTAATATACCATTCCCCGTTGAATTCAAAAATCGCATGGTGATTGTTGTTATGGTCTCCCGCAAAATAGGTTCCCGGATGCTTTAACACAACCCCCTGATAAGTAAACGGTCCCAATGGATGATCCGCAGTCATATAGGCAATATTGGCATTGGTAAATCCGTACTTTTGTGTAGCTTCCGTCGATACATTCCAGTTGGTACAATAGGAATAAATATAGGTATCTCCGACCTTATTAATACCGGAGTCCTCAAACAAATACGGAATCTCCATTGCCACCGGGTCACCGGCAAGACTGATCATATCGTCTCCCAGCTTTGCACAACGTCCGGTTCCCGGGTTTTCATTGGACTCTCCCGGTCCGCCGCCGAAATAAATGTACGCACTTCCGTCATCGTCCACCAGAACCGCCGGATCAAACAGCCAGGAAACACTTCCGCAATTCGGTGTTGAACGACTAATCAATTGTGTTCCCAGCGGATCTACAAACGGTCCCGTCGGACTGTCTGATGTAAGAACACCGATTCCGCTGCCGTTATCCGCAAAATACAGGAAAAACTTCATTTGTCCGTCGATTTCCTTACAAGCCGCTGCCGGTGCCCAGGAATTCTTACTCCATTTTGCCGCACCGCTTTTCCCCGCCGCATAAACACTTCCGTGGTCGGTCCAATTCACCAAATCATCGGATGAAATTACGTTGATTTTATTGACCATGGAATAGCTGTTCTCTTTCGGCTTCTTAAAGCTATACTCAACCGTATCCGCCGTCATATAAATATAAACCCTGCCGTCATAAACCAGTGCACACGGGTCCGCACCGAACCGTTGCGTCATCAATGGCGCATCGTAACCGATATTCTTTAGCGTTTTTGTCAAAATCAACTCATCGAACTGTTCCTGCAATGTTTTCGGCTTTGGCGTCGGTTCCGGCGTTGCGGTCGGTTCCGGACTCGGGGTCGGCTCCGGGGTTACGGTCGGTTCCGGCGTTACCTCCGGTGTTTCTGTTACCGCCGGCGCTTCCGTCGGTTTCACGTCCTCCTTCTTCGGCCCGCATGCCGCAAACAGCATTGCAGTCAACGTTAATGTTGCCATGAATACTTTACTTTTTCTCTTCATTTTCTTTCTCCGTTACTCTTTATTTCTATCATTTTACTAAATACTCGAAGTTATTGGAACTTCCAGTAATCCACATAATAGTTTTCACCGTAGAATACAAAAATCAAATGATGTACGCCGGTTACCTTCTTTAATAACTCTGCCGTAACTTCACCAAACTTATCACCGGTTGCTTCACTTATGTCGAGATATCCCACAACCTCGCCGTCAAGGGCATCCAGACGAATCTGTATTGCACCCTCACCGCCTGTCGCATTCTTTACTGCTGCGGTAAACTTTGTTGCGCCATCCGCGCCGAAATCCACACCGTACAACGCCAGCCAGGAACCGGACTTCATGTCACACAACGCCATATTACCGGAGCCGTATTTCATACTCACTTCATCTGCCTGAGTGGTGTTAAGGCCGCCCATGGTAGCCATAGTCTCTGCCTCTACTCGCTCATACGGATTTAAATACTTCTGCTGTACTAAAGAATGACGGTCAACACTCGGAAGTGTCGGAAGGCTTCCGTCTTCCGCTACCGTAATTTTTGAAATTGCGGTACTGCGGTAACCGCCGGAGATGCCCATCATCTTCTCTAAAATCTGCGTATGATATGCGATGTACCACTCTCCGTTAAACTGAAACATACAGTGATGATTGTTACCGTAGCAACCGTAATAAGTACCCGGATTGCGCAATACAACACCCTTGTATTCAAACGGTCCCAACGGATTCTTGGATGTCATGTACGCAATATCCGCATTATAGAAACCAAACTTCTTCGTACCCTCTTCGTCTACATTCCAGTTGGTACAATAGGAATAATAGTAGGTATCCCCAATCTTATTGATCCCGGAATCCTCGAACAAGTACGGAATATCCATAGTTATGGCTTCACCGTCAATACTGATCATGTCCGCACCCAGCTTTGCACAGCGTCCGGTGCCCGGTTCCGCATAGGATTTACCCGGACCGCCGCCGAAGTAAATGTATCCGCAACCGTCCTCATCCACAAATACGGCCGGATCAAACAACCAGGATACCGTTGCGCAGTTCGGCGTCTGACGGGAAATAAGAGGTGCGTCAAGCGGATCCACGAACGGACCTACCGGACTGTCGGAAGTTACCACACCGATTCCGTTTCCGCTGTTTGCGAAATACACAAAAAACTTCATTTTCCCGTCAATTTCCTTGTAAGCCACTGCAGGAGCCCAGGAGTTATTTCCCCACTTAGCCGCACCGGTTTTGGAAGCCGCAAAAATCGTACCATGGTCGGTCCAGTTCACAAGGTCATCGGAAGAAATCACGTTTAACTTGTTAATAAGCTGATAACTGTTCGGTTTCAGAGCCCCGTTTTCATCGTACTCATAAATATCACCGGTCATATACAAATACACTCTGCCCTCGTACACAATGGCATACGGGTCTGCACCGAGACGCTGCATCATTACCGGCGTATCCAGACCGATTTCCTTTAAGGTATCGGCTAACGTCAGCCCTGCAAACTTTTCTTCCCATTTTACTTTTAATTCTGAATTCGTCATTTTCCTATCCTCCGTTTCTTTTCTTCTATTTCTACCGATTCTTTCTTTAAAAACCGGCAACCTTTCCGTTATTCTGTTTTTGTTCCCACATGCTCTGCGTCATATCGAAACTTCGAAAACTCCGCCACGCCTCCGGGTTCCTTCGTGGAAAACAGGAACAACCCAAACCGGCATCCCACAAAATGATCCAGTTTAAAATACAGCTTATGCTTCTCTCCCAGTTTCTGAAACGCTACCGGTGTGCCGTCCGTTTCCGTTGCAAAGAAAAACTCTGCCGTGTCCTTTCCCTGCGTAAAATCGCATTTTGCACGAAGTCTTACCGTGTCATTTTCTACCGGAATCTTTGCAACGATTTTTCCCGGCTCTTTGTCCACACTTCCCATGCCGGCATACCCGGCAACCGGTTCTTTTTCCGCCATTACAAGAAACGTCTGCCCCGCTTCTTTTGTCATGGCGATAAATCCGTAATCCCCCTGCAAAGTACAAAGTCCTGCGTAATCTCCGTCTGACAATTCACTGCCGCAAAGGGTAACCTCGGCCCCGCACCGCGGTCCCATGGTACGCTGGGTCAGGGTATTTACTGCCTGCACAAGATTTATACTCTGTTTTCCGGAACGAAGTCTAAGTGTTCCGGGCTTTTCCGTCACAGACCATAACCGATTGTCCGGATTATGATTCCACTGCCACGGCTTTTTTAAGGTAACCTTCCCACCGGCATCCGGTATATAAGAAAAATCATCGTCACACCAAAGCGGCTCATACTCGTACTCCCCATTCTCTGTCTTTACCGTCAATGTCTTCGGTGCAATCCCATCGCCAAACACCGGAAAATCATTTTCCCATGTCACCGGCACCAACACCGGAATCCGGCCCACCGCACCGTGGTCCTGAAACATGACGGAATACCATTCTCCCTCCGGCGTATCTACGATACCGCCTTGAGCCACTCCGCTGCGAATCCCGTCCAAATCATAGGAAAGTACATCGCCACCCTTAAACTCACCCAACAGCGAATCCGCACAAAAACATGCTTCGGTACGAAGTCCTCCTTTCGGCCAATGGATAAAGAACAAATAATACGTTCCGTTTATCTTGTATAAATGTGCCCCTTCATAACCGAGAATCACGTCTCCCGTGTCCTTTACCGCCATCCGGTGCAAACCACCTTCCTTTGGTGCGGTCAAATCCTCATTTAGTTCGGTTATGTAAATCTCCCTATTTCCATAGGCGATATATACCCGTCCGTCATCATCAAACAACAACGAATTGTCATGAAAGAACCCTTCGATGGTATTCTTTTTCCACGGTCCCGTAATATCCGTTGCCGTATACAAATAGGTCTTTCCGGTATCGTTTGCCACAAAGCAAACATAAAAGGTTCCCTTATGATAGCGGATTGATGCCGCCCACATGCCTTTGCCGTAAACCCCTTTATCGTCCGCAAGACGTTGTCCCGGCGTATCATCCAAAGTCTCATATACATAAGATGCAATTTCCCAATGAATCAAATCATAGGAGCGCAAAATCACACCGCCCGGCATAAAATGCATGGTGGTACTGACCATATAATAGCAATCCCCGACACGAATGATATCCGGGTCCGGGTAATCTGTATAAAGAATCGGATTGGTACCTGTTACCTGTCCCATACTACCTTCCCTTCCTGTTACGGAACCATTTCTCCCGCCTGCTGTCCTTACCGGATAGGAAAAACTTCCGCTGCTTCTGCCACTTCACCTTTCCCATCCAGTTTAGCATCTTGCAAATCCTTTTACAATGGTGTATAATTGCAATTAATTGATTTATAATTTTGTTATGGAGGTGATTTTGATGTACATTCACTTCGTTTCCTTAAATAACGCACAGGAGCCGGACTTTATCCAAGAACGCAAACACGGCATCATCGACTTCCTCTTTTTGCGTTTCCATGCAAAAACCACGCTGATGCTAGGGGATAAAACATATACTCTTACGAAGCCCTGTATGTTTTTAATCGACTCCTACACCCCATATAAATACTTCTCCAACAGTGAAAACTATACCGATGATTATTTGCACTTTTCCACCGAAAACCGGCAGCAATTCTTGAGTGAATTGACTTTTCCTTTGAACACTCCGATTTACTATTCAAACGATAGTGCAATTTCAGATCTTTTGCAGTTAATCCAAGCGGAACATGCAGAGAAAAACCGTCTTGCAGCCAAGTCCATTGACTTGCTGATTCGTTGTCTCTTTGTAAAGGTTTCGGAGGTTTGGCTACAAAGCCAGCAAATCAACACCTCCGTCCCTCACTATTACGATTTACTACAGGTGCGGGATGCCGTTCTCTCCGCACCGGAACACCCATGGAAAATAGAAGAATTGGCGGACTTGGCTCATCTGTCCCCTTCCTATTTTCAAGTAGTCTACAAAAAAGCCTTCGGCATTACCTGTATGACGGAGGTAATCAACGCAAAACTGGAACAGGCGAAACTATTACTCACTTCCACCGAACTTCCGGTCAGTGCCGTAGCCACCGAGGTAGGATACAACGAAGTGTATCATTTCATAAGGCAATTCAAAAAAAGCACCGGAATGACTCCCGGGGCCTTCCGAAAAAAAGTGGCATTATAAAGCACGGGGCTGTCGCATCAAGATGTGCGACAGCCCCTCGTTTTTACCACGCTCTGTACTTTCCGGACAATGCTAACATTGCAAATAAATACAGACAATTGTCATAATATCTTCTGTCACCGGTGCGAAGCGGTGTGTTCCAAAACTTCATAACAAAGTCTTTCGCATGCGGTCCCTTGGCAGCTAAAGAAGCCTGGGCATTGGTTGCCAGAAGTCCTACCGGATGAAGTGCCGGGCGATCAAGTACCGTACCGTCAATCTCATAGGTCATGTCCGGCTGATCCTTTACGGTCTCCGCAAAGAACTTCTGCTGTTTGTCCGCTACCCCGCGCAGGTCTTCATCTACACCGTACCACTCATAATCCAGTGCAATGTTGGCAATGGTACGGTACGCATCACTGTAAAACCAGTCGTGTCTGTGGCCAAACCGCTTCCACTGTTCTTCGGTCATTCTCTTCGGGGAACCGTCGTACTCCGCATACTCTGCGTTCAGTCCGGTCACCGGATGACACGCCTTCTTTAAATACTCTCTGGAAGCCTTTGCCGTTTCCTTCCAAAGCTCTCTGTCTTCCTCGTTTGCATATTCCGCAAACAACTCATAAAAATGCGGCAAATGATAGGACGGATCGGAATATCCGCAACCTACCACAAACTGAATCAGCTTATTTGCCGGGTCCCACATCGGACCGCCCTCTTCTCCGTTCTCCCCCTTATGTATGCAGGTATGAAGAAGCTCTCTTGCTTCCTTGGAGTAATTAAAGATCCCCTCGCCGTCGCCCCAACGTTTGGACGCAAAGAACAACGCCATAGCATAAAATTCTTCTCCGTCCGGAGCCGCACCGTAGGCGTTCTTTTTTCCGTCCGGTGCACAGGACCATGCAAAATAGCCGGAATTCCAGCCCTCTTCCATGTACATATAGGTCTTGGACCACTTCCAAAGGCGATCAAACTCTTCTTTCTTATCAAGCTGTACACACATCATCATACCGTAGGACATGCCCTCGGTACGTGCATCATGATTTCCCGTATCCTCCATGTAGCCCATATCATCCCCTACTTCATGAAAAATACGTTCCTCTTCACTACCGTGAAACATAATCTGAAAAGTCTCTTCCACTCTCTTGTCAATCTCTTCCTGCGGAATTCCGCACTCCGCAAACACATTGCGGTACTTTCCTGTTGCCACTGCTCCTGCCATAAATACACTCCTTCTCAATCTCTGTTCTTATTTGTCAAACCGGAAGCATCATTTCAAAACGTCCGGTCATCCTCCTTCCAACAACCTTATTTTACCATAATTTTGCCGTCATTTCCAGTAAATTGCATATAATAGTTCTGATTTTCCATGCAAATATGAACTTAAGCGTTCCGCTGCCTTCCTACCGTCACTCCGGTCTTCGATCTTCCGCTACTCCAGACTTCGGAATTCTACGCCGTCCTCCGTCAAAATCACATAGCCGTGTCCCGTATTTTCCTTCGGAATGGACACGGAACCCGGATTGATGTAACGGTAGGTGTATTCCCCCTTCGGGCCTTTTGCTTTACACAACTCATCCGCCACCACATGGGTATGTCCGTGCAAAAGTACATCCCCTTCCTTTAAACACGGTGGATTGTCCTTATTGAACTTGTGTCCGTGGGTTGCAAAATACATGGTGTCTCCAACGTAGAATACCGCATATTCCGCCATCACCGGAAACTCCAGTACCATCTGGTCCACCTCTGCCTCACAGTTGCCCCGTACGCACAAAAGCTCATCTGCCACCTCGTTCAACATGGCAATGACCTTCTTCGGTGCATAGTCACGCGGCAAATCATTTCTTGGCCCGTGATACAAAATATCCCCCAGAATCACCAGCTTTTCCGCACCCGACTCCCGGTACGCAGTAAGCATCTTCTCACAATAATACGCGGACCCGTGAATGTCCGACGCCACCATCCATTTCATATACCTTCCTCCGTTACTTTACAATAACCTTCTTCACTCTCTGCATCACTGCAAAAAACTCCTTGGGACGTTCCTCCGTCAGCTCATACAGCTCGGATAAAAGCTCCTCGAATACCGCTTCCTTGTCATCCTCTGCCGGCTTGTCCCCGAACACCGCCTCATAAAAGCCGAAAATATCACTTTCCGGCATATCGTCGTACACGGTTTCCAGATAGTCCGTTACTACGGTTGGCTCCTCCTTCATGTATTCTGTCATTTCTGTCCATTGGTCTTTGGTCATATAAATCCTCCTGTATAAAATAACTCTATTTTACATTTCAAAAACGTTGTTTCTCCATAAAGTCTGAAAGTTTCATGTGTTCAACAAATTTGTACTTATCGAACAGTTAAACGCCTCTAACTCCGCCCCTTTACATCGGCGTTCCCACTTCAATTAGATTACCATCCAAATCATAAAAGCGGACTACCTTTTGTCCCCAGGCATGAGTCATAAGCCGATTGACGTATTCCACCGACGGATACAATTTTTCAAGCTTTTCTACAAATCCCTCTATGTCCGGTTCTTCAAAATACAGCTCACAGGAATTGCTTTTCAGAACAATCTCTTTCCGTAAAAATCCACTCCAGATTTTTTCATCCTGAAGAACCAGACCTTCCGTTAAAATCATGTTGCCGTCATTGTCCAGTATCATATCCATACCGAACAGGTCATGATAAAACTGTTTTGATTTTTCAATATCTTTCACGACAATCAAAATATTTCTTAGCTTCATCGACATTCACCCTCTGCATCTAATCCGTCCAATCATACAGACACCGTAAAACTCATATTCATATTCAATTCTGCTATTCCTCGTATAGTATCTTTCTCGCATCCTCCAACAACTCAGCAGAATAGCTTTGCGACATAACCGAAGCAACAAACTCCTCCTCTACGGCACCTAGCTCCTTCTTATATATCTCACGAAATCTTTGCGACAAATCCTCATATTCCCCGTATACCGATTTGTATTTTTCTATTCCGTATGTTTCAATCAAAAATGCAGTAAACGCTCCCATAATCGGATAAGAAATCCTGTCATCTATCTTATAGAATTCCTCATAATCATCCAAAATCAAAGTCTCTACTTTTTCATACTTGTTATCCTCCATGTACACGCGTGTGCATAATTCATTGGGAATCTTCCACCATTCCTTGTCAAAATACATCGCCAAGCCTTCTGCAAGGGCAATCGAATACGAATATGCATATTGATAGGAAATAGCATGCGCATCTTCATGAGCCCCTACACATTTTACCTCTTCGTTATATACTGCGTAGATGGTCGGATTCTCAAGGTCAAAAAAAGTTACACCATTGGTCTCGTATTCGAATCCGCTTATACGCATAACCTCTTCTCTCGTATCACAAAGCCAATATATAATTCTTTTTTCAGGTATGAACTCCAGCTTGTCCGTTATTTCTTTAAAACAGCCCTCCTGTAATTCGATTATATGCTGCATTTCTTTTTCAGCCAGCGAATCCGCCTTGTAATGAAAAATGTAATGTTCGGTTTCTTTTTCTTTCCATGTTACTTCCAAAATCTTTTCCTCCTTTAACTCAACTCTCCAAAGAAGCACGCATCCCCAAAGGAGAAGAACCGATATCTCTCCTTCACCGCTTCTTCATATACCTTCAGTACATTTTCCCTACCGGCCAGTGCAGACACAAGCATTAAAAGGGTAGACTCCGGCAGGTGGAAGTTGGTAATAAGGCAATCTAACATCTTAAACTTGTACCCCGGATAAATAAAGATACTGGTATCGCCGCTGCCCGCCTGTAAAATACCGTTTTCGTCCGTAGCAGACTCCACGGTACGGCAACTTGTTGTTCCGACGCAGATCACTCTGCCGCCTGCCGCTTTCGTTTTATTTATTTTCTCTGCCTCTTCCGGGAGCACCTGATATGCCTCCGTGTGCATGTGATGTTCCAAAATATTATCTTCCTTCACCGGGCGGAATGTTCCAAGGCCCACATGCAAGGTCACGTTGGCAATGGTCACTCCCATAGCCTCGATTTCAGAAAGAAGTTCCGGTGTAAAATGAAGTCCTGCCGTCGGTGCCGCTGCGGAACCGTCGTACTTTGCGTATACGGTCTGGTAACGGTTCTTATCCTGCAACTTATGGGTAATGTACGGCGGAAGGGGCATCTGCCCCAATGCATCCAAAATCTCCTCAAAGATTCCTTCATAAGAGAACTGCACGAGGCGATTGCCGTCCGGCAACACATCCACCACCGTTCCCACAAGCTTCCCGTCACCGAAAGAAATCTTCGTTCCGGTCTTCGCTTTCTTTCCCGGCTTTACCAAGGTTTCCCATGTATCGTTTTCTTTGCGCTTTAGTAAAAGCACTTCAATCTGTGCGCCCTCCGCTCCCGGAGCAAAGCCCGGCTTAATGTTAGAATAGTCGATAATACGCTCGCCGATTAAACGTGCCGGAATGACTCTCGTATTGTTTAGAACCAAACAATCTCCCGGACGAAGATACTCCTTAATGTCCCGAAAAATCCGGTGTTCAAAAGCCCCCGTATGCTTGTCCACCGCCAAAAGTCTGGAGGATGAACGGTCCTCTAAAGGGTCCTGGGCGATTAGCTCCTCCGGCAAATCAAAATAATAGTCACTCTTTAATAATGCTTCCATGATTCTATCCTTTCAAAAACCGCATTCCCATACAATACTACAGCCTTTTTCTACGGCTACCGCACGGAAATCCCGGTAAAATAATGTTCTAAAATCTCTGTATAAGTGTAGCCTTTTCCTGCCATGCCGTTGGCTCCCGACTGGCTCATTCCGACACCGTGTCCGCTTCCCATACCGGCAAACAAATACTCTCCTGCTTCCGGAGCATAACGCGGATAATTTGTCAGGTTATCTTCACTCAAAACTACATATTGGTCTGTCAGACCTTCTGCACTCTGTACCTGTCCGTCACCGCTTATGACATAGCAATCATGAATCGCTGTTTCCTTTGTCCCGGAAGCCCCCTGTACCGTCACCTTATCCGGCACCGTTCCCGGTTCCAGCACACGAAATTTCGTTCCGGAAAAATCCAAAACATTCCGAAGGGCATCCGTAGGAAGACCTACGTTGCCTAACCGGCCGATGATCCGCAAACTATATACTCTTCCGGAAGAAGTGGTAACTTCCTGCAACACCTTTGTAATATCTCCCACTGACTTTTCTTCCGCTTGCAGCAACCGTTCCAATTCCTCTGTCTTTATGGTAACCTCCCACGGTTTCACGGAAGGATTGATTTCGTAAGTATCCGGTACTCCCTGTAGATACGGAATGGTTACCCCCCATACATCTTCCACATTTTCCGTATGTCCCCCACTGGCAGCAAAATAGTACCCGGCCACGGTACGATTTTCATAACACAACGTCTTTCCTTTCGTGGCATCTACCGCTGCGTTGCTTCTTATATGTTCACGGGAAATCCCGCCGTATACCTGACTTTGTACCGTATCTACCATACGGAATCCACGTCTGATATCCGTTTCCGCATGATATCCGGCTTTCATTAAAGCATAACTTCTGGCGCACACCGCTTGGGCTTTTAATGCTTCCATTTGCCAGGATGCCGGCATTTCGCAAGGAACCACGCCGTACAAATATTCTTCCAACAAAACCACATTTACCGCAGTCACCGTTGCTTTCCCACCGTATCTGCCGATTTCGATCCTCCCCCGATAACGGTTTGTCCCTAAATCAACCGCAAACATCCCGTTTTCATTCTGTTCCGTTGCCGCAAACTGCGGATAATCCCCACCCTCTCCGTCGGCAAGTAACACCGTTTCCCCGGTGTCAATCCGAAGCAAATGGACTCTGCTTTTTGCATTTCTATCTATGATAATTCCACATTTTTTCCCTATGGCATCACACAAGGCATATGCGTTTCCGGCAGTTGTTCCGTTTCCGTCTACCGGCAGATAAATTCCTGCTCTTTCTTCCGAAAACAATACCGTGTATGCAATGGCTCCCGCTTCCTTCAATCGTGCAACCGCCTCTTCTGCTTTTTGTAACGAAAAACTTCCCTCCGCCGCAAAAAACTGCCCTCTTTCAGGAGTTACCTTTATCCCCGTTTCGGACTGAAGACGCAGTATTCCAAAGTACTCTCTTCCGTTACAATACCCCAACTCCAGACTCTTGTTGTATAACGTAATACTTTGTTTGTTGGCATAATTACTTTTTAAACCCACACGGATTTCCTGCACTGTACTGACCCCCGCCGCAAAGCCCTTACACTCCCCGGTCGCGAAAAAAAAGAAAAGCAACCCAAAAAGAAACAGATACACGTTACAGCGCAACTGTTTTGTTCGTTCTCTTCTTTCCTCTCTTCTTTGTCTCATCCGGCTCACATCCGTTTTTATGGATTTTCTTTAGTGTAACATATTCCGTTCTCCGCTTCAATCCCGCATTTCAATTTATTTATTGAAAACACATCCTCCGCCTTGCAACGATGTGCAACAATCCTAATCCTTGCACATCGTTTGCATCTGCAACACGGAGCCCAAAAATTATTCGTCCTCTTCCGTTTCGCTTTCCTTCCGCACCGGTATCTGAAGCTTGGAACCGGCTTGCATCATTATACCGTTTAAATTATTGTATTTCAACAAATCTTCCAGTTCAATTCCGAACCGATTTAAAATATCCAACAAGGTTTCCTCATCTTTTATAATATAAGACATAAGATAAAAAGGGTTACAAGTCGGACATTTCGGAATACAAATCTGCTCTCCGATCTGTAGATTATAAATATCGATATACGGATTTGCCCGTAAAATCCGTGCAAGCGGCACCTTAAATCTTCCGCTTAAGGAGTACAGGGTATCTCCTTTTTTTATTGTATAGATTATACCGTTGCAAGTATCAAAAGTTGCCATGTTGCTCTCCCGAAGCTCTTTTTACCTACAAATTATGCAAAATGCACATCCGTTGTTCTTTTACGTTATGATTTTTTAACAGTTTCATTTCACTTTTTTTCTTGCATCATGCCGAAAGGTGTCGTATAATAAATAAGTATGTTTATTTTCATTCTTTTAATATAAAGCAAAAAACATCACAAGACCACTCCGTCCGTATACGGACTTACTTTTTAACGATCTAGAGGCAGAAAGGATTTTACTATGGCTGAGAAACAGAATTTTTATTCTCTGGGTATCGACATCGGTTCCACAACCGTAAAGATTGCGATTTTAGACCCATCCGGACTTGTTGTGTTCTCGGATTACACAAGACACTTTGCAGACATTCAGGGCACTTTGGCAAACCTTTTGGAAAAGGCAAAGGAACAGCTGGGTGAATTGAACCTTCATCCGGTCATTACCGGCTCCGGCGGCCTTACCATTGCGAAGCATTTGGATGTGCCGTTTGTACAGGAAGTAGTGGCTGTCGCTACTTCTCTGGGGGACTATGCCCCTCAGACGGATGTTGCTATTGAGCTCGGTGGCGAAGATGCAAAGATTATTTACTTTACCGGCGGCGTAGAGCAGCGTATGAACGGTATCTGTGCAGGCGGTACCGGTTCCTTTATTGACCAGATGGCATCTCTTCTTAAAACCGATGCTTCCGGTCTTAATGAGTATGCAAAAGATTATCAGGCTCTTTATCCGATTGCCGCACGTTGCGGAGTATTCGCAAAGTCCGATATTCAGCCACTCATTAACGAAGGTGCCACGAAACAAGACCTTGCCGCTTCCATTTTCCAGGCAGTAGTAAACCAGACCATCAGCGGTCTCGCCTGCGGCAAGCCGATTCGGGGTAATGTAGCGTTCCTCGGTGGTCCGCTTCACTTCTTAACGGAATTAAAGGCTGCCTTTATCCGTACCTTAAATCTGGCTCCGGCTCAGGTTATCGCTCCGGAGCACTCCCACCTGTTTGCTGCCATCGGTTCCGCCATGAACGCGAAGGAAGAGGCATCCGTTTCCCTTTCTGCCATGACTGACCGTCTGCGTACCGGTATCAAGATGGAGTTTGAGGTTACCCGTATGGAACCTCTTTTTGACAACGAAGAAAGCTATCAGAAATTCCTGACCCGTCACGATGCCCACACCGTAAAAAAGGCAGACCTTGCCTCTTACCGCGGAAAATGTTTCCTCGGTATCGATGCCGGCTCCACCACCACCAAAGCAGCTGTGGTAGGCGAGGACGGAACGTTATTATACTCCTTCTACAGCAACAACAACGGCAGTCCGTTAAAGACTACCATTAAAGCAGTAAAAGAAATCTATTCCCTCCTTCCGGAAGGAGCCGAGGTTGTCCGTTCCTGCTCCACCGGTTACGGTGAGGCCCTGATTAAGGCTGCTCTTATGTTAGATGAGGGCGAAGTAGAGACTGTTGCCCACTATCATGCAGCCGCCTTCTTTGCACCGGATGTGGACTGTATTCTTGACATCGGCGGTCAGGACATGAAGTGTATCAAGATTAAGAACTCCTCCGTAGACAGCGTACAGTTAAACGAAGCTTGTTCCTCCGGTTGCGGTTCCTTCATTGAGACGTTTGCAAAGTCCTTGAACTACGAAGTCGCAGATTTTGCAAAGATTGCGTTATTTGCGGAAAACCCGATTGATCTGGGTACCCGTTGTACCGTATTTATGAATTCCAAAGTAAAGCAGGCGCAAAAGGAAGGCGCTACCGTTGCGGATATTTCCGCCGGTCTTGCCTACTCCGTTATTAAAAACGCTCTTTACAAGGTTATTAAGATTTCCGACCCGAAGGATTTAGGTAAGAAAGTCGTGGTACAGGGCGGTACCTTCTACAACAACGCAGTATTGCGCAGCTTTGAAAAAATCTCCGGCTGTGAAGCAGTACGTCCGGATATCGCCGGTATCATGGGAGCGTTCGGTGCAGCATTACTTGCCCGCGAGCACTATACCGGACAGGAAACCTCCCTGCTTTCTCCGGCAGCGTTAAACGAGCTGAAATTCGAAACTACCATGACCCGTTGTAAGGGCTGTACCAACAGCTGTCTCCTTACCATTAACCGTTTCTCCGGTGACCGCCGTTTTATTTCCGGCAACCGTTGTGAAAAGGGTCTGGGCAAGGAAAAGAGCAACGCAGACATTCCGAATTTATTTGCATATAAATTAAAGCGTTATTTTGACTACGCCCCGTTATCCGAAACCCAGGCAAAGCGTGGTACCGTCGGCATTCCGCGTGTCCTGAATTTATATGAGAACTACCCGTTCTGGCACACCTTCTTTACGGAGTTGGGCTACCGCGTGGTACTTTCTCCTCTTTCCAGCCGTAAGATTTACGAAATGGGTATTGAATCCATCCCGAGTGAATCCGAATGTTACCCGGCAAAGCTTGCCCACGGTCACATTTCCTGGCTGATCAAAGAAGGATGCAAATTCATCTTCTATCCGTGTATTCCGTACGAGCGCAAGGAATTCCCGGAATCGGGCAACCACTACAACTGCCCGATTGTTACCTCCTACGGTGAGAACATTAAAAACAACGTAGAAGAACTTCGCGCTGACGACATTACCTTTGCCAATCCGTTTCTGTCCTTGGAAACAAAGGAAATAGCCCAAAAGCGTCTGGTACAGATTATGGCAGAGTACGGCGTTCCGGCAAGTGAAGTTACCCTTGCAGCAGACAAGGCATGGGAGGAACTGTCCGCAGCAAGATATGACATGCAGAAGGCTGGTGAAGCAGCCCTTGACTATATTAAGAAAAACGGAAAGCTCGGTATTGTATTAGCCGGCAGACCGTATCATATCGACCCGGAAATCAACCATGGTATTCCGGAACTCATCACTTCTTATGATGTGGCGGTGCTTACCGAGGACTCCGTCTCCCACTTAGGGAACGTGGACCGTCCGACCCTCGTGGTAGACCAGTGGATGTACCATTCCAGACTGTACGCAGCGGCGTCCTATGTCCGCACCCGTACGGATTTGGAAATTATTCAGTTAAATTCCTTCGGTTGCGGTCTGGATGCGGTAACCACCGATCAGGTCAGCGACATTTTGACCGCTTCCGGTAAAATTTATACCGTCCTTAAGATTGATGAAGTAAACAACCTGGGTGCAGCCCGTATTCGTATCCGTTCCTTACTCTCTGCCGTTGCGGACCGTAAGCGCAAGGGAATTGTACCTCACAAGGCTGATGCGGCGCACCATCGTGTCATCTTCACGGAAAAAATGAAAGAGGAATACACCTTACTTGCACCGCAGATGTCCCCGATTCACTTCCGTATTCTGGAACCGGCACTTCGTGCTCACGGTTACAACGTTGTTGTTCTTGATAACGACGGAAGAACTGCAGTGGATGTCGGTCTCAAATACGTAAATAACGATGCTTGTTATCCTTCTCTCATGGTAGTAGGACAGATTATGCATGCTCTTCTTTCCGGCAAATACGATTTAAACAAAGTAGCGGTAATGATAACTCAGACCGGTGGCGGTTGCCGTGCCACCAACTACATCGGATTTATCCGCCGTGCCCTGCAAAAGGCCGGCATGGGACATATTCCGGTAGTTTCCATCAGCACCTCCGGTATCGAGAAAAATCCGGGTCTTACCTACACGCCAAAGATGCTGCTGGGCATTTTACAGTCTGTGATTTACGGCGACGTATTTATGCGTGTTCTGTATCGTATGCGTCCGTATGAGGTGGAAAAAGGCTCCGCAAATGCATTATACGAAAAATGGAACGCCATCTGTTGCGAAGCGGTAAAGAATCCGAAGATGTCCGAGTTTAAGAAAAACATCCGTGGCATCATCCGGGAATTTGATGCCCTTCCGATTGACGAGACCTTAAAGAAACCACGCGTTGGTGTTGTCGGTGAAATTCTGGTTAAATTCCTACCGGCTGCAAACAATTATCTGGTAGAATTATTAGAAGCGGAAGGTGCCGAAGCAGTGGTTCCCGATTTATTGGACTTTTTACATTACACCATGTACAACGCAAACTTTAAGGCAGATTATCTTGGCAAATCCAAGAAGAGCAAAACGGTAAACAACCTGATTTACTCTTTCTTGGAAAAGTTCCGCAGCACTGCCCGAAAGGAACTGGAAGCAAGTAAGCACTTTGATGCTCCGGCTCGTATTGATACATTGGCAAGCTACGCAGAAGACATTGTTTCCACCGGAAATCAAACCGGTGAAGGCTGGTTCCTTACCGCAGAGATGATTGAGCTCATTCATTCCGGCGTACCGAACATTGTCTGCACCCAGCCGTTTGCCTGCCTACCGAACCACGTGGTAGGAAAAGGTGTCATTAAAGAATTGCGCCGTCGCCATCCGGAAAGCAACATCGTGGCTGTAGACTACGATCCGGGTGCTTCCGAAGTAAATCAGCTCAATCGTATCAAGCTTATGCTGGCCACAGCAGTAAAACAAATGAAATAATAAAACGTAACGAATCAAAAGAAAAAAGGCTCCTGATTTTGCACCGAAACTTCAAACGAATTTCCCGTACAAAGCAGGAGGCTTTTTTTCAAGACGAATGATATTCCTATTTTCTGACACACTTTACCCCACTGACTTTTACACAGGAGGTTTCCTATGCAATATGTTATCTCTTTTTTAGAAGGCATTATTACCTTTATCTCCCCCTGTCTTCTGCCTATGATACCGATTTATCTTACCTATTTCGCAGGCAGTGGGGAGCGTACCACAAAAAAAACCGTAACCGGTGCTCTTGGCTTTGTATCCGGCTTCACTCTGGTCTTTATTACTATGGGCGCCCTGGCCGGCAGCATCGGTAGTCTGTTTACAAAGCATCAGCAGATTGTAAATATTGTTTGCGGACTGATTGTTATCTTCTTCGGTTTGAACTTTATGGGCGTGTTTAAAATCAATCTGTTCAAAGGGATGAAACAGTCCGTCAATACCGACAACATGAACTTCTTTTCCGCGGTATTATTCGGTATAGTATTCTCCCTTGGTTGGACGCCGTGTGTGGGTGCATTCCTCGGCTCCGCACTGATGATGGCTTCCCGGGAGGGACAGGCACTGCAAGGTATTTTAATGCTACTGTGCTACTCTCTCGGTCTCGGAATTCCGTTTATCCTAAGTGCTATCCTGATTGACAGCCTCAAAGGTGCCTTTACTTTTATCAAAAAACATTACAAAATCATCAACTTTGTCAGCGGGTGTTTACTCATTCTTGTAGGTATCCTGATGGCAACAGGATCTCTTGGTCGTATTCTTTTCTAAGGAGGCAGTATGGGAAATAAAAAGACTCTGATTATTGTATCTGTATTGTTCGTTGCTCTCATGGTAGGAGCTTCTTTGTTATACTCAAAGCTTGGAACGCATTTGACACCGGATCATTTGCTGATACCAAATGATGGCGGCAGCAATGTATCCGATAACGTCACCCCCGGGAATTCTACCGGAAACAATATGTCCGATACTGATATACATTCTGACAAAAACAACGAAAACTCCGGTTCTGATACAAACGAATCAACCGACGAAAACACCACCTTTCCGGCACCGGATTTCACAGTCTATGACCGCGCGGGTAACACAGTTCGCTTGTCTGATTTTCTGGGAAAGCCTGTGGTACTGAACTTCTGGGCAAGCTGGTGCGGCCCTTGTAAAATGGAAATGCCTGACTTTGAAGAAATCTACAAAGAATACAAAGAAGAACTTCACTTTATTATGGTAAATCTAACGGACGGCTCCAGAGAAACCATGGATACCGCTACAACCTTCCTTGATAGTAGCGGCTACACCTTCCCGGTGTATTACGATAAAGACTCCGATGCTGCGTACACCTACCAGGTATACGGCATCCCTGTTACCTATTTTATCAATGCAGAGGGAAATTTAATTGCCCAAGGCAGCAGTGCACTGGATGCGGAAACCATAAAGCGCGGTATCGGAATGATTTTAGATTAACTCACTTCGTGACTTCGTCACTCAGTCGTGGGCGCGTTCGCATGACTACGCAACTGTTTGCAAGCATGCTCACAACATTTGCTTGCATGCTCACTTTGCCTGTTTTTTTCGTGCAGGCGCACGTTGTGCTTTCCCACTCACTTCGTGACTTCGTCTCTCAGTCGTGGGCGCGTTCGCATGACTACGCAACTGTTTGCGCGCATGCTCACTTTGCCTGCACGAAAAAAGAAGAGCTTCGTAAGAAACCCTTCTTTTTCCAGTTATTAGCAAATTATGATAAAGTTACGGGAGCATATCACTGGTACCGAAAGTAGCTTCCCACTTTTCTTTACGCTCATCCATAATCTTCTGACCGCCGGACTTTAAGTAGTCCTTCATATTGTCATCCCAAACCTTGTCGAAATCAGACGGGGATGCAATTACAGACTTGTCAAATGCAATGTCTCTCTTATCGCCAAGGGAGGTACCCATACCTTCTTCAGCAGCGATTGCACCAACGTTTACGTTCTTAACGGTAATTGCATCATTAAGAGCAACTTCGATGGAAGTCTGTACATAAGACGGATCAACACCTGCATAGTTATATGCTGCAGACTTTGCAGTATCTTCTGCATTCATCAGGTTCAAGCCGTTACAGGTAATGGTAAGGTCAATATTCTGACCGGAGTTCTGAATTGCATTGCCGGTAGCCGGAATGATGGAAACACCGCCACCCGGTAACTTCGTATGGGTAACGCCTTCGTCACCGATCTGTAAGTACTGGATGTTCTCCGGAGTACTGATCCAATCAAGGTAAAGCAGGGATGCAAGCGGCTCGTCATTGGTTGCAGGGAAGAAAATCTTACGGTCTCCTGCGGAGCTGTAAGCACGCTTAGCATACTCGCCATCGCTGTTTTCAAAACAGTCAATTGCTACGAATGCTGCATCTTCGCCAACGATTCTCTTTAAGTTAGCCTGAATGCTGTCTTCACCGTTTCTGAACGGATAGTCCCAGTTGTGCATGAATGCACCTACATAACCGGCCTTAATCATATCATCCTCGGTGCTGTCACCGCTTCCGTATAATGCGAAATCATCCCACATTAAACCGTCGTTATACCACTTATTTAAAAGACGAATTGCTTCCTTTGTACCGTTCTGAGTGTACATTCTGTCGTCAAAGCCGTTTACATAGAATTCCTTATCAGTCATTGCAGGATCGATAAAGGATTCAATAATGTTTGCTGCTCTCCAACCTACATCGTAGCTTACGGAGAACGGAATCATCTTGTCTGCATCATCACCAAGCAATAACTTTGCGTTATCCTTGAATGCAACAAGCATCTTTTCAAACTCAGCCTTCGTGGTCGGAGCCTTCATGCCAAGCTTATCTAACCAGTCCTGACGAACAAAGGTATTGATTCTCTTGATATCAGCTCTCTTACCTTCGATAGCCCAAAGCTCGCCGGTGTTCGGATCCTGATCCCAGTAAATGTTGGTATCACCGAGCCAGTTGTAAAGATTCGGCAACTTATCCTTGTGCTGCTCTAAGTACTGATTTAACTCGAGAACACCGTCCATACCTGCATAGGTCTGAATGGTCGGATAGTCATAAGTTAAACAAATGTCCGGTGCGGTACCGCCTGCAAGCAGGTTGTTAATCTGCTGAACTTCTTCCCAACGGGATACAGCAACAAACTCAACCTCTACATTGTACTTTTCCTTCATACCCTTCTTAATGAAGTCGGTATACATGTTGTTGGTCGGATCGGAACCGCCATCGTTTCCACGGTCATATACTTCAACGGTAATCTTTACGGTATCTACAAACTTACCGTCCTTGAACTTAGTACCGCTGGAAACTTCCTCATCCTTCTTGCCACATGCAGCAACAGATAAGCACATGCAACAAGCGAGAAGAGCTGCTAAAATTTTCTTTTTCATTACATTTCCTCCGTTATATAGTTTTTATTTGAATGAATGGATTGTCCTGCATCAACCCAATTATTCCTTTACGCCGCCCAAAGTTACACCGTGAATAAAGTACTTCTGTAACCAAGGGTAAATACATAAAATCGGAATGGTGGAAAACATTACAATAGCTGCCTTTAAGGACTCCGAAAGTCCCGGAGAGGAAAATCCCTCCTGCGCCGCAACGTCCACACTGTTTACGCTGTTCAAAATATTATATAAGAATAACTGCAGCGGATAGAATTCATCCTTCTTAACCGAAAGATACATCAAAGCGTCGGAATAACCGTTCCAACGTCCTACCGCATAAAACAACGCCAAAGTCGCAAATACCGGCTTGGACAACGGAATATAAATTCTCCACAAAATCGAGAAATGACTTGCTCCGTCAATTTGTGCCGCCTCCCGGATACTGTCCGGTATTCCGTAGAAGAAACTTCTCATAATAATCATGTTGTACACACTTAAACAACTCGGAATAATCAGAACCAACGGATTATCCAAAAGATGCAGCTTCTGTAACAACAGATAATTCGGAATTGCTCCCGCATTGAAAAACATGGTAATGGTAATCAGGACATTCATTACCTTGCGTCCCTTCAAATTCTCAAAAATCATCGGGTACGCACATAAAGTGGTCATGGCAAGGGAAACAAAAGTACAAATCACAGTCAAAATCGTGGTCCAAATAAAAGACCATATGTATTTCATATCCGTTAGAACCATCTTGTAGGAATCCAGATTCCAACCCTTCGGCCACAGAGTAACTTCCCTCTTAATGAGTGCCTCTGTCGAACTCAACGATCGCGCCAGAAGATTTAACATAGGCAACAGGCAGATTGCACTGATTATTATGCAGACAAATACAAATACCCAATCCGCCACTTTTAATTTTTTTAATCCGCTCTTCATCTTTCTATCCTCCTACACTTACCAAATGCCTCGTTCACCCATTTTGCGTGAAATCCAGTTTGCTGATAACAGGAAGAACACACAAACGATGGACTGGAAGAAGCCGATTGCCGTGGTCAGAGAGAACTTAAGACCCAAAATACCGTTTTTATATACAAAGGTAGATAATACTTCCGCTACATCCATAACCAAATTATTCTGCAATGCAAACGGACGGTCAAATCCGCTACCCAAAATATTACCTAAATTCATAATCAACAGAATAATAATCGTAGATTTGATTCCCGGCAACGTAACATGCCAAATCTTACGCCATCTTCCGGCACCGTCCACTTCCGCAGCCTCGTACAATTCCGGATTAATTCCCGCAATTGCCGCAAGATACACAATGGAGTTCCAACCGAAACTCTGCCAAATACCCAAAAATATGTAGGTGAAAATCCAAAGGATTGGGTCATCCAAAAAATGAACGGTTTCCATTCCTATCTTATTCAGAAATAAATTCACAAGACCGTTACTCGGTGCAAACATCTGCAATGCCAATCCGTAAATAATAACCCAGGATAGGAAATGCGGCATATAAGCGACGGTCTGAACCACACGCTTAAAACGTTTAAATACCAACTCATTTAAAATCAATGCAAAAATAATCGGAATCGAAAAACCGATTACTAAATCCAAAAGATTCAGCAAAATGGTATTACGTAATGCTTCCAAAAAATCAGGATTTGAAAAAGCATCTATAAAATATTTAAAACCGTGGTTATCTGCCCAAGGCATCTCCCAAATGCTTCTGTTGATTTTAAACTTTTTAAATGCAATCTGAATATACGACATAGGCGCATACTTAAATATTGCAAGATATAACAGCGGAAAAAATAACATAACATAAAGCTGCCAATACTTCTTCATGTAGACTTTGAAGCTCATCTTCCTTTTAGGTACAACAGCTGTGCTTTTCTGCTTCTTCATACCGGATACCATCCTTCCATTTTCATCTGCTTTATTATATTATGTAAGTGCTTACATTTGCCTATCTCATATTGCTAAATAATCTGTCACATATTGCTCTTGTATAATACTTCTTGCAAGAAATGCGATAGTATGCTACAATGAATCCGTGCATTTTGCCTAATTATCACTGCAAAAAGCGTACAAAAACGCCAAATATGTACAAATGCACACCACAAGATTCGACATATGAGGAGGAGTTTGACCTGATGCAATCAGAGATCCCATATTTTACACGAGATGTTATCAATCATTTTCGTACCATGCAGGATAGAGAATATATCAGAAGAACCGTGACAGGCGAATATGAACCGGTTAATTTCCCACCCAATTCAAGTTTTCGGTTCTGGGTCAATAAAGAACTCAGAAATTACGAAAAGCACTGGCATGCTTCTACAGAAATTATTGTTCCGATTGAAAACCACATGACAGTACATGTTAAGCAACAAGAATATATTTTAAATCCCGGAGAAATCTTTATCATTCCCGATGGAGAACTCCATGATTTGATTTGTTCGGAGCCGGGCGTCCGGTTGGTATTTCTGTTCAATTTATCCGCATTACAAACAATCAGCGGATTCCCATATTTAGCTTCGACTTTTTCACATCCGGTATTAATCCGGCCGACGGACGCCATTTATCACAAGGAAATGGAACTGTTGTACCGGATGCTCGAAGATTATTACCGGCAAAGCAGTCTGCGTGAATTGATGATTCTTTCCAAAATGATTACATTTCATGTGGAATATGAGGAGAATCACCCATTTCTAAATTCAAGTATACCGAAACAGTATGAAAAAAGTGTCATAGACCGTTTAAATATGGTGTTTTTCTATATCAACCAACACTACACAGAGGATATTCCTTTGGAAAAAGCCGCAGAAATCGCAGGGTTTTCCAAATATCATTTTGCCAGGGTATTTAAAGAATTTTCAGGACAGACCTTTTTTGACTATTTATGTCTTCAAAGAATAAAATCAGCCGAGCGGCTTTTGCTGGTTCCGGATAAAGCAATTACGGACATTGCCTATCAGGCCGGCTTCGGCAGCATCTGCGCCTTCAACCGGGCATTTAAAAAGAAAAATCATTGCACACCGTCGGAGTACCGGACAAAACGCACGGAGGATTAAATTAAAAGAAAGGCGCAGTTTTCTCGAAAGACAAACGCAGCGTAGGCCACGACCAAACAAAGTCACAACCTACGCTGTTTTCATTTCTATGATGACTCCTTTCTGCTTTTGATGAATTCAGTCTAACATTCCGTTCCTGGAATCAGAAGAGAACAAACGGATTGTGTTTTTCTCAACCGGAGGTTGTAACCGCTCCTTTTTCAGTCCTTCCGCGGCACTTTATTCTCCAATAGATTTGACTCTTTCCAGTGCCATCTTCCATACCGGTTCAAAATAGGTCTGATAAAACACCGCTTCTTCACAGTCCGGCTGTTTGACGATACCGTTATTCAACAATTTCTGCGCCATGTACTCATACAAGTCCCGAATCCGTTCCGGCGCAACCATTTCATATGAAAGCACTTCCAGTTTTCCTTCCTTCTCGTACTTCATAAGCTCTTCGTACACATCCGGGATATACCGTACTTCCGTAATCTCTGCATCCTTTTCGCTGTACCACATATCCTCCCAGCCCTCAACCTGACCGAAATCCTCTGTATGCGGAATACAATATAAATAACCGGATACCCCTTTATAAAAAGTCTTTAACTGCTCCGGAAACTGCTCCTCATAGTATACCTTTCCGTTTTTTATAAAACAAGTAACATACTTTCCGGTTCTCTTATTGTGTGTCGCATCCCAAATATAAAAAAGGGCGTACACCGGATTTGCCGTCAAATACACTACCTTCGTATCTTCTGTTCCATGCAATTTGGATGTCGCATGTAATGTTCCGATTCCCGAAACATGAGAACCGTGAAATAAATAATTTGTCATCTTATCTCTCCCATCTAATCTCTATTCATCCCTTACTGCCTTGACATACGTATTGTTACGTACTATAATGTAAATATAATATGAAAGGAGTTTTATTACAATTGCCACTTACACCAAAGAAAATGATATCTCTGCTACAGAAAAACCATTTTGTTATTATCAGCCAAAACGGTTCTCATGTAAAGCTAAACAACCCCGAAACAGGCGTTCAAGTCATTGTCCCGCTCCACTGCAAAGATTTAAAGAAGGGAATGGAACATGCCATTTTACGCCAAGCAGGAATAAAACCATCCACAAAATAAGGAGGTACACATGAATACGCTATTTTACTTTGCATTATTTCACTCTGCCCCGGAAGGAGGCTTCTGGGTGTCTTTTCCGGATTTCCCTGAATGCTTTACCCAAGGAGAATCCTTAGAAGAGACCTACGCCATGGCAGTGGATGCCTTAGGCCTTTGTGTCTCGGATTATACATCCAAAGACTTACCGAAACCGTCCCGTCCCTCCGATATCACCGTGCCGGAAGGAGCCACTCTTGCCCTTGTCTCCCTTGACTTAGCAGCTTACCGCCGCAAGCACAACACAAAAGCGGTAAAGAAAACCTTAAGCATTCCGGAATGGTTAAACGAGGAAGCATTATCTCTTGGGATTAACTTTTCTCAGGTATTGCAAGAAGCATTACTTCAAAAAATCGGACAAAAGCAATAATATCCCTTACCGAAACAACGGCGCGCAAAACTGCGCGCCGTTCTTCATAAACATTCACCAATCAACCGTTCCATCGATTCTATGCTTGGATTTTACGGATTTAAATCCAACCACAAAGCAGGACGAACACAAATCTTCTCCCACTCATCGCATTCAGTTCCGTACATTGAGAAATAACCTCCGCCGGTCACAACATTATACATAGCTCCCGGTGTACGAGTCCACCAACCGTTTCCCCCGGTAGCTCTTCCACTTGTATATTTTGTTTTTTCTGCAAGCAGACGGTCATCTTCTGACTTCCACCCCATATCACTGGACGTATCCATCAAAAAATAGTCGCGACACTCATTCGTGGAAAGTACAAAAATGTTATCTTCCGTATCATTTCCGCCACCTACAGATTTATAGAAATTATTACCGTTCGTTGTCAATTTTGAAAGCTTAATGAACGCTTTTTCATCATCGGTAAAGGCTGTATTGTAAAAATCATTATTTAACCATGTACGAAGCGTACACTCTTCCCAAGTGATATATTCTACATAATCGGAATGAAACGCTTTTACATCCAACAAATACTTACTGAACAGTAATACTTCATCTCCCTTACGATCCAGCACATACCACTGAATTTTTTCTGCACCGTTTCCGGTCTTATTATCCTGCTCGTAGGAACCAAAAAGTACTGTTGCCCCGACCTTTGCATCACTTAATTCCACTACTCCTTCGGGAAGTGGCGTTGCCGTCGGCACAGGCGTAGCTGTCGGCTCCGGTGTGGCAGTCGGTACAGGCGTAGCCGTCGGCTCCGGTGTCACGGTTGCTTCCGGTTCCTCTTCCGGTACCGCGGTAACCGTCGCTTCCGGCGTCTCGGTTACTCCCTGTTTCTCAACATCTTTACTTTCCTGACACGCAGCCAGTCCCAGCATAGCAATCATAACAAACAAAAAAACTCTTCTTTTCATGAAATAGGCACCTCCGAATATTTATACATCTTCAATCTGCCAGTCAATGGGCTCTATCCCGTTCGCCTGTAAAAAGGCATTCGTCTGGGAAAAGTGCTTACACCCAAAGAACCCTCTGTGAGCAGAAAGCGGACTCGGATGAGGTGCGGTGAACACCTTATGTTTCGGATTATCTAACATACTCATCTTGCTCTGAGCCGGACGCCCCCAAAGAAGGTATGCAATAGGCCGGTCCTCTGCATTCACTGCCCTAATAATGGCATCCGTAAACTGTTCCCAGCCTTTGCCCTGGTGGGAGTTGGCCTGATGGGCACGAACCGTCAGTACCGTATTCAATAACAGCACCCCCTGTTCAGCCCATTTTACCAGATAACCGTTGTTCGGAATCTTGCATCCCAAATCGCTCTGTAGTTCTTTGTAGATATTCACCAAAGATGGTGGAATCTCTACATCCGGGCGCACAGAAAAGCAAAGCCCGTGTGCTTGTCCTACGTTATGATACGGGTCTTGGCCGATAATTACCACCTTCACCTTAGAAAGAGGTGTTAAATGTAACGCCGAAAAGATCTCATCCGACGGTGGAAAAACCGCCACCTTGGAGTACTCTTCCTTAACAAACTTGTATAAATCCGCATAATACGGCTTCTTAAACTCGGCATTTACTGCCGGCAACCAATCGTTATCAATTGCAGCCATAAAGCTCCTCCTAACGGAATTTCTTAATCATCTGCACAAACTCCGCATTGTTCTTTGTACTCTGAAAGGTGCGCATAATATTCTCAATAGATTCCTCTGCCTTCGCTCCGTTAAACAAACGGCGCATGAGTGCTGTTGCTTCCTGTTCCTCCGGGGTCAGAAGCAAATCGTCACGCCGGGTACTGGAACGCGGCAAATCAATCGCCGGGAACACTCTGCGTTCAGAAAGGTTACGGTCCAGCTGAAGTTCCATATTACCGGTTCCCTTAAATTCCTCGAACACTACATCATCCATACGGCTTCCGGTATCTACAAGTGCCGTGGCAAGTATGGTCAAACTACCGCCCTCACGCATATTTCTTGCCGCACCGAAAAACTTCTTCGGCATATGAAGCGCAGCCGGGTCAAGACCACCGGATAAAGTGCGTCCGCTCGGTGCTACCGTCAGGTTATAAGCACGGGCAAGACGGGTAATACTGTCAAGCAAAATTACCACATCCTGCTTCTGCTCTACCAGACGCTTTGCACGCTCGATTACCATCTCGGACACACGCTTATGATTCTCCGGAAGTTCGTCAAAGGTGGAATAAATAACTTCTACTTTATCCCCTTCGATGGACTCCTTAATATCCGTCACTTCCTCCGGACGCTCATCAATGAGCAGAATAATCATATTCATATCCGGATGATTCTTTGTAATTGCTTTTGCAATCTGCTTTAACAAGGTTGTCTTACCGGTCTTCGGCTGTGAAACAATCATACCGCGTTGTCCCTTACCGATCGGAGAAATCAAATCCACCATACGCATGGAAAGACTGCACCCCGGGGTTTCCAAATGAATCCGCTCATTCGGAAAAATCGGGGTTAAATCCTCAAAACGTTTCCGTTTCATAATAACTTCAAGCGGCAATCCGTTTACATTCTTAATATATAACAATGCACTGAACTTCTCGTTCTGCATACGAATCTTCGTATTTCCGCAAATAATATCACCGGTCTTAAGTCCGTATTTGCGAATCTGTGCCGGAGATACATACACATCATTCTCTCCCGGCAGATAGTTATCACAACGAATAAAACCGAAATTCTCCGACATTACCTCTAAAATACCTACACGGGTCTCACCGCTGTCCATCTTTTTAATATCATCCGGCGTAGCCTTTTCCGGGTCAAAACGTTGCACGGACTGCTGTGACATATTTTCTGCCGTTTCTTCCGTTATCGGCTTCGTCACTTCTACCCGACGTTCCTGCTCCGCTTGCGGACGCGATGCTATCGGTCTCTCCGGGCTTCCTTGCGGACGCTGCATTCCCGGACGCTCCGGGCTTCCTTGCGGGCGATGCATTACCGGACGTTCCGGGGTTCCTTGCGGACGATGCATTGTCGGTCTCTCCTGTCCCCCCTGAGGACGTTGCATTACCGGACGATCCGGGCTTGCCTGCGAACGTCCTCCCGCAGGTGCTTCCCCCGTTCCTTGCGGACGTGCCGCCGGCTTTGTCGCCTTTATTGCCGCTTCCTTTTTTTCCTTTTCTTTCAGTGCCAGCATGCGATCCGCTGCAGATAAAAGTTCCGCTAATTCCTGCTTTTTCATGGCAGAAACACCTTTTATTCCGCGTTCTTTCGCCACATCCTTCAACTGCGTAATTGTCATTTCAAGATACTTTTCCATACATCCTCCTTGTGACACCATATATTAAATAAAAAATTCTTTTCTCTCATCGGGAAAACTATTCATTTTACTCTTAGATGGGAATTTTTACAGAATCGTATTGGAAACGCTACACACATTAGCGTTTTAATTCTTCTATAGTTTACCATAACCTCAAAAAAAAATCAAGCAAAACTACAGAGAACTGTGTGTCTGCTTTGGATTCCATTCACAAAAAAAAGCAAGACCTACCAAACATCATATTCTTTTCAAACAGATTTACAAATAAAGATACGAGAACCGCAGTCCTCGTATCATCTTCACCTAACGCCTTATCACAAACATTTCATACTGCAGATGAACCATTTGACATCTCCTTCCGAACTAATGGATTAAGCTAAACACATCAAAATACGGCTATGCAGTTAAATAACAAAAAGCACCCTTCTAACCCTAATAGAATCAATACATTTGCGAAAACTTCGAAACATTGTCGTAAAAATATATCATATACTTGCTATCTGCTTCCTTTTACAATCCCCTAATAATATTCAAATAATCCTTCCTTTGATCAACTACCGCATACACGGTGACTACTTTATTCACTTCATCAATTTTGTAGCAAACAAGATTCTTTTCCAACACCAGTACCTTATATCCCTGCCGACGTAAGATTATGTAGCGTGGGTTAATTCCAGGATACGGATTCTCTCCCAACAACAAAATCTGCCCCTCAAGTTCATCCAGTTTTTCCAGAGCAACATCTGCTCCAAACTCCTCTGCAATATAAAGGATGATTTTATGAATGTGGGCATCCGCTGTATCCGTTCTCATTACGGTATAGTTATTTTCGATTTTTTGGGCACAAAAAATCCAAGGGCCTTATCTCTAAAGTCCTTGGATTTATGCGCTTTTTAAGTGAATTACTCAGCTGCGATGATTTCCTTCTTGTTGTAAGAACCACAAGCCTTACATACTCTGTGCGGCATCATAAGTGCGCCACACTTGCTGCACTTAACAAGATTCGGAGCAGTCATCTTCCAGTTTGCTCTACGACTGTCTCTTCTTGCCTTGGAATGCTTATTCTTCGGACAAATTGCTCCCATGATTACACCTCCTTAAAGTTGTTAAAGATATCTCGGATAACAGACATTCTCGGATCCAGTTCCGTGCGGTCACAACCACACTCGCCCTCGTTCAGATTTGCTCCGCAAACCTTGCAGATTCCTTTGCAGTCTTCCTGACACAGAACCTTCATGGGGAACCCAAGCAAGATTTCCTCGCAGACAAATGCGTCCACGTCTAAATCATATCCGTCTATAAAATTAGTTTCGTCCAACTCGGCAGCTCTTTCCTCTTCACTTTTGGAAAAATCAACTTCCCGTTCCGTTTGGAACGAAACAGTCTCTGCCACTTCCTTTAGGCATCTGTCACACGGCAAGCTTAACGTCACTTCACCTTCCAGTACAATCTTTACCTTGCGTCCGCCGAGATTCGTTACGGTCAGCTTCACCGGTTCTTTTTTTAGAATCGGATATCGACCTCCTGCATAACAAAACTCCGCCGGTTCGTACGTAAATTCTTCCTCGAATACTCCGCCCGCAACCTGCATGGCTTCCGATAAAGATACTGTCATACAAAGCTCCTGTCCTGCCAAACGGCATACCTAGGGTATGGTCCCAAAACTCACACTAAACTATTATAGTATCCGACAAACTATTTGTCAACAGTTTTTTTTAAATTACAGTAAGTCCTTTGTTTCTCTTGCGATTGCAAGTTCCTCATTGGTCGGGATGGCAAATACCTGTACCTTGGAATCGGCACCGGAAATCTTTACTTCCTCGCCACGAAGCTTGTTTGCCTCGTCATCCACAGTCACACCAAGATAACCGAGGTAAGAGCAAATCTCCTTACGGATGGTTGCATCATTCTCACCTACGCCGGCGGTAAATGCAATCGCATCCACACCGTTCATGGCTGCCACATAAGAACCGATGTACTTTGCTACACGATATACGAAAGCCTGAATCGCGATATCCGCTCTCTTGTTGCCTTCCTTCTGTGCCTTCTGTACATCACGGAAGTCGCTGGATACGCCGGAAATACCGAGTACACCGGACTTCTTATTTAAAATGTCGATTACTTCATTTACAGTCTTGCCTTCCTTGTTGGCAATGTACTGAACCACAGCCGCATCCAGGTCACCGCTTCTGGTACCCATGATTAAGCCCTCAAGCGGAGTAAGACCCATGCTGGTATCTACACACTTGCCGTTTACCACTGCGGAAATACTGCCACCGTTGCCGAGGTGGCAAACGATTACCTTGGAATTATTTACATCAAGACCCGCAACCTCAATCAGTCTCTTGGATACGAAACGATGACTGGTTCCGTGGAAACCGTATCTTCTGATATCGTACTTTTCATAGTACTCATACGGAATCGCATACATATATGCCTTCTCCGGCATGGTCTGATGGAATGCGGTATCAAATACAGCCACATTCGGGATTCCCGGCATAGCAGCCTCACAAGCCTCAATACCGATTAAGTTCGCCGGGTTATGTAACGGTCCGAGATCGAAGCAGTCACGTACTACCTTCTTCACATCCTCGTTTACGATAATGGACTCGCTGTAGTGCATACCTGCATGAAGCACACGATGACCGATTGCGGTAATCTCGTTTACATCGGTAATCACCCCGTAGGTTGCATCCTGTAATGCATCCAATACAAGCTTAACAGCCACCTGATGATCCGGCATCGGCTCAACCTTTTCCAAAACATCCTTTCCTGCCGGCTTATGGGTTAACTTAGAACCCTCGATACCGATACGCTCGCAAAGACCCTTTGCCAAAACGTTCTCGTTCTCCATGTCAATCAACTGGTACTTCAAAGAAGAGCTTCCGCAGTTAATTACTAAAATCTTCATATCTCTTTCCTCCTATGAACTATTTATTCGTGCGACCTCCGGGAAGCACGCGCGCCGAGTTCGGTCACTTGTGACTTTTTTCCTTACGCACAAGTGCGCCTACACGCAGAAAAGAACCACCATGCATCCGCATGGCAGTCCCATCCGTTACTGTCGGCAATTTCCTATATTATAACGCGATTCACGTTCGGAAACAAGCCCTATTTTTTATTTTATGGAAAATGCTCCTGAAAACTTTCCCGCTTCCTTACATGTCATTTCTGACGATATCTTCTAAAGTCTCACGCTTCACCGCAACCTTTACTTCACCTCTACTAATCATAAGCACCGGCGGCTTCGGTACCCGGTTGTAATTGGAGGACATGGAATAGTTGTACGCTCCGGTAGCAAGAACTGCCAAAGTGTCTCCTACCTCTGCCGTTTGCAACTTTACTCCTTCGCCCAGCAAATCACCGCTTTCGCAGCATCTGCCTGCGACGGTCACGACAGAATCCTTTGCCTTGTCTGCCTTATTTGCCATCACAAAATCATACTCCGACTTGTAAAGTGCATAACGAGGATTATCACCAAGTCCGCCGTCTACGGATACGTAGGTACGGATATTCGGGATTTCTTTGATACCACCCACGGTGTACAACGTAATTCCCGCAGGTGCCACAATGGAACGACCCGGCTCGATTAAAATAAACGGCAACTTCAAACCTCTCTCCTTACAAAGAGCCTTTACCGTCTCGGATACCTTGTCCATATAGTCCGCATACGGTACCGGCGTATCGCTTTCTGTGTACTTAATACCAAAACCGCCGCCTAAATTTAATTCCGTAATCTCATGACCAAGCTCCGTCTTTACCTGTTCAATCAGTCCCATCATCACATTTGCTGCTTCCACAAACGGTGCAATATCAAAAATCTGGCTGCCGATGTGACAATGAACGCCCACAAACTCAACGTTTTCCAAAGAAAGTGCCTTCTTGATTGCATCAAATGCCTCACCGGTCTCCAACGCAAAACCAAACTTACTGTCAATCTGACCGGTCTTTACAAAGTCATGGGTATGGGCATCCACCCCCGGCTTAATGCGGTACATAATACGTGCCTTAATGCCTACTTCCGCTGCCAACTTATTTAAAAGCTCCAGCTCATAAATATTATCGACGATAATTCTGCCTACCTTATGCTCAATGGCCATACGAAGCTCAAACTCCGTCTTATTGTTGCCGTGATAACATACCTTGTCCATCGGAAAGTCGACACAAGCCGCGGTATACAGCTCCCCTGCGGATACCACATCGATACCGATGCCCTCTTCCTTAGCGATACGATACATTGCCTTACAACTGAAAGCTTTGCTGGCATAGCATACCAAGCCTGCGCCGTCATAATACTGCTCCATGGACTGACGAAAGCTTCTGCAATGCTCTCTGATTAAATCCTCATCCATTACATAAAGCGGTGTGCCATACTCCTTTGCCAAATCCACCGTATCCAGTCCGGCAATGGTCAAATGGCCCTGTTCATTTACCGCAAGATTCTTTGATACAAATTCACTCATGGTGTTTCCCTCTTGTTAATTTTATTTTCTCTGCTATTTTCTTACTATATTTTATAATCGGTTTGCTTTTGTATACCGGTATACACACGATACAAACTACAGAGTAACATTATTATAATAAAATGTCAAGATTTACAAGGAAAATCTCTCTTGTATCATCTTCGCAACCTCTGCCGGTTCCAGATTCGCATTATCGATTTTGATATAATTCTCATACGGTACTTCCCCATCATAACTTTCCAAACGATACTTTTCATCATGGGTAAGAATATTGTTTCTGGAAAACTCCAGATTCCGCTTAGATGCCTTGTTCTTTAATCGATTCTCCGTTTCGTTTCGCTTTAAGCGAACCTCCTGAGGTGCCACCAGTTCTACATAATAGACCTCCGCTCCCTGCTTCGTGAAAATGTCAGTGACATGCTCTACATAGTCCCAATCCTCCTGTTGGTCAAAGGCCCACATAAACGTAAAAATCATGCCGTAGTTGTCACTCTTTGCGAACTCCTCAAAAACTGCCTCCCGTATTTTTGTCACCACCGGGCCGTTATAATAGCCGAATACTTCAATGACCGGTTCAATGGACATATGATTGTGGAACAACCGAAGTCCGGTAAGCTTCATTAATTCCTGTCCCACGGTCATTTTACCTACTGCGCCGTTGCCGATTAAAAAGACAAGTTTCATCAAAATCCCCTCACTTTCACATAATTCTATTCTGTAGTGTCATCAATAATTTTCTATCTGTTTTATCACACATCTTTGTTTTTGTCAATATTTTTTCTTACAATTTGATTTTGAATCCTCTCTCCAATCGTTTTTCACTGGACATTCCCCCCATTTTATGTTACGATAACGCACAGAAGCGGTTTGAAAGGAGATACCACTATGAAACTTTGGGGCGGTCGTTTTACGAAAGAAACCAACCAGTTAGTACATAATTTTAATGCATCCATCGGGTTTGACCAGAAATTCTATCATCAGGATATCCGTGGCAGCATTGCCCATGTGACCATGTTAGCAAAGCAGGGAATTTTAACCGATACCGAACGAGACACCATTATTGCCGGTCTGTCCGGTATTGAAAAAGATATTGAAAACGGTACCTTAGTCATTGACGGTACCCAGGAAGACATTCACAGCTTCGTGGAAGCAAACCTTATTGCCCGTATCGGCGAAGTAGGTAAGAAGCTTCACACCGGCCGCAGCCGTAACGATCAGGTTGCTCTCGATATGAAACTTTACATCCGGGACGAAATTGCCGCTGTGGATGAGCTGTTACTTTCCTTATTGGAAGAATTGCATACTTTAATGAAGAACAACGTTACCACCTATATGCCGGGCTTTACCCATTTACAAAAAGCTCAGCCGGTGACTCTTGCCCATCACATCGGTGCTTACTTTGAAATGTTTAAGCGTGACCGTTCCCGTCTGGCGGATACCAAGGCACGTCTTAACTACTGCCCGTTAGGTGCAGGGGCTCTTGCCGGTACCACCTACCCGTTGGACCGTGAGTACACTGCGTCTTTACTCGACTTTACCGGTGCTACCTTAAACAGTATGGATTCCGTATCCGACAGAGATTATCTTATCGAGCTTCTCAGTGCATTTTCAACCATCATGATGCACTTAAGTCGGTTCTGTGAAGAGATCATTATTTGGAATTCCAACGAGTACCGTTTCATTACTTTAGATGACGCATACTCCACCGGCAGCAGTATTATGCCGCAGAAGAAGAACCCGGATATCGCAGAGCTTGTTCGCGGAAAGACCGGTCGTGTGTACGGTGCCCTCGTTTCCATTCTGACCACCATGAAGGCGCTTCCGCTTGCGTACAACAAGGACATGCAGGAAGACAAGGAGCTTACCTTTGACGCCATCGACACCGTAAAGGGTTGTCTGGCTCTGTTTACCGGTATGATTTCCACCATGACCGTCAATAAAGACAACATGGAGTCCAGTGCAAAGAACGGCTTTACCAACGCTACCGACGCAGCAGACTATCTGGTAAACCACGGCGTACCGTTCCGTGACGCTCACGGTATTGTAGGCCAGCTGGTACTGTTTTGCGAGCAAAAGGGAATCGCCCTTGACGATATGACCTTAGAAGAATACAAGGCCATCAGCCCGGTATTCGAAGAAGATATTTTCGAAGCCATCCGCATGGAAACCTGTGTTACCAAGAGAAACACCCTCGGCGCACCGGGACCGGCTGTGATGGAAGAAGTCATTAAGAGAAACGAGGATTATTTAAAGGCAAGATAATACTTTCTCCTCCGGTGACAAGATGGTTCATCAGATGAGATAACAACAGTTCAACCTTATACAATTACGAAACAGGAACCTGCAATCAAAAGATTGTAAGTTCCTGTTTTTTGAGTAACCCACAGCTTTTAAAATAGTCAAACATGATTCGGCAAATCTAATTTGACTATTTCACAACTTCTAATTTCCATTATTTAATTCAAAAAAGAATAAGTTTCTCCCTATTGGAAAACCTACCATTAACAATGTAGGCTCGGTCGCGCAAGGCTCATTCTTACGTCAGAAAAACGTCAAATAATCGCCTCGGGATTTTGGATATGGCATTTTGCATTCCCGAAGGGTCGCGCTTTTAGCGCAGTCGATATCACCTCTTAACACAAGCAAAATAGAATAGCGAAAATTCCAAGGCGATTATTGGCGTGCCTAGAATCCGCAAGAATGAGCCTGTGCGACCGCCATTCTCAAAATCCAACGGAGGTATTTTATGTTCAAGCACGAAAAACAACTCTTCCACCCGGTGGAAATCGAAAAACCGAATCCTCAGTACGCCGCGCTCCTTCAGGAACAGCTGGGTGGCGGAAACGGTGAATTAAAAGCTGCCATGCAGTATATGTCCCAGAGTTTCCGCATCAAAGATAAGGAAATCAAAGATTTGTTCATGGATATTGCTGCAGAAGAATTAAGTCACATGGAAATGGTGGCGCAGACCATCAACCTGTTAAACGGTCACGAACTGGACGCCGCCAGTGTTCCGGCAGGTGAAATCCAGACTCACGTACTCCTTGGCTTAAATCCGGGGCTTATCAATGCCTCCGGCTATTCCTGGACCGGAGACTATGTCACCGTCACCGGTGACCTTTGCGCAGATTTGTTGTCCAACATTGCATCCGAACAACGTGCCAAGGTAGTTTACGAATACCTTTACCGCCAGATTCACGACAAGAAGGTACGTGACACCATTGATTTCCTTTTAAACCGTGAAGAAGCCCACAACGCCATGTTCCGGGAAGCCTTTAACAAGGTCCAGAACACCGGCTCCAACCGCGACTTCGGTACCACCAAAGCTGCAAAAATGTATTTCAGTATGTCCGAACCGTCCCCGGCAGACAGTCGTTTCCCGGATGCCGAGGTAAGTCCGGTATCCTTCGGCGGAAACAAATAATATCAAAAAGCAGCAACTATCAATACAGAAAAAAACAGGCGGGGAATTCCGCCTGTTTTCATCTGTATCGATCTTCTGTTCATAATAAAACTCATAATCCGGATGCTTCCTTACTCCTCCGTTACCGAAACAATCTTTGCCTCAAAGTTCTCATCCACGGTAATCACATAAACCGTCCGGCGAAGCGGAGCCTTACTCTCCCACATTCTTGCGTATTCAAAGGTCACGGTAGTCGTCCCGATATCTTTCACCTCAAAGGTATAACGTTGGGTAATCGGTGTTCCTACAAGCATCTTGTCATTGCCCGTCGTGACATCTTCTACGCGGGAAAGAGAGACCGAATTGCCTTCTGTCATAGTACTCCAGCTATACCCGGTACTCGGATTTGCCACCACTTCAATTACAATCGGTGCCGGATTCTTCTCTTTTATCTGCTCCAACAATGCCTGACGATCTTCCACCTCTTTTATCATACCGACTCTGCCGGTTTGTTCCCAAGTTTCCATATCATATGACTTTATCTCATAAGCCGGATTTATCATATAAAAGGTATCCCCGATGTAGGCTCCTCTGCAATCGGTAGTAAACAGTTCGTACTTGAACTCGTACAAGTCCGCATCATAGCCCATGGCATAACCTTCGGAAAACTTCGGATAAAATCCGTCCGTTTCATCGTAGCCGTATACTACATAGACATTATATTCGCCCATATCCTGATAGCCTCTTACCGGGAAACCGATGATGTCTTTTCCTGCATCAATGAGAGCCGCCTTATGGTCCACTTCCACGCCGGTATAGGAAAAATCCGCAAGGCTATGCTTATGCACTTCCTTCACATTGGACGGGTCCGATACATCAAACATGGAAAGTTTCACACACTCTCTCCAACCGGTGTTTTCATCCGCATCATAACCGATTCCCAGAAGCAGTCCTTCTCCGTACGGATGAAGGTAGGTAGAAAATCCCGGAATCTTTAACGCACCCAGAACCTTCGGGTTTGCCGGATCGCTTAAATCCACGGAAAACAGCGGGTCCGTCTGACGGAAGGTTACAAAATATCCTACCTTGCCCATGAGTCTCGCCGACTTAATCTGTTCGTCCGGTGCAAGATTCTCGATACTGCCAATCAACTGCAAACTGCTGTCATAAATATATAAGGAATTATATTCCTTACTTGAACGAATCCACATTCTCCGGCTGGCCGCTTTATCCTTTTCGGTAATCTTTCCGTCACCGTCGAAATCAAAAACCTCAGACTCTTCCGTCTCGTATTCATATTCGTTTACGGTAGTTACTACCCGAAGATTTCCTTCGTATTCATCCATGGAAAACTGGTCGTTCAACGTACCCTTTACCGTCATCTGTCCTGCCGGAGTAATCACGCCGTCCTCATAAGCAAAACGATATACCTCAGTCCGGTTGTACGGAATCTCACTGTTCTGCCAACGACTTCCTGCTACATAAATGTAGCTGTTGCTGACATAGCATTCGTTTCCGTCTGCCAATAAAGACTTTACATCAAGATACTGCTCCGGACGTTCCGGAGACATGGAAGTTACCACCAAAAACTCTTCGGATACCGGTTCTTCACTGATATAAATGCAATCCGGTGCCACCGGCTCACCCTCCACGGAAGGAATATACTTTACATACCCCGAGGTTCCGATGTGAGATTTCTCTACGGCTTCATCCAACGGCTTAAACCATACATTATAGTCCTGATAGGAAGAAATCACATATACCTTACCGTCCGCACAACGGGAAGTAATCATATGGCCGTCTTGCTCTAAAGAAGATAACAGTTGCGGCATAGCCTTATCGGAAATATCATAGGTGAAAATTTTCGTTACCGCGTTCTCTCTGATATACGGAATATGCGCATCCTTTGTATGCGCAGATTCAGCTTTTTCTGCGGTACGGAAGCCGCTGACCAAAAGCACCAGACGGTTCCCCAACAAATACATCTCTCTTCCGGTTTCATTTCCGTCAAACTCTTCGGATACCGGTACCGTTGCCGTAAGTTCCATTTCACTGCCCTGCACACTGACAATGTAAATGGAATTCCGATTCAAATCAAACACATAGAAGTACCGGCCGTCCGTCTTAATGATGTCCGCTTCGTCAATTCCTTCTACCTGTACATTGGTTTCCGAAAAAGACAACCCTCCGGTGCTGTCTCCTCCCATACCGCTACTTTCGGAATCCACCGATGGTATCATCGGTTCCGTCGGTACAGCCATCTCCATATTGTCCTCTACCCAGAGCTTATCATTCTTATAAAAGATATCGCCCCGGTAACCGGAAGACTCCTGTACCTTCTGCAATGCATCATATACGGCCTCGTAAGACCCTGCCGGCTTGAGTTTTGCCGAAGTACTCTCGACCGTCGGTACCCCGGTAGTCTTTTCCGGTTTCGTTGTCACCCCTTGATTTTCTTTTTCCGTCCGCGGTGTCGGTGACGGAAGCAAAACACGGTCACTTCCTCCACTGCAACCTACGAACAAGCCGGTAAACAATGCTGCTGTCACGGCAACCGCAAAGCACCGTCTTACTTTGTTTGATAAAATACTCATCCCGATCTCCCCTTTCACAAGTTTTGTTTTATACCTTCTGTCTATTAGACGAATTGTTTTTCCGTTCGGTTCCGCATTTTTCTATTTTTTCCATCATATCATATATTAAATTTCAAGTAAAGGATATCCCTATGCCATTTTATCGTTCTTTCCAGGTAAACGAACCGGCAAAGCCGGAATCCCAAAGAAAAACAAATCCCGTAAATGAAACGACAAACGTTTCCATTGAACCGACAATTCCGGTACAAAACATAGCACTGACGGAGGAAACCGATCCGACTCCGTTCTCAGAACCGAATCAACAACTTCTGACCGGACATCCGACCACAGAAATACCGGCACAGGAACCATCTTCTGCCCGGACACAACAAATTCCGGAACCGTCTCCGGCCCAGCCTTCCCGCTTTCCGGCAGATATGTCCACCGCATCCTTTGGAGGCTTACGAATCTCTGTAGGAAACATTTCGGACAATTTCCCGATTGACAATGCTACCATTCAGATTTCGGAAACGGTGGGCAATACAACGACACTTATCGACGAAATCAACACTACCGCTACCGGTCAAACAAACGTTATCGAATTGCCTGCTCCTCCCCGCGAATACAGTGAAGAAGCAGGCAGTCCCAAACCCTACGCCGAATACAACCTCACCATCCGGGCAGAAGGCTTCGAGCCGGTGCAAATCATCGGAACGGAGGTGTTGCCGGATGTGGTTGCGTTGCAACAGGTGCAAATGTTGCCACAAGTACCCGGCAACACAAGGAGTGCCGAATCCTTCGTAATTCCGGACCATACCCTTTACGGCATCTATCCTCCGAAAATCATCGAAGAAGAAGTCAAGGAAATGGCAGGAAGCGGTGAAATCGTACTATCTCGGGTGGTCATCCCGGAATTCGTTGTGGTACATAACGGATCTCCCAACGATTCCTCCGCACAAAACTACTATGTAAGATACCGTGATTACATCAAAAACGTCGCCTCCAGCGAAATTTACGCAACCTGGCCGGAAGCTACGATTTATGCCAACATCCTCGCTATACAATCCTTTACATTAAACAGAGTATACACCGAATGGTATCGCAACAGAGGATATAACTTCACCATCACTTCTTCCACTGCTTACGACCACAAATGGATTCCGGAGCGCAACATCTTCGATACCATCAACACCGCTGTGGATAATATCTTTAATAACTTCTTGTCCCGCCCGAATGTGCGCCAACCGATTTTAACCCAGTATTGCGATGGTAGACGGGTAACCTGCCCGGGACTCATGTCTCAATGGGGAAGCAAATACTTAGGGGATCAGGGTTATGATGCCATCGAAATTTTGCGTAACTACTACGGTGACACCATTTTCATTAACACTACCGAAGAAATTTCAGGAGTGCCGAGTTCTTTTCCGGGAGAAACCCTTCAAGAGGGTTCCAGAGGCGAAGCAGTCCGCCAGATGCAGGAACAGTTAAATGCCATTGCCGACGTATACTATGTGGTTCCCAGCGTCGCCGCCGACGGTATCTTCGGTCCGCGAACCGCGGAAGCTGTCCGGGCGTTCCAGCAACAATTTGGTTTAACCCCGAATGGCATCGTTGACTTTACCACCTGGTATAAAATCTCCGAGATTTATGTAGCAGTAACAAGAATCGCGGAATATACAAGATAGTTTACAAAATCCCATACTCTTTATAAGCAAAAGGAAGTCCTTGTACTTTTACAACGACTTCCTTTCGTCTGATTCGGCATTTTTCCCGCAACTTATGAATTAACTTTCCTCGTACACATTCCGAATGGTAAACATCTGATTCACCACCAGCCAGTTTTGTGGGAAATACCGCATAATGTTCCAGTAGCTGATACCCTGTAGCGGATAACTTTCATTTAACAGAAGCTTCGAACGAATACTCCTGGCATCCTCAAACCATACCACATGAGCTTTGCCGTCCTCCGCCGTATAATAGAAAAACGGGGTTTGCGCCTGCTCATCAAATTGAATCGTTGCCCGGTACCGTTCCGCAATTTCCACCGCTTCTACGTTTCCGATGGACCGTGCCATGGATTCTCCCCGTACATAAGGAAGCGTCCAATCATAGCCGTAGTTCGGCATTCCCTGCAAAATCTTTTCCCGCGGAATTACAGACACACCGTAATCCAGCACTTCCCGCACCTTATTAAGAGGTGCCACCGCGAGCGGCGGCCCATAGGTATAGCCCCATTCGTACGTCATGATAAGCACCGAATCCGCTACCTCACCGATTGCCGGATAGTCATGGGATTCATACAAAAGCCCCCGTTGCATGCCGGAAGTTTTCGGTGCCAATGCCACCACCAAAGGATACCCCTCCGGTTCCAGCCGCGCCTTTAACTCCGTCAGAAACTGCACGTAATTCTCCCTATCCTCCGGCAAAATAAATTCAAAGTCCACATCCAGCCCATAATACCCTTTTACCCGCATATTCTCAAGAATCTGGTCAAATAATCGGTTTCTGGCGGCCTCATCGGAAAAAATACGGCTGGCCAGTTCATTGCTAAAAGTTCCGTCATCCGTAAGTGTAGACAGTAGCATGAGTGGTGCTACCTGATACTCCTTTGCAATCTGTATCACTTCTTCATCCTCAATCCCGATTAAATCACCATTTTCCGTAAACCCGTAAGTAAACAATGTAAGATAGGTCAGGTACGGCAACGTCTTTTGTAATATTTCCCTATCAATATACGGATAGGCATAGCCGTTGACAGACAAAGGACGTCGCTCCATATTGGTGGCATAATCAATCACAAGGGTCTCTCCCGGATACAGAACCTCCCTTCCGTTTAACGCCGGATTATTGGCCAGAAGCTGTTTCGGGCTGATTCCGTACGTCTCTGCGATTCCGAGAAAGGTATCTCCCTCCTGTACCGTATAGGTCATATTCGGCTGTAGTACCACAATAGCCTGCCCCGGTACCAATACACTCTCCGCCGTCAATGCATTGTCACGCAAAATCCGTTCTACGTTGCTCCCTGTATTGGCGGCAATTCCCTGTATGGTATCTCCGGGCTGTACCACATAAATAATCATAGTAACACTTCCGTTTTTTTCTCCCTATAGTTTATGCGCACTTCCGTACTTCTGCGATTCTCTTTCCATTCCGACAAAAAAGGATGCGATTTATACTACAGTACCAATCGCATCCGTCCCATATATTCTTTCTGTATTTCAACTTCAAACCGGAATCATCCTTTTGACCACGCATTTCGGCTAAGTTCCGGTTTCCCCTCCAGATGGGATGCATCGTTTAACCGTTCCAGAGAAAAACAAGCCGCCTCCTTCGAATAGTTCAGTTCCGTTACCGAGGTGTGCTCCAATCCGTCCGCAATACGAAGCATCTTTTCGGCACCCAATCCTAAAAGCCCGGCAACCAGTGCACGAATCACCCCGCCGTGGGTCACAAATACAACGGTCTCCTCACCGGAAGCAATCGCTTCCTTTACTACCGTCACCGCCCGGTCAAATACTTCTGTGGGACACTCCCCTCCCGGAAGCCTTAAATTGTCCGCTTTTTTCTTTTTTGCCGAAAAATATTCCGGAAACAATACCGCGTTACGGGAATCCGCTTCTCCGGTCATGTCCCCGAAAGAAATCTCGTTGAGCGCTTCCCTCTCCAAAAACGGAAGATCCGCACCGAATAAAATCTCTGCCGTCTGTTTTGCCCGAAGCAGTCCACTGGTATAAATCCGGTCCGGCTTTAAGTTTTCAAGACGCAAGGCAAGCAATTCTGCCTGTCTTCGGCCAACATCCGAAAGCTCCACATCCACGTTACACAACGGGCTGCTCTGTCTTCCGTGCCGTATCAATAGTAATCGCATAATTTCTCCCTATTCATTGAAGCAGACATCGTCTCCGAAGATCCGTGTCGCAGATTGGGTAAAGTTCTTCAAATCTTCCTTCAAAATATCGCCGATATAATCAATCTGACAAGTCAATTTTGTAAACGGAAGCGGGATACGGTACTTATCCCAACGTTTTTTAAAGATAAACATCCCTTTCTTCTGGAACCGTACGTAAACCATTGCCTTTTCTGCTTCCTGCGCTAACATGAACAGCAAACGCTTCGGTTTCCGGTATGGACCGTTTGGACCATCCATCGCTGCCGCCAACGTTAATCCGGACTGTTTGCTGTCCTCCTTTAAATCCTTCAGAAAAGAACGCATTTTAAGCCCGTCCGGCAAACGCATCGGAGCTCCCCCGTAATGAGAAACCATTTCCGCAATATAGTCACCTCTACGCTCCGAAGTCACAATCACATGTACTTTTTTTTGAAATTTCTTAAGCTCTCTGAGCAAAAGTTGCATACAAAAACTGTCTTCATGCCAAAAACCCAACATACGATTGGTATCAATATGTTCAATCCCCTGAAATTCTATCTTTGATGTATGTGCAACGATTCCGATATAAAAACGATACATCGCTACTACCACATGTTGTGTTCCTCTGCGCATCCACATCGGAAAATATTTTGCAATCCCATCTAAATGCATACCTTTTTTTCTCTCTTTCGTCAGGTTAAACTCTGTTTCTACGGCGATCACCGTTTATTCCTTTGCATTATACCTCATTTTATACGCTATGTCAAAAAAATATAGAGTCTTTTCAAATAAAATCTACTATGCTATAATTTGAAAAGTATCGTTGTTTCGGTTTCGAACAAATTATGATTCAATACATTCATACGACAAAGGAGATTATTTATGCCATCCGATTGTTATAAAATAACTCCCCCGCGCTGTCCGGACTCTTTTTCTGTCACGGTACCGGGTTCCAAAAGTATTACCAACCGTGCGCTGCTCCTTGCCGCCTTATCCGACGGAGCCTGCACCTTAAAAAATGCTTTATTTTCTTCCGATTCCAAAGCTCTCATTACCGCCTTACAGGAACTGGGTATCTCCTGTACTGCCGATGAAACCTTAAAAGAAATCAACATTGTCGGTTGTAATGGCAGTCTGCCGAATCAGTCCGCAACCGTCAATGCCATGAGTGCCGGTACCGCAGCACGCTTTTTAACCGCACTTCTTGCCTTCAGCGACGGAATCTATACATTAGATGCTTCCGAACAAATGAAAAAAAGGCCCATGGCTCCCTTAATCGATGCGTTACGTTCCCTCGGCATTTCCATCACGCCTCTCGGAGAAGAAGGACACCTTCCGTTGCGCATCGAAGGCGGACAAAAAAAGCTTACTACCACTCCCGCACTCTCGGTTTCCATTGACCAGAGCAGCCAGTTTTTAAGCGCACTTATGATGACGGGGGTTTTGCTTCCAAAGGGACTTACGGTTACGCCTACCGGTTCCCGTACTGCCATGTCCTATGTGCACATTACCGAACGCATGATGAAAGAATTCGGTGTCTCACCTATGCTTACTTCACAGGAAAACAAGGGTACAACCTATCGGATTCCGGGCGATGTTTCCTATCACAGCCGGAACTATTACATCGAACCGGACCTTTCCGGTGCATGTTACTTTTATGCCGCCGCTGTTTTGCTAGGCATTTCTGTAACCGTAACCGGCGTTCATAAAGATTCCATGCAGGGCGACTTACGTTTTATACTTGCATTGGAACAATTCGGATGTACCGTTACCGATACCCCGGAGGGCATTTGTGTAACCGGTCCGGAAACCAAGCACTATCCGGGACTTGACATTACCATGAGTGATTTTTCCGACCAAACCATGACCATGGCAGTTTTAGCTTTGTTTGCGGACTCCCCGACCCACATCCGTGGCGTTGGCCACATTCGCTCTCAGGAATGTGATCGTATGACTGCAACCATCAACGAAATCAAACGATTGGGCGGCGATGCAAAAGAAGATGAGGACGGCACCGGCCTGATTATTACACCGGCTACACTTCACGGTGCACGAATCGAGACCTATGACGACCATCGTATGGCAATGGCCTTTTCCCTGGTCGGCCTGCGGGTAGAAGGCGTCGAAATCGACAATCCTTCCTGCTGCAAAAAAACCTTTGAAAACTATTTTGAACTATTTGGTCGGTATCTGGCATAAAACAAAATCTCATACGCAGTTTTCTATCCCATAAAGAAACGGGCCCTCTGATGAGGTCCCGTTCGTCTTTTCTTTTATAAAAACAACTCCACAAGAAATACCGCCACGCAGCCTCCCATGGCTACTTTGAACAGATTTCCGTCAAAATAAGCAATCAACAATGCAACAATAAAACCGACCGTTGCCGAAATCATACTGGCAGTAGCTGTCAGAATTGCCGGGAAGGTCATGACCGCCAATGTAACATAAGGAACATAATGTAAAAAAGACCGTATGTATTTATTGGTAATGTTTCTCCGTATTAACGTCATCGGCAGCGCACGAATCAGATAAGTCACACCTGCCGCCACCAACAAATAAATATAAAAATTATCCTTCATTTGTATTGTCCCCACTTTCTTCTATCGGGTGTACATAGGCCGCAATTCCTGCAATCACCACCGTCAAAATCAATATCCGCATACCGGAGGATAACGGAATCCATTTTGACAACCAGGTAAACAAAGCACTTGCTGCCATAGAAGTAAGCACAAGCACCGCAATCACTTTATTCTTTCTGGCCGGCGGTATAATAATTGCAAGGAACATACCGTATAAAGCAACACTCATGGCACTGGCTACATTGGAAGGAAGAATATTTCCGACCACAGCCCCGAGAAACGTCCCTAATACCCAACCCGGAGAAGCCACACAGGCAGCCCCGTAAGAATACCAAGGATTTAACTTGCCGTCTACCGTGGAAGAAATTCCAAAAATCTCATCGGTAATAAAATAAGAAATTGCCAACCGATGGGAAAACTTTAATTTCTCGGAAACCTTTTGGGACAACGCACAAGACATAAGCAAATAACGTAAATTAATCACAAGCTGGGTAATTGCCATTTCCATATAGCCGGAGCCTGCCGCAATTACCGTCATCATGGCAAACTCCCCCGCAGAAGCATGCATGGTAAAAGACATAAACGCCGACTGTAACGGTGTCAGTCCGATATTTTTTGCTGTAATACCAAGGGTAAATGCCACTGCAAAATACCCCAGTCCGATGGGTACTCCGTGCCGCATTCCTTTTAAAAACCAAGTCCGGTTTTCCTGTCGTTTCTTATAGTTCATAGGTATCTTCAATCCTTCTGTTAATTTCATCAAAACATTCCGGTACTACCAATTCTCCATAGGTATCCTTTAACCGCGAATCAACCATGCCGCCGCAAAGGCAACCACAATCTGCACAATAGCAAATTTAAATACGGTCTGGGTATTGGACCATCCCAGATTCTTTCGCACATGATCATGAAGCGGGGTTCTTGTATTCTTCAGAATACGGATTTTTAAAAAGCGCAACAATGCTACCTTCACAAGACCCAAACCGCCATCCAACACCAGAACAATCGCGAACGGTATGTATAACAATACATGACCGCTTTGAAGGGCAATAATTGCAATAAACAGTCCCATGGCCCGGGAACCTGCATCTCCCATCATCATACGGCTCGGCGTAGCATTATACCAAAGATAACCAAGTAAGCACGCCACCATCAAAAGCGTCATGTAACGATAATCTTCTCCCAATCTCGTAGCCTCTGCCGTAAAGTAAAAACTCATCAAAGTAACACTGGTCAGGGTTGCGGACAAACCGTCCACACCGTCCGCACAGTTCGTCACATTAATGGATACCCATACAAGAAGCGTTACCAAAATACCGAACACAATCTTCGGAATCACAATCTGCATATCCAGACATGCAATGGACAGAGTCGAACCGTTAAAATTGATGTAGGTAACCGCTACCATCACAGAAATTATCAAATCCAAAATACCTTTTTTATATTCTCCCCACGGTGCCTTGGAGCAATCATCCAAAAATCCGGTAAGCATGGCTGCCACCGTGAGAATCACATAGATCGAACGTTCTCTGTCAAGGGGCAGGAACACGAATACCGTTACCGCAAAAATCAGTATAAAAACAAACCCGGCTCCACGCGGTTTCCCTTGCGAAAGTTTTCCGTCTACAGCAAAATCTCTGCCACCGTCCCGCGGTAAAAGATTTCCGCAACAATGCAACAGAATACAAGTCAAGCCGTACGCCGCCAGTACTCCGATAAATGAACTGATTCCCTGATTCATTCCATGAAATAATAACTGTAACATCTTTTTTTCCTTCCTTCTAAAGAAACGTTCCTCTCCCAATATTCCGTCTTGCCGTACATCCGAAACTTCCCCGCGTACATTATACTTTTTTTGCACAAAGAAAGCAACCGTTTCTTTTCACAAAGTTTCGGTTGCTTTCTTAAAATCTCTGTTAAAGTGACAAAAAAACACTTTAAGATACCGGGATAATCAATACACTTCCGATATGAATCAAATTCTTATCCTTAATCTTGTTTGCCTGTACGATAGCATCTACCTTCACTCCGTATTTTCCGGCAATTATAGATAGGGTATCCCCTTTTTTTACTGTATACTTCTGCTCTTTCTGCTCATACACCGCCACACTTTCAATATAGGTTTTGGCTGCCGTTGCTATGGCGTTTGCAAGTTTCTCACGATTGGATGACTTGAGCAAATACTCATAATCCTCCGGATTTGTTAAAAACGCCGACTCAAGCAACACCGCCGGACAAGCGGTCAATCTGGTAAGCGATAAATTCGCCTTTCGTATGGTGCGCTTTGCGTATCCCATTGTTTCATTAACGGATGTATTTATAATCCCGGCTGCATCCTGCACATCGTTATAAGAATAAAACGTTAAGAATCCGGCGGACTTTTTAAAATCCGACGTAATTCCCATGGCATTTCCGTGAATGGAAATCGACAAGTCCGGTTTTATCCTCCGAATCAAATCAACCCGCTCATTTAACGAATAAAACACATCAGTTTCTCTTACCGTTACCACAGTGGCGCCCATTTCCTCCAATGCCTTCTTCGTTCTTAAAGTTAAATCAAGATTTACTTTCTTTTCCGTAGGTCCGGCGCCCCCCATGGCACCTACGGTTCCGGGATCTGTTCCCCCGTGACCGGCATCCAGTAAGATAACCGCTCCCGCCAAAGAACCTTTTTTTACTAAAACCGGTGCATATTTTAACGAAAAACACATAGTTCCGTTCTCTGTTGTTACATCAAACCCACATAACTTATCCCCGTCATATAACGTATATGTATAAATCGCCTTTCCGTTCCCGTCCGTTTTTGCGGATACGGATTTTACCAACGGATTTTCCGGTACAGACACTGTTCCGCCTGCAGTCGTATCGTATAATACAAATTTCACGGTATTTCCGTCTATCTGTACATCATACAACGCATCCATCTTCATGGAAAATGTGGTTTCCACCGTATGGGAAGAAGCATTGTATTTCATTACAGACTTATTTACCCCATTCTTCGGATAAGCGTAAGGATACACCTTTACCGCCGACTTCGGCACATACGTTCCGTCCGGTAACTTATAATAATTGCCCCACTCACCGACAATCCGGAATGTGGTATTTTTTGTCAGCGGCAGATAATCGATGTTTGCCTCTCCCGGTGAAGCATTCGGCATGGTGTAAGGTAAAATCAGTTCTCCCATCTTGTTGCTGATTGCTTTATAGGTTGAAGTCGTTCCTCCTCCGGAACTTCCCGTAGCTTTTTTTCGTGTTACATTCAAACGATACTCCTGTTCCCCGTTTTGAAACAAAAACTCATTTTTCCCTATGTTAAGTGTGACATATACCGTAAAAAAACCATGTTCCGTCGTTGTTACCGTTTCTCCGTTCATTGTCAACGGGTAACGATAATCACAGGCACCCAATATACTGATTTTCGATGCCGTCGTGGAATAGTTATTTGTATTCGGCATCGCAATCACAATCCGTTTCGGATTCTCATATCCCAACATATCCTCCGCAGCATATACGGTCTCCCACACATCCTTCCCCAAAAAAGTCCCGGCTATCACATCCGGCACTCCACCGGCTCCTACAGCAACCGCCAAAGCCATTACTCCCAGACGTTTCCATATCGCTCTATGGAATCTTTTGTTCTTTCTCATACGCTCATCCTTTCCGTAACCCATCACACAACCGTTGTATTTGTTCCCTCATCCACTATTTCGGAAATAAATACAAGCAAAGGCAGGAAATCCTGCCTTTGTTTTCCTACAGATTCAGTTTAACATAAAATGCACGGTACTACAAGTACGAGAAATTATTACCATTTTTACAATTTAATTTAGATTTAACTTTTTCTTCAACAGATGACACGTTACAAAAAACTCAACCACCGCCAACAGCACCATCCACAAAATGCTGATTATGTAAAGAGGAGTCATATCCGATAGAGATATTATAAAAAATTCCGCATCCATGAATCCCGCAATTCCGCAGATTATGGCAATAACCAGTACCACAAACAGTTCCAGGCCAAAGGAAATTGCACAATAAGCAATCACCGATGCCACAATCCTATAATTACCGAACAACTGCCCGATTGCAATGGAAAGATAATACTGTAGTGTCTGATACAAAGCACTGAACAACAGCATCACAAAGAATACCGGCAACACCATCCCCATTTCCTTTGTCAGGAAAGATACTATTTCAGAGAATGTACTCCATTCCACATGCCCTACCACAAAAACACAGAGCAAGGACAAAATGCTCAATACGATTGTAATCGTCTGCCAACATAAAGCCACCAGTAGTTTTGCAACTACCAGATGCTCTACTTTTGCCGGTAATGTAAACGTCAAATAGCCCTCATCGGATACCATATTTTTATAGAACCGCACGACAGCCATACCGGTACTGCAAAAGATAACCCCGCATAATGTAAGTACATATAATACAAGGAACGCGCCCTCCCCCATCTTATAAAATACATTTTCAATCGGGATGGCATGAACAATAACCGCAAGCACCGTCATTGCACCAAGCACAAGATAAAATAAACCATATCTTCTTACGGTTGCAATCCACTCATGTTTTAATAATTTTCCTAACATTTAAATTCCTCCCTAAACAAAGCATCTACAGAACGATCATATTTCTCACGGATTTCTTCTACCTCGGCATGGCGGATTACTTCGCCTCCCCTGATAAACACAACTTCATCCAATACCTTCTCCACCTCTGCAATCAAGTGAGTGGAGATTAACACCGTTGCCCCTTCCGCATAGTTTGAGATAATGGTACGCAATATGTAATCTCTGGCTGCAGGATCGACACCCGCAATCGGTTCATCCAGACAATACAAATCCGCTTCCCGGCTCATTACCAGTACCAGCTGTACCTTCTCCTTCATTCCTTTGGACATAGTCTTAAATTTCTGCTTCGCATTAAGCCCCAAACTTTCTAACATTGCATAAGCTTTTTCTTTGTGAAAATCCGCGTAAAAATCCCCGTAAAAATCAATCATCTGCGTTATGGTCATCCAGTTGCTCAAATAATTGTTATCCGGAAGATACGATACTCTTGCTTTTGTCTCCGGGCCGGGTGCCGTTCCGTTAATCAGTACTTCTCCTGCCGTCGGCACCAACAGACCGTTTAACAACTTAATCAATGTTGTTTTTCCGCTTCCGTTCGGTCCCACAAGACCAATAATCTTCCCACGCTCCAACTTTAAATCCACTTGTTTTAACGCCATAGAATTCTTATATTTTTTTGAAAGTCCCCGACATTCTACTACATATCTTTCTTCGTTCATACTTCCTCCGCTCCGGTATTTACCTTTCCCTTATTCTTTTTCTGCTTCCGTAATCGCCTGATTCAACAGTTGACGAACCTCCTCGGCCGAGAGCCCCATTTGTATCATTTCACAATAAAACTCCTTTGCCCGCTGTTTCGCCCCTGACAAGCGTAAGCCTGCAATCAATCCCTTATCTTCCGAGACAAATCGGCCACTGGTTCGTTGGGTATATAAAAGCCCCTGTCGTTCCAATTCAGCCAACGCACGTTGCATGGTATTGGGATTCACCGCCGCATCCGCCGCCAGCTCTCTGACACTTGCCATTCGCTGACCCGGTTGATACTCTCCCGACATAATCTTTTGCCTGATGATATCAACCAATTGCAAATACACACTTCGTTCAGACGAAATCTCCCATGCCATCCGCTCATCTCCTTTCAGCGTTGTTTGTATGCTTGTACTAAGCACTTAATACAAGTATACATTACTGTAATCCCTTTGTCAACTCCTTTTATTCATTTATTGTACTTATTGACAAGAGATATGCTCTTTCGTATAATATTTTTGTAAGTATTTTACAAATCTACGGTCTACAAAAGAAAGGAGTTTCCTTACATGAAAAAACGAGCTACTTCCGTGATTGCGATGTTTACTATGATTGCATCGGTTCTCATGGCAATCATCGTTACCGCAACCGGTACGACAACCACGGCCACCTTCTGGTCACTGGTTCCGCCGATTATCGCAATTGCATTGGCACTTATTACAAAAGAAGTGTACTCTTCTTTATTCCTCGGCATCGTTGTCGGCAGTATTCTTGCCTGCAACCGTTCCGCTACGGTTGCCGTTGACCACGTAGTCAGTGACGGCTTAATCGCAGCAATCGAAGACACCGCAGGAATTTTTCTTTTCCTTGTTATCTTAGGTATTCTTGTTGCTTTAATTAACAAAGCCGGCGGAAGCGCTGCTTTCGGGCGTTGGGCACAGACCCATATCAAAACCCGCATCGGAGCTCAATTTGCCACTTTTGCTTTGGGTATTCTTATTTTTATTGATGACTATTTTAACTGTCTGACTGTTGGTTCGGTAATGCTTCCTGTAACCGATAACCATAAAATATCCCGAGCAAAGCTCAGTTATTTAATCGACGCCACTGCCGCTCCGATTTGTATGATTGCACCGATCAGTTCCTGGGCTGCTGCGGTTTCGGAATATACAAAGGGTACCGGCATGAACGGATTCGAATTATTTGTAAAGGCAATTCCGTATAACTTTTATTCCCTTTTGACCTTTGTATTCATTATTGTACTCGTTTTATCCAAGCGGGATTTCGGTCCGATGGCGAAACACGAAAAGAATGCCTTGGAAAAAGGTGACTTGTTTTCCACCGAAGAACGCGTAAACGGCTCGGAAAACGAAACCAACGCAAAAGGTCGCGTATTAGACTTAGTATTACCTATTCTTCTTTTGATTGCAGTATCTGTTTATGCACTGATTTATAACGGAGGCTTTTTTAATGCCGATTCTACCAATCACGGCAATCTCATCGGAGCATTTTCCGACACCACTGCCGGAACCGCACTTCCGTGGGGCGCAATCATTGCTCTTATTGTAATTGTGGCTTACCTGGTTTGTCGCAAACTGATTACCTTTAAAGATGCCATGGACTGCGTCCCGAAGGGATTTACCGCCATGGTACCGGCAATCACCATTCTTACCTTTGCCACCGCATTAAAAAATATTACATCTACCTTATTGCAATCCGATGTCTTTGTTAAGACAGTTATGGATAGCGGGTTAAAGAACTTCACCAGTCTTCTGCCGGCAGTTATTTTCCTGATTGCCTGCCTGTTGGCCTTTGCTACCGGCACCTCCTGGGGCACCTTCGGTATCTTAATCCCGATCGTCTGCAATATGTTTGACCCGAGCAATCCGATTTTCTATATCGGTATGTCCGCGTGTCTGGCAGGTGCGGTATGCGGTGACCATTGTTCCCCGATCAGCGACACCACGATTATGTCCTCGGCCGGAGCCCAATGTGTCCATGTAAATCATGTGTCCACACAGCTTCCGTACGCAATTACCGTGGCTGCAATCAGTTTTGTATGTTTCCTTGTTGCAGGCTTTGTACAAAGCGCACTCCTGTGTCTTGCACTGGGTGCTGTACTGATTCTCGGATTCTTTGCCGTACTCCGCCTGATTCAAAAAAGGTGATGCATCATTCACATTTTACGGAAATTATGGTACACTATAGAAAAGAAAATGAAAGAAGGATTTTTCATGCACACATTTCAACCGTATCCGGCAGACATGCTGGAACTGAATCCGTTTACGAAAATCGGAAAAGAATGGATGTTAATTACAGCCGGCAACAAAGAAAAAGCCAACACCATGACCGCTTCCTGGGGAGGCTTAGGCATTATGTGGGGCAAAAACGTTGCCTACGTCTTTGTACGTGACAGTCGCTATACCAAAGAATTCATCGATGCAAGCGATACCTTTTCCCTTACCTTTTTCGGGGAACAGCATCCGGCACTGAAATATCTCGGTACCGTATCCGGCAGAGTCGAGGACAAAATCGCGGGTGCACGTTTCAACCTAAACTACAGCGATGACACCCCGTTTATCGATGAAGGCAACCTCGTTTTCATCTGCAAAAAACTTTCTGCCACCCGCATGACCGCGGATCAATTCATCGACCCGAAGCTTGTGGATATGTTCTACAAAGACGGCGATATGCACACCATGTATGTAGGCGAGATTACACAGATTTTAGCCAGATAACAAAACAAAACGGCCGATTGCGACATACTCAATACCGCAATCGGCCGTCTTTTCTTTACATACCGGTACGTTCCGTAAGGTTATGTATCATCTCTTTCATCAGACTCGGTAAAACCGGTCTTCCGAATTATTGTTCTTTTACAATTTCCGATACAAGTCACAGATTCTATCGTATTGTGCCAATAAACGCTGTTGCTTGTCGTACAATTCTTCCGGCATACTATCTCTTGTCATCTGCTCCATCTCGTATGCCAAATCCCCTAATTCCGTTGCACCGACGGAATACGCATTGTTTTTAAACCCATGAATGCGGATACAATAATTTTTAAAATCCTTTTCTTCACTATACTTCAATAACTCTGACTTTATCGGTAGATTTACAAACGTTTCAAACAACTCCATAAAAAGCGCTTCATCACCTCCGCACAACATCAAACTTTTCCCATAATCAAACTCAGGGAAGCACTTTGTAAGTTTCGAAAACGCTTTTACACTAACGGGAGCCGGTTCCGCAACACCGTCTTCGTCTCCTTGTACCGATTCAACGTTCTTTGTAACGACCTCCGTTTGCGTCCGTTTTTCATCGCTTTGTCCTAACGGGCAAATCAGATCCGCCGGTAAATGTTTCAATAACATCTTGTCCAATTTCTCCGGCAAAATCGGTTTCGACAGGAAATCATCAAACCCTTCCCGTAAATACCGCTCTCTGTCACCCTTGATGGCATTTGCCGTCAACATCACAACCGGAATTCCCTCACAAAGGTTTTCCGTTTTCATTACATGCAATGTTTCAATTCCGTCCATTCCCGGCATCATATGATCCAAAAACACAAGGTGCACCTTCTCCTTTTTCAGGAACTCCAGACACTCCACACCGCTTTGCGCTTCTATTACCTGAATCTTTGTATGCTTCATCAACTCCCTGACAACCTTCAAGTTCATTGTATGGTCGTCAACAACCAGTACCTTTGCTTCCGGTGCCTCAAATCCGGAACGATATACATTCCGTGCCTGAAGAAATCTCGTTCGAAAATTTCCCAAAGGTTCCTTGTTTATCACTTTTTGCATCAGCTCAAAGGAAAACTCGCTTCCCTTTTCATATTCACTATGCACGTTCAGTTCACTGCCCATTAACTCTAAAAGCTGTTGCACGATATTGATTCCGAGGCCGGTTCCCTCTATCTCCCGGTTCCGCTCCATATCAACCCGCCGATATGCCTGTTTCACCTTATCAATATCTTCCGGTTTGATTCCGATTCCGGTGTCTTTTACGCTACAATACAATTTGTAATCTTCCCCGACCGCTTCTCCCGTTATCTTTAGCGTAACGGTTCCCCGTTCTGTATATTTCACCGCATTGGTAAGCAGATTCAACAAAATCTGACGGATTCGCTTATCGTCTCCGAAATACTCCGAAGGAATCTCCGGTGCAATATCAAAATCGAAGGCCAATCTCTTGTCTCCTGTCTTCAGGGAAATCATGTTATAAATATCATTCAAAAGGCTTCCCATCTCGTACCGTACCGGCACCAGTTCCATCATTCCGGATTCAATCTTAGACGAATCCAGAATATCATTCACAATACTAAGAAGCAACATGGCAGAATCTTTCACATCACCGGCATACTGCTTCGTCACATCCTCATCGCTTTCCCGCAAAATCATTTCGTTCATGCCGATTAATGAATTGATCGGTGTTCGAATTTCATGAGATACTCTGGCCAGAAACTGCGTCTTGGCATGATTTGCCCGCTCGGCTTCTTCTTTTGCCTTCTCCAATTCTGCAGTCAGTTTTACCTTCTCCAGACTCCCGCTCACAATTTTATAAATACTGCCGCATACCACTATGAACGCAATATACGCAAGACACCGAGGAATCACAAAATAAAGCATAAGACTGAATGCCGGATTCTCATTCACTTTCGTCAGCGTAAAAATCCCGTCTACGATATAGTTCTGTACTTTGTCCTGCGTTAAAAGAACCATATTGGCATCACATAAACCGTACCGGTAGCCGCCGTATACAGTAATCACGGTACTGATGATTGCCATACCGTATACAGAACGAGTCAGACGTTTTGACGAATACAACATCGCATACAGAAGAGGCAAAATCGTTGCCAACATAACATGGTAAGTAAGATATACCCCCATTATGGTGAGTACGGTAAACACACTAAGCAGAATAAAAAACTTTATTTTCCGGTTTGACAAAGGGACCAGCCTCGTCACCACAAACATGATAAAATAAATAATCACAGACGCAATATAAGCCTTTTGCATCAAACTCTGTTCAATTACAAATACTCCCGTCAGATTTAATACAAACGCTACCGTAAATACAAGCATCATGATGGAGAAACAACGCATCACATATTTATTTGCAATGTACTCATTATCTTCGATGTAAACCGAAATTTCATCCTTTTTTCCTTTCATTTTTTCCTTCGATTGAAATTTCATTTTTGCCTCCTCCTTCCGTCTGTCCTGCTTAGCAAAAGCAGGCCGTCTCCATGACGACCCGCCCTATTTTACCTACTTTACTTCAATCTTCTCTTTTCCGCCCATATACGGCTGTAAAGCCTTCGGAATATTGATACTTCCGTCCTCATTTAAGTTATTCTCAAGGAACGCAATCAGCATACGCGGCGGAGCCACCACAGTATTATTCAACGTATGAGCAAAGTACTTTCCATCCGCACCGTTGACACGAATCTTCAAACGACGCGCCTGCGCATCCCCAAGGTTAGAACAGCTACCAACCTCGAAATACTTCTTCTGACGCGGAGACCATGCTTCAACATCAATGGACTTCACCTTAAGGTCAGCTAAATCACCGGAACAGCACTCTAAGGTTCTTACCGGAATATCCATGGTACGGAACAAATCTACGGTATTCTGCCACAGCTTATCAAACCAAACCGGGGATTCCTCCGGCTTACAAACTACGATCATCTCCTGCTTTTCAAACTGATGAATACGATATACGCCACGCTCCTCAATACCGTGAGCACCCTTTTCCTTACGGAAGCACGGAGAATAGCTGGTCAGGGTATGCGGTAAAGACTCTTCCTGTAAAATCGTATCAATATACTTTCCGATCATGGAATGCTCACTGGTACCGATCAGGTACAAATCTTCACCTTCGATCTTATACATCATGGCATCCATTTCCGCAAAGCTCATAACCCCGGTCACTACGTTGCTACGAATCATAAACGGCGGAATACAATAGGTAAAACCTCTGTCAATCATAAAATCGCGCGCGTAGGAAATAATCGCGGAATGAAGTCTTGCAATATCACCCATCAGGTAATAGAACCCGTTCCCGGCTACCTTTCTTGCCGCATCCAGGTCAATGCCGTTTAATTTTTCCATAATATCGGTATGGTACGGAATCTCAAACTCCGGCACCACCGGTTCTCCGTATCGCTGTACTTCCACGTTTTCACTATCATCCTTACCGATCGGTACACTCGGATCAATGATATTCGGGATGGTCATCATAATTTTTAAAACTTTCTCGGAAAGCTCTGCTTCCTTTGCCTCTAACTCGGAAAGACGCACTGCAAACTCTTCTACCTGCTTCTTCTTTGCCTCTGCTTCTTCCTTTAAGCCCTTTGCCATAAGGCCGCCGATTTCCTTGGAAATACGCTTTCTGTCCGCACGAAGGTTATCTGCCTCCTGCTGGGTCGCGCGTGCTTCCTTATCAAGTTCGATTACCTCATCTACAAGCGGAAGCTTAGAATCCTGAAACTTATTACGGATATTCTGCTTCACAATTTCCGGGTTCTCTCTCACAAATTTAAGATCTAACATAGTATGTCCTCCTGTAACATATATTTTCTTTTTAATACCTAACCATTCTCCCACCGTCTCCTGACCGTTGTACCTATAATGAAACTGACTCATCCCTTATCTCTGGACGTTTTTTCTTTCCGTGACAAACAAAAACCGTCCCACAGCATAAGCCATGGGACGGAGTGTAATCCGCGTTGCCACCCACATTGCCGGTTTCCCGACCACTCGTGTACGCTGTACGGGGCGTTCCCCGGGCTTTCACCCTGACTCCGAAGGTGGAAAGAATCTTTTGCTTATCTGCTTACACCAACCGCAGACTCTCTGAAAAGCATAAAACTCGTAGCCTTCATCATTATCATTGCACTATATTATACCGCAAACTATTGCAAAATGCAAGAACCTATTCTTCTGCCGGTTCCGTTTTTTCTTCCGTCGAAACGTTCTTTTCCACATTTAGATAAGGATTTCCGTTTGACGCTGTTACATTTGCAAACTTTCTTTTATATACTTCCGTATTCTGTACAAACTTTAACAGCTCCGTCGGAAACTTTACCGTGCCCGGTCCAAACGGATTGACCACCAAACCGGTATGTCCTTTTTCCACATAATGAATAATTCCCGGAAGGAAAAATGCCACAACCTGTCTCGGTTGTCCCTTGCTGAATGCATCCTTCCATGCAGACAAAGCAAACTGATCCGTAAACGCCGGAAATACCGTTTTTTCCGGGTCCTCAAGATCCTTCAACGAGCGGAAACCAACCGGCGCATCCTTCCCGTATCCAAAAGTTCCGTCTTCCTGTAACATTGGCGGACATCCCATATAAAGCGGAATCAAAAACTTCGTTTCACATAACTCGTATAACAAAACGTCCATGTATATTTTATTGGTATAGAGACGAGCATACTCCATCATCAGACCAAGCAATCTCGGATTCTCCACAATCCGGTTCGGAACCGTTTCATCCACCGGCTTTACACTGCTCAGTACCGCAAAACGTTGTACTTCTTCCTCTTTCTCCACATCAATACAGATTCCGACTCTTCCGTTTTTTGCCGATTCCAGCATTTCACGCGGACCTGCTTCAAGTGCTAATACATGCACCTCACGGACCGGTTCATCCGGCTGGTACAAATACATTGTATCGCCTTCTCTTATCTTTCCGTGAATGGTTCCGAGCACAATCACGCCCTGCAAACGGCTGGTCTCATAAACTTCCTCTACTAAAAAACTATTCCGGTAGGTCCGTCTTTTCTTTTCCTTTGCATACTCTGTAGACAAAGTCTCCGCCTTCCGTGCCTGTTTATTCCCGTGGAACCAGGACCTTTTCTTTCCCATTGTCTTTCTCCTCTCGCAACAAATCTTTGATTACTTCCCCGGCAATTAACAGCCCTGCCACCGGTGGAACAAACGATATACTTCCCGGTACAGAGCATTCCGGATTTTTTATAGGTTCCTCTTTTGAAAACAAAACTTTCAAATGGGTAATTCCCCGTTTTTTCAATTCTCTTCGCATTACCTTTGCCAGAGGACAAACGGAAGTCTTACTGATATCCGCTATTTCAAACCGGGAAGCATCCAACTTATTTCCGGTTCCCATACAACTGATAATCGGAACGCCCGCTTCTTTTGCCCTCTTTACAAGCTCCAACTTTGCGGTTACGGTATCCACCGCATCCACCACATAATCATAACAGGAAAAATCAAATTCATCCGCAGACTCCGGTAAGAAGAAACAATCCCTGCATTCCACCTTCATTTCGGGATGAACGGAATACAGCCTTTGTGCCATCACTTCCGTCTTTTTCTGGCCGATCGTATCGTAGGTTGCGATAATCTGACGGTTGATGTTACTCTCGCTTACCACATCTTTATCAACCAACGTCAGCATTCCCACTCCGGCACGTCCCAAGGCTTCTGCCACATATCCGCCTACACCTCCGATGCCAAATACCGCTACATGCATCCCGGCAAGCCGGTCCACACCGTCTTTGCCGATTAAATATGCCGTCCGCTCCATGGATTCCTTCATATTACTTCTCCCGTTTTTCCTAATAAAATGAGGCTGACGCAATAGTGTATCCTGCACCAGCCCCATTTACTATTTTACACTGATTCCGACTCTTTTGCAAGTCATTTCGTCTTAACGTAAACTCTGAACATATCCTTTGATATCGGATGCATTGACATACTTCTTCACTTCACCGTTATTTACAACAACAAGGGTCGGTGCCTGCATGATGCCGTACTTATCCACCATATCCAGTTCTTCTTCCGCATCTACAGTCTCATATGTTACCTCTTTTAAGAACTCCTTGGCAATCTTACAATTCGGACAAGTCTTTGTGGTGAACAAATAGATACCGTCACCCTTCTTCTCCGGTGCAGAACCTTCTTCTGCCTTTGCATGCAACTGACCATCCAAAGTAATGCGGTTCGTTGCCTGATCTAACGGATCTTCCATGGTTCTGGACTGTCCCAAATCATACAATCTGCGGTTCTTATACTCTTGTGTCTTACCTTCGTTCCAGTTCTGTACCGGACGATAGTAACCGGTAATTCTGGAGTATACCTCTGCCTTTGCACCACAGTGCGGGCAGGTCCACTGCTCACCCGCGAGATAACCGTGGGTCTTACAAATGGAGTACGTAGGGGATAAGGAGTAGTACGGCAACTTGTAGTTCTTCGCAATGGTACGAACTAACTTTGCAGCAGCCTCCCAATCCGGAAGCTTCTCACCTAAGAACGCATGGAATACGGTACCGGAGGTATACAAGGTCTGCAACTCATCCTGAATATCCAGTGCATCGAATAAATCTGCGGTATAATCTACCGGCAAGTGGGAGCTGTTGGTATAGTACGGGGTATCTCCCGGATTTCCTGCCGTAATAATCTCCGGATATTTCTTCTTATCATGCTTTGCCAAACGATAACTGGTAGACTCTGCCGGTGTTGCTTCCAAATTATACAAATCACCGTATTCTACCTGATAATCGCTCAAACGCTCACGCATATGATTGAGCACGCGTTTTGTAAACTCCTGACACTCTTCATTGGTCATATCCTTGCCGATCCACTTTGCATTGAGGCCCGCTTCATTCATACCAAGCAGACCGATGGTAGAAAAGTGGTTCTCGAATGTGCCGAGATAACGCTTGGTATACGGATATAATCCCTCGTTCAAAAGCTTTGTGATTACGCTTCTCTTTACCTTTAAGGAACGTGCGGAAATATCCATCATACGATCAAGACGGGCATAAAAATCTTCTTCGCTATTCGACAAATATGCAATACGCGGCATATTAATCGTAACAACACCGATGGAACCGGTACTCTCGCCGGAACCGAAGAAACCGCCGGTCTTTTTCCGAAGCTCACGGAGGTCAAGACGCAGACGACAGCACATGGAACGAACATCGCTCGGCTCCATATCACTGTTAATATAGTTGGAGAAATACGGGGTACCGTACTTCGATGTCATCTCAAACAATAAACGGTTGTTTTCCGTGTCGGACCAGTCAAAATCACTGGTAATGGAATAGGTCGGAATCGGATACTGGAAACCACGTCCGTTGGCATCACCCTCTACCATAATTTCGATAAATGCCTTATTTACCATATCCATTTCTTTCTTACAATCGCCGTAGGTGAAATCCTGCTCTACGCCGCCTACAATACACGGAAGATTTGCCAGGTCTGCCGGAACCGTCCAGTCTAAGGTAATATTAGAGAACGGTGCCTGGGTACCCCAACGACTCGGTGTATTTACACCATAAATAAAGGATGAAATGCACTGTTTCACTTCTTTGTAAGAAAGATTGTCAATCTTTACAAACGGTGCCAAATAGGTATCAAAGGAAGAAAATGCCTGTGCACCAGCCCACTCGTTCTGCATAATACCGAGGAAATTTACCATTTGATTACAAAGGGTAGAAAGATGTTTTGCCGGAGAAGACGTAATCTTACCCGGAATACCGCCAAGGCCCTCCTGAATCAGCTGCTTTAAGGACCATCCTGCACAATAACCGGTCAACATGGACAAATCATGGATATGAATGTCTGCCTGACGATGTGCGTTTGCAATCTCCTCATCGTAGATTTCGGACAGCCAGTAATTTGCGGTAATGGCACCGGAATTGTGAAGAATCAAACCGCCTACGGAATAGGTCACGGTAGAATTCTCCTTTACTCTCCAGTCTTCTTCTTTTACATAACTGTTTACGATGTCTTTATAGTCCAAAATGGTGGACTTCATGTTACGAATCTTTTCACGATTCTTACGATACAAGATATAGGCCTTTGCTACATCGGTGTATCCGGTATGTTCCAATACATGCTCTACACTGTCCTGTATATCTTCCACCGTAATGGTATTGTCTTTTACCTTCTCCTGGAAACTGGAAGTAACACGCAACGCAAGCAAATTAATAATCTCGTCCGTATAGGACTTATTGGTTGCATGGAATGCCTTCGTAATTGCATCACTGATTTTGGAAAGATTAAATTCAGCAATCTCACCGTCTCGTTTTACTACATTAATCATACATATATCTCCCTTCGTAACATTATGTTCTCTTTTGTACTTTCAAGACATCATCTCCGTACACTCATTATATTACCATTATCTCTTGTGGTAGTCAAGAGAAAAACCACCATATCTTGAAAAAATTTTTATTTTTTCTTCAAGATATAGTGGTTCATTTTTAAAAGATAGTCCAAAAGTCCTATTCAGTTTTTTCACTAAAATGTCGCCGGAAATTGACAACTCCCCACACAGTGCGCCTCCTGCCCTTACGGAGCTTCGTTCCCGAACAGTTGCCCGTACAAATCTTTCGGCACATACGCCTTCACGGAAGTTCCTTCTGCCACATACTCCTCGGACAACAATTCTCCGTACTTCCGTATCAATGCCAGTTTATTTCCTTCGGAATAAGAAATCACACATTCCACATACACCTTGTTGTCCCGAAGCAGTTCCGCAATCACACAAAGAAGCTCCGGTAACCCGGTTCTTTGTTTTGCACTGATTTTTACCACCCGGTCTGCCTTTAAATCTTTGCATCCTTCCGGCGTTGTCAATAAATCCTGTTTATTAAAGGCCGTAATGACCGGTTTATCTTTTACGCCCAGATTCCGTAACGTTTCATATACAATGTGCATTTGTGCATCCACATCCGGATTGGAAGCATCCACAACATGTAGTATCATATCCGCATACTTTGCTTCCTCTAACGTTGAACGAAACGCATCAATCAAATGATGGGGAAGCTTTCGAATAAATCCAACCGTATCGGTTAAAAGAACCTGTTCCCCGCTTTCCAGCTTAAGCACCCTTGTGGTGGTATCTAACGTGGCAAATAACTTATTCTCTTCCAGCACTCCGGCATCTGTCAATGTATTTAATAGTGTGGACTTTCCTGCATTGGTATAGCCTACAATGGCAAGCACCGGAGTTCTGTTTCTTTCCCGCATTGCCCGTGCCACTTCTCTGTTTTTCTTTACCTGCTCCAATTCCCGGTTAAGCTGAGAAATTCTTGCTTTGATGAGCCGACGATCCATTTCAAGCTTTTTCTCACCCGGACCTCTGGTTCCGATTCCGCCGGAAGCCCCTGCTGCACCGCCACCGATACGGGACATGGCACTGTAACTTCCGATCAATCGGGTTGCGCGGTACTTTAATTGCGCCAATTCTACTTGAAGTTTGCCCTCCCCGGTCCGCGCATGCTGTGCAAAAATATCAAGAATCACCATGGTACGATCCATTACCTTGCACTCCAACGCATCTTCCAAATTCTTCATTTGGGCCGGCGATAATTCATCATCACAAACAATGCCGTCGGCATCATGAAGTGCCAACAGCATTGCGATTTCTTCTATTTTACCTTTTCCTATATAGGTCCCCGGATGAACAGACTCCCGGTTCTGAATTACCGTTTCCACAGTTTCCGCACCAGCTGTCTTTACAAGTTCTGCTAATTCCGCCAAGGACATTTCCGTATCATCACCGTCGGACACCCGAACCCCGACCAGAATGACACGCTCTTTTTCTTCTTTATTCTCTATCATACCTACCTCATGATTCCTCTCGTATCCGTGTAGCAAGAAACTCCAACTCGGTACGAATCTTTGTATCCTCCGGATACTTATTCCGATACGCTACTGCTTTTTCATATGCAGTATTAAATTCCCCCATTTTTTCAAAAATAACAACTTCATTAAACCAAAGTTGCTTTCCGTGAAGGGGATCGGAAAGTTTCTGACCGGCACCGATAATCTCCAATGCCTCCGCATACTTTTCTTGCTTCATCAGACAGATTCCCATTTGATTGTACGCAGCAGCATCTTTTGCTCCGCTTCCGTCAATATACTGCTTATAATGATATACCGCTTCACCGTAATTGGAACGGGAATGATAAATCTCTCCGATATAGTAGTGGGCATCTTCATAGCCGTTTTCCGTTGCAGACATCAGTAACGGAAGTGCCTCTTCGTATGCCCCGCAAAAATACTGCGCCTTTGCAATATAATATGTATCCTCTTCGGAAGGATTCTCAATTCCGGTAATTACCTGCAGCAATTCCAATTGTTCTGCCTGCTTCCCCAACTTTTCCAAAACATTATATTTTCCGAAATACAAGTCAAAATTTTCCGGTTCCAAACGAATTGCTTCATCATAATCCGCCAGACTTTTTTCATAGTCTCCCTGCACGTAACTCATATAGGCCCTGGCACGATAACCGGCAGCATAATCCGTTTGTTCCTTTAATAATTCATCGTATACCGCAATCGCAGCAGAAAAATCTCCCTCACATTCCAATGCATCCGCAAGATACATCCGAATATCCGCATTTAATTCCGAAAGTAAGGGTTCCGCCAATGCCTTATCAAAATAGGTCTTCGCTTCGGTGTACTTTCCTTCTTCATAATAAGAAATCCCAATAGCACGCCATGCACGTTTATTATTCTTCCTGGTTAATTCCAAATCCCGCTCTACCACTGCGGACTCCAATGCCGTTCTGGCTTCCGGATACCGTCCCAATGCTACATAGGCATGCCCTTGTTCAATATAATATTCTGCTTTCTCCGGATTCTCCTCCAGTGCCTTTGAATAATACAATAATGCATTTTCAAAATCCTGCTTTAAAAATGCCTCTTGTCCCATTTCAAAATACTCCGGACCTTTTCCGCATCCCCCAAGCATTACCAGCATTCCTATGCTTATGGCTACCATGAAATAACGCCCATGCATCTCCTACTTCCTCCTGTTTACGGCCATACCTCTTTTCTCGGCTTGCTTACTGTAATTACTTTATTTGCCTGCAAATTCGTCGTCAACATAAAGCGCACCTCATCCCGATACTCCGGTTTTGCGAAATAATACGCATAGGTATCAATCAAAAGGAATATATTTGCGCTCCGTCCTTCTAACTTAAACTGATTGAATCCCATCGGAACATAAGTATTCCAAATTTCATCCGGGGAAATATTCGTCGGATTATTCTTCTTAATATATAAAGAAGACTTCTCTCCATACTCACAATACCAGGTCGGCATCTCAATCTGCTTGTCTGCCGGCAGATTACGGTTTGCAAGACAAATCTCCTCCTGCTTTGCCACAAAACGATAGTGTTCCCCTCTGCGCGGACAATTCGGTACGCAGCAGGCATTTACCAAAAGCTCACACTTTTCCTTTTTCTTAATCTGCTTCAACAAATCAAAATCATGATTCAGATTATAATCCAATACAACCAAATTATAATCTTTATCCAATTCCGCATTCAATTCATCAATATCTTTGATTTCTTTACAGGTAGAACTGGTAATCTTATAGTCCGGATAACACTCCCTAATGTACTCCTCCAAAAGCGGAGAAACCACAATAACCTCATTCATTCCGTTATTTGCTTCCAAAAGGCAGAAATTACAATACGGATCTGCCAAATCTTCTTCCGTAATCAACGGATTGGTATAAGTAAAACGAATCGGAATCCCTTCCGCATTAATCGCTTTAATTACCTGACGAACAAACTCCGCGCTACACTGGTCTCCGCCGTTAAATCTGCCTCCGTTCCATTTGGATGTCGGAAATTCACCAAAAAAAGATGCAATTTCCAACCCCTCTCTGAAATATTCCGGCACCTGCTTAATCATATCCACAAGCAACATATTCACCGGGAAATTTGCCCGTAATCCCGGAAGATGAAACTTAACCTTCATATCCTTCTCTCCTTGTTCTTCTTTCAATTTATCCTCCACAAAGGAACTGTTTTCTTTTTATTACCGCCTTTATTATAGCACAACCCATCGTGAACCGCAAGAAAAGCCTTTATTGCAACCACACTTCGTCCAACCAGTTAATCCGTCGCTCAATCCAGCTCAGTATTACCTCTGCCGCATCGGTGGCCCAACTTTGTTTTTTGTTCAAATCGCTTTTATACTCCGCCAAAAAAGCTCTCTCGTTTTCAAGACAAGCCGCCAGGTCACCTTCGGATTGTACCCGGGTCCAGTTCTCCCGTACAATTTCCATAAACCAATCCTGCTTTGCCAGAATCACAAACCACGGATTGGAACGGTCTCCGTATTTTTCCACAAAATCCATATCATCATAGGTTGCCGCATAATAATGTCCTTCCGGACTCCCCTGACAAGTCCAGTCAAAATCCCATGGACAAAGGAAGGTCAACTTCGGAAATTTACTTTTCTCCGAAAAGTCGATACACATATAAAAGCTTCCCTCTCCTCTGTCACGGTCCCGCATAATCTCATACAAACTGTACATACCGGCCACCGATTGCAAATCCATCACGGCTTCCACGGTATCCTTGGCATTTGTGTACTCCGAAGGAACCAGTTGATACTCTTCATTAAAACAAAGGTAATTTCCCTTTTCGCATGCCTCATATACCAAACGGAACAAATTCTTAATATAAGTCGAAATAAACTTGGTCTGTTCCTCCGAGGTAACATCCGACTTAATGGAATAATTGGCATAAGACAACTGCAATGTTGCTCCTTCCACATCCGTCACCTGCGCCTTTTCGTAATTCATACGGAAAAACGGGTGTTCCGCCGCCTTTGCGTAATTGTCGATTTCCAACAAATAACCGATTTCCGTTCCGGTTTCTTCCGGCTTCGGTTCGTAAAGATCAATTCGCTTTTTATTTACCTGAGACTGCTCACACAATAAATACACGCCTTTAAACACGTCATTTACATAAAGATGTACCAAATGGGAATCGGAACAATAATACTTTTCTCCCAAAAGCACACTGCCCATTCGGAAGGCAATCTCATCTCGCACCAGGGCTTCATCGCCACGAAGCAACACCCAGCTTTTAAACTTTGCCCCATCGTTTAGCCCTAACAGATTCTGTTTTTTCTCAAACTTAATCCGGTACGGCACTTCGTATTTCTGTACCTTTTCTTCATCGCCGTAATATGCACTGGAATTTCCCCGTATCCTTATTCCCGCAACCAAATCTCTCAATTCATGCTCTGCATCAACGTTTCCCACCGTCACTTCACAATTCAGATACTCGCTTCTTGAAAGAATCGGTTGCCCGTTTTCCGTCTTCACACTGATTACCGGAATCGTTTCGGAAGAAGCAAACACCAACGGCTCTAAGGTGGGAGTCGGAATCGGTGTCGCTGTCGGTTCCGGTGTAGCCGTCGGCTCCGATGTCGGTTCCGGCGTTGCGGTCAGCTCCGGCGTCGGCTCTGCCTCCGGTTGCGAAGTTACTGTCACGTTCTGATCCGGTTCCGCTGTCGGCAACAGCTCCACCCCCGGTGCCTTCGATACTCCGGACGGCTCCCGATTCTTTTCGGTTTCTCTTCCGCATCCGTTACACAAACAAATTCCGATCCCAAATATTATTAACAGCACGACCGAAACAGGTTTCACTCCATTGCCTGGCCACGGACATTTTCTTCCATTCTCTCTCCGTTGCATACTTTCACTCCTATACTACTTTAATACAACGTCTGCAACCACTCGTAAATTTCTTCCGCCATTACCTTAGCATACTCTTCACCGTAGGCATCCAAAGCCGCGTTATCACTTTCATTGGAAATAAAGCCCAACTCCACAATCATACTGGTCATTAACGCACGACGGTTAATTGCAAAATCTTCCGTAAAACTATCTCTGGAACCATACTTCAAACCACGATTCTTCATTCCGCCCACATTTTTAATTGCCTGTAACATTCCGTTAGCCAGACGCACCGCATCGGACGGCTGGGTACTATGCACCCAGATTTCTACACCGCCGACTTTGTTACTCATCTCCCCCTTCTCATAAAACGCATTTCTATGAAAAGAAATCAACGCATCCACATCCAAAGAATTGGCAATAAAGGTCCGGTCATAAAGTTCCAAAAACTTATCTTCTTCTCTTGTCATAATCACCTTGACACCATAGGCTTCCAATTCCTTTTGTACTAACTTTGCCATCCAAAGATTGTCATCCTTTTCCATGCGCAAAGTTCCGTCTGCCTGCTCCAACACAGCTCCGCCATCATAATCTCCGTGTCCGGCATCAATACACACCGTGTATTGCTCCGGTGCGGCCGTCGGTCTCGGGGTGGCCGTCGGTCTTGGAGTCGCTGTCGGCAACAATTCCTCATCAGACGCAACCGCTGACACACTTGCTCCCAAGGAAAGTCGGCTTACTTCCGCTTCTGCAAGTGACAAATCTGTCTGCAGGGACGCAGACACTGCCTGTACCGACTTTAATTCTTTCGATAACCCGAACAAACAAACAGCCAATACAATCACAGCCACTGCCAATGCCGTACCCATGATTCCGAACAGCCCCACGAAAAACTTCTTTATTGGCATCGGAGTATCCTCTGCTTTTGCATCTTCAGCCTTTCCGGACTCCGACTCCGCTTCCTTCCATTCCCGAACCACCGGCATCGTACTTCCGGTCGTGGCGCGATTCTTCTTTTCCCGCTTCGGTTCTTCCGTAGGCTCCGTAGTCTTTGGCTCCTCTACCTTGGATACCTCCGGCTTGGTCTCTTCCGCTTCAGTTTCCTCTGTCTTGGTTTCCTCAGCCTTGGTTTCCTCCGTCTTAGTTTCCTCAGTCTTGGTTTTCTCAGTCTTGGTTTCCTCAGCCTTGGTTTCCTCAGTCTTAGGTTCCTCAGCCTTGGTTTCCTCCGTCTTAGTTTCCTCAGCCTTGGTTTCCTCAGCCTTGGTTTCCTCAGCCTTGGTTTCCTCAGCCTTGGTTTCCTCAGCCTTGGTTTCCTCAGCCTTGGTTTCCTCAGCCTTGGTTTCTTCAGCCTTGGTTTCCTCCGTCTTAGTTTCCTCAGTCTTTTCTTCTTGCTTAACCTCGTCTTCCTTCACAGAATCCGCAACTGCATTTTCGGAAACCAACTCCTTCTTTTCATCAATTTCCTTCTTCTCATTCGTTTTCTTCTTTGATGCCATCTCTGTTTATACCCCTGTTTCCACTTATCATTTTCGTAACATAATGCGCTTCCTTCATAATCACACTACTCTTTTTATCATACCACAATGTGACAAAAATCGCAAGAAACCTCCCACTATTTTCTCACAAAAACCACTGTTGCTTTTTGGAAAAACACGAGGTCCGGGGGGCCTCGGTTCTGGGACGGACCGAAGTGAAACGAAGACGACTTCGATCCTCGGGGCGTGAGTGCTTGCGCTCTATCTACTTGACTAGAATAATGCGCAAGACGTCCCACAACGTCCAGTGGACGTTGGTACTGGGACAGACCGAGCCGGCAGGCGAGAAGCGCACGAGGTCCAGTGGACCTCGGTAATGCGCCGACCGGAGCGAAGCGGAGACCGAACCCATGCATGTTTGCATGGGTTCCGTGAGCGCTTGCGCAATATTAATAAGACTAGAAAACCAGCGCAAGACGGGGCGCACGAGGTCCGGTGGACCTCGGTAATGCGCCGACCGGAGCGAAGCGGAGACTTCGAACCAATACGGAACGTATTGGTTCGTAAGCGCTTGCGCTTACAAAAAAATAAGAACCGGTCGTTTGACCGATTCTTATTTTTTACAAGCGCAAGACGGGATTCGAACCCGCGACCCTCGCCTTGGCAAGGCGATACTCCACCACTGAGCCACTTGCGCGTTTCTTATGAATTACCGGCGTTCCCGCTCGGTACTCTCCTACTATACACCCTCGCGACCGATTTGTCAACAAAAAATTAAAAGTTTAAATATTTTGAATAATTCATCTATTTGATGACATTTTCTATTTTTTCTTTCGGTCATTTCTATCTCGTATGATATAGTCTGCCCTAAACCAATCCGGTTATCCACTGTGAAAACAAAATCATCAACGGAATACACGCGATACTGGCTATCGTCGTTACCGTAAACACATTGGAAGCTGTCTTGGTATCTCCGCCAAACCGATTGGCAAATAACATTCCGTTGGCACCACTCGGACATGCAGACAAAATGAGAATCGTCGTCTTCAATTTTTCATCAAAAGGAAGGAACAATAAAACAAATATCATAAAAAACGGAACCGCAAGACACTTCATGGCACTTACAACATAAACTCTTCCTTTTTTCAAAGCACCTAACAAATCCCCCTGGGCAATATAAATACCGGAAACAATCATGGCGAGAGGTGTATTCATGGAAGAAATATATCCCACGGCAGACTTTATCTGCTTCGGTAACGGAATCCGTAAAAAATAAACCAAAAGTCCGATAACAATGCAAAACATCGTCGGTGTCAGAAACGGCTTTAACTTTTCCCTAAAACTGCGTTTTTCTCCGCTCTTTCCGCGCATCAGCGCAAGGCCGTAAGTCCATACAAACAAATTAAACATGGTAATATAGGTGGTACAATAAATCACACCGATATTTCCGAACACCGCTTCCGCCAAAGGAATCCCCATAAATCCGCAGTTCGTAAAAATCACCGTAAACCGTTCCGTGGAAAAGCTTTCTTTGTTACTGCCCGGTTTCAACACATAAGACACAACAATACCGATGATAATACTGATCGCGGAAAGAATAAAACCCAGTAACATATTTTTTGTAATCGTGGCATCATACTCCATGCTGTAGGTATCCAAAATCAAAAGCGGTGCCACCACATACAATACAACACCTGCCATCTGGCGGTTTCCTTCATCGGTAATTAAACCGATTTTATATAAAATCATACCGGTGACCAATAACAAAAACATAACCACCACCTGATTTGTAAGAATTCCAGCCAGTTCCATTCTCTCTTACTTCCTTTCCGTCCACACTTTACATTTTTCCTGTCTTATGTTACAATTTAGCCGCATTCTTAATGAAAGGAGAGCCTTCCGATGAATTTACCGAAAGACCCTGTTATCTTACTTAGTTATATCAATACCCAGTTGCGGGATAACTATGCAAGCCTTATGGAATTTTGCCGATTCAACGACTGCACCCCGGAAGAAATCATCCGGCTACTGGAACACATCGATTATCATTATGACCCGGACACCAATCAGTTCTGTTAATTCCCCCGCTCCTATAAGCGGACACTGACGTTTCTTCCTCGAAGATACTCTTTCACTTCGTTGATTTCCAATTCTTTATAGTGGAACAACGATGCCGCTAAAGCCGCATCGGCCTTTCCTTCCGTCAGGGCATCGTAAAAATGCGCCTTTGTTCCGGCTCCGCCGGATGCAATGACCGGAACGGAAACCGCCTCCGCAATCTGTCTGGTCAATTCCAAATCATAACCGTCCTTGGTGCCATCCTTATCCATGCTGGTAACAAGAAATTCTCCCGCACCCAACTTGTGCGCTTCGATTGCCCATTCCACCGCATCGATTCCCATATCAACACGTCCGCCGTTTTTATAAATATTCCAACCGGAACCGTCTTCTCTCCGCTTTGCATCGATTGCCACAACAACACACTGGCTCCCGAATTTATCCGCCGCATCCGCAATCAGACGCGGGTTTAAAATTGCCGCGGTATTTACCGCAATCTTATCGGCACCCTCACGTAAAATTTCCTTAAAATCATCCACGGTACGGATTCCTCCGCCTACTGTAAACGGAATAAACACACGCTCCGCTACACGACGCACCATATCAAGTTTAATGGCACGGGCATCGGAAGAAGCGGTAATATCCAAAAACACCAACTCATCCGCACCTGCCGCATCATAAGCCGCACCAACCTCTACCGGATCTCCCGCATCTCTTAAATTCACGAAATTAATTCCTTTTACCACTCTGCCGTTATGTACATCCAAACACGGAATAATACGCTTTGTAAACATCGTTCTCTCCTTACAGTTCAACAAAATTTTTCAAAATAGTCAGACCCACTTCTCCGCTCTTCTCCGGATGGAACTGACAGGCAAACACATTATCCTTCTCTACCGAGGCATGCACCGTCACACCGTATTCTGTCGTAGCTGCCACGATGTCCGGGTCCTCTGCCTGTAAATAATAGGAATGAACAAAATATACATACGGATCTGCCGGAAGATTACGAAACAGTTTTGCATTTTCTTTTACAGCCAAAGAATTCCAACCCATATGCGGCACCTTAAGCTCCGGCGCATCCGGAATCCGCTTAATTCCGCCCTTCAACAAAGAAAGTCCTTTGCAACCTTCTTTTTCCTCACTGTATTCAAACAACAACTGCAAACCGAGACAAATTCCGAGAAACGGGGTTCCCTTCTCCACAACCTTGTAAATAGTATCAACCAAACCAAAGCTGTGAAGTTTCTCCATCGCCTCACCGAACGCTCCTACGCCCGGCAAAATCACCTTATCCGCTTGCAGAATCAGGTCAGCATCTCTGGTTACAACAGGTTCTGCTCCTACCTTAATCAATGCCTTTTCCACACTCTTTAAATTCCCGGCATCATAATCAATAATCGCTATCATATACCCTCCTAAAAAAACTACTGTCGGGGACAAGCCCCGACAACAGCGCATTTTCATTTCATTATTCCAAATTTTCTATCGCATCATAAACTTTTGTACTGTATTCCACTTGAGATTCGGACTGGATAATCTCCATTGCCTCCTGCTCGGTCAGCATAAAGCTTGCACTGACCTTTTCCAAAATCTTTTTACGAACCGAATCCAAATCCGTATCTACATCCAAATCAACCGCAAGATCAATATACTTTTCATAACGTTGCAATCCCTTCAGCAAGGAATCCAACGCCCGCGGTTTATCATTCATTCCGTAATAGTTCTCGTAAGAATTCAACTGTTTCTGTACATACATTACGGTCATAATGCGGTCATATAACAAAATATCCTCGTCTTTAATCTCTAATCCGTAAATTTCATTATAGGCCAAAGTATATTCTTTTCGATTAAATTCACGTTCCGCATTCTGTATACTGATGGAATAGGAAACCATACCGGTTCCCACAATCACCGCCATAGCAATCATTGCAAAGAAAACAAATACAATGGTCGCTCCCGCACGATTGATACGGGTACTTTCCATTTCTTCCAGCAAAAGCTTTGCTTCTTCCATCTTTTTCGCTTTTTTCTGGGCTTTTTTCTCGTTCTTTACACGCTGCTTCTCCAGCTTTTCCTGGCGCTGTTGCTCCTTTTTCTCTGCTTGTAACGCCTCTTTTTCTTCCTTGGAACGGGCTTTTTCTTCTTCTTTCTTTTGTTTTGCCGCCTCTAACTCTTCCTTCGTCGGTTGTGGTTTTATCTTGGAAGGATCCACCTTAACATTATCGAACAACTTATGGTAAAGCGTTGCAAAACGTCCCGGAGTCTTCTCAACCTTCTCAGCCTTCTCAGCCTTCTCGACTTTCTTTGTATTGGTCGACACAGCTTTCGATGTCGGAACCGCTTCCGGCTGTCCTCCGTCCAACGCCGCTCCGATTTCCTCATCCAACACTTCCGGCTCGGCACCGAACTCGAATATACCACCGAACAAGTCAGCCATATCATCCGATTCTGCAACAGTTTCCTGTGCTGTCGCAACGTTTTCCTCTGATGCACCGAATAAATCAGAAAAATCGCCGAATTCCGTTGCCGGAACCTCTTCTGCTGCCGCTTCTTCCTCCGTACCGCCAAACAAATCCGCAAAATCGCCGAACTCGGTTGCCGGAACTTCTTCCGCTACCGGTTCTGCTTCCTCACCGCCGAACAAATCCGCAAAATCACCGAACTCGGTTGCCGGAACCTCTTCCTCTACCGGTTCTGCTTCCTCACCGCCGAACAAATCCGCAAAATCACCGAATTCCGTCACCGGCTCTTCCTCCGGAGTTTCCACAATACCGCTGAACATATCCGCCGACTCGTCAAACTCAGCCGCCGAAATAATCTCCGGTTCCTTCATCTCCGGTTCCTTCGGAGCATCCGCTCCCCGTTCATCCTCTATCATTCCGAATAAGTTCGCAATATCATCCTCTTCAGACACCGGAACTTCTTCTTCAACATCCTCATTCGGGTCTTCCTGCTCTTCTCCGAAGAACATCGGCATCTCTTCTTCCGGTTCTGTTTCCTCGGAAAGTGAATCCGCTTCCCATGCCGGCATATCATTTAACTCTTCCGCCAACATCCGGTCAACCGTACTTTCATCCACGTCTTCAAATATACTGTAGTTTTTCAAATCCGGAAGTTCGGTTGTTGCATCAAAGAATGTTCCGAACACATCCTCCATGGGACTTTCTTCCGGTACTTCTTCCTCAGTTGCTTCCGGTGTCTGTTCCGGCACTTCTTCCGGTGCACCCATAAAGTCCTGCAAGAACTCATCCCAAACTTCTTCTTCCGACGTTTCTTCTTTTACAGGAACCTCCGTTTCCTTCGTTTCAGGCATGGAAACAAGAGAGCTTGCCTCCTTTTTCGAGTAAACAATCTCCCTTCGTTCCGGTTCCTCTGTCATAACCGCACTGAGTAAGCTGTCCAGATATGACTCCGAATCCTTCGCAGTATTCAATTTGCTCAAACACTCCTCACAGTACTCCGCTCCATCCGGAATCTCTGTGCCACAACTTTTGCATCTTGCCATATACTGCACCTTTCAGATAGGATCCTACTTCCACAAAATTTTATCAATTGCTTCTACCAGATAACCGATTTCCGGCTTGGAAAGCTGTGCATCCGCACCCAATGCTTCGCCTTTTCTTCGCATCTCATCATTTACCAAAGAGGAGAAAATCACCACCGGAATATGAGCAAACGCAGAAGAATCCTTTACTAACTTCGTAAGACGATGACCATCCATCTGCGGCATCTCGATATCTGTAATAATCAACTTTACTTTCTGTTCTAAGGCGCCTTCCGCCTTATATTCGTTTAACTTATCCCATGCTTCCTGTCCGTTCATGGTCATGGTAATATTGGAATAGCCTGCTTTCGAAAGACTTTCGCTAATCAATTTTCCCAATAACGGAGAATCCTCCGCAATCAAAATCGGAGCCGCATTTCTCTGTCTCGGTCCCAACTGATCAATGTCCGAAACCTTAAGCCCCGTCTCCGGGCTGATATCGGAAATAATCTTTTCAAAATCCAAAATAACAATGAGCTTGCCTTCTAATTTGATAATGCCGGTGGCAATTCCGCTTCCGTTATTGTTTAATGTCGCATCCGGCTTGGAAATTTCTGCCCAAGACACACGGGAAATACCGACTACGCTATGTACATGAAACCCAATGTTTAACTTATTAAAATTTGTAACAATAAACATATCCTTTCCGGTATCCGATGCAGGCATATGTAAATGCTTTGCCAAATCTACAATCGTAATAATCTCATCACGTGGCATAAAAATACCTTCGATACAAGGATGTGCATTCGGAATCGGCGTCGGATTCTTATAAGGAAGAATCTCACGCACCTTTGCCACATTAATTCCGTAAAAATTGTTTCCGATACGGAACTCCAATATTTCCAGTTCATTTGTTCCGCTTTCTAATAAAATTCCTGTATCCATCTGCGCTACCTCCGTTCCTGGTTGCTACTTCATACCGTATATTATGCTTATATTATACTTCAAATCAGTAAAAAAATCAAACATTTTCTGAATTTTGTAAAAATTTTCTTGCACTTATTTTATTTTCAATAACACCGAATCTTCCTTCCCGCTGATATTTCGTAAAACCGTCAGATTCATGCTGTCCGTCGCCACATCCTTCTCGCACTCGAACACCAGCACACAGGTCTTTGTTTCTCCCGGTTTATAGGTTGCCGTATAAGAAGTATAAAAATCCTCATCCAAAAGAGTCAGACTCGGTCGAATGGTTTTGCTGCCGATACGCAACGTATAAACAAAGTCCTTCGATGCCCCTTTATTTAAAGACAACGTTGCTCCCGTACCGGATTGATTGGTTATCTCAAACTTTAAAACAACCAGTTTCTTTCCGTCTTCCGCCACTGCAAACAAACCGCCGTTTCCTTGATACAACATTGTGGTTTCATGACCGGCATACCGGAAGAAAAACTCATCCTTTCCCATCAGTTCCGTTAAATCCTGCATGGTAAGCTCTGTATTGTCCGGCATTACCGTCGGTGTCGGTTTTCCGGTGTCATCCGGAGTATCCTCTTCACCGGCAGAAGGGGTAGTTTCCTCCTTCTCTGTATTTGGCGCCAACGTAGGACGCGGAGTCGGTGTTGCTAACTCTGCCCATACTTTTTCCTGTTCTTCCCTGTCAAGCAACGTGTCGGTAGCCTGGGTGCCGTGCTTAATCAAAACCCCTGCGGCGTACTCCGCAACCATGTCCATCTCACCATCCGTAATATCCAACGGCTCGTAACATCCCGCAAACGTTGCCAACATACAAACGCTTACCAACACTCCGATGTACTTTTTCAATTTCATGGCATGCACCTCCATCGTTCTTTATCCTATCACCTATTTTACACCTTTTTCCGCCAAATGTAAACGTTTATCCGCTTATCTGCCTTTCTTCGCAACCGGTTCGCAGGTCAAATCTACACCAAGCTTTTTGAAAACTCCCAAATCCACCTCGGACAACATTACCGAAGTATGCACCTGGCATCCTCTTAACTCCGGTAATTTACTCATGGCAAGACGGGCATTCTCATCATCTACTGCGGAAATTGCTAAGGCTATCAACACTTCATCCGTGTGCAAACGCGGGTTCTTGCTTCCCAGATATCCCACCTTTAACGCCTGAATCGGCTCAATGGCACTCGGAGAAATCAAATGGGTATCGTGGTCCACTTCCGCAAGATATTTCAATGCATTGAGCAAAAGTGCAGCAGAAGCTCCCAATAGCGATGTTGTCTTAGATGTAATAATCGTACCGTCTGCAAGTTCGATGGCTGCTGTCGGCACGCCCAACAACTCCGCACGCTTTTTGGCTGCCACAGTCACCGCACGGTCATCCGTCGTTACCTTCGATTGCTTTAACAAAAGCTCGATTTTGTATACTTCATTTTCGGTGTCCTCACCTTTTGCCAGCTTATTTAACGCACGGTAATACCGGCGGATTACTTCCATTTTTGATGCCTGACAGCAAACCTCATCGTCCACGATGCAATTTCCCGCCATATTAACACCCATATCTGTCGGAGACTTGTATAAATTTTCCCCGTAAATCTCATCAAACACCGCATTCAATACCGGGAAAATCTCAATATCACGGTTATAGTTTACGGTCGTAACCCCGTATGCTTCCAAATGGAACGGGTCAATCATATTCACATCGTTTAAATCTGCCGTGGCTGCTTCATACGCCAAATTTACCGGATGCTTCAACGGCAAGTTCCAAATCGGGAAAGTCTCAAACTTTGCGTATCCCGCTTTGATGCCCCGCTTATTTTCGTGATATAACTGAGATAGGCAAGTGGCCATTTTCCCGCTTCCCGGTCCCGGTGCGGTAACAACCACAAGAGGACGGCTGGTCTGAATATAATCATTCTTTCCGAAGCCCTCGTCGCTGACGATATGAGCCACATTGGTCGGGTACCCCTCAATAACATAGTGACGATATACCTTAATCCCCTTTTTCTCTAACTTTTCCTTAAACAAATCCGCAGCGGCTTGTCCGGCATATTTGGTCACCACCACGCTTCCTACGTACAGGCCGCAGTTGCGATAGCCTTCCACCAGACGAACCACATCCTCGTCATAGGTAATTCCTAAATCTTCCCGCTTTTTATTTTGTTCAATCGAATCTGCACCGATGACAATCACTACTTCCGCAGAATCCGCAAGCTTTAAAAGCATCTTCAACTTACTGTCCGGTTCAAAGCCCGGCAAAACTCTGGCTGCGTGATAATCATCCAACAGCTTCCCGCCGAACTCCAGATACAGTTTATCTCCGAACTTTTCGATACGCTTCATGATATATTCCGATTGCATCTTCAAATATTTGTCGTTGTCAAATCCGATTTTCATATCGCTTGCCCTCTCTTTTTACTGTTCTCTTCTCCCGCTAAAACAACCGGTTCCGTGCGCAATCCGGCCATATATTCCGGAGCGTTATAATACGCCGAGATGCTCCAATAAAATCTTGGTCCCCAATAAAATCAAAACAATACCGCCGAACAATTCTGCCTTCGATTTATACTTTGCCCCGAAGTGATTGCCCAGCTTTACTCCCACAGCGGATAACAAAAAAGTGGTCACGCCGATGAACAATACCGCCCAACCGATTTGCACCCGCATAAACGCAAAAGAAACGCCCACAGCCAACGCATCAATACTGGTTGCGATTGCCATAGGGAACATTGCTTTAAACCCAAAAGAAGAGTTCAGCTCTTCTTCCTCCTCCCGGGATTCTCTTATCATGTTAAAACCAATGATTCCCAAAAGTACAAAGGCCACCCAATGATCGAAGGATTCTATGTATTTTGCAAAACTACTGCCGAACAAATAACCGAGAAGCGGCATTCCGGCCTGAAACCCTCCGAAGTATAACCCTACGATAAGCCCGTGCTTCAGTAACACTTTTTTGACGGATAACCCTTTGCAAATCGCCACCGCGAACGCATCCATGGACAATCCTACCGCTGTCCAAAACAAATCAAAAAGACTCATAAAAAACCTCCGTTACATAAAATCTAGTCTACACGATTTTTATAGCAGTGTCAATATTTCGCTTTGTTATTTTTCCGTAAAAAAGGGGTGCAATTTGTCTGTTTTTCTGTTATACTCTCCATAAAGATTTTTTTACCCGTATCATAACACAGGGAGGACATTATGGGACTTATACTGGGCCTTGGCATTCCGTTACTCATCGGCGGTATCGGACTGATTTTATTGATTTGTACCGTTTTATTTTTTTACAGAAAAGCAAAAAATACGATGCAGGATTTCTTCGGCACGGACGACTTAAAACAATTGATAGAAACCCGGAACGAAGAAGTTGCCAACACTCCGAAATCCGTTTCCGGTATGACTGCGGTTTATGCCCCTGCCATTCAGGCCGATTTCCCGGAGCTCAATCTTGTGGAATTAAAAGGAATTGCCGAACAACATCTAAAAAATCATCTTTCCGAGAGAAAGGAACTGGCCGGTATCCTGATCCACAGAACCGAAATCAAAGATTATACGAAACGATCCGGCACCTGTGTCATTGTGTTTCAATCCGGTGTACAGTACCTGACCGGAACCCAAAAAGTACAAACCCGTTACAACACCCATATGATGTATGTACAGGATGCTGCCGAATACGGCTATGCCAACGGTTACAGCACCGAATGTCCGCACTGTGGCGCAGCCATTTCGGACTTAGGCCGGAAATTCTGCGACTACTGCGGTTCCGAGGTTGTCCCGATTAACATCCATGTTTGGGAACTGCACAAAATAGAAGAAGCATAAAAAGAGCGGGTCTGCGTAATGTGAATGCGCAGACCCGCTCTTGCGATTTGAGACTCTCCAAAAAATAGTTGAGGATTCTGTTGTTTATTTTTTAAGCGCAACGCTCCGTCAAACTTCCTCTAAGAACGACTAGGACGCTCGGGAGCGACCTCGCGCCCAGTCTTTTCTAAGAGGTGATTTCGACTGCGCTAAAAGCGCGCCCCTTCGGGAAATCAAAAATAAACAACAGAATCCTCAACTATTTTATGCTACAGTGTTATATAATCGCAAGAGCCCGCCACGCCCGGAGCCTCTGCGCATTCACATCTTATGCATCACACCCGCTATCTTACTTCGTATAACCAAAAGCATAGATGGTAAACGTTTTATCTTCCTGGCCTTCCGCCATACGGATTTCCACGGTATGTTCCGCAGCTTCCTTCTCGTCAACAAGAAGTACAACGTTAGAGCTTCCCCAGCCGCCGGCACCGTTTACGGTCATTACCTTCTCACCGTCCACATAAACATCTGCGCTTCCGCACTCACCGCCGCCTTGCTTACAGTTCAGCAACAGATTCTTACAAGTCAATGTCATCCGAAACGGCTCATTTCCTGCAGAGGCATCATACTTCCAGTTGTCCGGGAAAGAGTGTCCGCCTTTCACCTGGAATCCCTGTCCGTTGGAGTCCGTCAAAGAAAAAGCGCCCGGAACAATGGTCACATCCGTAGTTTTTGCCGTAATCATTTCCATACCGGAGAAGTCTCTTCCCTTTACGGCGGTTTCCGGAATCGCATTCATCTCTTCCGGCTCTTCCCCATCCACCTGACGAAGAAGTTCCATAATAAAATCACACATTACGGTATGTCCGTAGTTATTCGGATGATACTCATCCGCGAAAAATTTATTCTTTGCCATATACCGCTTCGTAATTGCCGGAGAAATACCATCCTTTACGCAAACCATCGGAATATCATAGTGTTTTGCAATCGGAATATGCTCTCCCTGAACGTTCCACATATCGTTTCTTACAGCAAAAATCATGATTACCGCAGCATCATTGTCCTGAGAAAGCACATCATACACCATGCTCTCGTAGCCACGGCCCCTGGTCACTTCGCCGTAGTCGTTTACCTCATACTCAATTAAAAACAAATCCGGCTCCGCTCCCAATGCATCCACAACATCCCGTTGAAAACGAATGACACCGAGAGACGACGGGGTACCGCTGAGTCCCGCATTTACATAATTGATGTTCTCGCCGCCGTTGACACCATAGGTCTTACCAAAGGCCTCCGCAAACAGATATGCATATCCTTTGCTCATAGGATACGCATTACCGCCTTCGGTAATGGAACCGCCCAAGGTAGCAATGTTTACGGTTTCACCGTTTCTTGCCTTCTCAAGCACCTTCTTTAACCGCGCATTGTTGCCGGTAGACATTACGGAATTCTCCAGCATCTGCTGATACCAGTCGATTTCAGGCGTCGGAGTTACCGTCGGCTTCGGCGTCGCGGTCGGCTCCGGAGTTGCCGTAGGTTCCGGCGTCGGTTCCGGTGTCGCAATCGGCTCTGCCGTCACAGCCGGTGTTGTATTTTCCGGTTCAACCGGTGTTTCTTTGTTACATGCAGCAAAAACAATCGTTGCCGCGCACGCAAGTAATACCACTATTTTTTTCTTCATTATTTCAATCCTTTCACCAGACAAAATCGATGACTATGCCACCGCACCGTTTTCCTATTCTTCCTCCGGTGCTTTATATCCGAAGCCCAAAATCGTAAATTTTTTATCCTTTGTTTCCGGATTCTTCCGGATTTCTACCGTATGTACGATATTTTCTCTGCCACGGTACGCAATCTGAGCCGTGCTGTGGGTCCAGCCAACCGCATGCGGGTCCGCCGTCAACACAAATTCTCCGTCCACATAAATGTCCGCTTTTCCGAATTCCATACTTCCGGTATCCTTGGTAATCACCAACAAATACGGACTTTTTATCTTGATTACAAACGGCTCGTCCCCGGTCTCTCCCGTTGCGGTCCAGTTGTTCGGGAACATCGGTGTGCGGTAATTGTCCAGATTCATCTCAACATAATGTAAATCCGTATCCGATTCCGTAAAAGCACCGCAGGAAATTTCCGCGTCGTCAAAACCATCCAAACGATCCAGCAAACGCACATTCACAAATTCCGGCTTAAATACCGGTTCCAGTGCCCGGTAATCCGGTTCCGCGCCTGCCGGACTTTCGTCTGCCTTTGCAAACAAATAATCCAGACCGTCCGCCATAATACGATGACCGTCGCTGGTCGGATGGTAAATGTCGTAGAAGAAACGGTTCTTGGAAATAATACGTCCCCCGTCAGCCGGAAGATAGAACTGCTCCACCACGGAATCTCTTGTACTTACCATCGGCAACTCGTAACGCACACCTACCGGAGACAAACGTTCCTGCAGGTTCCAGTCATTTTCAAACACGGAAAACAATAAAATCACCGCCGGTGCATTGTCCGAGAACAAAATCTTACGAACTAACGTCTCATAGCAGTCACCTTTGGTTTCGTCACCTTCGTCGTTTACCGCAAACTCTACCACTACAATATCCGGTTTAGCGCCTCTGCCGAGGACATCTCTTTCATAACGAATCATCCCCAGTTCCGAAGAAGTACCGCCCACTCCCGCCTTGGTATAATGCACGTTATCTCCTTTTGCAAACCGCGCACAGAACCGGTCGTATGCCACCTTGGAATAACAGGTCTTCTGACTCGGGGTTGCACCTGCCCCCTCCGTAATAGAACCGCCGATAAAAGCAATCGTTACATCCTCTCCGGCCTTTGCCTTTTCAATGGCACGCTTTAAACGGACATTGTTTCCGAGAGACACAAAAGACTTGGCAATCATCTCCTGATACGCCGGACTGTCAAAATCCACCGGGGCATCCGGAATAAACTCCGGTGCGGTATAACCGTCATTTAAATACAGACAGACATGAATGGTTGCTACTTCCCAATCGCTTGGAAACTCAAACGCAAACTGACCCACACAAAAGTCGTCCTCACTCCATGTAATCTCAGACAGAGGAATTACGATCTCGGAACCGTTGGTTACTACCTTTGTCACATGTCTGGTTCCGCTCTTATACATATCGGTTTTCCCGTACATATGTAACACAAATCCCGCTTCCTGTGTTTTATTTTCACAAGCCACGGACACTCCCACAGAATGCACCAGCTTACGGAACCCTTCGGAAGAATTGAGCAAAGATAAAATCTCCTCATCCTCCACTTTTCCGATGGTTTTTGCGTAATTTGCCAGTCTTCCGTTATCTAAAAACAAGGAGCTTACACTTCCCCCTTCCGGCTTTTTGTAAGCCTCTATGGTCTTGTCATACAACACATAAATACTCGGACGCTTTTTTGTAGGGTCCTTTGGTGCTTTCGGTCCGCCGTTACTCATTTTCTTCTCCTTCCCGGCAATTGTTTTTCATAAAACTACCGCCTCCGTTTTGTAACCGTTTTCACACTTACTTCACAGCATTTACTATACACGATTTTTTGTTAAAATTCAATTCCGAAAGCACCACTTTTTACAAGTTACTCTATCCTTCAACTCTCACGATTCTTCTCCCATACCGCTTACTTCATAGCGGATTTGTAGCACCGTTTGCCCTATCCCGTATTCTTTGCAACAATCTTTTACCTGTTCATACAAAAGCATCATATCTTCCGGGGAAATCTCCTCGTACAACACCAATTCCGCTTCCGCATTCCGGTCTTCCCCATTCATGGAAAATACCCGCAGTGCTTCCAGGTTACCGAATGCGTTCAGTTCCGTCAACCGTTCCCGCAATTCGAAGTACTCCCGCTTCTCTAACGGCGAGCGCACGGTGAGCACGGAAAAAATATGGTTGAGATTGCGAACCGCACCGGCAAAAACCACAAAGGTCATTCCGATGGAAAGAAAGGAATCCAAAACCGGGAGATCATAAAAGCACATAACGACACCTACCACAAACACCGTCATCCAGGTAAGCACATCCTCCAACATATGGGTGCTGATGGTTTTTTCATTAATGTTCTTTCCTTTGGCCGTCAACAACATAGCTGCTCCGTTTATTAAAATGCCGAACACCGCAAACAAAATCATACCCCGCCCGTCAATGGAACGGGGATAAAAAAAGCGTTGTACCGATGTCACAATCAATACCACGCCGCCCATCAAAAGAATGAGATTGTTAATCAGCCCCGCTACCACGGAAAACCTTCGATAGCCGAAATGATACCTCTCATTGGACGGTTTTTTTGAAATTTTCTCCATTCTCCACGCCATCCCTAACGCAATGCAATCTCCGAAATCATGCATGGCATCGGAAAGAATCGTCACACTCCCCGTCACTACACTTCCCCAGATTTCCACAAGGGTAAACATCATATTCAAAAGGAACGCCACCATAATCCGGTTTTCGGATTTTCGGATTCGTTCCCGACCTCTCGCTTTCTTTTTCTCCATAAAAAGGGACCGCCCTTTCCTACACTTACATTACAGTGTATTCCGATTGGCGGTCCCTGTTCTTCTTTTAGTAAATAAACAACTGGGTGAAATATTTTACACCCTTAGCATTCTGCCGGTAGCCGACACCGAGCTCCGTGAACTTCTCATTCAGGATATTCGCTCGATGTCCGGCAGAATTCATCCAAGCATTTACTACTTCTTCCGGTGTCTTTTGGCCCCAGGCAATGTTCTCTCCGGAATAACGGTAAGAAATACCGTGTTCCGCAAACACGCTGGAAAAATATCTTCCGTCCGGGCGGGTATGTGAAAAGGATTTTTCAATCTCTACGGCACGTACCTGTGCCGCTTCACTTAACTTCGCGGAATACTTAACCGGAGCAAGCCCCGCTGCCGCGCGATGCTCATTTACCAGTTCCGTAATCCGTAAGCCGTATACGTACGCCTGATTCTGTCCCTCCGGTGCCACCTCGGGGCTTTCTTCCGGAGTCTCCGGTACTTCCGGCAAATTCGGGATATTTACATCCGGAAGTTCCACTTCCGGCAGATTTCCCTCCGGTGCTTCCGGCAGTTCCGGTAACTCCGGCAATCCTATCCCCGGTAAATTGTTGCATCCGAATTTCGAAAGCAACTCCCGGATAGAATCATAATTCCCATTTATCTGTTGTAACTTATCTTTCCACTCTTCCATCGTATTGCAGCAAAAACGATTTGTCTTTACCGGAACCACCGCTGCCTGTGCTTCCGACACGCCTCCCGTTGCAATTAACAGCGCTGCCGCAATTGCACATACGCTTATTTTTCTCATCTGTTTCTCCTTTCATTCCTTCCATCCTGTTACAATTCCCCATTATGGCACGGGCCCCGCCACACCCGCTATCCTACCACAAAAGCCCCCAGAAAGTACATAGGAGAAGCATGGAAAAAGACGCAGGATTTTCCTGCGCCTTTCCTTTCATATCTTTCTCACTATATTCTACAGCCTGCTCTGAAGCGGTACGTTTTCTTTAGGATTCTACCCTGTATTCTCACTTCATCAATTCCTTTAACAGTGCCTCACAGCCCTTTACCACATCCCGGTAAGTGGTGGCAAAATCCCCGGTATACCACGGGTCCGCCACATCAAAACTCTCCCCTGCAAATGACAGTAACTTATATATCTTGCCATCCGGGTCTCCGTCCGCAATGCGGTTCATATTGCGGATATTGGCCGTATCCATACCGATTAAATAATCATAATAGTCATAGTCAGCCTTTGTCATCTGCACCGCCCGGTGCGGAACTACCGGCACACCCCGGAATCGCAGCTCATTCACCGTACCGTAGTGGGGTGAATTCCCGATCTCTTCTCTGCTGGTTGCCGCAGAATTAATTTCAAACAGATGCTCTAAGTGAGCCTGCTTTACCAAATGGGTCATGACGCTTTCCGCCATGGTGGAACGGCAAATATTGCCGTGGCATACAAACAGTATTTTAAACAAATATTTTAAAACCTCCGATTTTCCTTGCTTTCTCAGTAAAAACAATACTCTGTTCCATTTTACATAATCCACAAAAACACGGATGCAGTACAATTATATCATACATGGGTCTCCAATTCTATATATTTGTAATCGAAATCCATATATTTATTTGCCCCTTTAAACATCATGACATAAAAAAGCACCATTCGGAAGAATACCTCACGTTTGGTGCTTTTACTATTTTCTTGTTATCTCACTCCCTCATAGTGTGTCCACATACGAATTATCTTTACCGTTCCTTCGTATTTCACACCGTCCACAATAACCGAATCTGCATATACTTGATATACCAAACGATGTCGGATGTTGATTCTTCTCGAAAGTATTCCGTCCAAATTTCCTACTAGCTTCTCATAGCATGGAGGATTTTGATATGGATTTTCTCTGATTACATCTACCAAGGCTTTTGCCTTATTGGAGATTCCGCTTTTTTTAAGATTTTCTAAATCTTTTAATGCCTGTTTCGTAAAAACGATTCTGTACATTACCAGTTCACCATTTCTTCTGAAATGCAATCTTCTAAAGACTCTTTTGCTCCTTCCACAATCGATTTCGTCATTCCCGGAATAGAATCCAAATACAAAGTCTCCTGAATCGCACTCCAATCACTCTCTGATATGAGAACAGCATTTGCCCGTTTTCCCACAATTAATGCAGGTTCGTGAAACCTATTGACAGCCTCTACAAGATTGTAAAGATCCTTTCTTGCATTTGTAATATTAATGGTTGACATAATTAAATCTCCTATAATCTTAATATAATCTGAGCATAACAAAACCTGCTCATCCACCTTACTCCCTTAGATTAAAAATCCAAAGTTGCTGCCAAGACCCTACTTTTGTAAAGCTTATGGCTATTTTTACATAATCTGTTTTCACCTTTACATGCGCATAAAACTAACTTTCTCAATCATTCTTTAAAACATTTTCAAAATATTCAATAAATACTATGCAAAATATATTATATGCAAATTCCTCTTATCTTAGTTGAATGATGAGATTTCTTATGTCATCTTTATTATAACGTACGTTTTTGCGTACGTCAAGTATTTTTTACATGGTATACAAAAAATTTTTCTTAAAAGCCCAAAAGAGTGTTTCTCTGTTTTTTCTGCAAAGATTACTAAAATCAAAATGGTGATGCTCTGTTCCATGATGCGATATTTTAATAATATCGTACTCTTCATTCTTCTTGCCGTATTTTCTCCGTCCTACACACCTATAACAAAGAGCAGCCGTCACAAATGTGGCGGCTGCTCTTTGTTACTATATCTGATATCCCCTCAAACACCGATTATCTCGTAAACTGGGAAATAAACTTCCAAGCGTTCTCGTTGGTATGATGTCTGCACTCATGTACCTGCTCGCTGACGCTGGCAAATGCGGTACGGCAAACGCCGTCCTCACTGTCAAAGTAGTGGATGGTCAGGTCGCTTCCGCGGGAATCATCGTGAACTACCTCAACGCGGTCACCCTCGATACCCCAAATCGGCTGTGCCCAATTATCCTTGTCAGCGTAAGACAACTGATCAAACTTTTTCTTTAACTTGTTGGTCTCTGCACAATACTGAATGCGCTCCAAACCGGACTCTGCCTGGAATGCAAGCTCCGGTAAATGAGACTTCTCGCCGCCGGAGTAGAAAATCGGTACCGGAACGTCGGTGTTGAACCGTCCGCTGTTGGACTGTGCCATCGGATTGTTCTTTACCGGGAACAATGCACTGGCCGGAGCAAGTCCTGCAAAAGCTTCCGGATACTCCTGATACATATTCCAGGTCTTGCCGCTACCCATGGAGAAGCCCGTTGCATAAATGCGCTTCTCGTCGATGTTATACTTTTTCTTTAAGTCCTCGATTACTTCCATTACCTCGGTTGCGGTTACGTTCTGATGATTCTCTAAGGATACGAACAGGAAGCCGTATCTGTGGGCAATCTCATACCAGCCTGCTACAAAGGTTAAGTACATGGAGGTGTCTCCGCCGCCGTGGAAGCCCATCATAAGCGGTGCCGGACCATTGTCAAACAAATCATTGTTATAATATGCAAAATAACCTACCGGATGGGTCTCGGTATCTTTGAACTGTCCCATATTATCCGGAGAGGTCTTAACGATAACACAGCCTGCTTCCTCGGTCATATTCATTGCCGGGAAATCCGGTTCGATTTCCATCTTACCGCACCACATCTTAAACTTGCGTACGAATGCCTTAAAATCAGCCTTATAATCAGCTTCAGCCTTCACAAGAAGATTCTCACAGTTCTTAAATGCAGCGTTTACTTCGTCGGAGTTGCCTACGCTTAAAATACCGATATCGGTACGCTCCACCTGCGGAACCACAGAAAGCTTTTCCATGGAACACATGGCCGGAGTAATCTCGCCCGGTCCCCACAAATACTCACCGTTAAGCGTCTTAAGTAAATTCTTAGCCACATAATCTGCAGATGCACCGTAGCTGTAAATATCTGCTCTGAAAATCGCACCACGGATAAAGAAGCCCTTAAACTCTCTCTTAAAGAAATCATGTTGTTCTACGATACCGTCCTCGTAACGCGGGTCCATCTTTACCTCGGCAATCAAAGAAGCATATAACTCCTCTGTGGCATTGGCCCAACCGCCCTCACAAGTCGGATATACGAAAAGAACACTGCTGTCTACCGCAGATGCGATATCTGCCAAACCGCTCTTCTTCGCAAATGCAATGGCATCTTCCATGCTCTGTCTGTTCTCCTCAAATACAAGAAGAAGCGGTGCGCGGAAGGTGTAATTGTTCACCTGACCGTCAATCTCCGTTGCCGGAAGAAACGCTTTCAAATAAAACTTTTCGTAAGTGTGCTCCCAATACTTACCACCGTCGGCCATCTTTGTCACCAACGGGCGCTCCATAATACCCATAAAACTTACCTCCTAATCATTCCTTCTTTTTGATCGGCAAAGCAATTCCTCTGTGCCGCAGCCAAGAACAAAAAAATCTTGCTCGCACAGTTTCCGTTGTCCTACCTCTAAGGGACATTTTACCACAAAACAAGGTCAGATTCAATCATTAATTTGAATTCTAATCTAAGAATTATTTGAGATTTTTGCTGTTTTACGCGTTGGGCACTTTCCACAAAAATCGGGACGATTTTCGGTAGATTTGACGAATAGACTTTTATTGCATTAGGCTTTGAGTCGAGGTATAATAGTCTTATGACAGAGAATTGCTTTTTCCGATACAGCGCACGTATCGAAGCATACTTTTCGCTCTGTTTCTTCGGTGAAGTCCCACCGAAAGTTTCACATTTATAAAGCAGACAGAAGAAAACAATACGTTTGCCTTGCATTTTCCGTCCAATGCCCCTATAATAAAGGCAAAGGAATGTGTGCTTCTTTCTGCAATGTACAATGAAAGAAAGGAGTATACATGACAGAAAACACATACATTTCCGATGCATTAGAGGGAAATGACAACAAGGACCGTTTAGATACGGAGGTAAAAAAAGTACTAAGCGATAAGACGGTACTGGCTTGGATTTTAAAGTACACCACTGCCGAGTTTAAACGATACTCTATCGAAAGGATAAAAACGTGTATCGAAGGGACTCCGGAGGTGGGCACTCATCCGTTGAATCCAAAGTCCAAACACAAAGACAAACACGCCAATAAGTCTCCGAAGAACTATAAGAGTAGCCAGTCTCCGGAGGCCATTACCGGAAGCGATACCGTAGATAAAGTACCGGGCGAAGGGCAGGTATACTATGACATTCGTTTTTACGCGGTTACGCCTACCAAGGAACGCATTAAGCTGATACTAAATGTAGAGGCACAAAAGGCTCTCTCATTAAAGTATGACCTTGTTACAAGGGGGATTTTTTACGCTGCCCGTATGATTTCTGCCCAAAAGGGTACGGAATTTACAAAAAGCAATTATGATGATATAAAGAAAGTATATTCCATCTGGATTTGCGTGGAAGTTCCCAGAAACATAGAATATACCATAACATCCTATCGGATGGACAAGAAAGTACTTTTCGGTAATCCCAGGAGACGCTTCCGCTATGACTTGATGGAAGTTGTTATGATATGTCTCGGCAGAGAAGAAACGGCTAACACCGGAACTAAACTACACGGTATGCTAAGTACTTTACTTTCACGAAAGCTGACCCCAAAAGAAAAGGAAAAACATTTAGCTACAGAATATGATTTTGAAACATCAACAGAACTGGAAGGAGAGTTGAAGCAGATGTGTAATTATAGCGATTTGATTGAAGAGAAAGGTATTGAAAAAGGCAAGCTAAGCACTCTGATTGCCTTGGTTCAAGACGGTCTTCTTTCTGTGGAAGAAGCTGCAAAACGTGCGGAACTGACCGTTGAAGACTTCAAAAAACTCTTGACAAATTAGAAGTATGCCGAAATCGCCAGTCTAAAATCCCTTTTAGAAACCAAATAATAATACACAAGCTCTTGCCGATCCTAAGTATCCTATGCATCGACAAGAGCTTTTTCGTTTTCACGTTCTCTTACTCTCCCACTTCAAATCCCGCATCCAGATATGCCTGCAACACTTCATAGTAAACATCCTTCGGTGTGTCATAACCTTCAAACAACAACGGGGTAAACTCCTTCAGCCATGACGTATTATCCGCAATTCCCCAGATTGTTAAGGATGTAATATTTCCGCCGTCTCTCTTGATTTCCAGTAAGTCCGTAAACACCTTTTTGAACCGCTCCCGTCGTTCCTTTTCACTGTTTCGCTGAGGGTTCCGAATGGTAATATCCAACTCCGTAATCTGTACTTCCAGCCCTTCCGATAAAAACATCTTTACCGTATCCGTAAAGGTATTCGCATCCTCCGGCCAGTAAACATCCATATGTCCCTGCATACCGATACCGTCACAGATTTTTCCGTCGGAATTAATAAATTTCACAATGGAAATCAGTGCCTCCGGCGTATTGGCATACCAGTTCACCACAAAGGTATTGTAATCATTAAAAATCAACGATACTTTATCCCGGATTCCGAAATCCCGGAGAACATCGTCTGCCACCTGATACGCCAACTTTACAAAGGACGGCTTAAGCCCCTGTTCCCCGTACACCATAAGCCAGTCGGAAGTCGTCGGATCGGAATGAAAATATTCATTCACCACATCCCATGCATACACCAGATGACCGTATTCGTGATTGTACACATAATTTTTCTGCAATATTCAAGTCTAATCTCTTTCTATTTCATATAAGAATGGAGCTTTCCGCCAGTACCTTTGCCTTTTCTTTGGAGTCTGCCACCGCCCCTCCTCTTTTTTCCATTACATTTTTGTTCTTTCCGCATATACTAAATATGAACACCACTTGTTTTGTTCAAAAATGTTTTTGTTTTATTGACATTAGAGTTTTTCTATGTTATATTGAGTGTAGAGGATAGCAGCATTGACTGGCTATCGTTGGTGATGAAGCGATTGACTGTGTCGGCAAGCAGCCGTTCGTGGAACCAGCCCTTGGGTTAAGCGACAACCTCAAACCGAATAGGTTCCTCGGAACCGAAAGAAAACGCTTTTTAGGACCTTGCACATGCGGGGTCCTCATTGTTTATAAAGGGGGAGACAAATCTTGAAGGTAAGATATCCTTTGAACAAGTGAAAAAAGCTCAGTTATACGAAGAAATGGTACGACCTCGTCTGGAAGCTTTAATTCATTTGAAGAATTCCTTGGATAATGACTTCACTCTCTACTCGTTCCAACCCAAGATGTATCCGTTTGCCACCACCATCAAGGCCGATTACCCTATCTCCCACACCACCGTAACCGTATCCGTCACATCAATATCGTCCGGTTCGATATCCATGCAGTAGCTGTCCTCTTCAAAATCCGACGCACTTCTGACACTGTACTCCACCGGTGCGGAGAAGATTTCCAACTCGCCCCAGGAATAATCGATTTTTACGATGTCACCAAGGGCTACGCCTGCGGCTTCCGCCAGTACCTTTGCCTTTTCTTTGGAGTCTGCCACTGCCTTAGCTAACAATTTGTTTTTGGCTGCTTCCATGTCTTTTACGGTGTAGTTAATACGAAACTCCGGATTTACATCCGTCTGTGCCAGTGCGTACAACACCCGTCCCAACCTATCATGATCCGCATCAAATTCCAACTTCATGTTGTGGGTGAATCGATATCCTACAAAGCGGTGTTTCCAGTCGTTGTTTTTATCCCGATACCCCTCGCGCTCCGTATCCACCGAAAAACTCAAAGTCTTTAGGTCCCCGCGGGCAAAACCTAACCGTTCGAAGCAATCCTTCAATCCTCCGTTTGTATCGATGATTGACGAAGTGCCTCCTCGTAAGTTGCACACACCTTTCCCGTGTCCAACAACAACCGAATCATGTCCGGTTTTACCGGCAGCTTCCCTTTTCCTGTTACTCTCATTGTTTTTTCCATATGATTCTCTCCTTTCTCTTACTCTCCGATTTCCTCTACAACCTCATCCAGTTCGTTTGCGTCACAGGAGCATACAAATCTCCCGTCCTTGTAAATCTCATAATGTCCGTTTACGTTGCGTACTTCCATGATAACCGCTCCTTTCGTTACAATCCGTCTGTGTCAATCCTTCTATTCTCCGGTTCTTCTACGAAAAGAAAAGAACCAAGATAAGGATTGTTCCTATCTTGGTTCTTAGTTTATATCATGTTCTGTACAATAAAACGTACTTTAGACCTTTTCTATTTTCGCAACGTTCCGAAAAATACCTGATCAAAGAAATCCTTGGTTATTTCCGGACCAAGTTCCTTCTTAAAGACATCCGTGGAGATTCCGCCTTTTTCAATCAAACCATCCGTATACGCTAAGGTAATGTTCTTTTTCTCGGTCTTCTGTTCTTCGGTCAGTTCCGGCAATGCTTTTGCGTGGTCCAGATAAACCCGGATGCTTTCCCGAAGCATCTTCTCCGTATCCGCATCGTTCTTCGGTTTTCCGGCCTTGTAGGCATCCACACTGAGCAGGTGCTCGTACCAAGCCTCGGAAGCTTCGAAATCCTCCAAATGGTCGTAACCGGCAATCACATCGGAAAGCTTTCCGATTAACTTCATATACTCCTCATCCTTTTCCTGTACCACATCATAGAATTCCAGGTAGGATTTCCGGTTGGACAAAATATACATGTAGTCTGCCGATATGAGCGGTACATTTTTATCCTTTGGTGTAATCACAATGGTGGCCATTTGCATCAAACCTAACATATTCACGCGCATAACGGAAAGATTGCCCAGTTCTTCAATGTTATACTGTTCCACCTTAAATTTCATAACCCCGTACATTTTCATTTCTTCGTATTCTTCCGGGCTGATTTGCGTCACGGTATAAGTCTTGTTCAATTCTTCCAACACCGCATCAATACTGCGATTCATTGCTTTTATATTCCGGGAAGCGTTCACTGCTACTATAATAATCAAAATAGCAAGCAAGCCGCCGATAATCCCCAAAATCACACGCCCCACCTTCCTTTTTCCTTTGGTCTTTCGTTCTTTCTTTGTCATATGTACCGACTCCTCTCTTTCTTGACAGCTTTTTCCTGCCTGTTACTCCAATTTAAACTTATTTACCTCCTGGTTCAGATTCAGCGCAATTTCTTTATTTTTATCCGCTTCGCTTTCGATTTCCGCTACATTCATCGTAAGTTCTACAGACCGCTCCGTTACATCCCCGACACCGGACGTACACTCATTTAATGCCGTTCTGACTGCTTCTACCGATTCCTTAATCGCATCCATGTTAGTCTTTAACTTGGCACTTCGCTCTGCGAAGTCCTGCATAATCCGGTTGAGACTGTCTACATCCCCCTGATAGCTTTCACTGATTCCAAGTAATCTTTCGTATCCCTTCATGGCAGTTTCATCCATGAAAGCAAGCATAACCGCTGCCTCTTTTGCAAGGTCGTTTACCGCCTGAATTACCTCGGCACTTACCTTCTGAATCGAGGTTGCCGCATCCGCAGAATCCGTTGCCAGCTTACTGATTTCATCTGCCACTACCGCAAATCCGCGACCGGCTTCTCCGGCTCTTGCCGCTTCAATGCTTGCATTTAATGCCAGCAAATTGGTTTGCTCCGAAATATTTAAAATATTCGCGGTCAGTATACTGATTTCTTCTACTGCCTTTGATTTTTCGATTTTATCGTTTACCTCAGCCGCCATCACATCGGCTTTTTCTCTTGCCTGCGCCCGTTCCTCTGTCGCACTTCGATAAATTTCTTCCGCATTCTTACGGATATGCTCCGAAGAAGCACTTCCTTCGTCAGCCTGATCGGAAATGGCACCGATGAACTCATATGCTTGTACGATTGCTTCCGTAATCTGATTTAAGGAATAATTGGTCTGCTCCATGGAAGCACTCATTTCTTCCATAAATGCGGACACATCGGAAATACTGATTTCTGCCTGGGACAGTTTTCTTACAATACTTCCCGAAGAAGCATCCAACTTTAAAGAGTTGTCCGAAATTACCAGCATAATATTCCTGATATACGAAAGCAGTGCATTTATATTGTCGGCAATTGCTTCTATCTCATCACCGCTCTTAATCTCAAATTTCTTTGTTAAATCTCCTTCATCGTTTACCAGCTCTACCATCTTTTGGTCAACCTGTTTGAGCCCTCGCATCATGGCATGTATCACGATACCGATTACAATAAGACCGATAAGCAATGCCACCACTGCGATAACAGCAATCTGTGTCATGGAATTGCTTAACCGTTCCGACACAGGGTATGCATCATAATCACAACCAAGTATCGCAATCACCGCGCCGGTACTGTCATATATCGGCTTGTACACGGAAATCAGATGTCCGTCTACGGTTACATCAATATAATCCTGTACATATTCTTCTCCCGCAAAGCATCCTTTCAGTTCCTCGTAAGAGACTTCAAACTCTTCTCCGTAATCGGCTCTTTCCTCCGACAAATCCGTATCGATACCGTAATATACCGAAGTTCCGTCCGTATGTAGCGTGTACAAATATTCCACTCCGTAAGACTGTTGTACCTCACTTAAGGCATTCCACATTGTTTGGTACTCCTCACTATCTTCACAGCCCTCTTCCAGCCCCTTTAACACATCACCGTCGATTAACTTAACTGCCATCTTAGATACCATGTCTGCCTGTTCCACTCCCATAGCAACCATACCGTCTTCCATGCGCTTATAGGAACATACCCCGAGAACCGCACACAATGCCGTTACCAAAAGAGCCACCGGTACGAGAATCTTAACACGAATACTGATTTTCTTCTTGTTTTTTTTCATAACGCCCCTCCATTTTTCATTTTCGTGCAAAAACATCTAGGTTTATTTTCTTATTATACTACATTTTTTGCTCTTTGTGAAGTAATTTTCTAAAAATATGTGCTAACAGAACAAAAAGGTCACTCTATGCAAAGAGTGACCTCCTGTAATCCTTTAATTCCGTTGCATCCCTTGTTCCATTTTCTTTAATATCAGAACAATCGGTACAATCAACAGCCCGCAAATCAGATTGCTGGTACCGTGTATCATATCAAAAGGAAAACCTGCAACAATCCACGCAATCATCCCTTTGAAATTTAATCCGAATAACAGTGCCTGAACCGGAGCATACAATATTCCGAACCCGTACCCGTGTAAAGCATTGACAATCGAGTATACCACCACTGCCACCGGCTTCGGCATTTTCTTCGGCAAAAGCATGGTAATGCCCCAAAGCACCGCCCAAATATATAAGTACGGTATCCACCAGGTTCCGAATCCCGCAAATATACCGTTTAACAGTACATAAATGTAAATCGGATACAAAGCTTTTGCCCGATACACCACCGTAAAGGCAATGGTAAACACGCCCAACAGATGAATATTCGGTGCAAATTCCATAATCACTTTCGACACATACATCAATGCTCCCAACATTGAAAATATGGCCATTTCCCGAATCGTCAGCTTCATTACTTCGATACCTTAAAGGAATACGTCTTTCCTTCTTCAATGTCAGTTGTATCTACCCCGCTCATGGCATAGTCGCCGTCCACATAAAATCCCCAGTAGGTCTGATCCACATCATAATCCGCAAGAATTCCGTTGACTTTCTTTACATAAAGTCCGTAAGCCCCCGCTTCGCCTTCAATCAGTCCTAAGTCAAGCAGAGCTTCACCTACCGTAGACTTATCGGTATGAATCACGAACTTTGTTTCGTTACCGTCCTTGTCTACTACAGAAAAGTCAAACGCCTTCTTTCCTTCTCCCAGTTCGGTCACATCACTTGCGACATCGCCTTCCTGCGTAGCATCTTCTCCGGATTCTGCATCCTGACCCTCTTCGATTTCATTTGCTGCATCCTCGGTTGCCGGTGCCGTAACCTTCGCATCCTGCTCCTTCGGGGACTCTTCCTCGTCCTTCTTACATCCTACCGTAAACAATGCCATAGCCACAATCAGCATCATACAAAGGATACGTGATAACATCATGTTTCTAGTTTTTCTTTGCATATCTTTTCTCCTTTTCATTGTATTTCCCCCTACTTACCGGCACTCGCGGCGTACTGCTGTGGAGGAGCGTTTTTGTCCGGGTATTTCGACTCGGCATTCCTTTTCTCACCTTCTCGGAATTCTCCAATGGCTTGTCCCGGAGGTTGTGGCGTCTCCGGTAGAAAAAAGTCTGGTACATGCCTCACGGCGACGGGCTCGTACAGGAGTTTCACCTGTTTCCCCGACACAAAAACAAAAAGATTATATCACAATTATTACAAAAAGGGAATCGGATTTTTATATCGGTTCCGATTCCCTCTCTTTTTACACTAAATACCGTTTCAATACCGCTTCCAATTCTTTTACTTCGATCGGTTTCGCCACATAATCACAGAAGCCCGCCGCCAACAATTCTTCCTTTGCACCGAATACCGCATTTGCGGTCAATGCAACAATCGGCGTGTCTTTACAGTAACCGTCCGGAAGTTTCCGGATTGCTTCCATTGTCTCTACACCGTCCATCTCCGGCATCATATGATCCATAAAAATCAAATCGTATTCCTTTTCCTGCACTTTTGCGATTGCTCCGGCTCCGCTGTCTACCAAATCCGTCTCCAGGCTATAAGGCTCCAATAATTTTTTTGCAATCGTCAGATTGAATGCATTATCATCCACTACCAATACTTTCTTTCCGACAATACACTCCACAGGAGTCGGTTGGAACGCCTTTCTGGCTTCCGATGACTTTGCGGAGTTTATATCCCAATTACGCAACGGAGTATCGTCTGCGACAGACTGAATCATAGTCATCGTAAAGGTAGTTCCTTTCCCGTATTCACTTTCCACGGTAATCGTACCGCCCATCAATTCACACAAACTTTTTGAAATAGCCAACCCGAGTCCGGTGCCTTTTATGGCACGGTTTTTCTTTGTATCCACTTGGGAAAACGTCGTAAACAGTTTCCCGATATCTTCTTCCTTTATGCCGATACCGGTATCCTTTACCTTATAAATCATCCGGTAGGTATTATCATCCAAATATTCTCGGTCCACCAGCAATGTAATAGACCCTTCTTTAGTAAATTTCACCGCATTTCCCAAAATGTTAAGTAGTACCTGTTTTATACGGGTCACGTCTCCGCAAAGTACTCTCGGTACATTCCGCCCGATTTCACATTCCAAACTTACTGCTTTGCCGGCAAGACGTACTCTTGTCATATCCAAAACTTCCGCCAGTACTTCTCCCAGTTTATAATCCATATTGATAATTTCATACTTTCCGGCTTCGATTTTGGAAATATCCAAAATGTCATTGATGATTCCCAAAAGTCCCTGTCCTGCACTGTGAATCTGCATTACAGACTCCCGGGTCTCATTTTCCAAATCCTCCCGCAACAATATTTCACTCATTCCGATAATGGAATTCATCGGTGTACGTATTTCATGGCTCATATTGGCAAGAAACGCACTCTTTGCCGCATTTGCCTTATCTGCTTCTATCTTGGCCTGCCGGTACTCCTCCGCATAATAAGCCGCTTTTTTTCTGTTCCGGTAGTTGGAGGTACAGAAATAAGCTACCACAACAAAAATTAACGTAGAAATCAAAATGTTACGATACAAATTGGTCCGTACTCTGGAAAACAAATCGTCTGTCGGTACCAGCATCACCACATACCAATCTCCGGATATATAATTTCGGAATACCTCACAGGACTTCCCGTCAATTGTCGCTTGAAAGGAATTCACCGTATTGCGGATTACCTGTCGCGCCACTTGTTGTTCATCCGTATTTTGATACTGCGCATCCGTAAGAAAATTGACTCCTCGCATATCCGGGTTCGTATGCGCCACAACCAGTCCGTCTCCGGTCATTACAAATCCGTAACCGTAACCGTTTAAGTTTATATTTTCTGCCAGGTTCTGTATTTCTTCCAACGTAACATCCAATGCCAACACACTTTTTCTGTCCGACATCTGCTTACTCAGTGAAATGATAACATTTCCTGTCTGCGCATCCACATAAGGAGGAATCAGTGCAGCCTCCTCACTTTTTTTTGCCATAGTGTACCAAATACGCTCCTGAGGAACATAATCCGCATCCGGAACCCATCCCAAACCATCCACATAAGTTCCGTCTACCACGCCGTATATTCCGGTAAAATTTTCGCTGACACGCTCTGCATATTTCACGGATTCTCTGACCAAATACGACTCAATCTGTTTCGAATCCATCCCCTCCGCCAGCATGTATTCTACCCCTTCAATGGTAACCTCCAAGGTTTCCACTCCACGTAACAAGAAGTTATCTATCTTTTTTGTCCGCTCCTTGATTGCCGTTTCTCCCATGGTAATGGCATCTTCTTTGGTCAACGAATAAAAAGAACCAAAGGTATACACCACAATAAACGTCATCAAAATCAACGTCACTACCAGTGTGGCAAAATACAACCATCGTTCCTTTCTTAGGCTTCTTATCTCTTTCTTTTTTTTGCTCCCGGTCTTTTGTATTTTCACCCGTATCCTCCTAAAAAGCGTTTTCCTCTACAGTAACCCTTATGATAAGTATATCAAAAACTTCTTTACTTTACAAGAGTGCATTGCTATTATTGTAAATTGTTATTATATTTTATATCAATACGTTTCAAACACTTGTTTTTCTTTCCACAGTCTGTTAAAATGCTTATATTGTAGCGTTATCTGTCATTCAATAAACGCGATATATTCTTTCATTTTTCGTTATTATTCGTTAGGAAAGGAGTTCCCCTATGAAAATGCTATGGAAACTGACCAAAGAGGCCGCCCGCTACAAGGTCCTCTATATTCTGGCGATATTATCTACACTGTTACTGACCGGTATAAATCTGACCGCTCCGAAATTGCTGTCTAAGATGACCGGTATCGTAGGAGGCGGCGTGGATGATACTGCCCTAAAACAAATCGTATTCCTTGCCATCGGACTGTTGGTACTGTATTTGCTTCGTATTGTATTCCGTTTCTTAAATAACTATCTGGCCCACAAAGCAGCCTGGTATCTGGTGGGGGATTTGCGTGACCGTTTATATAAAAAGCTCCAGAGTCTGGATTTAGGATTTTTCCACGACAAACAGACCGGTGATTTAATGAGTCGCGTAGTCAACGATACGAGAGACTTTGAACTCCTTTACGCCCACATGATTCCGGATATGATAACAAATCTGGTGACCTTCGGCGGAGTCCTTACCATTCTTCTTGTAATCAACTGGAAGCTGGCTCTCATTACTTGTTTCCCGATTCCGTTAATCCTCATTTCCGGTGTGATTTTCGCAAAAAAAGTACGCCCGTTTTTTAAGGCGTCTCAGAAAAGCATGGGAGAACTGAACGCGAAGCTTCAGGACAATCTGTCCGGTCTTCACGAAATTCAGTCCTTCGGACAGGAGGAGGAGGAAGCGGCTCTGGTCAGCGAAAGCAACTTCACCCAGGTTCGTGCCATGCTCCGTGCCTTACGTGCCAGTGCCATTTTCCATCCGAGTGTGGAATTTGTTTCTTCCATCGGTACGGTGCTTGTGGTTGCCGTAGGCGGTTATTTGGCTTATTTAGGCCAGTTATCCGTAGAGGATATTGTAGCTTTTGTTTTATACTTATCCCTCTTCTACGCCCCGATATCAAGCCTTGCAAGCTGGCTCGAAAACCTCCAGCAGTCCCTTGCCGGTGCGGAACGTGTTACGTTAATTTTAGATACCCCGTCCGCTATCAAAAATAAAGAAGGTGCAAAGGATTTAGAAAACGTCTCCGGTGAAATTACGTTTCAGAACGTTTCCTTCCACTACAGTAATAAGGTGCCGGTATTAAAGAACATTTCCTTTACCTGTAAACCGGGACAGATGGTTGCCCTTGTGGGTCCCACCGGTGTAGGAAAAACCACCATTACCCAGCTTATCTCCCGTTTCTATGATCCGGTGGATGGTTCGGTTCTGGTAGACGGGCAGGACGTCCGCGATGTCACCTTGGAGAGTCTTCGTAAAAACATTTCTCCGGTACTGCAGGACACCTTCCTGTTCCACGGCTCCATCGCCGACAACATCGGCTACGCAAAACCGGATGCCACCCGTGAGGAAATCATCGCCGCCGCAAAGGCCGCTAACATCCACGAAGACATCCTACATATGCCGGAGGAATACGAAACCCAGGTCGGAGAACGGGGCCTGCGCCTCTCCGGCGGTCAGAAGCAGCGTGTTGCCATTGCCCGCGCCATCCTCCGCCAGTCTCCGATGATTATCTTAGACGAAGCCACCGCTTCCGTGGACGTACAGACCGAACGGCAAATCCAGGCTGCCATTAACAACATGGCAGGCAAGCGTACCATTGTTGCCATCGCCCACCGGTTATCCACCATAAAAAATGCGGACTTGATTTTAGTAATTCACGAAGGCGAAATCAAAGAACAGGGAAGTCATGAAGAACTGCTGGCTCTGGGCGGAATCTATGCGCAGATGCTAAAGGCGCAGGAGTAATCACGCACACAAAGTGAGCATAGAGGCATCTTTTAGAAAATTCTCCTTTCTCATGGTAAATTTATGCCATCAAGAAAAAATGTTGCCATGAGGACATGGCAGAACGCAATGTTCATGGTAAATATAGCTCATAAACACCGGTGTCCCTGTACAGAACCAAAAGCTCGTTTTACGGGTATTTATACATGTAAAAAGACACGAGCCCCATAGACCTTGATTTTTTGCTTTCCCGAAGGGTCGCGTCCTTAGCGCAGTCGATATCGCCTCTTAGATAAGACTGGGCGCGAGGTCGCTCCCTAGCGTCCTAGTCGTTCTTAGAGGAAGATTGACGGAGCGTTGCGATTTGCAAATAAATCAATGTCTATGGGGCTCGTGTCGATTACTATGCTAACTACAACCGTAAAACGAGCTAAGTTATTTTACCGGCAGGGACACCGTCCTAAAATCATTTAAATATGGTTTGCCACCTCAAAGGCATCCCAAATGGCATACATAATGTTCGCTACCTTCTTGGCATCCCCAAGGAGATAAATCTCCGGTACGTCAAACTCTACCTCATGGTATAAGGAATTCTCCTCATTATATCCCACAGAAAGAATCACACTGTCGCAAGTCAGTTCCTTCGCACCCTCCGGGGTTTCTACAGAAAGCTTTCCACCATTGTAACCGGTTACCTTTGCACTTGTAAGAATCTCTACATTGTTGAACGGAAGCAGTGCCGCCAGCATATCGGAGTTGGAGTGACAAAGCGGGCCGTTTACCTTCATAATCTTATCCTGTGCCTCTACAATCGTTACCTTCTTGCCTGCCTGCGCCAGCCAGAGTGCAGTCTCACAGCCAACCAAACCACCACCTACCACTACCGTGGTGTCACCGCAATCCTTCTCTTTCATCAGCACTTGTGCTGCCGTATACACCTTTTCATCATCCCCCAAGGAGAATACCTTCGGCGTGGAGCCGGTGGCCATGATTACGGTATCGTAATCGCCTGCAAGAATATCTTTCTTGGTAATCTCGGTGTTCAGATGTACCTCAACCTTTAAACGGTCCATTTCCTGTGCGTACCAGTTTGCCAGAGCAATATCGTCTTCTTTAAACTTCGGAGCACCGCCCGGAAGTAAGTTACCGCCAAGACGACCGCTCTTCTCAAACAATACCGGCTGATGTCCGCGGATAGCAAGCACTCTTGCCGCTTCACATCCGGCTACACCGCCACCTACCACAAGTACCTTCTTTTTCTGTAAAATCGGCTCATAGGCCATAGCACGCTCTCTTGCCGCCTGCGGATTTACCGCACAGTTAATCAAAGAATAAGTAGCAATACGTCCCATGCACCCCTCATGACAGGAAATACACGGACGAATCTGGCAGGTTCTGCCGGAACGAAGCTTGTTACAGTAATCCGGATCCGCAAGAAGCGGTCTGCCCAAAGAAATCATATCGCACTCGCCATTTTGCAGTGCTTCCAGTGCCGTATCCGGGTCATCCATACGTCCCGCACAAATCACCGGAATATCCACAACTTCCTTTACAATCTTACAGAACGGACGGAACAAACCCTTTTCCTGATACATCGGAGGATGACTCCACCACCAGGAATCATAAGAACCGGCATCCACGTCAAGAGCATCATAACCGTACTGTGCCAGAAGCTTTGCAGCTTCGATACCTTCCTCGATATCTCTTCCTTTTTCTTCATACTCTTCTCCCGGAAGCGCACCCTTTCTCCAGTCTTTAATCATACTCTTTACGCTGTAACGAAGGGTAACCGGGAAGTCCTTACCGCAGCGGGACTTAATTTCTTCCACAATTTCCTTTGCGAAACGAAGCCGGTTCTCTAAGGATCCGCCGTATTCGTCGGTTCTTAAGTTAAACATGGAAATCGCGAACTGATCTAACAAATAACCCTCATGAACCGCATGAATCTGGATACCGTCAAAGCCGCCGCGCATTGCATTGTATGCACCGTCACCGAAGGACTTTACGATACTGCGAATCTCCTCCTTCGTAATGGAACGGCACATCTTATCAAGCCAACGATGCGGAATCTCCGACGGAGCTACCGGAGGGAACTCACCCAGGTTCGTCGGAATGGTCACACGACCGAATCCGCCGGACATCTGTAAGAAAATCTTACTGCCGTAAGCGTGTACGCGCTCGGTCATCTCTTTACTGGTTCTCGTAAAATGCACCGCATTGTGAGTGGACACCGGAATAATGGACTGATTCTGCGGTTCCACCTGTTGGTCACAGAAGGTAACGCCGGTAATAATGAGACCGGTACCGCCCTTTGCACGTTCTACATAATAATCAATACCGCGCTGATTCCAGCCACCCTCGGCGTCGGAAAGACCAAGCGGTCCCATCGGTGCCATGGCAAAGCGGTTCTTAATCTCCACGTTACCGATTTTCACCGGGGTAAACAGTTCTTTGTACTTCATAAGCTTTGTCTCCTTTGTAAAAGAATACACCCTATGTATTCGACTTCTAATTGATTAGAATCATTATACTCCAAGAGCCTCAAAAAGCCAAGTCTTAATTCTCACATTCCCGTAATCTTTCCACAATCGTTTGCTTTGCCACCATCCGGTACATTCCCAACGGTACCACAATTCCCAAAAGGACAAATACCGGTGTCACCACCATAAACGGAAGCACCGTAGGCCGATAGGTAAAGAACCAGAACATCCCTTCCATTGCCTTTTTCGCAAAAGGTGCCGACAACAAACTGACAACGGTTGCACACCCCACAGCACCTACCGCATACATCAGGCCCTCACAAACAAGCATACACATAAGCTGACGTCCCGTCATACCGATGGCCTGCAACATGGCAAACTCTCTCCTTCTGGTCAGAATTCCGGTTAAAATCGAATTAAAAAAATTCAATACTCCGATCATTCCCACAACAAAGCTTATCACAACTCCCACAAGAAAACACATCCTGCGCACGTCTTCAAATTCTTCCCGGATAGTAAACTTACTCTCATAATCGTATCCGGTCTCCAGATTTCCGGTATAGTGGTTTAAGAATTGCTCCATTGCTTCCTCTGCCGTATCCTCCACCTCAAAGGCTACACATAAAATATCCTCTCTTTCGCTATGCTCGCAAAGAGTTTCTGACGGCAACAAATAATAGTTGCCTCCGCTATAGCGATATCCCAGCGAATAAGGCACGGATACCACCGCTGCCACTTCATACTCATATACTCTGCCGCCGAAGTTTAAGGTAACCGCATCCCCCGGTTCTACCCAACGCCTAGGTCCCTCTACTGCTGCAATATAGTTTCCGTCAGGGTCATTTAATTTTGTCATATCCCCCTCGATTGTTTCCACATACTTTAAGGCTCCTGCCTCCATTCCCAGCACCTGCGCCTGCCATTCCAGTCTTCCGTCATTACTTCTCGGTGCATATTCTAACAACATCTCCACTGTCTCAGGCGACTCCCATATACTTTCCACCTTAACGAACTGTTCCTCCGTCATATATGCATGGGCTTCTCCATTCTTTGTCGCAAACACCCTTGCAACCGTGTCCACCCCGTTCTGTGCGGAAATCGTATCCACCACCTCTTGGGATACCGTCTGTTCCTCACAAAAATGTTTAAACTGAAAATATGCCGCATCCGCAACTACAAAGTCTGCATTAAAAAAATTCGACACATACTTGTCCATATCGAAACCGCCCGTAAACACCACCGTCAGATTCAAGAGTACCACCGACAATGCCATGGAAACAATCGTAATCACGGTTTTGCTTTTACTCCGTACCAGATTATCTTTTGCCATGGAAAGCAGAGAGCCGCTTCCTTTTCGTTTCTTTCCCGATTTTCCTTTTTTGCTTCCTTCCGTGTAACGAAGTGCCTCTACCGGAGACACCGTCGCTGCCACACGCCCCGGTCTGCGACAGGAAATCAGTACCGTAATCATAGAAAAACCTGCGGCAAATAGAAAAATGAACGGATGAAACACAGCGTTTGCCGTTGCCACATTCATTTCCCCTAAAATAACCGGTGTCAGCTCAACACCCAAAAGCCACCCCAAAAGGGCACCTGCCGGAATACCGGCTGCACTGAGCAACAATGCCTGATTCCGGATGATACACCGGATCTGCTTCTGTGTGGTTCCGATAGTCTTTAATAAACCGTAAAAGCGGATTTCCCCCGCCACCGAAATCTGAAACACATTGTAAATAATCAGATACCCGGTTCCCATCATTAAAAGCAGAATAACAACGATGGCAATCACCGTTCCGAACTCCATATCATCAAACAACGTAGCACTCGTATAACCCCAGTTTGCTCCGAACCGAATCTCCTCCGGATTGTAGCCGTGCCTTACCAAAATCTCAACTAAATCATCCTCGATATGCATCGCATTCTTTAACATAACGTCCAATGTCCGGGAATCGTAAAGACCGGAACTATCCATTTCCGTAATTCCCACACTGTATAATACTTCTTCCACTGTACTGTCCGGAAGCAGTACATGATTGGCCGGTGCCACCACATCGCTCTCCCACCAGCCGCACAAGGTAAAAGTCCGCTCCACCTGATGCTCTCCCACGCCGATGGATAGGGTAAATTCCGTCCCTAACTCCGGTTCAATTTCCAACATTGCCAACACCGCCCGGTCCGTTGCTGCCTCATTGGTGCCCTCCTGCGGAAGCCGTCCCTCCGTCGGCATACAAAAACTCCATAAAGCGTAATTTTCATCGCTGTAGCCGACTTCTACCGAAGCCTTTAAAAACGCATCGCCCTCTGCACTGCCGAGAACATGCCTTTCCCCGTACGCTTTTATCAGGGAATCCCTCTTTAACGTATCCAGTTGCTCCTTTGTCAGAAACTTAAAGCTTCCGTGAGCCCTGCCACCCGTCTGTCGAAAGTTCGACTCCTGTAAGGAATGATTTAAAGAGAGCAATACCGTAAACAAAACGGTAAACAATACGGTCGTCAACGCTATGGCGCAAATTGCCACAAGATTGCGGGATTTGGATGCCCGCAGACTTTTCCGGGACAGTTCCCGGATACAGCTCCGATTTTCCACCTTCACCATATCCTCACCCCCTGACCGTAACCTTACCGTCTTCAATACGCACGATGCGGTCTGCCATCTGGGCAATTTCCTCGTTATGGGTAATCATGACAATGGTCTGGCCAAACCGCTCTCCCGTCACCTTTAACAGTCCCATCACATCCAGACCGGTCTTACTGTCTAAGTTTCCCGTCGGTTCATCCGCCAGCAAAATCGCAGGTTTCGTTGCCAATGCTCTGGCAATTGCCACTCTCTGCTGCTGTCCTCCGGAAAGCTGGTTCGGCAGATTCCAAAGCTTCGCCTCCAATCCCAATGCTTCCACTACCCGGGTTATATATTCCTCATCCTCTTTGTTTCCGTCCAGCCTGATGGGAAGGACAATGTTTTCATATACATTTAACACCGGCACCAGATTGTAGTTTTGAAATACAAACCCGATTTTTCTACGTCGGAAAATCGTCAATTCCTCTTCCGTAAGCAACGATAACTCTTTTCCGTCCACCAACACCGTCCCCGCTGTAGGTCGGTCCAGTCCTCCTAACATATGTAGCAGCGTGGATTTTCCTGAGCCGGAAGATCCGACAATGGCCACAAACTCTCCCTTTCCCACGGAAAAGCTGACACCATCCAGTGCGCGCACCTCCGTTTCACCGGTTCCGTAATACTTTTTTAAATCCTGTGTTTCCAGAATCACCATATCCTTACCTCCAAAAAAGTCTGTATTGCATTTACAACACAGACTTTATCACACAAATCTTTCCACATTCTTTCCGAAATCTATCGGTTTTGAAAGATTTCCGTGTTAATCTCTCGGCAAAAACACCGAAACCACCGTTCCCCCCTCACTTCCGTCGGAAAACTTCACATAACCGCCTTGTCCGGCAATAATCCTGCGTACCAGATACAACCCGATTCCGATTCCCTCCGTTTCCGCTACCGCCGCGGAACGGTAAAACCGTCCGAACACCTTACTGCGTTCTTCCTCCGGTATTCCGATACCGGTATCCTCCACATCAATTTTCCAAAACATCTCATACGGAACCGCCCGGAGTGTCACCTTTCCGCCTTCCGGCGTATATTTTATGGCATTATCCACAAGGTTTTCCAAGGCTTCTCCTGTCCACTTCACATCCAGCTTTATCTTTTGGGAAGTTTCCGCCCCTTCTACACAAAATGTGATTCCTTTTTCCCTTGCCCGCATCTCAAACTGTCCTGCTACCGTCTCCAACAAAACCGCCGGTTCGGTCTCACTTTTATGAAAGCGGAACACTCCCGTTTCCAGTCGGGAAGTCTTTACAAAGGCTTCCACGAAAAATTCCAGACGCTTCGCCTGACCCCGTAGCATTTCCACATAGGAACGCCCTTCCGTCGGCAGCTCCTGTTCCGCCAGAAGCTCCGTATACAAAAGCAGATTTGTAATCGGTGTTTTCGTCTGATGGGACAAATCGGAAATCAGTTGCTTGATTTCCTCCTTTTCCTCCGATACATTTTTTGCAGACAGTGCAGATGCCGAAAGATATTGCGAGAACTTTGCTTCCACCTCGGACAACAGGCTTTCGTCAAAGGAGGCAATCGAAAAACTCCCGTTAATCGCCGCGTTAAGCATCCCGTCCAACCGTTTCAACATGACCCGCTCCCGGTGGCGGTAGTACAAAACCACGCCTACGGAAAGCACTGCTCCTATGCATGCAACCACACAAACGGCTACGCAGATACCAAACCAAGGCATTTGTTGCCCGCTCCCCACAAATTTTTCATGCCCCATCTACTTTCCCTCCCATGTATATCCGATGCCGTACACCGTTTTCAGATACTTCGGCTTTGCCGGTATCTCCTCCAGTTTATCCCGTAACCGTTTTATCGTTACGGAAAGTGCATTTTCGTCCACATAGTCCGCACCGTCCGTCCATATTCGGTCAATCAAGTCGTTTCTGCTTAACGTAATCCCACGGTTTGTTACCAAAAGCCGCAACAACTTTTGTTCATTCTTACTCAGCACCAGCTCCTGTTCTCCTTTATAAAACTCCATCCGTTCAAAATCAAACCGATATCCGTCAATTTCCACCATTCCGTTCATCTTCTCCGAAGACCTCCGAAGCTGGGTATTCACTCTTGCCCGCAGAACCGCCAGAGAAAAAGGCTTTGTGATATAATCATCTGCTCCCAACTCAAGTCCCGTCACGATGTCCGTTTCCAAATCATTTGCCGTCAGTAAAATCACCGGAAGCCCACTCTTCTTTCGCAACTCCTTCAGATATTCCAATCCGTTTCCGTCCGGCAAATTCACATCCAGTAAAAGCAAATCAAACCGTTCTGTCTCCTGATGCTTTTGTGCCTCTGTAAGTGTACGGCACAAAGTTGCCGTCAGCACTTCGCTTTGCAATGCCAGACAAATCCCCTGTCCCAACGCCCCATCGTCTTCAATCACCAATACCCTGTTCATTCAATCACCCTTTCTCCGAAGCATCCTTGCATCCCGATTCCTTTACAGCATGTTCCATAAATCACGTACCATGTCTATCATACTATCATATCCTTCCGTCTTTTTCCAATAGAAAAAAGCATATAGGCAAATCTTTTTTATGATTCACCTATATGCTTTTCCGTTTTCCTATTTCTTTTATGCTACTTTCTTTCGCTTTACCACCACTAAGAATACGAAGAATACAGCTACCGCAAATGCTGTCACTACTCCGCAATTCATGAGAAACTCCGTAAAATGTTCCGTGGCCGCATTCTCCTCATTTAACAAAATCACATTTTTCATATACCAGCCTGCCGGCAAAAATTCACCGATTTTATTTACATAATCCGGTAACAGATAGGCCGGTACAAACACACCGCACAAGAAAGACATGCCCAGACCCAATATGTTGCTGGCACCGTTTAACGCTTCAACATTCGGTAATAAAACACCCAATAACACCGAAATCGCCACCGAGAATAACAACATAACCAGACTGTTTAAAGTTCCTAACAAATACTCCGCCGGCGTAAAATCTCTGTGATAAATGATAGCACCAAGCCCCATAAACAACGCCCAAAGTGCCACTGCAACCAATGCAATACCTTTTACCACTTCTATATTTTGCTTTCGTACGGTCACCTTTCCGCAATCGGTACGCATCTTAATATCTTTTCTATAAAAAGAATACATCACCGGTCCCAGTACCATGATCAGAATGCACGGCAAAATATACGCCAAAAATGTGAAGAAAAAGTATCCCGGCCGTGTGCTCATAGCCTGTCGCCCCGACAACACCTCGGTTTCCGCGCGGTTTTCCGTGTTCTTCAACACCGATGCACACGCATCCTCCAAAGTTTTTCCCATAGCAAGTTCCCCACGCACATACTGGAAAAACAACTCGATTTTCTGATCTACAAAAGCCATATTCGGCTTCGTACTCTGACGCTCGATTCCGCCCTTTTTTCCGGAAAGAAAGTTTTCCTCAAATCCTTCTTCAAAATATACCACATAATCCACCAAGCCGCTAAATAAAAGCTCCGACAACAATTCTTTATCATACTCTGTCTCTACTTCATTTTCCTTTGCCAGATATTCCGTCAAAGCATTTGAAAGTACGGATGTATCCTTATCTTCCACATAGATGGTAAGCTCCGTAGCCTGATACATTTTTTCCTGGTCTTTTCCCGTTAAAAAGGACATAGCAATCGTCATACCGAAGAAAATGATGAAGTACATACTTACGGAAGGCAATGCTTTTTTTACAATCTTTAACACGACTCTCATGCCTCTTTCACACTCCTTCCGGTCTTTTTCTGTCGCACCTTAATCACAAGTATACTTCCGACCGTTAAACATACACACCAAATCAGAATACCGATTAAGCATCTTGCAAATTTCTCCATGTCCCCCATAATACACAGTGCCTGCATAGAATCTGCAATCAGCGTTGCCTGATTTACCCGGTTCACAATCGGTACCGATAATTCTAAAGCGATTCGAATATTTCCCACCATAAGACCGGCAAGGAAACAACTGAACATGGTGTATCCCATCATAACAGCATTCTGCAATCCGTCACTTCTTTGTATTACGGTTCCGATAAAATATCCGTTTAGTACCCCCAACAAACTATAAAGTGCTCCGCCTAAGAATAACCACCCGTTCACACTGCCGAAATCCACTTTTAATACCAGAATAAAATACGCAATGTTAATTACAAACTGCATATACAAAATTGTAAATGCCGCTGCCACATCACAAAGTACCGTCGGTACGGTTCGCATCGGTGCCGCCAAACGTCTTGCGGACACGACAGCAAGCTTCTGATTCAGCTCATTGGTATTCATAAGCCCGTACATAGCCCCATACATACTTGCCATGGCGATAAGTGCCTGAAAATACTGTACAAACGGATCACTTGTAGCTCCCTCGAATTCCTTTACCGAAAGAGTTGTAACCTCTGCCGAAAAGGCTGCCATCACCTCCGGCAGCTTCCCTTTCATCGCAGCTTCCACAAACATATCCTTACTTTGCAAATATCCGTCTACCACAGTCTTTACTATGGTAGAGTTCAATCCGTTTTCACGAAGGAGCACCTTTGTCTCTTCTCCGGTCACAATCACCGCACTGAGTTCTCCGTCATCCAACAGTTTCTCCGCAGTCGCCCGTTCATGTTTCGTTACCGAAAAAAACGGCAACTCCCCGTTCTTCATTTCCGTAAGAAAAGTAACAAACATCTCATCTTCCGTATTTCCTTCTTCCGTCACTACCGCCAGCGGAATCGTTACAAATCCCCAGTCCTTGTTTGTTGCGTCCGAAAATGCCACCTTAAATACCGTTCCTAAAATTAACGGAAACAGAATTGACCAGAAAAATATAAGCCGCATCCGCAACAATCGCTTTAATCGATAAACATAATGAATCATACTCATCCCCCTTACTGTACTTCATCCCGGAGTTCCTTACCTGTAATTTCAAGGAACACATCATTTAAAGTCGGTTGTTCTGCAAACACTCTTCCGAAGGAGGTCTCCGTATTGTTTAAATACTCCAATACATGAAGTACATTGTGTCTGCCTCCGTTACACTTAATAGTTGCCAGTCCGTCGTTATACTCCACGGAAAGTACATGGGAAAGCTTCTCCAGTCCGAACAATACATCACTTGTCAGTTCCGGTACTTCCACGCGGATGGTTTCACCGGTCTGAATCATACTCTTTAATTCATCTTTCGTACCGGTTGCCACCAGCTGTCCCTTATCGATAATAGCGATTCTGGAACAAATCTGCTCTACCTCCTCCATATAGTGAGAGGTATAAATCACCGTTGCCCCCTGACGGTTCAACTCCTGAATCCCCTCCAAAATTTTGTTACGGCTCTGTGGGTCTACCGCCACCGTCGGTTCATCGAAAATAATCAGCTCCGGCTTGTGGGCGATACCGCAGGCAATATTTAAACGACGAAGCAAACCGCCGGATAACTTCTTCGGATAAAACTTTACAAATTCCTCCAATCCTACAAAAGCAATGGCTTCCTGCACCAATGTTTTTCTCTTTTCCTTATCGCTTACATACAAACTACAAAAGTAATCGATGTTCTCATACACCGTCAGTTCATCAAACACCGCCACATTCTGAAGCACCACACCGATGCGTCCCTTAACGGAATAATTATCCGCCCGCATCTTCTCTCCGAACACGGTAATCTCTCCCTTATCATAGTCGGTCAGGGAAAGCAGACAATTGATAATGGTGGATTTGCCACTGCCGTTGGGACCCAAAAGGCCGAAAATCTCACCCTTTCCAATGGACAGATTCATGTGGTCCACTGCCACCAGTTCCTTATACCTCTTTACCAGATTCTCAATCTTAACTACTGTACTCATAGTGTCTCCTTTCGTTTTTCCCACGATTACTCATCTTATGTCCCTATCATACCAAAGACAAAATTCACATTCCAGTGTCGTTTGTCAAAAGAAGAATATGACAAATGTCATTTGTTTTTGGCTTTTCATTCCCGAAAATGTGTGGTAAACTAAGTGTTGAAGTTTGAAATAGACCTACACAGATACACGCGGTAATTTCGCACAGTACCCGCAAACGGAAAGGAGGAACACCCATGAGAGGAATCGTTGATAAAGTAATTCTTTTATTTTTTTGTCTGGTTCTGCTTTTGACAACCACACCCACTATTTTACCGATTATCCTTCTCCTCTGCGTGTTTATTTCCCTTACGGTAGATGAACTGGTTTCCTCCCTGCCTTTTTCTTACGGACTGTTCGGCATCGGTGTATTGCTCAGTATCTTTTTCCCGGATGTACTGTTTTTCCTTCCGGTGCTTTGTTACCCGTTATGCGTGAAGCGACCGACACCGGTGTTGCTTCTTTCCATTGTTCCGGTGATTCAGGCTTTCTTTGTTTTTGATAATCCTGCCACTTGTTTTCTTATTTTATTTTTACTTAGTGTGGCACTGCTCCTTTCCTATCGGGAACGACAGCTTTCCAAGACTTCTTCCGACCTGATCAGACTGCGGGACTCCGATACGGAAGAAAAACTTTCCCTGCAGGAAAAAGCCCAAACTTTAATCGAAAATCAGGACGCCGGAATAAAAATCGCCACCCTACAGGAACGCACCCGGATTGCCAGAGAGATTCACGATAACGTAGGACATCTGCTATCCCGCTCCATCCTTCAGGTCGGTGCTATGCTGACCGTAAAAAAGGAGGACGAATCCTTATTGTTACTGAAGGAAAGTCTGGATGCCGCCATGCAGGGCATTCGTAGCAGTGTCCACGATTTACGGGATGATGCGCTGGATTTGGAAACATCCGCGAAACAACTTCTGGCGGATTATACCTCTTACCGGACCCATTTTGAATATGACATCGCCCCGGAGCTTCCGGTAGCCGTTACCTATTGCTTTCTTACCATTACAAAGGAAGCTTTGGCAAATATTACAAAACACAGCAATGCGGATACCATCCGCATCAGCATGAAGGAATATACATCCCTTTACTGTTTATCGATTTCGGACAACGGAACCGATATCCATGTTCCGGAAAACAGCACCGGCATGGGACTGGAAAATATGCAGGCAAGAGTATCTGCGCTCAAAGGTACCATCCGCTTTTCCACCCAGAACGGATTCCATATTTTCGTGTCGATTCCAAAGGAACATAATTAAGTTTCATTTCACAACCGGAACAAACACCAAAACAACACTTTGGAGGATTCCCTATGAAAGTTTTAGTCGTAGACGATGACCGCGTGGTCGGCATTTCCTTGAAAACCATTTTAGAAGCAGAGCCGGACATTACCGTTCCTGCTCTCGGAAAAGACGGGACAGAAGCCATCGCCCTTTATAAGGAACATCAACCGGACATTCTTCTTATGGACATTCGCATGGAAGGAATGAACGGTCTGGATGCCGCCGCTACCATTCTGGCTACAGACCCCTCCGCAAAGATTTTGTTTCTCACCACCTTTTCCGATGATGAGTATATCGTCCGTGCCCTGCGTCTCGGTGCCAAGGGATATTTATTAAAACAAGACTTTGAAAGCATTGTGCCGGCCCTCCATGCGGTATACGGCGGACAAAATGTATTCGGAAGCGAAGTTGTAAAAAAGATTCCGGATATTTTATCCGTATCGAAAGAACCGGACGTATCGGAACTTCCGTTAAACGAAAAAGAGATTGAGATAATGAAACTGGTTGCAGAGGGTTTAAACAATAAAGAAATCGCCCAAACGCTCTTTTTATCCGAAGGAACGGTACGCAATTACTTAAGCAGTACTCTGGAAAAACTGGAGCTTCGCGACCGCACCCAGTTAGCCATTTATTATTATAAGCACATGCATCCGTAGTCCCTTTGCTTCACGGCGTATCCATCCGGCGTGAAGACATCCGCAGTTGCCTTGAAAGGAGTTACCGTTTCCATGAAAGTTGCCGGAATTATCGTAGAGTACAATCCCTTCCACAAGGGGCACGAATATCATATCGCAGAAACACGCCGCGTTACCGGGGCGGATTTTGTGGTGGCGGTCATGAGCGGTAATTTCACCCAAAGGGGAATTCCTGCATGTCTGGATAAGTTTACAAGGGCCGAATGTGCCCTTGCCTGCGGTGCCGACGTGGTGTTAGAACTTCCCTTCTGCTATGCTACCGGAAGCGCGGAGTATTTTGCGGAGGGTGCCGTTATGATTCTGGACAAACTGGGTTGTGTAGACAGCCTTTGCTTCGGCACGGAGGCTCATGTCCCGATTTCTCTTTACACCGAAACCGCAGCTTTTTTGTGCGAGGAACCGGAGGAATATAAAAAGGCATTACAGGAAGGGCTTCGCTCCGGTCTTACCTTCCCCCAGGCACGGCTTGCAGCCGCCCGCCCGCATTTATCCCCGGAAGCCCTGACTCTTTTAGAATCTCCCAATGCCCTTTTGGGTTTAGAATATTGTAAGGCGTTATACCGCAGAAAAAGTAAAATAATTCCCCATGCCATTGCCAGAGTCGGCGGCGGCTATCATGAGGAATCCCTTGTTTCCGAAGGCTTTTCCTCCGCCACCGCCCTTCGTTCCCTTCTAACCCCGGAGGACTCTTTTTCACATACCTTTCTTACGGAACTTCCGGAAGCTGCTTCCGCTCTTCTTGTAAAAAAACCGTATGCTCCGGTTTTTGCAGAGGATTTTCTTTCTCTGTACCGTTATGCCATAGCCCGGAACGCGGATCGGTTGAGCTCCTTTGCGGATGTATCCGATGAACTGGCAGGACGTCTTCGCAAACGTTTTCCGGTCTGTGACTACGAAACCTTTTTAGGTCATATCAAAACAAGACAGTATACCCGCACCCGGATTGAGCGTTGTTTCTTGCATATTGTATTCGGCTTAGAGCAGAATACAATGGAGTCGTTCCGTCAAAACGAAGTATGCTATGCCCGGATTTTAGGCTTTCGGGAACATGCAAGCTCTCTTTTAAAGGTTTGGAAAAAAACCGCCATGCTCCCGGTTCTTACAAAACTTGCCCAAAAGTCTAAACGTTGCAACGCATGGGAAAACGAACTGCTTTCCTTTGATATTGCCGCTACCGACCTTTACAACACGGTTGTGCAGCAAAAGCACGGTGTTCTTTTGCCGGATGACTTTTCATATACTCTTACAAATGCCAAGTTCTGAGTGAGGCTATCCATGGCTTTGTCCGTAAATTTACGTTCCTGTCTCTTAAAGGGCTGTATGCTTCTTTTTTTAGTATGTCTTTTATTGTTTCCTTCTTCTGCTCTTTCCGGAGCCAAAAACGGACTTCTGCTTTGGTTCAATCAAGTACTGCCAAGCCTTCTTCCCTTTCTGATTTTATCCACACTTTTTCTTTCCACCGGGTTATCCGACAGTATCGCAAGACGACTGGCTCCGATTCTTTCTCCTGTTTTTGGTTGCTCTCCCTCCGGTTGCTATGCCGTGGTCATAGGTCTGATTGCAGGTCTTCCGGTAGGTGCTAAAACCATCGCCACCCTTACGGAATCCGGACGTATCACAAAAAAAGAAGGGCAATACCTCCTTCCGCTTTGTAACAATCCCAGTCCTTTGTTTTTATTGGGCTTTCTTTCCGTATCCGTACTGAAACGCCCGGATTTACGCTATCTTGTATTACTCATCGTCACCCTGTCCTCTATTATCGCAGCCAAACTCTTGCGTCCGCGGGATAAAAACGCACTTCGACACCGGTCCTTTCCTTCCGCAACACAAAAGATTCCCTTTTCATTTTCCTTTCTGATGTTGGATGCTGCCATTGAACAAGCCTTTCTGGTCCTGACCAGAGTGGGTGGCTATATCATTCTCTTTTCGGTGTTTGCGGAATTTCTGGCAGAACTTCCCCTTCCAACCATTTTCCTTGCCTGTGTGGGGTCTCTTCTTGAAATTACTACCGGAAGTACCGCACTTTGTTCCCTTCCCCTTTCTTCACAACTATTCATTCCTCTTACCGTCGGCTTTGTTACCTTCGGCGGTCTTTCTACAGCGGCACAAACAAAAAGTGTGCTGGCGGGAACCTCGTTCCCGTTCGCACACTATCTCATCACAAAAGCGGTTGCAGGACTTATCGCCGGTGTCCTTACGACACTGCTCCTACACGTTCTCCCCTAGGCTAACACCAAGGAATGAATACAATTATTCTTCCGTATCGATGTTATCCAAAAAAGAATTTTCGTCAAACTCAAAATCATCCTCACCCGATTCACTGACCGGAGTTCTTTCCGGCTCCATTTCCTGCGGGTCGATTTCTCCGTTTAACTCTCTGCGATTTGCCGCTACAATTTCAAGGTTCTGACGCATGGACTCTAACATTGCATCGGAACGGTTCTTCGTAATTTCAAAGGTGGAAGCCAATAACTGTTCCACACGACCTAACATATCATTCGTATAGCCCAGCGCACCCTGACGAATCTGTATTGCTTCTTCCTGTGCCTGCGCCACCAAAGCCTCCGCATGTTCCGTCGCCTGACGCACCATCTCGTTTGCCTGATAGTACGCCTGCTGCGTAATCTCATTCTCATTTACCAACATCTGGGCCTGGGCTCTTGCTGCCTGTTCAATGGCAGAAGCCTTGTCCTCCGCATCGGCAATAATTGCATCGCGGTTAGCAATCATTTTCTGACAACGCTTAATTTCTTCCGGCACCTTTAAACGCAACTCATCCAATAAGTCGTACAACTCTTCCTTCGGTACAATGACCTTGGAGCCGGAAAATGCCGAAGCCTTACAGCTCTCAACAAATTCAAAGATTTCTTCAATCAACTGTTCAATTCGTTTCGTACTCATACTGCCTCTCCTCGCTTTGCTTTTTTATATACATCCTCCATAATACACTGCGGAACAAAATGACTGATATCCCCACCATAACTTGCAATCTCCCGCACAATACTGGAACTCAGATACGCATATTCCACATTCGTAGTTAAAAATACCGTGTCCACATCCGGACGCAATCGCTTATTGGTTTGCGCCAACTGCAACTCGTACTCAAAATCGGTTACTGCCCGCAAGCCGCGGATAATGGTACGAGTACCGTACTCTACCGCACAATCCACCAACAAACCGTCAAAAGAAATAATACGGACGTTCGGAATATCTGCGGTGACACGCTTTAATAACTCAATTCTTTCTTCCGTGGAAAACATATTCTTTTTCGTACTGTTTTTTAAAACTCCGATTATGAGTTCATCTACAATATCGGCCGCTCTGCGGATAATATCCAAATGTCCCAGAGTTACCGGATCAAAACTTCCCGGATATAATCCTCTTCTCATCATGCTTTCTTCTCCAAAAATATATGTTTATTCGACCCGTAACTTTTTTCCCTGTAAATCGTAAAGCCCAAGGATTCCGCATAGGACATGTCCATATCGGACAACCCTTCTACAATGATCTTTGTATACGCATCCACATAAGGAGCATTACTTAAAATCTCAAGTACCTTCTTTTCCCACAAAAGACCATAGGGCGGGTCCATAAAAATCAAATCAAAAGGGGTGTGCTGTAAGGTACGAAGCACGGATAACACATCCCCTGCTTTCACCTGCGCTTCCGCTTCAAACCGGGTTGCTTTTAAATTCGTCCGGATACAGGCAAGGGCATCCTTATCCTGCTCTACCAGTATCGCTTCCTTTGCCCCGCGACTTAAAGCCTCAATCCCGATTGCTCCGCTGCCGGAAAACAAATCCAAAAACGCAGCCCCCGGAACATCCGGTTGCAGAATATTGAACAACGTCTCTTTAATCCGGTCCGTGGTAGGACGAACTTTATCTCCTTTTACGGTGGTCAGTCGGATACTTCGTCTGGAACCCCCTATGACTCTCATCGCTCCTCCTCCAAACATGCACACTTATATAATTTTAGTGTATCGCATCTTCCTATGAAATGCAACAATTATTTCATAATTAGGACGAAAAAACTAGGGCCGCCACAAAAGTGGCGACCCTAATCATACGTTAGAATCCGACCGATTCTTACTTACCGGACATAGACTCTTCCTGACGCTTAATCATCTGACGAACCATCTCGCCACCAACAGAACCGTTCTGAGCGCTGGTTAAATCACCGTTATAACCCTGCTTTAACGGAACACCGATTTCAGATGCAACTTCCATCTTGAAACGATCCATAGCTTCTCTTGCTTCCGGAACTTCTACACGATTTCTACCTCTGGACATAGTATACACTCCTTCCTAAATTCCCGCGATGCGGGCTGTTTCAAAGTTTCATAATCGTTGATACCCGCACCGCTTTCGCTGTGTGTGTATCTCTTGATTACGGTGATATTATATGTCCTTTCCCATAAAATAAACTGGAAGATTACACCGTTCTTTCCTGTTCCTTCAATTGAATTTCTTCCTCTTTTTCTTTTCGTACCGCATCAAAAATCAAAGCAATCAAACCTAAAATGCAAAGTGCAGCAAAAAAAGCAAGTACGCCCTCCTGAAATGCAAGCCAAAAAATCAAACCAATCATAAAAATCGAAAAAAGAGTTGCTGTCATTGTCGTATCCTCCAAAAAAATAGAACTATAATAAGTTTTCCTTATTACAGTTCTATTTATAGCTCTTTTTCTGTCCTATAAAACGGACTTATTTGATTTTCACTAAAAATGTCTCATACTTCGGAGAGATACTTTCACCCTCATATACAACATCTCCCAAGGAACGCAGATACTCATAGTCGAGCAACGAGTACCCTTCATCCGTTTTGTATTTTTCATACTCCAGTCTGCCCACATAGATATAGTCCACATCATATTCCTCTAACAAAAACAACCCTAATTCTTTGTCGGCACAGGTATAAATGGCTTCCACGTCATCCCGTCTGACATTTAATGCTTCCACATCGTTTTTCCACAGCCACTCGTGATGATGCCAACCGGCAATGGTGGAGCTTCCGGTCATAAAGGAAATACGACAGAACACATTTCCCACCTTTCCCTCTACGCGCCAGCTTCCGCCATGGGCTTCCAATATGGTCGGTCTTCCTTCTATATTCTCATTAATCCAATCGATTGCAGCCCAGTCGTCGTCTGTAATGTCCGGAATTCCGTCTGTGGAATTTAAAGAAACATATCTGTCCGGCTGTTTATAATCACCGGCCCACATCTCCCATCCGTCACCATAGTACTTAAGGTTCCGAGAGAAAATAAACAACAGCAGGGCACCGCCCAAAAACTGCTTTCCGTTTTTCGGAAGGAACATCCACTTTGTAATCAGCATACCGGCACAAAGCGCCAACAAAATAAACGCCTGATACGTCAGTTTAAACATGGTATTGGAACGCTGATTGACGGAACCGTAAATATCCTTAATATATACAAGCTCCGGAATCAAAATCAAACCGAGCGCACAAAGCCCCAAAATCAAGATAAACAGTTCCGATACCTTTAAATGTTGCAACCATGCAAAAAATACGTTTTTATGCTCGGTGGCTGTAATCCCTTCCGCTCTCCGTTTCTGCTCCTCTTTAATACAGCCTACCAAAAATGCGATTATCATGACAATCGGCATTCCCCAGACTACAATCATCTGATACACTTCCGTATGTCTGTCGCAAATTCCGATTCCGTTGGCCATACTCTCAAAGTGGAAATTGAAAACAAAGGAGGTAATATACGAAATCACAAGGAACTCTACCGCATGTATCGCCGTAAGCAGAAATGTCTTTTTGCTAAATCCGCAAATCACTGCGTTGGACACCAAAATCACCGCACCGCATACCACAAAGTAAATCGGGAAATCCCAGTAGTTGGTCATCTGGAAAATACCGCAGAAAAAGCTCAGGGCAATAATATTCGGATTTACGATTTCTTTCCATAATATAAGCGGCTCAAATTCACCTGCTACCGCACGTTTCATACGATCTCGCCGCGCCAGTAAAAATGCAAATAAAATTCCCACCAGCGTAAGCACATTCATAATATCCAGCACATGGGCATGTAAGTCTCCCAAAATAAAGGAATAAGCCGGCATTTCATGAATGGTCTGATCCAGCGCTTCGCCCTGGTGTCCGATATAACGGGTCGGATCGGATATCCAGTAAGAATGATTCCCGTCTACGCCTAGAATATCACAAATAATCGGCCCTACCTTACGATATAACCAATAGTGATTTGTGCAGGAAAACGAAACTCCAAGTCCGGCTACCATTCCCGCAAACCACGGCAGTACCTGTTGCAAAATCGGCACCGATGCCACCGTTCTTTTCCCTTTCAGCAGGTAAGCTTCGCTACGTTCCTTCATGTATGTCTCAAACACACGTGCCACCACTCCGTAAGCCAACAACACACCAAAGGTAGCAACACTCATCAACGCCAGATTATAACCGTAATCCACGGTAACACCTGCCATCTTTGATAAAAAGGTGCTGAGATACTGCCCGAAATAATAATAATTCAAATACGTTCCGGAATACCAAAAATCCTCCGGCGGCATATACTCGGACTTATAGATACTAAGCATAATTCCGTAGTCCATCGGTCCTTCCGTCTGACAGGAAAAATCCGGTTTGAAACATTTTAAATAGGTCACACCGATAAACACTAAAAAGAACAGTACTTCGTACCAGATTGCCTTTGTAATTACCCCGGAACCGTCGGTAATTCCCAAAAACTTCAGTACCGGAATTTTCTTCCGTCTGCACAGAAAAATCAGCAATCCGTAATTTACAACAACGCAAAGTCCCAACACCACAAATCCCGTTGTCACGGTAAACTTTGCAATATGAAGCCCTGCAAGCACATATACAAACCATCCGGTAAATACAAAGCCTAACATCTTTCCGAAAATATATCCCCGGTCGGAGAACTTACGGAACAACAACGCCGTTAATGGGAAAAAACTGATTCCGAAAGCAAGCAACATTCCCCACCAGCGTTTGATCTGTAACAAATCCTTTGTCTTAAAAGAGCCAAACCAAAGCTTCCACTCGTTTTTCTCCATAAATAAGTCAAAGGAATCCTTCCACTCTCTGGCTTCTACGCTGCCTTCCCCGAGAGAAATCGCCTTGCGCTCTGCCCATGCCTCCAGTTTTTCAATCAGATTAATCCGGAAAGACTCGTCTACTATATCCCAAAGCCACAGGAAAATAAGAATTCCAAGAAAACCAAGTCCTATTTCCCAGCACAATTTTTTTATATTTTTCATATCCGGTACCACACTCTCTTACTTACTTTTCTTCCTTACAAGCCTGATTTACCATCTTGTTAATCTTAATGAAATCTCCGACCGCTTTTTTCCCGATTTTAAAGATACGCTTCATGTTGATGGAATTTACACCACCTTGACGCGGACGGAACGTAATCGGAATATACTTCACCGGCAACTTCTTCTTTGCAAAAATCACGGAAATTACAACGTTGGATAAATTGTAATCCTTCGGAATAAGCGGAAGTACTTTTTTCAGTTCCTCTGCCTGCATCAGACGGAACGGCGTATTGGCATCCGTTAATTTTACATGGAACAGCAAAAAGCACACCAGTTTTAAGGTCTTTGTTACAAATACACGGGATGCGCCGTCTTCTCTCTTGTTTCGATGTCCGATGACCATGGCATACTGATTACGAAGCTCCCAGAACTCGGCAAACTCTTCTGCCTTTGTCTGTCCGTCGGAGTCGGTCTGGAATACAAAATCCGCACCCTGTTCCAAAGCATAATTATATCCGTACAGAAGTGTCGCACCGTGACCGCCGTTGGGCTTGGTAAGTGCAATTAACTGCGGATACTTTGCTTCCGCTTCTTTCAGTATCGCATAAGTATTATCCTTACTTCCGTCATCGATAATGACAAGACGGCTGTCTGCTCCGGCTGATACCGCCACCGGATGCCAGTCTTCGATGACACTCTGAATTGTCTCCTGCTCGTTATAAGCCGGAATTACAATATACAACTTGTCCATATGCCTTCTCCTTTATCTTTCAATCGCTTTCTTTCCCATTTACTCTCTTACTTTGCAAGCTTTTCTTCGAACAAATTCAGCGCACTGCGTACCACCGCATCCATATTGTAGTAGCGGTACTCTGCCAAACGTCCGATAAAGAATACATTGGTTTCTTTCTCCATTTCCTGACGATACTTCGCAAACTGTTCCTTATACTCTGCCGTCGGGAACGGATAATACGGTTCACCTTCGGAATTCGGGAACTCTTTTAAAATCGTAGTCTTCTCATGCTTCTGCCAGGTCATCTTCTTAAACTCGGTGATTCTGGTAAAATCATAGTCATTCGGATAATTAACTACCGGTGCTTCCTGGTAGGATTCACAGTCCAAAGTTTCAAACTCAAACCGGATGCTGCGGTATGCCATTTTCCCGTACTTATAGTCATAGAAATAATCCGTCGGACCGGTATAGATGAGGGCATCGTATTCCAAATCATTGATGATTTCCTTGTAGTCCGTATTTAACATAATCTTGATGTTCGGATTCTTTACCATATTCTCGCACATCTTGGTATAACCGTGGCGCGGCATTCCCTGATACTTGTCCGCAAAATATCTGGTATCACGATTGGTTCTTACCGGAATCCGGGCAATAATGGAAGTATCAATCTCCGCCGGGTCAAGTCCCCACTGCTTCTTTGTGTAATTCTCGAAGAACTTCCGGTAAATCTCCTCGCCGACTTTGCTTAATGCCACATCACGGCTGGTCTTAATCTCCGGAATATCCACTGCCTGTTTCTTGAAAAAATCTTCTACTTCAAAGGTACTTAAGTTTAAATTATACAGCTTGTTTACCGTTTCCACCGTAATCGGCATCGGAATCAGATTGCCGTCTACATAAGAAAGAACTCTGTGCCAGAAATCGTTCCATTTGGTAAACTGACTTAAATACTCGTAAACTCCCTTATCATTGGTATGGAAAATGTGTGGTCCGTAATTATGAATCAGCACACCGTCCTCATTATAAGAGTCATATACGTTACCGCCGATATGCCCTCTCTTCTCGATAATCAGTACCTTCTTGTCCAGTACGTTGGCAATCCGTTCTGCCACCGTCAGGCCCGCAAGGCCCGCACCTACCACTACATAATCAAACTTCATTCCCATTCTCCTTCCGTTCCTGTCTTCCTTATTTTATCAACCCCAAAGGCTTGCTTGTATCATAGATGGTCAATGCACCATCGCCTTCTCCTTGCGCATAAACCGCTTCGTAGGTCGCCGCAATGACATATTCCCGTACCGTGTAATTTTCCTTTGCCTTGCTGTCCACAACAATAAAATCAATGCCGTATTCCTGTACCAGAGCATCCAGACTGCTTGGGCTGGTGGCTCCGTACATTTGACGCACCGTCGCTTCTCTGGAATCGGTGTCATAGCCTGCAGACTGTGCATAATAGCTGTGACCGTAATACAGCATTCCTCCACCCAACAAAATCGGCGACAATTCATACGGCCCCGTCAAAAACAAATCCTCGGAATCCGTATTCTGATTAATCCAAACTGCCAGCGGATCCTGTAAATCATAATGTTCATGATTCTTATCAACGTTTCTCGTTACATGATATTCAAACACGCCCGTTAAGGTCATGAGTACAACTAAACCTACCGCCACCACACGACGAAGGCATGCGGATTGCTTCGTCCATGTGCAATGCTTTTCAAACAAACTTCCGATTATGATTGCCGGGAAAATGGACAACAGCATAGCTGACATCATAACAAACTTGTGATTTACCGAAACATACCATAATACGTTATGCATATTATCCGGGCTCACTTCAATGCCCGCAATCAAGAACACGGTAAACGCAATGACAAGCGGTACCGAAAATACAAAGATAAGGTAACGCTTTACGCCTCGTCCGAAGCACAGGTATGCGGCTATAAATAACAACAATATGCCCCATAACCGCCACATGTAATCCATTACACCGAACACCGTCCTGTTATCTGCAAGGAAACCGAAAAAGTACTGTACCGAAACCGCGGAACCGGTAATAAATAACTTGGACTCAAGCACGGATAACACCAAAGCCGTTACTGCCGTAATCAGATAGTCCAAACGGTAGTCGGATACCGCTGCCATAAAAAACAGCATGGCACAGCATGAAATAACAACCGAACCGTTAAAGAAGGACAAACCGCCCAACAACACTCCCAGGAAAAACGCCCGCCACGGATGCTTTACCCAAAAGGCCGTTTTCGTAAAGAAAAACGCCTTTAAATATCCATAACAATTCTTCCCTGTTGCACATGCCCACTCCGGAACCGTCTTGCAGGTTCTCGGTTGCGTTGCCAACGCTTCCCGTTTTTCTTTTAGTTTATTTGCCATTTCATACACATACGGCATGAAAAAGTGAAGTGCCAGAAGCATTACCGCAATGGCAAATGCCAAATGTCTCTGATTGCAGTATACCTTTAAATTCCAGAGGCCCCACTCTTCCTTATTCGTATAATAGAAAAACTCTCTGTAATTTTTCAAATACTCCAAGGTCAGTTGTTCCTTCGGAGTTTCCGCCAAAAAACGGAAGAAACTCGGTGAACTGCGGAACATAAAAAACAGCACCGTCAGTCCTCCCACCAAACGCTTTCCGGTTAACTTTGCCGCCAGTGCATACAACAGTGTACAGGTAGCTACCAGTCCGAAAATACTGAGCAGATTAAAGGCCCAGTCGATTCCCATTCCCAAAAACTCCAGATTTCCCACCAAAAACTGGAACATAAAATGATACTTAATATCTTCTCCCGCAAAATGTGCATACTGGGTTGGGAAATTGTTTCCGCAGGAAAAGGAACGGATCATACCCAGGTGAGGAGCAAAATCACTGTGTACTGCCCATCCCACAAGCAACTGTCCGTTCTCCACCCGGAAGGTATTAAACATTAATTCGGTAAAAAATAAGAGTATCGCGCCGAAAAAAACTGCCTCCAAAAGAAGAACACGACGGTTCCCCCAGACTTCCTTTTCCGTCTTCTGTCCTTTTTTTGCCCGGTACCACCACAGCAGTGCCGTCATAGCGGCAAACAACAGCAAGGATATTACATTTGCGGTAGCTAACGGATATTCCACACCGCCAAACACCTTTACAACATATGCCGTCAGATACGTTACCCAGGTAAGGGGAATGATACCGGAAAGAACCCAAGCCGGTATTCGGATATAATAGGACGGGAGCAACAACTTCTTCCCGGAAAATGTCTTCTCTCCGATGTGGCAAAAGTTCGGAAACAGCGTTTCGCATACCGCATAGCCGAAACCGACTCCTACCAACAAATAGATAAAGCCCAACATTCTTACTTTTCCTCCTCTTTGTTACGAATCACCCTGGATGCCAGGTAACGAGGTCTGCCTTTTATCTCATGATACATCTTCATCAAATACAAACCGATGATTCCTAAACTTATCATAATCATACTGCCGATTAACAACAGCAACAAAATCACCGTAGTAAAGCCGTCCTGTGCATAACCGGCCAGTTTCATGTATACAGTCTGAATCCCAAGTACAATCGCACCCAAAAACATAATAATACCGAGAATCGTAATACAATGAAGGGGTGCCGAAGTATAGGACGTCACTGCGGTTACCGCAAGGGAAATCAGACGCTTTAACGACCACTTGGACGTACCGTCCACCCGTTCCGAAACTTCAAACTCAAAGGTGGTTCTATCAAAACCGACCCAAGCCGACATCCCGCGGAAAAAAGTCATCCGCTCCGGCATCTGCTTCATGGCATCCACTACTTTCCGGTCCAGAAGCTTAAAGTCGGACGCATTATCAAACTCAATGCCGGTGGCTTTATTAATCATTCCGTAAAACAGCTTCGCACAAAACCGATAAGAACGCTTTTCTTTTCCTCTGGAAGACTTTACACCTTCCACTACTTCCGCGCCTTCCTGCCAAAGTCGAACCATTTCCGGAATTTTTTCCGGCGGATGCTGTAAATCCGCATCCATTACAAGCACCGCATCTCCCGATGCAATATCAAGACCGGCACAAAGGGCAGGCTCCTTTCCGAAATTTCTGGAAAGACGTACTGCCGTTATTCGTTCATCTTCCTTTGCCATACTGCATATTTCGTTCCAGGACTCATCCTTCGAACCGTCGTCAATCAGAACCAATTCATACGGAATGGAAGCTTCTTCGCATATTTTTCCTACATAAGCCATGGATGTCCGAATATGGGCTGCCTCATTATACACCGGCACCACAATCGAAATCCGTTTTTGTAACCCGCTCTCCATGTTTCCTCCTCTAATCGGTAACATCTTCCTCCGTAATCACGGTAATGTCCTTAATGGACTGGGCGTTATAAGCAATAATACGATTTGCCTGATTGCTTACCAGCCGTTCAAACAGATTCCGGATTCCTCTGGCATTACCAAACTCTCTTCTGGCCTGGTCATCCATTTCCGCAAGCATGTGTTCCACCTTTTTTCTTGCACCGTCCGTCAGACAAAAACCGGTATCGGTCGCCATGGAATCCAAAATCGCCAAAAGCTCTTCATTGGTATAATCCGAAAAGGTAATAAACTTATTAAAACGTGAGTACAACCCTGTATTTGCCTTTAGAAAGCGTTGCATCTCCGCTGTATATCCGGCAACGATAATCACCAAATCATCCCGGTGGTCTTCCATGAGCTTTACTAAAGTATCAATCGCTTCCGCACCGAAATCATTACTTGCATTTTCCGGAGCAAGCGCATAAGCCTCATCAATAAACAATACACCGCCCAAAGCACGCTCTACCGTTTCTTTTACCTTCAGTGCCGTCTGTCCCACATAACCGGCCACCAGACCGGAACGGTCTGTCTCTGTCAGAGTTCCTTTACTCAAAATCCCCAATTCCCGGTAAATCTGCGCCACCAGACGTGCCACCGTCGTCTTTCCGGTCCCCGGACTTCCGGTAAATACCATATGATACGACATATTCATCTGAGGAAGCTTGTACTTCTCTCGTAACCGCTTTACCTTAATCAGGTTAATCAGGGAACGAATCTCTTCTTTTACCTCCGAAAGTCCGATCATTTTATTCAGTTCCCCGGTCAAACGGTCGATTTCCTCTTCCGCCTTTTTCTCTTTCATGGTCTCCACCGCTTCGGTAGCCGCATCCGCCAGTGCTTCCGGTAAATAGCCCGTGTTTTCTTCCTGACGTTGCATTCGTTCCGTCACGGTTTCTGCCGCAACCGCAGTTCCCATACTCTGTCTGTAATAAAAATACTTACTTTTGTATACGGAAAAATCGTCTCCTGCTTCTTTAAGCAGTTTACACCCTTCCGAAAGATTTCCCGCGCACAGTTTTTTGAATATGTATTTTCCGTCCACTGTACGGGTATCATTTTCTCTGTTTTCCAAAAATACCGCTACCTTGTCAAAATACACCCCGATGAACTTCGAAAGACTTGCATTTCTGACCTGATTCAGGTAGGATAAACAAATCAATACATTGAGTAACGAATCAAAGAACAAACCGGTCACACCGATATGTTTTTCCTGGTCGCGTAAACATAATAATTGTAATAAAATCGGCGGAGCCTCTAAAAACTTTGCGGAACGGGTCACAGCACCGCTTAAGTCTCCCGCATTCCAAGCCTCTTTAAGTCCCAGCATATCCTGCTTTGTCAGGCCTGCCGCAAACAACACTTCCTCTTCATTCAAGCGTTTTCCGAACACCAAAAACTGTACCATCAAAGACTGTACGTATAAATCCAGTACTTCTTCCATGGACAAATGTAAAATCTCCTCGACTTTGGAAAAATATCCTTCTTCCTCAAGTGCCACACAATACCCGGAAAGAAGACGGTAATTTTCTCCGGCAATGTCGTATAATTGTTGGTTGGAATACATTTTTTGCATACTACCGCTCCTTTCTGTCAGATGTTGATTTGAGCACAAAAACCCACATAATAAGTATACCACATTTTTCAAAAAAGAAAAGGGTAATGTTGGTACGGAATATGAAATGTCTGTGTCTTTTTAAATGGATTCCGCCATATCATGTATCCGATCCGCAACCTCACCGGAAAACCAGATATGATACAGCTCATCCGCTTCTTTTTTCCCAAGGGAGTTTACCGTATCGCTGACCTCTTTTAGCAAGGCTGCGTCAGTATAAATATCACCGATGGCAAATTCCAATTCGCCGCTTTGCCTTACTCCGAACAAATCTCCCGGTCCTCTGAGCCGCAAATCTTCTCCGGCAATAAAGAAACCGTCATTGGATTTATTTAAAATCTCCAAACGTTCCATGGTCTCCGGAGCATCGGAAGAACTGATCATAATACAATACGACTCCGCATCCCCTCTGCCCACCCGGCCTCTAAGCTGATGAAGCTGGGCAAGTCCGAACCGTTCCGCATTTTCAATCATCATCACTGTGGCGTTCGGTACATTCACACCTACTTCCACTACCGTGGTGGATACCAATACTTTGATTTCTCCCTCCGCAAACCGGTTCATCCGTGCGGTCTTTTCCTTTGCGGACATCTTTCCGTGAAGGAACTCTACACAAACATCCGCCCCCAAAGCTTCCCGGAGCGTTTCCGTATAATCCAATACGTTTTCTGCCTCCGTGGTTTCCGAATCCTCCACCATAGCGCAAATCACATAAGCCTGCCGTCCCGCATCAATCTGCTTTCGTATAAAACGATATGCCGTTTCCCGGTACCCCGTTCCCACCACACAATTTTTAATCGGTTTTCTTCCCTTCGGAAGCTCGTCCACAATCGAGATATCCAAATCCCCGTATAAAATAATTGCTAAGGTCCTCGGAATCGGCGTCGCACTCATCACCAAAATATGCGGATGTACCCCCTTTTCGGAAAACAACTCCCGTTGACGTACTCCAAACCGGTGTTGCTCATCCGTAATTACAAGACCAAGCTTCCGATACTCCACCTTTTCCTGAAACAGTGCCTGTGTACCGATAATAATATCCGCTTCCCCTGTTGCGATTTGCTCCCGTACCTTCCGTTTTTGTGCCTCGGTCATGGAACCGGAAAGTAAAGCGCAGGTAACTCCAAAGGCTGAAAACAAGGATACCGCATCTGCCATATGCTGTCGTGCCAACACCTCCGTAGGAGCCATCATAGCCGCCTGATAACCGGACTTTACCGCCACAAGCATCGAAAGCATGGCAAGAATTGTTTTTCCGGAACCTACGTCTCCCTGTACCAGCCGCGCCATGGTGCCGCCTCCCGCCAAATCGTTTTTTATTTCCTCCCATACCTTTTTCTGTGCACCGGTTAATTCATACGGAAGATTCTTTAGCAATTGTTCGCACTCTGCCGTCTCCTTCATAGGACAATAATTCATCTCTTTGCCCTTTTGTTCCTTATGGTGCGTAAGTAATAACATAAACCGGAAAAACTCTTCAAATACCAACCGTCGTCTTGCTTCCGTCAATGTTTCCATACTTTTCGGAAAATGAATTTCTTCTACCGCTGCACTGTGGGATATGAGATCATGGGCTTTTGCAATCTTTCCCGGCAATCGCTCCGGTTCTTTCTCACACTCTGCCAAAGCAGCCGTTACCGCTTTGGAGATAATCCCGTTACGTAAGCCTTCCGTGAGACTGTATACCGGTTGCAACACCTTCAGCAGTCTTCCGTATTCCTCCCGGGAATATTTTTTCGGCTGTTCCAATACCAAAGCTCCTTTTTTCCGTACCGCTTTCCCCCGGAACAAATGTCTGGTTCCCATGGTCAGCTGATTTTTCATATAGGGTTGATTATACCAGGTTAATTTTATCGTACCGGAAGGGTCCTTTACTACGCAAGTTAACACCTGTAAATTCCGGTATCTTGTAACATCGGCACTTTTGATTACGGATGCTTCGATCGTTACGATTTTCCCTTCCTTTATTTCATTGATCGGAGTAGGAAGCTCATAGGTTTCATAGGTTCTCGGATAATAGGACAATAAATCACCTACCGTAATCACATTAAGCTTCTGTAAAAGCTTTGCCGTCTTTTCTCCGATCCCCTTAATACACGTAATCTTGTCTGTCTGAAGCATGTGCTTCCCTCCTTTCTTAACACAGGATGGTATTCCACATCCGATCTCTACCTTCCGGACCTACCGGCATAAAATTCTCCGCCTGTGGCGGGTCGCTTCATGCGACATCTTCCGATCCGCCGCAGTGCGGTCCTCGCGAACCCCTTCTTGCTTTATAGGAAATGCGCAATTTCCTATAAAGCAAGAAGGGCTCCCGCACTGTGTGCGACAGCCCCTCGTAGTTTATCATTTTCTTTTAGAAATGCTTCTCTAAAAACTTATCAATAACCGGAATTTTTACTTCCTTACCAAGCAATGCGAACAATGCCAGTAAACCGAAGATAACCTTCTCTGCAATGTTTACAAGTGTATTCAGGCAAGAAATAAAACTGTTCCAAATATCGTAAAAAGTGTATGCGTATTCATACATCCAGTTACTGAAGTTGAATAAACTGATTACATTGCTTAAAAGGCCGATGCAAAGAGAAAGTGCAGCAAATGCCAGATACAATACAATCGTACCAACCGCATTCTTCCTTAAAGATGCATTCTCCTCACGAAGCAGAATGTAGCCCGCTACCAACACTAATACCGAAATTCCGAAATAACCGCTCATAAAGGTAAGTGCTCCAAACAAACTTACAGAAATCCCTAATTTTGACTTTTCCATTTTCTTATCCTCCTAATATTCATCTATGACAAACACGTTTCATGTATTGTCCGTATTATTCTACCGAAAGTACATAATAGTAAATCGGCTGGCCACCCGGATGAACCTCTACATCCACATCCGGATAAGCTTCTGTTAACTTATCCGCCAGTGCATTGGCATCATCCTCAGAAACCTCTTCTCCGTAGTAAAGACTTACAAGTTCCGAATCCTCGTCCATCAGTGCTTCCATCAGTCCGAAGGTAACTTCGGATATATCGGTACCGACGGAAAGAATGGTCTTGTCGCCGATTCCCATAATATCGCCGGCTTTGATTTCCTTGCCATCCATGGAAGTATCACGTACCGCATAAGTAACCTGACCGGTCTTTACATTTTGCATTTCCTCGGTCATGCGCTTCGTGTTCTCTTCTACGGACTTATCCGGCATATAATTGATTAATGCCGTAATCCCCTGCGGGACGGACTTTGACGGAATTACCACAATCTGTTTCTCCTTAGTCAGATTCATTGCCTGCTCTGCCGCAAGAATGATGTTGGAGTTATTCGGCAAAATATAAATCGTATCCGCATTCACATTAGAAATCGCCGTCAGCATATCCTCGGTAGACGGATTCATGGTCTGACCGCCTTCAATAATATAATCTGCACCGATTCCTTTGAAAATCTCATTTAATCCCGCGCCGATGGACACCGTAACGAATCCCACCGGTTTACGCGGTACGTCTGCCGCCGGTGTTGCTTCCGCAGACTGGCTTGCTCCCTGAATAACACGCTCGTTGTGCTCTTCCCTCATGTTATCAATCTTCATCTTGGTAAGAGAGCCGTAGGTAAGTGCCTTCTGAATTGCAAGTCCCGGATCATTGGTGTGCACATGTACTTTTACAATGTCCTCATCGGAAACTACAACAATGGAATCACCGATGGACTCTAAATAGCTCTTAAACTTTAACTCTTCGTCCATATCATAGTGTTTTTCCACCATAATAATGAACTCGGTACAATATCCGAACTTAATGTCTGCCGTGGAAATCGAGTCATTTGCCGCACCCACTGCCGCAGTTCCGGTTGACGAAGCCGTTTCTAAAGTAAAGTCAATTTCCTTACCGTTTAACGCATCAAGCACACCTTGCATTACCGTAAGAAGACCCTGTCCGCCGGAGTCCACCACACCTGCTTCCTTTAATACCGGAAGCAGCTCCGGTGTAATATCCAGAACTTCCTTCATGTGGGCAACTACTTCTTCCGCAAATACAAGAATGTCTTCCACGCCTTCCTCCGCAAGCTGTCTCGCACGCTCTGCGCCACCTCTTGCAACGGTCAGAATTGTACCTTCCTTCGGCTTCATAACCGCTTTATATGCAGTTTCCACCGCACGCTCAAAAGCTGCCGCAAGTAATGCAACATCCACTTTGTCGCACTCGCGAAGCTCTTTCGTAAAGCCACGGAACAGCTGGGAAAGAATCACGCCGGAATTTCCTCTCGCTCCACGCAAAGAACCGCTGGAAATCGCTTTACATACCTGCTCCATGGTAGGATTCTCAAGTGTGTTTACGTCTTTTGCCGCAGACATAATCGTCAACGTCATATTAGTACCGGTATCTCCATCCGGCACCGGAAAGACATTTAACTCATTGATATATTCTTTATTTGCCTCGATGCGTTTTGCTCCGGAAAGAAAACATTTTCGAACCATAGCCGCATCAATCGTCATCATACTCACAGTTTATCCTCCTTAATGCATAAGATGCACTTTTTTCTAATCTATGACTCTGACACCCTCTACGTAAATATTTATCTTTTCTACCGGAAGACCGGAGAACTCCTCAATCTTATACCGCACGTTGCTGACCAGATTATCTGCCACTGCGGAAATGCTGACACCATAGGCTACAATGATATGAAAATCTACCGTAATCTTGTTGTCTTCTACCGAAATATTTACTCCGCGGTTCAAACTTTCTCTGCGAAGAAGCTTCGCAATACCGTCTTTTACATTCACCGCTGCCATACCTACCACACCAAAGCACTCTACTGCCGCAGACCCTGCGTACTTTGCAAGCACTTCGTTTTCAATCACAACGTTACCCATCTCTGTATTCACTGTTGCATTCATGATAACCCCTCCTTTTCTCTGTTTTACCGTTTAAGGATTATGTATCTATTCTAGTATACCTCATTTTTACAAAAAAGTGAACCTGTTTTTCAAAAAAAACACGAACTCCCGAAAAAAAAGCGCATATTCTATAATAATTCAGGAACATTTGAGGGATCCCCAATGAAAAAAGTACTCGGATTCATTCTTTTTTGGGTTGCCGTCGGCATGTTACTTACCTTCTTTTTGCGAAGTACCCTGCTTACGGTTCTGCTCATTATCCTGTTCCTCGTCATTGGATATCATATGTTTTGCGGGTAATTAGGTCCTTACACGCGAAAAGGGACTTTGCAAAACACGCAGCCCTGCAAAATCCCCAATATCATCCCGCTATGTGAGCATAAATTAAGCGCGCTCAACCTTGCCGGCTCTTAAGCAAGCTGCACATACATACATCTTCTTAGCGCCGCCGTTAACCTTAACCTTAACGGACTTAATGTTAGACTTCCACATTTTATGAGCTCTTCCGGAAACCTGACTTCTGGAATGACTAATCTGCATACCAAACAGGGCTCCCTTGTCGCAAACCGCACATCTAGCCATGTCAATTGCACCTCCTTAATAGAAATTCAAGGCTATGGCCTACAAACAAATCTATTCTATCAGAAGAAGTGAAAGAATGCAAGAAAAATTTTTATTTTTTTATTTTTCTTCAAAAATCGCGATAAATCCGTTGTTCCATGGAAACGCTTTCGTCAGTGATTCCCCAGATCTTCTACCACTTCATTCACTTTCTTGTCCAAATCAGCTTTTTCTTTCTTGTCTTTAGAAAAACGGTCCAGAACATCCGGAACCATGTCAATTACCTTGGTTACCACATCCTGGTTTTTCACATTGACAAGCTTTGCATGACCGTCTTTAATTACAAGCACACAACTCGGAGAAATTTTTCCTCCCATACCGCCGCCGGCATTGTTTTTCTTGTCTCCCGCAAAAGCACCGGCACCCACACCGAAGCTCACATCCACAAGCGGTAAAATAATCGTACCGTCATCAAACTTTACCGCATCCCCCACTACGGTCTTCGTAGTAAGGAAGCCGTCCATTCCCTTAAATAAAGCCTCTACGGTTGCATTAAAATTGTTTTCTGCCATCGTAACGTCCTTTCCGCGCCCCTTGCGCTTTCCCTTATTCTGCTTTTTGTTTCAGTACATTCAATAACTTTTTAAAATTCTTATAAAAACGTTTTACTTCTTTATCCCGCAACAGACGTAACCCTTTTCTCAGTAAAGTTCCGCAACGGATTCTTCCTTTAAACTCAAGTTCCGCCACTACACGCCTTTCATAAAAATCCGGTACAACGGTAACCCCGTTTCCGTACCATGCATACAAAACACCGATTGCGCCCAACGCCTTTCCCGTAGATGCCGGATCTCCGGTGCCGAACTCCACATGTCCCTTTATTTTTCCCGGTAACACATGGCGAAGCATCTGTTTTATGATATCCCAAGCTTTCCCCATTGCCGTCTTATGCAACTCGTTTTCGAAGAAGGCCACCGTTTTTTCTTTCTTATGCCATAAAAGCTTTATGGTATGGATGAACTTTGTTACCTTTTTCTTTATCGTTGCCGGAATCGCTTTTATTTTCTCATACAACTTTTTTATCTTTGCAAACAAAGAAGGCTTCTGTTTCGCAGATTCGGATTCCGTGTTCTCCTGCGAACTCTCCGGCTCTGCCTTTTTATCGTCCTTCTCCGTTTCTGTCAAGCTTCCGACGGACAATTGCTTTTCTTCTTCACTCTTCTTTGAATCAATCTTCTTGTCTTTCTTTTTTTGTTTCTTCTCTTTCTTCGGCTTGTCACTGTTAAGCAGCCCAAATCCCAAAATCCGTACGGAATAATGCAATTTCTTCTCCGTATAGCGTATCCTTACCCGTAGAAAAGGATTCAACCAGGAAACCAGTCCGTCCGCCCGGAAAATCTCCTCCGGAGCTTCTTTTTTTTCCAAGTTTCCCCGATACCGTACCGGTACGAACAACACAAGTAGCGTAACCAACAACAATAGGCCGAGAAGCACAAGCAAAAGGATTCCGATACATTTTAACAGGAACAGTAACACCTTTAACACAGCTGTCACGATCCATCACCCGCCTCACCGCTTCTGCGCTCCAAATGGGGGATCACCTGAAAATCTCCGGTGGAAAGATAGGTATCACACAACATGGAGGCTGCCAGTTCCTGGGCTGCAGCTTCGCTTCCGGCAAGACCGTATACCACAACGTCTCTTTTCCGGTAATAAGGCTGCAGTATTTGGTTTGCCTTTACATATTCCAAACAGTTATTCTCATTGGAAGGAGCCGTCAAAAGATAAACATCCTTCACCGGACGCTTCTTTTCGATGGATCTCATAATGCGTTTTTGCTTTTTTTCCGGTATCCCGGCCACATATAACGCTTCCTTCCAAACTACCATGTACTACATCCCCTCTGCCAATTCGCGGATTGCGCGCATTGCTGCTGTTTTCTCCGACATATCGTGACAATTCTCCAATGATGCCAAAACGTATTTCTGAATATCGGACTTACGAGTAAACGGAAGCGGCAGATTTTGGATTACCCTTGCCATAACGCCGCGATTTACCGCTCTTTGCCCTTCTTCCAAAACTTTTGTAACCGCAACACAGAACTCGTCCAGCATTCCGTCAAAGGATAACTCCTTTGTATCCTCATTCTGAAGCTTTACAAAAATACTGGTGGTATGCAAACGTCTCGCATATGCCACTCTCGTATACAATACCTTCTGCATCATGGCAGAAAGGAGTTTTTCGTCCACAGGAAGTTCATCAAAATATGCTTCCTCCGTAAATAAAAACTCTTCAATCTGTTCCGGAAGACCCTCAAAGGTCTCGAATGCCTCTACCAATGCCACATCGGAAAAATCTGTTTTTTCCGAAAGCAGACGATAAATCTCGCGACATCCTTTGGTAGCCTCTGTATCTGCCGGCATCACATAACCTTCGGTAAACAATATCGTAAGCAGACTGTTAACAAGTTCTGTCAAGCTGAAATACACATCACTGAGGCCGACAATAAACTCTGTAATCTCTTCCAGCTTCCTTTTTGCCGTAACGTACTGTTCTTCCGTAATGCTCCGGTAATCCAGTGCATTGAGTGCGCAAAGCGCTTCACGACACTCCGGAAACAGTTCCATCCCCTCCGGTTCATACAACCCGGATGCGGAATACAGCATATAAAACACACGATCTAAGGTCTCCGCATCCGCTTCCTTATACACCGAAGCGGTATTTCTGACCCATTCGATAAACTTAGCCTTCGTCATACGCACCGGAAGTTCGGAAACCACGGCGGAAACTCTTGCCAAAAGTCCTTCTTGTTCCTCATCAAAAAACAAAAAAGAACTGATTTCTTCCAACGCCCCGTTGCTGTCGATTTCCTCTGCTGTTCCTTCCATTCCCGGAGCCAAACGTTGCAATGCATACTCATGTAAATACAACCGGTCGGTATAGGCGGTAAGTGCCTGCATTGCCACAGTAAGCTCCTGTCGCACATTCCCGATGCGGGTCAACGCCTCTTCTCCCAAAGCACATTCCCCTTTTGCCAGAGCCTCTACGTACTGTTTTACAATCTCTGCATACTCCTTTGCTTTCTCCGGAAGTACCACGTCTCCCTCTGCCACACCTTCCGCAAAAGAGGTATATTGCATGGCAAGATTATAATTTGCCATCCGGTAATACACACCGGCCAAATTCTTTAAATAACACGGTAGATTGAACTCCACATCTCTCTTTGCAAACAATTCCTTCCGTGCTCTTACCAATTCCTGATTCATAACAAACCTTCCTATTCTTCCGTATTTCCTTTTACCCTTCTTACATGTTCATGGGTATACAAATGATCCGAGCAATACTCGTAATTTCCTTCACATTTTGAGCAGAACCGAAACTCTAACGTGTCATCGTCAAGCTCCGTCCGCCCGCAAATCGCACATTTATGTCTTGTAATCACATTTCTTCCACGGAATTCTACTACATTTCCGGACTCCCACTTGGCATCGTACATTTTTTTGCGAAAATCAGACTTTCGTTTCATTTCCGACGGAGAAATCCGGCGGTAATTCCTTGTGGCAAGGAAAAAGATTAAAAAGTTCAATACAGACACCACAATCGCCAGGGCATACGGACCTCCGATCCGGAATCCGTAATGAGTAATGTAGGAGATCGCTTCGTACCCCATTAATACCCCGTACAAAATCCCCAACCATTTTGCCTTTACCGGAAGTAGGAAAAACATCAAAAACGTTGCATTCGGCATCATTACAAAATAGGCAAGAAACATGGAACGGTTCACATAATACATGCTCCCGATTCCCACCGTACTGATATAAACCATACCCTGACCGGTCACAAGACAGGCGATTCCGTAAAACACAAACGCTGCCACAATCTGAAACAACAGTCCGGAAAAGAAATACAAATTAAATCGAAACGAACCCCACATGTTTTCCAAAGAGCGACCGATGGAATAATAGATATATAATTCCAAAAACACCCAGAAAACACTGTCACTCGGCGGTTGCAATACAAACGTAAACAGACGCCATACTTCTCCGTGTAAGATACGATACACATCCAAAGATAACCATCTTACATAAAAGGTCGGGGCCATCATATCCAAAAGAAATCCCGCCGCATATAACACAATCATGTAAATCATTAAATTCGGAATCGCATACCGACCTAACTTTCTCTCCAACCGGTTTAAAAACTTCATTAAAACAAATCCTTCTTTCTAAAAATAATCGCTATAATGGAAGCAATCAGCAAAGCTCCACCCAACACAAACAGGAAGCCATATGGTTGATTCTGCCCCGGAAGCGGCACATTCATACCGTAAAAGCTGGCAATCATGGTAGGAATCGACAGTACAATCGTAAGCGTTGCCAATGCTTTCATTACGTTATTTAAGTTATTGGACAAAATCGACGAAAAGGTATCCATGGTACTGTTTAAAATGCCGCTGTAAATATTGGCCATCTCCAACGCCTGCCGGTTCTCGATAATAACATCCTCAAGTAAATCCTCATCCTCCGGATAACGCTTTACCTTTTCTGTCCGAAGAAGCTTCTCAAACACCGTTTCATTGGAACGAATTGCGGTGGTAAAGTACACCAGGGCCTTTTCAAGCTCATGCATTTCCATAATTTCCAGATTGCGCTGGGATTCTTTCAGTTTATCCTCCAACCGGTCGCTTTCCCTGTTAATTACACGCAGATACTGCAGGAATACCGTTGCAACCCGGTAAAAAACCTGCATGATAAAACGGGTTTTCTTATAGGTAAAGAAATCTTTGATTCTACCGGATTTAAAATACTGCAAAATCGGAGTTTCCCGTAAGGTAACCGTAATTACAATATCCTTTGCCGTAATAATTGCAAGCGGCATGGTAGTATAACGCTTCCGTTCCACATCATCCACCAGTTCCGTTTCAATTTCCGGAGAGTCAACCAAAATCAAATGATAGTTGTCTTCCAGTTCGATACGCGCCTTTTCTTCTTCATCGAGAGGGGCTCTTAAGGCATCCAGCTCTACACCTGTCATTCCTGCCACCTCTTCCAACTCTTTCGGACTGGGTGCGGTCAAAGATACCCAACAGTCTTTTTCTACTTTATCCAAGCGAATGAAATCGCCGTTCTCTGCTGTTTTAAAAATCTCTAACATCACACATTCCTCCTTGAAACTGTCTTATGCAGGCACAACCTCACGACACAGTCGCTCGTTCGTGGGCGTATTCCCACGCAAAACGAGTGTGAAGCAAAGTGCTCCACACTCATTATACTTTTCCTTCTTCCATTCGTCAAGTAACGGTGTAGGAAATAAAACCAGGATTTTCTAAAATTTTCCTATCCTTTTTCTAAACAAAGCGTTGCGCTTGCAGAACTCTCGTACCGCTTTTGCGCCGCATCTATGCGATACCTTCTTCCTCAATTTATACGCTTACCTTCTTATCTAACAATAATGCAGTACCCACATAACAAAGTCCCAATGCTGCAACATATACGCCGATATAAGCCCATGCGTCCGTATTCACCACCAGATACTCGCCCTGAAGAAAACCGGTAGAAACCACTAAGCTGGCAATTTTTGCAACCACCCAGTCTAATGCAAAGTAAATCGCCACACTGACAACTCCCTTGAACTTCCAGTTGGACAATAAGGTGGTAGAAAGCGTAATCGCAAAGATTGCCATGGCAACAAATACAAGCCAGGTAATCAATAACATTAAGAGTACATAGATAACCTCGGTTAATCGAACTTCTACACCGGTAAACAGTTGGAAGAACTCCTTAATTGCCCTCAACAACTCGTCAACGGCTCCGAATTTTGCACAAATCATAAAAACATCACCGATTGCGATTGCAGCCATAACACAGCCGGTCAAAAAGATTTGAATAACCGTAGTCAACAACTTTGCTCCTACAATCTCAAACATATTGCACGGCGTCAGAAACAGCATGTAACTATGTTTTGTTCTTAAGTCATTGGAATATGTTATAATACTTTCAAAGCTGAAATAAAACAAAGAAGCAAAAGCAACAAAAATCAACAATCCCATCGCAAGTCCGAGCCAATATTCCTTCTCCAAAAACAGCCCCAGTGCAAAAACCACTTCAAGAACCAAAACAATCAATCCTACAATCAGTTTTGACAACAATTGTTTTCTGAATTCATATTTAATCAATCTTCCCATAGTTATCCTCTCCTTATTCCGCATATACTTCTTTGTATAAATCAACAATAGATTTTCCGCGCTCCGAACGAACTTCTTCCGCATCTCCGGCAATTACGACTCCGCCTTTTTTCATGAATACCACACTATCCACAATCGGCTCCAACTCATCCACCAGATGACTGGAAACCACAATGGTCTTGCCTTCTCCCGCCACTTCTACAATGGTCTGAATCACGCTTTCTCTGGCAATAATATCAATTCCGTTTAACGGTTCATCCAACATATAAAGCTTCGCATCCCTTGCCAAGGTTGCTGCTATCTTTAACTTTGCTGCCAAGCCGGAAGAAAGTTCCTTTGCTTTGTCGTTCATATTCAGATCCATCCGTGCAATCAACTCTTCGTAACGTTCCATGGAAAAATCTTCAAAGAAATCATCATAATACTTTCCCACATGTTTTACGGTCATATAGGAATAAAAGAAAGGTTCCGTGGACATATATGCCACTTCTTTTTTAGAGCCCACCCCGATTTTTGCATTATTGTAATACAACTCTCCGGCAGTCGGTTTTACAAGTCCTGCCACCATCTTCATAAAAGTGGTTTTTCCGCTCCCGTTCGGTCCGAGCAACGCATAAATCTTACCGTCCTCCAATACCAGACTCAGGTCTTTTACCGCCTGTTTCCCTAAATAACGTTTTCCCACCATCTTAGCTTCTACCATAATAGCCTCCTTATTATATTATCTCTTCTATATTCCGGAATCATCGTTACAGTTTAGAAACTGTTTTTTCAAACATCTTCTGTAACTCCTCCTTTGTATACCCTAACCCTGACAACGTTTTCACTACATCTTCCAACATCAACCCTGCTTTTTCTTTCCTGAGTTTTTCCGGAATTTCCTCATCTTCCGTAAGATACGTTCCTAACCCGCGCTTTGTAAAGCAAAGATTTTGAAATTCCAGTTCTTTGTATACACGTGCCGCGGTATTCGGATTAATCTTATACCGAACCGCCATATCCCGCGCAGACCATAGCTTCTCGCCCGGTTGCAGTTCTCCGCTCATCAGCATACGCTTAATTTCATCTACCACCTGCTGATAAATCGGTGTATTCATGGAAAACTCCATTCCATACCTCCTTTACAAAGACTGTATTAGTGCACTAGCTATATAGTACACTAGGTCGTTAGTTTTGTCAACCACTTTTTTAAATTTTTTTTGATAAGAAGAACTTTCCTTTCTCCATAAAAATTGGTTGTTTACTTTTTTATAAAAAAACCAAACTAAAAACGTAAAGTAATCTTACTTTATAACACCGGATTTTATCCGGAATCACTTTATAAACAGCCGCTTTACGGCAGAACGGAGGCAACCATGAGAAACAAATTATTGGATGCAACCGCGCTTACCATCGCAATCATCGGTGCTGTTAACTGGGGGTTAATCGGCTTCTTTGATTTCGATCTGGTTGCATTTTTGTTCGGTTCCATGTCCTGGATTTCCCGTATCGTTTACGCCCTTGTCGGTTTAAGCGGTCTTTATCTGCTCACTTTCTATCTTTATTTGAGCGATAGTCCAATCACGGAACGAGGCTAAAAAAATCGGCAACAAATCTACTGGATTTGTTGCCGATACATAGTTTTTTCTTTTTATAACTTACGCAATAACCGCTTTGCAGCACATGACACCTTATTTAAGAACCGTACATCCTGTCCGAAGCTAATCTCAATTACCTTCACATCGCTGTTATCCCGGACAATTCCTTTGCCGAAATATTCATGATACACCATATCACCGATACGAAGACGGTCAATCTCCTCTTTTAATACTTCCTTTTCTTTTAAGCTGGCTGCTATTTCACGAAGATGAGCTTCCTCTTCTTCATTTTCTCCGTTTCGACTCTGCCGAATCATCTCCTCGTTCATCAAGCGGGCACGCTCTTTATCCGCCAAAAGACTGGCCTCGTCCTGTCGCTCTACCGGAGCCCGTCTCGGTTCTTCCGTTAACTCTTCCATCCGATCTTCCTCTACCGGGTCTCGTCTCTTCATAACCGGAATCGGAGTTCCGTCTGCGGAAAGAGGCGCATTTGATAAAGAAATATTTTTTAAGTTGTCAAGTTTTTCGCTGGTTTCATTTCCTTTCATATCATCATTCCGTTTTTTCAAATACCAAAGGCCAACCAAAGCACTTGCTGCGATTGCCACAACAACCAGTAATGCGATCAATCCGCCGCCGCTACCATCCGCCGGTTCCGGCTCTTCCTGTACAGGAGGGGTCGGTGTTGCCGTTGCAGGAACCGGAGTCGGCGTTGCCGGTTCCGGTGTCGGTGACGGTGTAGGAATCGGAGTCGGCGTCGTCAACGGATCTAACACATCCTCCATCATATCTACATAACTGCTGTGAACATATCCTACAATAATCGTATCATCTCTGCGAAAAGAAACCTTATACCAAATCTGACGACTGCTTTCTGCCTGGTCCAAAATCGCCACTTCATCCCCTTTGTCTAAGGTGACGCCTTCTTCTCCTACCTTTACCACCGGATTATCTTTTCCTGCTGCTGTACGTACATTTAAACCGTACGTTGTTACAATTCCCCGATATACATTGCTCTCTCCCCGTTCAACATCATATTCATAAACTGCTTCCGTTTCCGCGGATGCATAGTTCCCGTTTGCGAATAAAAGGCTACCGAGTAATAACACATACATCACCTTTTTCATCTGCTTTGCTACTGTTCTTCTCATACCCATTCTCCTTTCAAAGTAGTTTATCAACCCGTGAGATTCCTATCCTTCTCTTCCCAACATATAATGAATGAACTGCTGTGCACTTCTTCCGGACAGTCCGCCGCCGCGCAACTCCCAGATATTGGCTTGTGCCAAAAGCATTTCTTCTTTTCCTTTAAGTTCCGGATATTTTGCCGCAATTCCTTTCACAATCCGTTCGAACTCCCGTTTATCCGGTGCCGAATAATTCACCGTAATTCCGAACCGTGCTACCAACGAAAGCTTCTCCTGCATCGTATCGGACCGATGCAATTCATCCTTTGACATATCCGAGCGATCGGACCATGTCTCCCGGATTAAATGCCGTCTGTTTGAGGTTGCATAAATCAATATATTCTCCGGACGTATCTCCAGCCCGCCTTCGATGACTGCTTTCAAATATTTGTATTCAATCTCAAATTCTTCAAAAGACAAATCATCCATATAAATTACAAATCGATAGTTCCGATTCTTTATCTTCGAAATCAAGGCCGACAACTGATGAAACTGATGCTTGTAGATTTCTATCATTCGTAAGCCGTCATCATAAAATTCGTTCAAAATCGCTTTGATGCTGGTGGATTTTCCGGTACCGCTGTCGCCGTAAAGCAACACATTATTCGCCTTTTTTCCTTCCACAAAAGCTTTTGTGTTTTCCACCAACGTCTTTTTCTGCATATCATAACCGATAATATCCGACAATCGCACGATTTCGGTATTGGTAATCGGTTGTAAGGAAAAGTCTTCCCCTTCTCCCACCAACCGGAATGCTTTATTTAATCCGAACTGTCCCACACCGTACTTTTTATAAAATCCGGTTACTGCCGCAAACACATCTTCCGCGTCTTTGGATGCCGCCAATGCATGTTGTAACTCTTTTATTTTATCCGCAACGCTTTTATTAAAATGTTGTGCCTTTTTCGGAATGGAACGATAATCGGTCAACACCGAAAAGCACGCAATGGACAATTCTTTCTCCAACTCCGAAAAATCATAGAAAAACAACTCTCTGAAAATTCCGAAATCGTTTTTGGCAAGTACGTTTACCGAACCGTCTGACGCTCCGTTCTTCTCACATAACAAAGAGAAAGGAGTCTCGGCCATAGCCAGCAAATAAGCAAGATACGCCTGCCAAAGATTCTCATCAAACCCGTACGCAGTCGCCAGATCAAGCAATTTATGCACCTGCACATAAATCCTTTCTATCGTTTGCGATTGATCCGCTTTCTTTTGTTCGTATGCGTGGATGCAGCCTGCCAATTCGTTTAAAATCTCTGCCCCCGCAATATCCTTATAAATAATCAGTCTAGCAATTTTATGGTACATTCTTCTGCCTTTCCGACGCTATCATGCGTTCTCTCCCCTACATATCCTTTGCGCAAACCAAATGAATTCCCTTTTCTCCTGCCGCCGAAGAAAAATCATCAGCAAATCCCTGCATGGAAAAACAATACCATTCATCCGGAACAATTCCCGCAGTTTCCAAAACATGCTCCCAATTTTCCAAAACAGCTTGATCTGTTTTCGTTTCGCCACTGTCACAAAACCCTACCAGATATCTTCCGTTTTCGGTCTTTGCCACCACATCCAGTTTGCCTGTCTTCCCGTACCAAACACCAAAGGTTCCGTACTGTCCCTCCAGTTGTCCATAACGATTCATTACTTGCAAATATTCTCCGCAGACATCGCTGAATGCTTCCTTTACATATTCGGTCAAATACGGTGCAACCTCATTTTTATATACCTGTTCTCCGTTTCCCATGGCAATCTCGGACAAATTCGGATAAACAAACCGATACCAGAATCGCAGAAACGGTTCCCGTATTCGATATAAGCCCTTTTGTACACTCCTCGTTTCCGCAGTATCAAAAGAGAACAACTTTTCCGTACAGTCCATCTCTGTCAGATTTTTCAGATATACACTGATTTTCGCTCTGGAAAATCCGGTTTCTTCAAAAATATCGTTCAGCTTATTTTTCCCCTGAGCCAATGCCGCAAGAATCGTATTATACGCTGATAATTCACGCAATTCCCGTTTTAAATAATTCTCCGCTTCCGCATATAACGGTGCTTCCTCGGACATAAACAAGCGAATTATATTCTCACTGATACTATCCGATTCCTTCCAAAGCCGCAAATATCCCGGAACTTTTCCCAACACCGCAGCAGTGAAAATATTATCCCTTACCGTACTGCTTTTCAGATATCCGGCAAGCTCCATAAAAGAAAATTCCTTTAACTTAATAAATCCCTGTAACAGCCTTGCCGCGCCTCCCAAAACAGCGGACATCTCGTTTTCCACCCAACTTACGGAAGAAGAAAGAAATAATACAAGTAGCGAACCATCTCCGTGATGTTCCGCATAAAACCGCAAAAAGGACGTTAAAAACTCCGACGAATCTTCCAGTAAATTTCGGAACTCGTCAAAAACAAACACAAGCTTCCCTTCGGATTTTTTCAAAGCATAAACAGCCGTCAAAGCCTCATAAAAATCCGCAGCGTCTGCCGCTTGCCACTCCTTCTTCATACAAAGAAACTGTTCTTCTGTTGTCACACGGCGTGCCGCATAATAGACAGCGTCTTTATCTTTCATAAATGTGCGCGCCAGTGTTGTTTTTCCGATACCGCTTCGTCCGTATAAAACGATAATACCGCTCCGCTCCGCCGCATACAACCCATGCAGACGTTCCAGTTCCTGTGTTCGTCCTATCAACATAATCCTTCTCCGTGCTTTGTACTACATTCTGTCCGGTGCCGAAAAACCGAGCAAGTCAATGCATACCTCCAACAAATGCAATACCAGGGTAATCAAAGAAATCCACTCACCCTGCTTTACCGCATCCGTTTCTGCAATAATCTTGTTGTTGTGGTAAAAACTGTTAAAGGCATCCGCCAATTCATAAATATACTGGCAGATTTTGTGAGGAGCCACTTCATCGTACGCATGCTCCATCATATCATTAAAACGCGCCGTAAGTAACATTAACGCCAATTCATCTGCACCGTATTCCCTTACGCTCGCATTAATGGCAACTGTCTTTTTCTCCGTACCATCCGCATAATACTTTGCAAGAATGGACTTGATACGCACCATCGTATATAAAATGTATGGTCCGGTGTTTCCTTCAAAAGAAGTAAAACGATCCAAATCGAAAATATAGTCCTTCGTTGCCTGATTGGACAAGTCACCGTACTTAATTGCCGCAAGACCTACAATCTTGGCAATCTCTTTGGCTTCCGTCTCATCCATATCACGGTTTTCCGTCATTTTCTTTAATACTTCTTCATTGGTATCCGCAATGAGCTGTTCCAAACGCATCACTCCGCCGTCTCTTGTCTTAAAAGGCTTACCGTCTTTTCCGTTCATGGTACCGAAGCCAAGGAACATAATGTCCTTTTCCGGTTCGATGATTCCGGCTTTTTTCGCGGTACGGAACACCTGGGTAAAATGCATTTCCTGACGCTTATCCGCCAAATAAATGTAACGGTTCGGCTCATACAGCTTTTCACGCTCTACGATGGTCGCCAAATCGGAAGTGGCATACAACGCCGCTCCATCGGACTTACGCACGATACACGGTGGAATCTCCTTTGTATCACTCTCTTCCTGTACATCAACTACGGTAGCTCCCTGACTCTCGTAAGCAAGCCCCTTATCAATCAAATCCTGTACCATATCCGGGATATACGGCTGTACATCGCTCTCTCCCTTCCAAAGGTCAAAGGAAATATTAAGGTTCTCATAATTTCTCTTTAAATCCGGAACGGATACATTCATAATATGACGCCATAACGCCACATAACCCGGCTTTCCCTGCTGAAATTCAAGCGTGGTGCGCTGTGCCTGTTCCTTAAAGGCTTCATCCTGTTTGGAAAGAGCAGAGGCTTCCGGATAAATCTGTTCCAACTCCGAAAGGGTAAACGGCGGTTCCGTCGGGTACGCACCGGTAAAATTCTCGTCAAAATAAGGAAGTTCCGGATTACGCAAACGTACACCTTCGATCACCAGACCCATCTGAAGTCCCAAATCCCCCAAATGCACATCGCCTAAAACCTTATGTCCCGCAAAACGGCAAATACGCTTGATACTCTCACCGATAACGGCAGAACGCAAATGACCGATATGAAGCGGCTTTGCCACGTTCGGTCCGCCGTAATCCACGATAATGGTAAGCGGATTCTTTGCCTTCTCAAAACCGTAGCTTTCCTGTTCCGTCATTTCCTGCAGATATGCCGCAAGAAACTCATTATCCACTTTAATATTGATAAAGCCCGGCATAACCGCAACCACTTCCGAAATCGTCTCACTGTCGGAAAGCTGTTCCACAACTGCCTTTGCTATCTCAATCGGAGCTACCTTGTATTGCTTTGCCGCAGCCATGGCACCGTTACACTGGTACTGGCACAAATCCGGGCGGTTAGACAAGGAAACCATGCCGTATTTTTCTTCATATCCGCAAGCCAAAAACGCATCTTTTACGTCTTCCGCTATCATATCCATCAATTTTTTCATAACAATTCCCTTTCTGTATCAGGTAAAAATTAATTTTAAGTTTAACCCACTATTAAGCATAGCACACTCTTGTCAAAAGTACAAGTGTTTGACACAAAATGTTGTATTTTTTTACCCTGTTTTCTTCGACAAAACCATATATATTACTTTTCCGGAATGGTTTCAATGATTTCCACAGCCGATGCAACCATTTGCGGGCAAAACTCCGTAAACAGATGATGTTCAACTGCATACTTTCGTCCGGTTTCCGTGGATATATCACATCGGAGCAGTTCCTTACACAGATAGGAACCATTCTTTTTCCTAAACTCATCCAGAAAAACTTCTGCCACCTTATTCGTCTTTCTTCTGCTCTCTAAATCCTCAATTCTACATTGACCAAACTTCATTCCCAATACCATTAACGCACCGACACATGCTCCGCATACCTCACCCTTACACATACCCGCGCCAAAACATCCGCCCAATTTTAAAGCCTGTTCTTCCGTCAGTCCCAAATCCTCCGCAAATGCCGCCAATACCGCTTGAGAACAATGAAATTTCTGTGCAAAATATTTTTCAGCTTTATCAACATGATTCATACCTACTCCGTCCTCCTCAACATCATTTCTACTATTTCCACTGCACTCTCCACCATTTTCGGACATATCGTGTCAAATTACTTTTTCTCCTCCGTCGCCAAGCATGCCTCATTATACAGTTTTAACGCTTCCAATACCTGCTCCTGTTTTTCTGCCGGAATCCTCTCCCATACTTCCTTAAACTTAAAATACATGTCATGTTCTATTTTTTCAAATCGTTCCTGTCCCTTTTGTAACAGACGCAATTCCACATACCGTCTGTCTTCCTTTGCAGGGTTACGTTCCACAAACCCATTCTGTACCAATTCCTCTACCGCGCGACTGATTCCGCTCTTGTCCATGCGTAGAATCTCTGCCAACTCCTTTACGGAACTCCCCGGCTTTCTTCCGATTTCCACAATCAAAAAACACTGGGTCTGACTCACACCGCAGCAACAGCAATCCGTCTGATTCATATACCCCAGATGACACTCCAATTGTCTTGTATACTCACGAAACCGTTTAATCGAATCCATGTCCTTCCATCTCCTTCCACTTTTTCAAACATTGTATCCCATATAGTTGCATTTGTCAACTATTGTTTTTTCAACTTTATATCTAGTCGCAATTTCCCATAAAATAAAAAAAGGAACCGCCGTCCTTTTGTAAGCAACCGGAACCTTCCTGTATGAAGTACTTTCTTTGAATTTTGTGCAGGATATTAGATTTTCTTATTACTTCGCTTTCCCATCAGCAACCTTCGGACAGGAGGTCCGAAGGAAACTTGCGCGCGACACGGATGTCGCGTAAAAGTTGGTTGCGTCACTTCTCAACACACTTCACCGAAGTAATTAGAAAAACTTATATCCGAAACCCATGAAAAGAAAGTACTTCATACAGGAAGGTTCCTGCCTTACTAAAAAAACGGCGATTCCCCTTTCACTTTACAATTTACGCTTCCGGCATAATCAGTGCAGCGATGATATAAGCGATCAATCCGCCACCTGCACAAAAGGAAAGCAACACCCAAATCAAACGTACCACGGTCGGGTCCAAATTCATGTACTCCGCAAATCCTCCGCACACACCACACAACTTTCTGTCGGTTCTCGATTTTACTAATTTCTTATTCTGCATATCCATACTTTTATCTCCTCTCTTTTCCCTTATTTGTAAAAGCGAACATCTACTTCACCGATACCGCACTTTATATCCATCCGGCGTTCTGCCGAAGATGTTCCGTAACTTTGTTTCCCACTTCCGCCGATTTGAATGTCACCACACTCAATCTCACCCAAACCACAGTTCAACTCACCGTAATACTCGGCCTGCTCTCCGGCGATCGCAATCTCCATGCTGCCCACTCCGCATTCTGCAACAGAAGCCCCGTCAAGGGTTCCCGATACCTTCATCTCTCCCACTCCGCACTCTAAATCTGCATTTGTAAGAACAACCTCTTCCGCAACAAACGAACCGGCACCAACCGTAAAATGGGCAGATTCGGTTGCCGTAAGATTCTCTGCATTCAGTTCACCGGCGCCTACCGTAATATAGAGTTTTTTTGCTTGCACCTTTTCCATATCGATATCTGCCGCTCCAAACTCAAATAATGCGCTATCTAACTCCGCATCTTTCGGTATGGTAAGTTTAATCTTTGTATCCTCTGTATCAACAGAAAACCATTTTGAATTCCAGCTTGAGTCCATTTTAAGCTTAATGCTTAACTCTCCGTTTTCTAAATGATCCGATAATGTTGCATGAGACAAACCTTCATACTCAAGTATAAAGTCTTCCGTATTTCCGGTTACAATATCAATCCCACATGCTCCCGCCTCAAATACCAGTGTATTCACCGGACCTTTAAAAGTTCTGACTCCGCTGTCTCCATGCAGTAGTTCTCCGTCATCTGCACTTTGCTTGGCAAAAATCAAACCCACACTAAGTAAAATCATCGCAGCTCCGATGCAAATATAAATCACTTGTCTCGCATTTTTCATTTCCCGGTCCCCTTTCTGTTTTGTTCTCTCGTCCGTATTTATATCGTCTGTTGTTTGAACTGACCTTATTGTATGCTACTTTTTCATCGAATGCAATAGGGTTAACCGTATTCTAATCTAATTCTAATTTTATCATCGCAACATATTTCCGACTTTGTAGAACAAAAGGATGCCCTCATGATTCTTATCACAAGGGCATCCTGTATTGTTTTTTATTATTACCGTTTCTTACTGTTCAAACAGCAAATCGCCGTAACTCGGTACCGGCCAGTCTTTCTTGGCTACCAACATTTCCAGCTTATCAATCGGAGCGCGAAGAGCTTCCATTGCCGGAACCACATCCATACGGAAATATAAGCCCTGTTCCTTGCCCGGTGTCTTCTTAGCAGCCTCTTCGATGCGAGCCTCCAAAGTCTTCTGTGCAGCTCTTGCCGTAACCAGAAGCTCGGAAATTTCGGACAGCATGGACGTCTGTACGGTCACATCCGCACCCGGCACTGCCTGGCGAATGGTATTGATGGAATTTGCCAGCTCCGTGGTGTACTGAATCACCGCCGGGATATACTGCTTCGCAGACATATCCACCATGGTTCTCGCCTCGATATTAATCGCCTTGGAATAAATCTCGTAGCTGACCTCGGCACGGGAGTGTAACTCTGCCTCGGAAAGTACATGATGCTTTTCGAAAATCCGAACCGTGTTTTCACTGACAAGCGCCGGAATGGACTCTACCATGGACGCTATGTTCGGAAGACCTCTCCGCTCTGCCTCCTTGACCCATTCCTCGGAATAACCGTTTCCGCTGAACACGATGCGTTCATGCTTTCTGACGGTCTTTGCGATAAGTTCCTTCACTGCGGATTCAAAATCCGTCGCCTGCTCCAGTTCGTCCGCAAACTCGCAGAGAGCCTCTGCCACGATGGTATTCAATACGGAATTCACGTCTGCAATGGACATGGAAGAACCTACGGTACGGAACTCAAACTTGTTTCCGGTAAATGCAAACGGAGATGTACGGTTACGGTCCATCGCATCCTTCTTCAATGCCGGAAGGGTATGTACACCGGTGTTCAGCTTACCGCCCTTGATAGACTCGGTTGCCTCACCGTTTTCTTTGATCTGCGCCAAAATATCCTCAAGCTGTTCCCCGAGGAAAATGGAGATAATCGCCGGCGGAGCCTCATGGCCGCCCAATCTGTGATCGTTCCCCGGACAAGATGCGGAATAACGAAGCAACTCTGCATTCTCGTCCACTGCCTTTAAAATAGCGGATAAGAACAACAGGAAGCGGATATTCTCGTGTGGCTTCTTGGTCGGCTTAAACAAATTCTCTCCGGTATCCGTCACCATAGACCAGTTATTGTGCTTACCGGAACCGTTTACTCCCGCAAACGGTTTCTCGTGAAGCAAACACTCCATACCGTGACGGTTTGCCACCTTCTTCATAACCTCCATAATAAGCTGGTTATGGTCCGTGGCAATATTGGCAATATCGTAAATCGGAGCCAGCTCGTGCTGTGCCGGAGCCGCCTCGTTATGCTGGGTCTTAGCGGTAATGCCAAGCTTCCACAGCTCTACATTCAATTCCTTCATAAAGGAAGCAACCTTTTCTTTTAACGTACCGAAGTAGTGATCATCCATTTCCTGACCCTTCGGCGGCATGGCACCAAACAAAGTACGTCCTGTAAAGATAAGGTCCTTTCTTTTTAAAAACTTTGCCCGGTCAACCAAGAAGTACTCCTGCTCCGGACCTACGGAACAAGAAATACTCTTCACATCGTCATTACCGAACAATTTCAAAATACGAAGTACCTGGGTATTTAATGCTTCCATGGAACGAAGAAGCGGTGTCTTCTTATCTAACGCCTCGCCTGTATAGGAACAGAAAGCCGTCGGAATGCAAAGGGTAACTCCCGCAGCATCCTCACGTACAAACGCCGGAGAGGTACAATCCCATGCGGTATATCCCCGTGCCTCGAAAGTCGCACGCAATCCACCGTTCGGGAAACTGGAAGCATCGGATTCGCCCTTAATGAGCTCTTTCCCGGAAAACTCCATCATAACTTTACCGCCCGGTGCCGGAGAAATAAATGCATCATGCTTTTCCGCAGTGATACCGGTCATCGGCTGGAACCAGTGAGAATAATGGGTTGCGCCCTTCTCGATTGCCCAATCCTTCATGGCATTTGCTACCACTTCCGCCACCTGTGCATCCAATTCTTCTCCGTTTTCAATTGTCTTTTTTAGTGCTGCGTATGTTTCTTCCGGAAGGCGTTCTGCCATGACCGTATCGTTAAATACGTCAATTCCGAAAATGTCCGTTACCTTTTCTGACATACCGGTAATCTCCCTTATTATCTCTTATTTATTTTTAATCATAACATCCAACTGATTGAACGGAATGCTGATGCCTGCAGCATCAAATTCTTCTTTTATCTTCTCCGTTACAATCCACTTCGCAGTCCAGTAATCCTTCGCCTCTACCCAAAAACGAAGTCCGACGTTAATAGCACTCTCTCCATAGCTATCCACATAAACCTGCACCATATGCGATTCATCTTCCAAAGAATACTCCAAATTTCCTCCGATGTCAAATAAAATCGTTTTTACCTTTTTAATATCACTGTCATAATCTACGGAAGCCACCAAATCCACACGACGAATCGGTTCCTGACTTACATTAATCAGATCGCTGTTAGAAAGATTTCCGTTGGGAAGCACCACCACACGATTGTCACCGGTACGAAGCTTCGTATAGAAAATATCGATACCGGTAACGGTTCCTTCCATACCGTTTACTACAATATAATCTCCGATACGAAACGGCTTTAATACAAGAATCAGTACACCACCCGCAAAATTGGATAAACTTCCCTGTAATGCAAGACCGATTGCAAGACCCGCCGAACCTAAAAGTGCGATGATGGAGCCGGTTTCGATTCCTACGGTACCTGCCAGGATTACAATTAAAATACCGTACAGCAAGATACGAACCAGAGACATCAAAAAGCTCTGTACTCCTTCGTCCACCTTGCCCTTTTCCAATGCATGCTTTGTGAGCTTTAATACAAGCTTAATAACCTTCTTACCGATAAACCAGATTAAAAGGGCTACTACAATGATCTTTACAATGGCAAACGCCTTCGGCCATGCCGCATCCAAAAAGGATTCTATCACCGAAAAATCCATCTTTTGTTCTACTGCCGCTGCCGTTTGTTCTACTGCTGTTGTCGTTTGTTCCGCTACGTTCATCGTTTGTTCCTCCAAAAATTACTTACGTTCGCTCTTTTTCGGCTTGTCTGCCTTCTTAGCAGGTGCCTTTTCCTTTGCTGTCTTCGCACTCTTCGTTGCAGACACTTTTTCTTTCGTCGTCTTTGCCGTTTTGGTTTCGACAGCCTTCTTTGCCGTCACCTTCTTCGGCTCTTCTTCCTCACAGGAAAATACCATCATGGAAAGTCCCGGAATCGTCAGCTCGATGGAATTGTCACGGTTGTTCCAATTTACCGGCTTGGACCGCTTCATACGCGGATTGCCTTCTCCGTTTCCGCCGAATTCGCTCTTATTACTGTTAAAAATTTCCTTAAACTTACCGGCAAACGGTACTCCCACGCGATAATCGGTATGGGTTACCGGCGTAAAGTTACATACCACAAGAAGCTGTTCCTTACTGTCCCTGGAACGACGAAGGAATGTGATAATACTGCGTTCCGCATCCATACAGTCAATCCATTCAAAACCTTCCTGCAAATAGTCTCCCTCATACATCGCCGGGTGAGAGGTATACAGATGGTTCAATGCTTTATAGTATGTCTGCATCTGACCGTGAGACTCGTACTGCTCGGTCAATTCCCATTCCAGACTCTTTGCCTCGTTCCACTCCGCAAACTGGGCAAAATCCTGTCCCATAAACAATAATTTTTTGCCCGGATGTGTCATCATATAGCCGTAAGCCACGCGAAGATTATCAAACTTCTGCTCATAGGTACCCGGCATCTTATTTACCATAGAGCCCTTCCCGTGTACCACCTCATCATGGGAAAGTACCAATACGAAATTCTCACTATGGGCATACATAATACTGAACGTCAGAGCTCCCTGATTTCCCTTTCTGTAAATCGGGTCCGACTTCATATAGTTGGTAAAGTCGTTCATCCAACCCATATTCCACTTATAATCAAATCCGAGACCGCCGTCTTCCACAGCATGGGTTACCATCGGCCATGCGGTAGATTCCTCCGCAATCATCACAACCCCCGGATTCCGCTTTTTCATCATGGAATTTAAATGTTTAAACAATTCAATGGCTTCTAAATTCTCGTTTCCGCCGTACCGGTTGGCAACCCAGCCTCCATCCTGCTTTCCGTAATCCAAATACAGCATGGATGCCACCGCATCAATACGGATACCGTCCGCATGGAACTCCTCAGCCCAATACATGGCATTGGCAATTAAGAAATTGGATACTTGCGGTCTGCCGTAATTAAAAATCAACGTTCCCCAATGCGGATGACTTCCCTGGCGCGGGTCCTTATGCTCATAAAGACAAGTACCGTCAAACTCTGCAAGTCCGAAGGTGTCTCTCGGGAAATGGGCCGGTACCCAGTCCAAAATCACACCGATTCCCTGCTCATGCATATGGTTAATAAAAAATTTAAAATCCTCCGGTGTACCGTAACGAGCCGTCGGAGCATAATAACCGGTCACCTGATAGCCCCAGGAACCGTCAAACGGATGCTCCATCACCGGAAGTAACTCGATATGGGTATACCCCATCTTCTTTACATACTTTGCCACCATTACCGCCAACTCGCGATAATTGAAAAAGCTGCCGTCTTCCTCCGTCGGCTTTTTAAAGGAACCCAGATGAAGCTCATAAATTGCCATCGGCTTTTCTTTGGAAGTATTTTTTGCTTTTTCTTTCTGCCATAGATCATCCTTCCATACAAAAGAGGAAGAATCGGACACTACCGAAGCAGTATCCGGACGCTTCTGCGCCGCAAAGGCATATGGGTCGGCCTTCAACACCGTAAGTCCGCCCTTTCTCTTTATCTCATACTTGTAAATATCACCTTGTTTTATCCCCGGTACGAACAGTTCAAAAATACCGTACTTCTCGTGCCGATGCATCGGAAGACGTCTGCCGTCCCAGAAATTAAAATCTCCCACGACACTGACGCGGATGGCATTCGGAGCCCATACCGCAAACCGAACCCCTTCCACACCGTCCACGGTCATCGGGTGCGCCCCCAGCATCTTATAGGCTTCGTAATGAATCCCGTCGGAAAACGCTTCCATCTCTTTCCCGGAAAGTGTCGGCGCAAAGCGGTAACAATCCTCAACCTCCACTTGCGTCTCACCGTAAGTCACACGGTACCGGTAGGTTTTTACGTTCTTTTGTTCCAGCCATACCGCAAAAAAGCCGGCTTCATCCGCACACTCCATCGGATATTCTTTTGCCCGGTAAAGAACACTGACTTTGCTGGCATCCGGAAAAAAAGCCTGTATTAAAGTTCCGTCTTCCGAGTGATGTGCACCCAAAAACTCATAAGGCTTGTCCTCTTCCGCATAAACAACCGCTTCAATTCTTGCCCAATTCATTTTGTCGTACAATGTTTTCTCCATAGAACCCTCCTAACCAAACTTTGCAGAACTTCTTTTCCTTTTCTACTTATTCGTTATACCAGCGGTCGACCCCCGATTCCTCATCCGTTTCCTCTTCCTGCGGCATATAACGCTTAAAAATGTGTTCCATCGGGAACGTAATAATCAATGTGTAAATCCCCGGAAGGAAAATAATCAACGGAGGCATGTAGAAAAACGAAAAATACAACATTACAGCCGTTCCCACAAACAGAACCGCCATCAATAACGTCCACAAAATATGACGAACCGACAGGAAAAAGGACCATTTAAACAAATTCTTTACCGTAACCGTAAACCGGGAAAGCACCGGGAAAATATAAACCGCGGTAAACACAGAAAAAATGGCCAACACCAAAAAGAAACCGATTAACATACTTCCATACTTGGAACCTGTCTTGGAAAGCTCCAATGCATAAGTAAAATCAATATACATTACAACCACCAGTACGGCATACACCACCGTACAGATGGCTCCCTGTTTAAAATTCAGTTTAAAAGAGCGGAAAAACTCCTTAAACAAATAACTGCGTTCTCTGCGAATTACCTTCATCATGGTGTAATACAGCGCCGTACTTGCCGGACCGATGGTAATAATCGGAACACAGAACAACAACCAGAGAAGACCGAGAATCATCACATCGAAAATCTTACTCATCAAAACAAAAAACTTGTTGTCAGAACTAAAAAAAGCACTCATCTTACTATCCTTCCTTTTTCTCGCCACAGCATATGCGTCCCCTACTCACACTTCGTCCTGTGTCATATTATTTTAATCCATTTTACCATACTTTACTGAAACTGTGAAGCATAAAGTTTATAATAAAACCCTTGTTTTTGCATTAATTCCGTATGGGTTCCGCTCTCCTCTATGGTTCCGTTATTCACAACAATAATGTTGTCCGCGTTTTGTATGGTAGAAAGTCTGTGTGCAATCACAAAACAGGTTTTCCCCTCCATTAACTTTAACATAGCCGCCCGGATACGAAGCTCCGTCCGCGTATCTACATTTGAGGTTGCCTCATCCAAAATCAACATATTCGCTTCGGATAACATGGCTCTTGCAATGGTCAGCAACTGCTTCTGCCCCTTGGAAAGATTTACTCCGTCCTCCGTAATTACGGTATCATAACCGGCCGGCAGACGTTTTACAAACTCGTGTACTCCCGCCGCCTTTGCCGCCGCAATGACCTCTTCCCTGGTGGCCGAATCCCTTCCGTATGCGATATTTTCATGAACCGTCCCTTCAAACACCCAGGTATCCTGTAACACCATGGCATAAGAAGACCGCAAACTCTTCATTGTCACCTCCCGGTTTTCGTAGCCGTCCACCCGGATTTTGCCGCTTTGCGGATCATAAAAACGCATGAGAAGATTGATAATCGTTGTTTTTCCGGCTCCCGTAGGACCTACGATTGCCACCAGTTGTCCCGGCTTTGCCTCCATGGACCAGTCTTTGATAATCGGCTTTTCCGGCACATAGGAAAAATCCACATGCTCCATGGTTACATTTCCCTTCACTCCGGAAAGCTCTGTCGCACCGTAAATATCCTCCGCTTCCGTCGGTTCCTCAATGACACGGAATACCCGCTCCGCTGCGGAAAGTGCCGATTGAATTTCACTGACCACATTGGCCAGTTCGTTAATCGGGCCGGAAAATTTTCGGGAATACAGCACAAAGGAAGAAATGTCACCAAGGGACAATCTCTTTAACAAATACAGCACCGAACCTGCCACCGTCACTGCAGTCAGAGAACAGTTATTGATGAAATTCACCGTCGGACCGATCATACTGCCATAGTATTCCGCATTATAGTACGCCGTAACCGCTTCTTCGTTTTTTTCATCAAACCGGCTTGTCATAACCCGTTCTTTTGCATAGGCCTGTATGGTCTTCTGCCCCGTAATCAGTTCTTCCACCATACCGTTTAATTCCCCGGCTTTCGCGGAACGCTTTCTGAACATCGGCTTTGTTTTCTTTGCCATAAACCGGGTATAATATACCGACAACGGTATCATTAAAAACATAACCACCACAAGAGGCGGCGAAATAATCACCATCATTACCAACGAACCGATGACGGTAACAAGCCCGGCCACCACCTGTACAAAATCATTGGATACCGAAGTGGAAATTACATCAATATCATAAGACACGCGGCTAATAATATCGCCTGCCTGATTCCGGTCAAAATATCCCACCGGAAGCGAAAGGAGACGATCAAACACCTGCTGCCGCATCCGTGCTGCCATGCGTTGCGCAATCCGCAGCATCAAAATCGACAATGCATAAGAAAGTACCGCCGACACCACATAAAAGGCAATCATCCAACCCGCATAATACCATACGGTATCAAAATCTACCTTGCCTTTTCCCGGAGCAATGGCATCCACCGCTTTTCCGGACAGGGACGGTCCCACCAAAGCCAGAAGATTACTGGACACAGCCAGCACCAGGGCAAGAAGCAGATGAAATTTGTAGTTTGCCATGTAACGTAATAATCGTTTCATCCTTGCCCCCTATTCCACATCGCCCATTTGCTGTTCGGCAATTTCGCGATATACTTCACATTGTTTCATCAATTCCTCATGGGTACCGTAACCGATACATTCTCCCTCATCAAGCACCAGAATATGCGTCATCTGCATTACGGAAGATGCCCGTTGTGCCACGAGAATCGTCGTGGTATCCCCATAGTTTTCCCTGATATTTTTACGAATCGTGGCATCGGTACGATAATCTAACGCTGAGGAGGCATCATCCAAAAGCAACACCTCCGGTGTACCTGCCAGGGCCCGCGCCACCAAAAGACGTTGCCTTTGTCCGCCGGACAAATCAGCTCCCTTGATTGCCGCCTTATGAGAATATCCCTCTTCCTTTCCGGCAATAAATCCGGATGCCAATGCATGCTCCGCTGCCCGTGCAACCGCTTCATCCTCCATCTGTCTGCCGAAGGCAATGTTCTCCCTTAAGGTATCCGCAAACACCACATCGTTTTGAAAAACCACACCGAACCGTTCCCGAAGTTCGGAGAGCGAAAGCTCTCTGATATCGGTTCCGTCAATCAGAATTTGTCCTTCCGTCACATCATAAAACCGCATCAAAAGATTTAAAAGAGTCGTCTTTCCGCTACCGGTGGCACCGATAATCCCGAGACTCTCCCCATGGGCAATTCGGAAAGAAATGTCCTTGATACAATATTTTTCCGTTTCTCCTTGTGCTGCATGATAACCGAAAGAAACCTTCTTAAACTCAATGTGCGGCACCTCCTTTCCCGGACGCGTCGCAAACTCCTCTGCCTGTGAAACAAGTAACTCCGCCGGTGCAGAAAGAACCTCATCGATACGCACCGCAGAAGCGGTGGCTTTGGAAGCCACCATAAAAATACGGTTAATCATAATCACCGCATTTAGAATCATCGTAAAGTAAGAAAGGAACGCCACAATCTTTCCCGGCTCACTGGCACCCCCGTTTACCCGGTATGCCCCCACAATAACAACCAGTGTCAAACCGATATTTAACAACAGACCCATAAGCGGTCCCGACAATGCCATTACGCTTCCCGCATGCAGTTCTCTTGTAAGCATACCATCATTGGCTTCACCGAAACGTTTCTTCTCATATTCGGTTTTCGACAGTGCTTTTATTACCCGGATACCGGAAATATTTTCCCGCATAATCCGCACCATGGAATCCATGGAAGCCTGTACTTTTTTGTATAAGGGAATTCCCTTTCTTGAAATATAAAAAATCAGCCCGCCGAGAATCGGCAAAAGAATCACCAGAACCAGTGTCAGCACCGGCTCCATGGTCAAAGTAATGATAATACCGCCGATCAGAATCATCGGTGCACGTACACCCAGTCGTTGCATCATCCCCACCATATGATGAATGTTATAGGTATCGGAAGTCATGCGGGACACCAAAGACGGAATATGTAGCGCATCGGTCTGATTTCCCGACAATTCCATGGTTTTTACGAACAAATCATGGCGTACCGCTCTGGTCACATCCCTTGCTACCAAAGAAGCTTTTCTGTTTGCCCAGATATTACAATACCTTGCCGCCAAAGCCAAAAACAACATAACGGCACCCCAATAAAGCACCGGCCGGATTTTTCCTAACGGTACAACTTCATCCAATATGTACGACAACACCCAGGGCAGACCAAGGTCCGCAAAAGTTCCCGTAATCTTAATCAGAAAGCCGTACAGCATCCGTAAGGTGTACGGCTTACAATATCTGATAATTAACTTCATGCAACTATCTCCTTGCAGCTTCCCGTGCTTTCCTCTTTGCTACACACCACCGGTTTCCCCACAAAAAGAACAACCAGTGTACTACACGCATTACAAAATGAATCAGCGGCAATATCACATACCGGTATCCGTTCGTTTCCGACAGATATAGGTATTCGTAATCTCTTAAAACAATCGTCTTACGCAGGAATAAATCCAACGCAAGAGTACCTTCGTTTGCCGGAAGATTCAATAACACGTAAATCTCTAACAATACATACCACAATGCAAACATAAGACCGGAAAACAAAACCGCCCCCAAAAGGAGCTTCCATGCCTTTATTTTCCCGTACTCTTTTCCTGCGGTTATGATATAGCCTGCCAACAAAAACAACAACGGAACCAAAAATACCTCTAAAACAATCCAGACGGTTATCTCCGGCTTTCCTCCGTCGTTTCCTATATTACGGATTTTGGAAAACATTGCCGTTATGATCGAAATCACTATATAAGCAACACTTGCCCATAAAACACATGATACACTTTTCTTTTTCGTTTCCGTTTCCATTCTATCCTCCGTTTATCTGAATCGTAAGAAAGGGATATCGGCAGCCGATATCCCCTTACTTCAATTCGTTCTTACAATATAACTTATTCCGTATAAAAATCCAAAAATTTATATATGAGAAAAAGGTACACGTAAAACTTTCTTGAATTATAACTTGGTTACGTTCGTAGCCTGCGGTCCCTTAGCACCCTCAACGATTTCGAACTCAACAGCCTGGCCCTCTTCCAAAGACTTGAAGCCTTCCATGTTTAAGCCGGTGTAATGTACGAATACATCGTTACCCTGCTCATCGCTGATGAAACCGAAACCCTTCTGGTTGTTGAACCACTTAACAGTACCTTTGTTCATAGATGTTCCCTCCAAAAAAAATAATAGCGGTATGTTTCATACCGCTATTTATTATACGCTCCTTTTACCTATGTGTCAAATGGTTTTTGTATTATTTACACCTTCAATCCTTTCCTCAGTTCCATATGAAACTTTTTCCTTCTTACTCCGTACTCCTTTCTTTTTTCGTACTTTTATACGATTACTCCTTTAAATACATCTTCAACTTCCGGTCGGTTTCTGTAATGTATGCCTCAAGCTTTGTACAGTCTTCCACTACTTCTTCATATCCCTCCGTAATCTCTGACTCTATGGCAAAGGAAATCTCACCGTTTTGATACAACTCATACAAGGATGTCTCGTAAGTATCTTCTCCTACCATCCGATCAGCAAAGAATAGCGGTTGTTCTTCCTGCTTCATGGAATAGGCAATCCAGTCCCCCAGATACTGTAAGGTCTCCTCCAACCGGTCAGACTCCGGATTCACCGCAAGGAAAAGACAGGTCCCGGGATTCTTATCCTCCCCCGGCACCTTCGGCAGAGGATATACTACCTTATTCTTGGCAAACTCTGTAATATAATATGCCCTATAGTTATGAGAATCTACGGCACAGTGATAAATTGTCGGTCTGCCGTCATCTCCCGCACTATAGCCGTCGATACAGTCATAGTACTCCGAAAACAGCTTCAGAGTATCCCGAAATACCGCCGTGTCTACCGTATCGTTTTTTCCGAAATACTGATAAAAAAAATGACTCAAAAACAAGATCCACGGAGTATCGGTCTGGTTTCGCTCCTCCTCCGACAAGGCGGCCTGTGCACGAAAATACTCTTCAAAAGTCATGGTTCCGGTAAAGCCATGCTCCAACACCTTATCCCCATCCATGACAAAGCCCGGAATCCCCACTTCAATCGGCAACATCCAAATCAATCCGTCTTCACCGGTAGCCGCCTCCCGCACATACGGAAAACAGGCATCCAGATATGCATCAATTCCCGGCACCTCGTTTAACGGATAAAATACACCGTTTTCTTTTAAATTGTAACTGATAGAATCTGCCGTATCCACCATACATAAATCAAAATCCTTATCCTGCGCCAGTACCTTTAAGGCAAACTTGTCCATTTCCTCTTCCGCAAAATCCCTACGGTCAATTTGATAACCACAGCCGTACGGCGTCTGACTTTCAAACCCTACAGAAAGAAAACGTATGGTTTCCGTCTCCTTTTTCACTTGTTCCAAAGGAAACTGCACCAAATCACCGTTTAGAGTCTTACATGCCACTCTTCCGTTGACAAAGCACAACCCCTTATCCCAAAAGGACGTCTCTGGGTACAATTCGCTTTCCACCTCTAACTCCGACACCTTCGACAGCACCAGTCCCCGCTCGGTATGATACAGGACATTCTCTCCCTCGTCACACAACGCAAAGCTGTTCATCCGGTATTCCTTTGTTTGTACAAGGGTCTTTACCGTGTCCGACTTCTCATTATAGCTCACCAACGAAAACCCGTCCTCTTCGTGGATGTAAAACACCGGTGTCCCATCCTCCGTCAATGTCATGTCAATAGGCTCCACAAAGCCCAGTTCAAACACTTCCTTCGTATCCAAAGAACACCACAGGACCTTTTCCCCGTTATAGGAATAGCTATCCGAAGTACCTCCTGCCGTTCCAAACCGGTTTCTTCCCAAAAGATACACTCTGTCGCCGTTTACAAGAATCCTCTCTACCCGTTTCAAATACCGGAAAGACTGCAGGAATGTAATCTCCTCTGTCTCCAGATGGTAGGTATACAAGGAACTGCACACATTTGTCCCGTCAAAACCGTCCGCCACAAAATAAAGCAGGTCGTCCTGTACCGCCATTGCAGAAAGATTACTACTCTTTTCCGAATCAAACAGACGGGAAAAGACGCAGTTTCCTTCCTTATCCCATTTACTTAACTGCACTTCCGCAGTTCCGCTCTCCTCCTCAAACTTCAACTCAAACCCATACATATTTCCTTCCTCATCTAAGGTATAGGCCAGCACATTTTCCATATCGTAGATGGTACAAACCTCCTGTACCGGTACTCCTACATAAGCCTCTTCCTTTTTACACGCAGCACCGGTAAGGCTCAAAGCCACCGCTCCTGCGAGCACCCATTTCATACTCTTTTTCATTCCGTTTCCTCCATAGAACTCATTCTCCTAAGGGATGCAATACCGCCTCATAACAACCGACTGTGAAAGAACGTCCCGGAAGTTCTGACGTTGTATAACCGGTTTCCATCACCTTTTCCTCTTCATACAACCACAACATACCGTCCGCCAGAACAAAAACCGACTCTCCGTCTGTATAAAAATTAGCAATATGTGCGGATTCCTTTTCCCGGATTTTTACCAGATACTGTTTATCCTCGGCAAAGGAATAACGGAGTCCGTTCGAAAAATAGATAGCATCCCCTGCGAGAAGAAACCCACTCGGAAAAGTCGACGAAAATGCAAGCTCTGTCACCGTTTCCGTCGTATCCGTTTCCACATCATAATGCATTAGAATATCCTTCTTTGTGTCATAATAATAAATCCCGTCCTCCGTAGTACAAAACAATGCCGGAAGCTTCGTCCACCCCACCGAACGTCCGTCAGACTCTCCCTGAGGCGTTTCAAAACAATATCCTACTACCGTTTTTTCCTCACCTTCCGAAATATCTGCAACCAACTGATATTCCTTCCATCTTGACACGGTGCGCAACGGCGGCGGTAATTCCTCACTTTCCTTGTCTTCGAAGGAATAGAAAAACAAATGCCTTGTTCCGCTACTCGTTCCGTCTTCATTGATATGTTCTTCATTTACCGCATAAAGAATCCCGTCCGGATACACCATCATCTCAAAGGTCGGTTCGTTAATCAACGCTTCTACGCTTCCATCCGTCGGATCATAGGTCAGTATTGCTCCGTCCGCAAAGGAATCGAATGCATATGTGTCATAATCCTCCGCCCGAAAATATAAAACACCCTCTCGGCAATACAAATCCCGGGCAGAAATTTCTACCGCACATTCCGATTCTTCTCCTCGCTTGGCGTAGATATAATAGTCCCGCCCGTAATTCACATAATAGGTAATATCATACACAGGGTCCTTGCAAACCAGTACCGGATGATCCTCCGGCATATAGCTATAGGTTCCGATCACATTTTCCGCCACATTGCAGTAATACGAGCCGTCTTTACCGACCACGGTAAGCTCATCCAGCACTTTCCCGGACTGTAAAGAAATCTTGTTTTCCGCAACCGACTTACTGAGACCTCCCTCCGTGTTCTTACACCCGCCAAGCGCAAGAACGGAAGCACACAACAAGCAACAAAGTGCAATTTTTCTCATTCTATTCTCTCCCCTCCGATACAGTTATTTCCTTTAGTTTATCACCGAATTCTAAACATTTCTTACAAGAAAAACGAAAGAAATCCGAAAGAGAAAAGCTCCCGACAACGAATCCTTTTCCATAAGAACTCGTTATCGGGAGCTTAATTAGTTCTATTCTTTTTTTCTACGCCCCTGCCGTCTCCTTCTTCGCCTGCATCTCAAGCTGGGCGGTTACAAGGCCGTAGTAGATACCCTTTCTTTCCATCAACTCGTCGTGGCTACCCATTTCCGCGATGCGGTGTTTATCAATTACCACCAGACGGTCTGCATTTTTCAGCGTCGATAAGCGGTGCGCAATGGCAAAGGTGGTCTTACCGGAGGTAAGACGTTCTAACGCAGTCTGTATCAGGTATTCGCTCTCCGTATCAAGGCTTGCGGTTGCCTCATCCAAAATTAAGATCTTCGGGTTATTTAAAATTGCTCTTGCGATAGCGATACGCTGACGTTCACCGCCGGATAAGCGGCTTCCCTTTTCACCCACATAGGTGTTGTAGCCGTCCGGCATACGGGTAATAAAGTCGTGGGCATTTGCCATCTTGGCAGCCATAATCACTTCTTCTTCCGTTGCATCCGGCTTTGCGTAACGAATGTTATTAAAAATAGTACCGGAGAACAGGAAGGTTTCCTGCAATACCACACCGATTTTGGAATGATAATAATCAAGATCAATGTCTTTAATATTTTCTCCGTCTACTATAAGTTCTCCGTCATCCACATCATACAGATGCATGATAAGGTTGATGAGAGTGGACTTTCCGGCACCGGAAGCCCCCACAAGACCGATCATTTCTCCCGGCTTTACCGTAAGGTTAATGCCTTCTACCACCGGCTCGTAAGAATGATAACCGAAGGTGGCATTCTTAAACTCAATGGCACCGGTAATCTCCGGCTTGCATGCCTTCTCTGTATTCTTAATCTTCGGCTCCTGGGTCATAATATCGTTGATACGTTCCATACTGGTTACCAGGTCCATAAGCTGACGCGGCAGGTTGTTAATCCATCCAAGATACATGTAAAGCATGGACGTATAACTGACAAACTGCATTACTTCACCGGCGGTCATGGTCTCGCCCAACACACTTCTTCCGCCATAGAAAATAACCAGATAAACACCGGCACCCATCAGGAAGTTAAGAAGCGGGAAAAACATCGCCCAAAATACTTCGTTTCTCTTCTGTACGTTCGCAAATACATCGGAAAACATATTAAACTTATCGGATTCTTCCTGTTCCTTACCGTAGCCCTTTACTACATTCATACCGGAAATTACATCCTGTAATGCACTATGTACGTCATCGGACTTTTTCCCCTGAAAACGGAACCGGCGATGAATGTTCTTCCTCCACAGCATGGAAACCACCGCGGCAATCGGCACAAAAATAAAAGAAATCAGTGCCAGCTTCCAGTTCAATACCAGCATGTAAATTACAACTGCCACAAACATGATAACTACCGTAAACATGTTACAGAATACATGCTCCATAAACATGCGGATCCGGTTCGTATCGTGCATAATACGGTTCATCAGCGCACCCGGACGCTTCTCATGAATGTAAGACAACGACAGTATCTGAATCTTATTGTACAGTTTGGAACGCAAATCCTTACCGATGGTAGAACCAAGCTTCGCACAACCGTAGCTCTTTCCGATATCTACCAAAGCAATTCCGATGCCCACTAAAAACATGGCAACCAACACCAACATCGCCGCAAAATACTTTTTTTCTCCACTGTACAATATCTCATCCACCAGGTACTTCTGAAGTTCCGGACTGAACAGACCGATAATTGCACGGGTTACCATCAAAGTAATAATCGGAATCAACTGTTTTTTATAGGAACCCAGAAGCTGTACAATCTGGAAAAAGACACCTCTGCTTTTCCGGTTACAATGCGGACACTCTTTGGTACCCGGCAACGCTCTTCCGCAAACAAAACAGGTCTTTTCATTCTCTTCACTCTCTGCGCGTTCGTTGCTTCCGCTCTTTAAAAGCGCAACACCTCTTGCCACATAAGCATATCGTGCCAAATGCTTGGAAGAATACCGCACAATCAAAAAATCCTGTCCGTCCTTTACCGCATACAATACACCACAGTTAATCCGCGGTTCCGCTTTCACCGCATCATACTCGGAAAGGTCGTATTCCTTTTCTTTCACAGCATCCCGCAACAGCATCAGCCGTTTATTTGTCACCACGGTAAATGCATTTTTCACATACTTGCCGGAAAGATCACAATCATAAGGAACGGCATACAGCACCTCTTCTCCCTCTGTCAGGGCAAGGGCCGCAAGCTCCTTTGGACTTAATTCAAAATTTAATATCATATGGATTTCCTCTCTTGCCGTCATGCAAGCCGGTTGGGGCGTTGCATGGGAACCACAACCTTACAGGAACAAATCTAACTTCTTCTGTTCCTTTATGGTAAGCTTCGATACATCCGGAATCTCAAACCGGTTTTCATCAATATCCGAAATTATGATTCTCGTATCGGAAAGATGCACCACCGCATTTCCTCCCATACGAATCACAAAGCGACAATGCCCCCTGTCGGTTTCCACGTCAAAGTACGCGAAACCGTACTGGTCCTTAATCTGATAAATTTTCGTAATAATCGGTGTAAAATAACGAAGCGCAATCTGCTCCGAAAGCATCGCCCTTACTTCCTCCGGGAAGGTTTCCATACTCTCGATAACACCGATTTCCTTTGAGGTTTCCTCTGCGGTACGAATGGAGATATACTTGCCCGGCTCGGAGAACGGGAACATCCGCACCACCTGTACACGGGAATACACTTCTCCCTCTACCGTAAGACTGACAAAACCGCCTTCGGTACGGGCAAAGGTCGCCGTTTCCGGAGTCAGATAACGGAGACGGAGCATTGCTTCCGTTTCCTGTTCCATCTGCTCCAAACTAAATTCTTCTTCAAAATGATCTCTCACAATAGCCTCCTATTCCAGTCCCTTAAGTGCAAGAGCCTTTGTCTGCAATTCCATCAGCTTGTAGTAGGTACCGCGAAGTTCGGTAAGTTCCTCCTGGGTTCCTTCCTCCGTAATCCGGCCGTGATCCAATACAATCAGACGGTCCGCATCACGCAGGGTAGACAAACGATGGGCAATGGAAAGCGTGGTACGATTCTTTACCAGATACTGCATGGACGTTTGAATCGCCTTCTCCGTTTCCGTATCCACAGATGCCGTAGCTTCGTCTAAAATCAAAATCTTCGGGTTTGCTAAAATTGCCCGGGCTATGGAAATACGTTGTCTCTCACCGCCGGAAAGCTGACGTCCCGAGGAACCGATGACCGTATCGTAACCGTCCGGCATACGAAGAATAAACTCGTGGGCACTTGCAAGTACCGCTGCCTGAATAATTTCTTCCTTTGTGGCCGTCGGATTTGCATAAGCAATATTCTGCTCTACCGTTCCCATAAAAATATAGGTTTCCTGAGATACCATCGCCACGTTACGACGTAAATCGTAAAAGGCCATATCCCTCACGTTAATACCGTCAATTAAAATCTGTCCTTCCTGCGGATCGTACATACGGGAAATCAGATTTACAAGAGTGGTCTTTCCCGCACCGGAACGACCTACGATACCAAGCATCTCTCCCGGCTTAATATGTAAGGAAATATCCTTTAAAATCGGTTTGCTGATTTCATAGCCGAAAGTTACATGGTCGAGAACAATCTCGCCCTCCGGTTCGGACAGACGTACTGCCTGCTCCTTTTCCGTTACTTCCGGAATGGAATCCAGAATCTCAAACATACGCTGGGCACTGTTCATACTGTCGGACCAGTTGTTGAAAAATCCAGAAAAGAAGTCAAGAGGTCCCGCAAGCTGACCTACATATCCGGTAAAGGTAAGCAACATACCTACCTCAAAATAATCCGTTGCCATTACAAACCAAACACCCAGTGCCCAAACAATTAAGTTAATCAGCTCTCTCACACTGGAAAAGATAATCCGGAACTTATTGTTGTAGCGGACAATATCCACCTCTGCCTCGGAAAGCTTTTTATTTCCCTTTTCAAAACGGGTGATTTCATTTTCCTGCTGACCGAAGGCCTTTACCACACGGGCACCGGTCAGGTTATCGTTTACATTACTGTTTACGGTACGCTCTTTTCTGTGACGACGTCCGTACAAGCCCCAAAGCTTCGGACGAAGCTTCATACTGATGAAAATCGTAATCGGCATCAGCACCACCGCCACGATTGCCAGCTGCCAGCGCATGGAAAACATCACCGTCAGAGTAGCAATAATCGTAAATCCGTGTACAAAAGCGTAGGGCAATACATCCACGAAAAATCCGGTAACCCGGTCCGCATCGCTTAACACACGGGTCATTAAGCTACCGGTCTGTCTGCTCTTAAAGAACTGGATAGACAGCTTTCCCATCTGGTTAAACACGTCCTTTTTCATATCCCGGACAACGCTTACCACCACCTTCGCGGTAATCACACCGTGGATAATCTGGAACAGCTGCAACACCAGTCTCGTTAAGAACATAACCACCACAAGAATGGTCAGTGCCGTAAATACCTCTACTTTTTCAAGCCCAAACGGCTCTAAAAAGGTAAGGTTCTTCCGTAATACATAATCGTACAGCACCGTACCGCTCAAATACGGCCAGATCAGATTTAACAGTGCCGTAATAATGATGCTGGCAAACAACAAAACCAGTGCGCCGGTATAGGGCTTAAAATACGAAAAGGTACGTACAAAAACCGACTTACGGTCCATACACTTCGGACAAATTTTCCGGTTCATGTCCGGATACATGGTACCGCACTTCGGGCAATACTCCTCTTCCTCCGGCCCACCGTGGCCACCCCGTCCGAAACGACCGCCCGGCCTGCCGTGTCCTCCATGCCCACCGTGTCCGGTCTTCCCTTCATGCGTTTCTCCTTGTTCAGCATTGTCCAGATGCTCAAATTCACGCACAAGCTCATATGCATTTTTAATACAAAAATTAGAAAATGCGGCAAGAATACGATCCGTTCCTTTTACCTTTGCGGTAAGAACGGCGCATGCCACCTGACGTTCAATCCTTGTCTCGGAAAGCTCCTCCACGGAATACACGACAAGATTCCACTCTCGCAATTCCTTCGGCTCATCCGACACCGGATATCCCTTAAAGATATGCACCTCCGATTTGACTTCCGGAGAAGAGGCTATCGCCAACTTCTCCTTTGTCAGTACCAAATACCCGTCCGCATATTCACAGGCGGTATTCATATCGGTGCGTGCCCCCGATAAAATCTGATCTTTTTCAATTCCCTGCTGTTTTAACAGGCTCCATACCGTTTCCGGCATTTTCGGTATACGCATAATGTTCTCCTTCTATCAGCGAAACAACCTCATCGTTTCAAACACAATTAGTTTCTTTCCCCGGATTCCCTTCGGAGGACAGCTTCTACACCATATATTCTTTCTTTTCTTATTCTTCCGTAGTCGCGGTAATGGCAAGGGCCAGCTCGGTAAGCTGCTTGTCGTCTACCACATTCGGAGCATCCGTCATAAGACAGGAGGCATCCTTTACCTTCGGGAATGCAATTACGTCACGGATAGAGTCTTCTCCTGCCATGAGCATCACAAGACGATCCAAACCGTATGCAAGACCTGCATGCGGCGGAACACCGTACTTGAACGCATTCAGTAAGAATCCGAATCTTTCATAAGCTGCTTCCTTTGTAAATCCTAACTTTTCAAACATCTTTTCCTGTACGTCGTTCTGGAAGATACGCACGGAACCGCCACCGATTTCAGTGCCGTTAAGTACGATATCGTAAGCCTTTGCACGTACTTTGCCCGGGTCGGTATCAAGAAGTGCAAGGTCCTCTTCCATCGGCATGGTAAACGGATGGTGCATTGCCACGAAACGTCCCTCTTCTTCATCATACTCCAGAAGCGGGAACTCCGTTACCCACAGGAAATTAAACTGCTTCTTATCCAACAACTCTAACTGCTTTGCAAGCTCCAAACGAAGCGCGCCAAGCACGTCGTAAACTACTTTATTCTTGTCTGCCGCAAACAGGAGTAAGTCGCCCGGTTCACCGCCCATGGCAGCAACCAATGCGGAAAGCTCCTCTTCCGTCATAAACTTCGCAAAGGAAGACTTAATGTTGCCGTCTTCTTCCACCGCAAGATAAGCAAGACCCTTTGCGCCGTAGCCCTTTGCAAACTCAACAAGAGCATCAATCTTCTTACGCGGCATCGCAGCCTGCCCCTTCGCGTTGATGCCGCGAACGGAACCGCCGGCATCCAGAGCACCGGTAAATACGCCGAAACCGCACCCCTTTACCACGTCGGAAACATCGGTCAGTTCCATACCGAAACGGGTATCCGGCTTATCGGAACCGAAACGGTCCATAGCTTCCTGCCAGGTCATACGCTGAATCGGAAGCTGCACATCCATATTCAGAACTTCCTTAAACAGCTTCTGAAGAAGACGTTCATTGACATCAATCACGTCGTCGATATCCACAAAGGAAAGCTCCATATCAATCTGGGTAAACTCCGGCTGACGATCCGCACGTAAGTCCTCATCACGGAAACACTTTACGATTTGGAAATAACGGTCATAACCGGAACACATCAGGAGCTGCTTAAAAATCTGCGGAGACTGTGGCAATGCGTAGAAATTGCCCGGATGTACACGGCTCGGTACAAGATAGTCTCTTGCGCCTTCCGGTGTACTCTTGGTTAACATCGGCGTCTCGATTTCAAGGAATCCTTCGTCCGCAAGGAACTGTCTCGTTAACGTAGCCACCTTACTTCTCATCATAAGATTTCTCTGTAAATCCGGACGACGAAGATCAATATAACGATACTTCAAACGAAGTTCTTCTTTTGTTTTGGAATCTTCCTCTACCGGGAACGGCGGAACCTCCGCCTCGGAAAGCACACGAAGTTCCTTTGCACGAACTTCGATATCACCGGTTGCCAGATTTTCATTTACCGCACCGGAACGTTTTACCACTTCACCGACTACAGCAATTACGAATTCACTGCGAAGCTTCTCTGCTTTTGCAAAATTTTCACATCCGCAAGTATCCTCTTCAAAAATAATCTGAAGCAGTCCGGAACGGTCGCGCAAATCCAAAAAGATAATGCCTCCTTTGTTTCGGCTCTTCTGTACCCAACCCATAACCGTTACGGTTTCACCGATATTTGCGTTACTTACCTCAGTACATCTGTGGCTTCTCTTTAAACCCATCATTGATTCTGCCATTTCTTTTTTCCTCCTTCGTTTCTTTCCTGTTATAAGAAAATTATCAAAAAAGAAACTTCACTCATTTTTATATAGTACACTATTTTATGCTCCGTGTAAATAGTGTTTTTTACGATTTGCAAAAGTTGCATACTCTTTTATTTCATTAAATTCTTCGGAATGATATAATTTTAAAAATTCTAAGAATATTCCCATATCCAGATCCTTGGAATCCTCAATCATCATCTCAAGAGCCGTGTCAAATTCAAAGGCTTTCCGGTACGGACGTTCCGACACCAGAGCGCAAAACGTATCACATACCTTTAGCACCCGGGCTGAAAACGGAATCTTGCTTCCCGCCAGATTATCCGGATAACCGGACCCGTCAAAATTCTCATGGTGATGATAGACCGCCTGTACAATAGCATCGGGATATTCGCAAACCTCTAACATCTTCTTTGCGTTTTCCGCATGCATTCGCATGTAGCGCATCTCTTCAATCTTCATGGCGCCTTTATTTCTGCCGTAAAGCATCTGCCCCATCTGTAATTTTCCGATATCATGAAGCCCTGCTGCCGTCAGCATCATCTCCTTATACTCATCGGCAATCCCGGAAGCCTCACAAAGAAGCCGTACGGTTTTTGTTACCAACACCCCGTGGTCAATGGCATCGGCCAGGTCTTCCTGTACCACCGCCCCGTTTCCGGTACGTTTGTATATTTCCATGATATTGTAATAGGTTCTTTCAAAATCATCATTTCCCTGATACATGATTTCCCTCGCTTTCCCTTTTTTTATCGAACAATCAATAAAGCCCTTTGTATTGTTCAAAAAAAGCGTGTTTACGCGCAATCATCTCTTCCGTGCGTTCCAGATAATCTTTTAAACTCTTTACATTCTCGGAACGTTCGATACGCTCTCCTCCGGATAATACCAGCTTTGTGGCTCCTCCGGCTCCCAATGCCAGAATGGAATGCTTCTCTTCCATAATAAGAATATTATAAAGACCTTCTTTTCCCGGTCTTGCATATCCTACATTTTCTAAGTTCTCTTCCATATTCTTCTGACGATATAAATAATACGGCGCGTAACCGTTTTCTTTTGCGAATCTTACCGATGCCGTCAACATATCACCGACTTGCACCGCTCCCTTATCTTCATACTGCTCTTTTTCGATATTTAAGCGTGCTGCCCTCTTTAATGCCAATGTATGTACCGTCACACTGTCCGGCGACAATGCTCCGATTTTGCGAAGGGTTTCTTTCACGTCCGCCGCATTCTCTCCGGTCAGTCCGATAATTAAGTCCATATTGATATTGTCAAAGCCGATGCGTCTTGCTTCTTCAAAAGCCCTGCAAATATCCTCCGTGGTATGACATCTTCCGATGACATCAAGTGTCTTTTGATTCATGGTCTGGGGATTGATGGAAATACGGCTGATTCCTTCCTCATAAAGCATCAAAAGCTTCTCCGTGGTAATGGTATCCGGTCGTCCGGCTTCCACAGTCCATTCCGCAATCTCCTCTGTCGGGAAATACTTCTTCACGGTACGAATCACATCCCGAAGTTCCTCCGCAGACAAAGCCGTTGGTGTCCCGCCACCGAAATAAACCGTTGCCAGTCGTTTCTCTGCCAACAGTTTTGCACTCGCTTCTATTTCTTTTTTCAATGCCTCCACATAAGCACCGGTCTGATGTCCGAATCGCGATAACGGATAGGACGTAAAGGAGCAATACAGACAGGTGGTCGGACAAAACGGAATCCCCACATACAGACTGTAGCTGTTTTTATAGTCTAATGCGGTCAACAGTTCTTTCTCCTTTGCCGCTACGGAAAGACTCAATGCTCTCTTTTCTTCCGAGCAGTAGTATTCTTCCTTCAAAAACGCATCAATGGAAGAAGCGTCTTCTCCTGCTTCCAGACGTTCCAATACCTGCTTTACCGGACGCACACCGGTTAATGTCCCCCAAGGCAGTTTCTTTCCCGTCTCGGCAGACAACATACGGTACACTCCGCGTTTTACCTCATCCCGGAACTTTTTCCGTTCCGACAAATCCACCTCTTTTTCTTCTCTCTGTACTGTTACGGTTGTGTTACCGTCCCGGTAAAGAGAAAGCACAAAGCCGTCCTCCCGCCAGTCACCAAACAGCAGATATCGTCCCCAATCCGCAGGTTCATGCCCTTCTTTTGCTCCGAAAGAAAAGTCAACCGGTTTTCCTCCAAAGGAAACCACAAGCTCCTCCTTCGGAAAAAAAGACTTCATAAGCGGTCGGATGTCCTGTTCAAAGGCTTCGCTCGTCAAATGTAATCGAATCATGTTTCTATCCTTCTATCAATTTCTATAAGTTCGGCACAAAAGGGTTTTCACGTTTTTCCGAACCGATATCCGTTTCCTCTCCGTGTCCGGCATATACCACCGTATCCTCCGGAAGCGTATACAACTTTTCCCGGATGGAGCGAGAAAGTGTCCCCATACTGCCCCCCGGAAACTCCGTGTTTCCGATACTGCGGAAAAACAACGTATCTCCGGAAAACAAAATCCCGTGTTCAGGCAAATAGTAGCAACAGCCTCCCGGTGTATGTCCCGGAGTATGAAATAACTTTACCGGTACACCCGCAGCGGTAAACTCCGCACCGTCTTCTAAACCGATGGCATCCTTAAACACAATACCGTTACGCATAAAACGTGCTGTCAGATTCTGTACGGGATCTGCCAAAACCGCAAGTTCCTCTTCATGACAATATACCGATACCTTGTACTCCGCCTTAATCCGTTCCGCTGCCATAAAATGATCCAGATGTCCGTGGGTTAGATAAATAGCGGTAAGCTTTACTTCCTTTTCCCGCAAAACATCTAATAGTTTCTCTTCATAATCGCCCGGATCGATTAAAAAGCCTTCTTTTGTCTCCGTGTTCCGAACCAAATAGCAATTGGTAGAAAACACACTGACCCGGATACTGTCTACCTTTATCATAATCGTTTCCTTTCCAGCCCCGCATTTAGCCGGTAGTACGGGTTACATCCAGAATACTTTCTACCGCACCCAGCTTTGCAATCAGGTACTGCAATTGCTCTTTTCCTTTTACATTAAAGCCCACCGTAATGGTTGCGGTTCCCTGCTTACTGGTACGGGAATTTAAGGACATAATGTCAATCTTATTTTCCGTAAAGATTCTGGAAATATCCAAAAGTACCCCGCTACGGTTGTTAGCATACATAATCAATTCCGCATAATAACTCTCGGAAGCCTTTTCACCCTCCGGCATGCTCCATTCCGCCGTAATCATACGATGGCGGTCCTCTTCGGATGCATTAATAATATTGATACAATCGGTACGATGTACGGAAACACCGCGCCCTCTCGTTACAAAACCGATAATCTCATCTCCCGGCACCGGGGAACAGCACTTGGAAAGGTGTACCGCCACATCGTCCAGACCTTGTACGATGATTCCTGCCTTTGCTCTTGCAGTCATCGGCTTTGCCGTTTTATTGCTGCCGATGTTTTCCAACAGTTTTTCGTCGGTAACTTCTTTCTTTGCCTTTTTATTGTACTCTTCCTGCAAACGGTTTATGATTTGTCCTTCTTTTAAGGCTCCGTGTCCGATGGCCGCCAGCACGGAATCCCAATCCCGGAATCCGTATTTGCGCATGCAGACATCCAAAAACTCCGGCTTGGACAAATCGGAGAACTGTATGCCCTTTGCCTTACAATAGGCTTGTAACAGTTCCTTGCCGCGCGTAATATTGTCTTCTTTCAGTTCGGTTTTAAACCACTGGTTAATTTTATTCTTTGCCTGGGTACTCTTTACAATGGAAAGCCAGTCACGGCTCGGTCCCTTGGTGTTCTGGGAGGTAATAATCTCAATGCGGTCCCCGTTCTGAAGCTCATATTCAATCGGTACAAGTTTCCCGTTAACTCTGGCACCCACCATCTTGTTACCCACCGCACTGTGAATCGCATAGGCAAAATCCACCGGACATGACCCGGCCGGAAGGTTCTTTACGTCTCCCGTCGGGGTAAAGCAGTAAATCCGGTCGGAGAACAAATCCAAATCGTCTTTGATAGAGCTTAAAAACTCCTTGCTGTCCGACATATCCTGCTGCCACTCCAGAATCTGACGAAGCCAAGCAAGCTTCTCTTCTTCCGTATCGGAACTCTTTGCTCCCCCTTGGGTCTCCTTGTACTTCCAATGGGCCGCGATACCGTATTCCGCAGTACGATGCATGTCAAAGGTACGAATCTGTATTTCAAACGGAGTACCGTTATGACCGATTAAGGTCGTGTGAAGGGACTGATACATGTTTGCCTTCGGCATAGCGATATAGTCCTTAAACCGTCCCGGAATCGGCTTGTACATTTCATGAATCACACCAAGTGCCGCATAGCAGTCTTTTACGGAGTTCACGATAATACGCACCGCAAACAAATCGTAAATCTGATCCAGCGTCTTATTCTGGTTCACCATCTTTTTATAAATACTGAAAAAGTGTTTTACGCGACCGCTGATTTCGGCTTCGATGCCGACGTTGCGAATCTGTTCCCCCACTTCTTCAATAATGCCGTTAATAAACTGGGTACGCTCCTCTTTCCGAAGATCAATCTTCTCCTCCAGTTCCTCACAAACCTCCGGCTCCAAATACCGCAAGGATAAATCATCCAACTCTACCTTAATTTTGGAAATACCGAGTCGGGAAGCCAACGGCGCATAAATATCCATGGTCTCCCTGGCTTTCTCAATCTGCTTCTCCGGCTTCTGATACTGAAGCGTTCTCAAATTGTGAAGACGGTCCGCCAACTTAATCAAAATCACACGGATGTCCTTCGCCATGGCAAGAAACATCTTACGGAGATTTTCCGCCTGAAGCTCCACCTTGTCCATGGAATAATTGAGTTGCGTCAGCTTTGTTACACCGTCTACCAAAAGTGCCACTTCACTGCCGAATATCTCGGTAATCTCTTCTAATGTATAAGCGGTATCCTCTACCACATCGTGCAAAATGCCCGCGATAATCGTCTCTTTATCAAGCTCCAGTTCCGCCAAAATGATGGCAACACAAATCGGATGAATGATATAAGGCTCTCCCGACTTACGAAGCTGACCTTTATGAGCCTCGTCTGCCAGATGATACGCCTTCTCAATCAACGTTAAATCCGTGGACGGATGATATGCTTTGATGGCTTCTATGAGCTTTCCGTATAAAATATCCGGATTCGTAAAATCCGCCGGTTTGCTCAGTTCCTTCTCGTCCACGCGCTTGATTTTATTTCCCGTTTTTTCTGTTATACCAGTATCCATATTGCCCCCTACTCCGGCAAATTGCCTTTTGTGCAAAACCCACCTAATACTTCTGTGAGCTCCGGTCTTACTTGCCCGGATATGTTACAACGGTCTCTACCTCATACTTTGACAGCCTCTGTCTTCCGTTGAGGCCTGCCAATTCCAATAAAAATACAATCTTTACAACCTCGCCGCCCAACTCTTCAATGAGCTTTGCAGCCGCCTCAATCGTCCCTCCGGTAGCAATTAAATCATCTACGATGACAACCTTCTGCCCCGGCTTGATGGAATCCTTATGCATCTCGATGGTTGCGGTCCCGTACTCCAGTTCATAGGTTGCTTCAATCGTTTCACACGGAAGCTTACCCTTTTTCCGCACCGGAACAAACGCCTTCTTCATATTGTACGCCAAAGGAGCACCGAAAATAAAGCCTCTGGATTCCGCACCTACAATCACATCAAATTCCGTATCCGCAAGCTTCTTCTGCATCTCATCTATTGCCAGATGAAACCCTTCGGCATCCTGCAATACTGTAGTTACATCACGGAACATAATACCTTCCTCCGGAAAATCCGGAATGGTTCTGATATAATCTTCTACCTTCTTCATCTGTGTCTCCTTTCGAGGTCGTCGTATATTTTAGGACATACTATCTCATTTTCGAATATATAAAATATAGTATAGCACTTTTTCCTTGGAATGAAAAGGGTTTTATGCAAAAATTTGCTCTCATTCCCTATTCCACAAGGCTTTGAGCCACTTTTGCCTCTCAATTTCTTTGTGCAATGTCACCAAATTTTCACGAAATCTTTGTGAAACATTCCAATGTCGTGTTTTATTGTTTTTCGACTTATTTTGTGTTATACTATATACATAGATAATGATCCGGCTATAGACATCGATATAGCCGGATTGCTCGGAGCCCTGCCCATCCGATACTTGTGCGTGTGTCGAGGCAGATAAATGGCTCTTTCTTCGGCGGGTCCGCCGGACGATTCACAGTTTTAAAGCAGATGGAAGAAGCATTACTTTTGCCTTGCATTTTCTGCCGGCAACCCCTATAATAAAGTCAAAGGGATGTGTACTTCTTTCTGTAGATAAAAGAGGAAGGAGTAGACATGAAACAAAAGACACACATTGCTAATGTATTGGAACGCAACAACTGTAAGGACCAATACGATACGCAGGTAAAGCATATACTCAGCGACAAAACAATACTTGCGTGGATACTGAAATACACAACATCAGAGTTTAAAGAGTATCCGATAGACCTGATTATATCCTGCATTGAAGGCAAGCCTGAAATAGGAACACATCGACTGTTTCCGTGTTTGACACCGGAGCAGACAGAGATGCCAAGTATACCGAAACCGGAAGCTATCACCGGTATGGATACTGTGGATAAGACTCCGGGCGAAGGAGAAATTACTTATGACATACGTTTTAGCGTACTCACACCTACGAATGAGCGTATCAAGCTGATTATCAACGTAGAGGCACAGAAGAAATTTAATCCGGGCTATGATATCGTAACCCGTGGTATCTTCTATTGTGCACGCATGATAGCCGCACAGAAAGAAACCGAGTTTGTCGGTTCTGATTATGATTCCGTCAAAAAGGTGTACTCCATCTGGATTTGCATGAAAAATCCCATGTACACCCAACATACCATTACTTCCTATCACATGGCACAGAAACCGATTTACGGAGCATTACCGAAAAAGTTCCGTTATGACTTGATGGAGATGGTACTGGTTTGCCTGGGCTCCCCGGAGTCAAAAAACAAAGGAAACGACTTGCACGGACTATTGGATACCATCCTTTCTCCAAATTTAACGCCTGAGGATAAGGAGCAAATCCTAACGAATGACTACAACATACCGGCAACTACGGAACAAGAAGGAGGTTTACGACATATGTGTAATTTGAGCGATTTGATTGAAGAAAGAGGAATAGAAAAAGGAATAGCGTTGGGCCTCGAACAGGGGAAACTCGAAGGTAAACTCGAAGGTAAACTCGAAGGTAAACTCGAAACGCTCCTTTCTCTTGTCCGGGATGGGCTTCTTTCCGTGGAAGAGGCATCAAAGCGTTCCGATATGACAGTAGCGGAAGTTCAGGCGCTTCTTGCGAATTAATCTTAAATCTTAGTTTTACAATCATACAGGCGGTACCCCGACATAGGTGTACCGCCTGTTTCTTACACTTCTTTATTCATTCTCTGCATAGATCATATTATTACTTCCCCGTACTTCCGAACCCACCGTTCCTCTTCCCTTCCGCCGCATCATCCACGGTAATCCCGTACGGCAAGAAAATTCCTTGCGCAAAACCGGTTCCCTCTGTCAACTCCACCGTCTTTCCTTCGTTGGAATCGTTGGTAAGCTTCACGAAAATATGACCTTCGTTATCGGAATAAAAGTAGTCGCTGTCAATGACACCCACGGTATTATTTAACTGCAGACGGTACTTAAAACCGAGACCGCTTCTCGGGAACAGCAGGAGAACAAAGCTCTCCGCCATCTCTGCACGGATACCGGTCGGTATCTTTGCCGTCTCCCCCGGTGCAAGAGTCACCGTCACCGGCATAAAGAAGTCATAGCCGGCAGAGCCTGTAGTGGCTCTGACCGGAAGCTTTAAAGCCTCATAAATCTCGCCTGCACGTTCCGCTTCCTTCGGAAACGCATCGGAAAAATCTTCCATAAACCGCTCTTTGCTGACCTTTTGAAAGGCCGCAATCCGCGGTGCACCCGGATAATCAAACGTCATAATATTTTATATCTCCTTTAAAAAAGCCACGTAACCGCAATATGCCTCGTATAAATCGGACTTACTGATAATCTCCCACGGAGCATGCATGTTAAGCACCGCAACACCGCTGTCGATGACTTCCATGCCGTAGTTTGCCATAATGTAAGCAATGGTTCCGCCACCGCCCTCATCCACGCGACCAAGCTCCGAAGTCTGGAAAGTCACCTTGTGAGCATCCAATGCCGAACGGAGTCTTGCCATATACTCTGCATTGGCATCGTTGGAACCGGATTTTCCGCGGGAACCGGTGTATTTGTTAAATACAAGACCTTTTCCGAAATAAGCGGTATTCTTCTTTTCACTGACCGACGGATAGTTCGGATCAAATGCCGCACTCACGTCGGAGGAAAGCATCTGAGAATTGGACAATGCGCGACGTACCTTCAGTTCGGAATAATCACCGCACAGATTCATGACCTCTGCTACCGCATTTTCAAAGAAACGGGAATGCATACCGGTCGCACCTACGCTACCGATTTCTTCCTTGTCCACCAAAATACAAACCGCGGTACGGTCCACCTTCTTCAATGCAAACAACGCCTTTAAAGACGGATATGCACACACACGGTCATCGTGTCCGTAACCCATAATCATGCTGCGGTCGATACCAAACTCACGAGCCGCGCCTGCCGGAACCGCTTCGATTTCCGCAGAGACAAAGTCATCCTCTTCGATATCATACGTATCCTTCAACATGGCAAGGATATTACTCTTTACCGCTTCTTTCTCCTCACCCTCCAGCGGAATACTTCCCACTAAAATATTTAAGTCTTCACCCTCTACTACCTTTGCGGCGGTCTTTTCCATCTGTTTTGCGGACAAGTGAACCAGCAAATCCGTAATACCTACCACCGGATCGGTTTCCTTCTCACCGATTACTACATTCACTACCGTACCGTCTTTCTTTACCACCACACCGTGAAGCGCAAGCGGCAGGGTCACCCACTGGTACTTCTTGATACCGCCGTAGTAATGGGTATCTAACATTGCCATTTCCGTATCCTCGTAGAACGGCACCTGCTTTAAGTCCAGACGCGGGGAATCAATGTGAGCGCCCAGAAGCTTCATACCCTTCTCTAACGGTTCTTCACCGATTAAGAAAAGCGCTACCGCCTTTCCCATGTGATTTACATAGACTTTATCGCCGGCCTTAAGCTTTGCATTCTTTGCAATGGCATCCTTTAAATCCACATATCCCTCTGCCTTTGCCTGACGAAGCACCTCGTCCACGCACTCACGCTCGGTCTTGCAGTCGGAAATAAACTTACGATATTCTTCCGCGAAAGCAAATACTGCCTTTTTGTCCTTCTCGGAATACTTTAACCAGGCATTCTTGCTCGGCTTTGTTCCCTTCTTGTCCTTTGTCGGTTCTGCCTTTTTTGTTGCCATATTATTTACCTTCCTTTCGGATATAGTGTTCTTATTTTACTATAGAAAATTCCCATATTCCTTCAAATACAATAAAAGGAGTGCACTATAAATCGGCACTCCTTTAGTATATCCTATTTTTTACCTTCAATCAAGTAGAAGTTTCGCTTCCGCATATAGTAATACGCGATTCCCAGCGGCACCGCTGCCGATATCCAGGCAAGAGGTCCCGCCAGACAAATCCCACGATATCCGATCAGTCCCGGCAGTATATAAGAAGCTGCCACACGGGTAATCAGTTCAAACACTCCGCCCATTAGCGGCATGAAACTGCGCCCGATGCCCTGCAAAACATTCCGGTATACAAATATCATGTTAAGGAACGGGAAGAAGATGGCCGCCTGACGTAAATACAACTGTGCCGAAGCAAGGATTTCCTCAATTACCGTGGCATCCATTTCTTCCGACGTCATGAAAAGCTTTGTAATCGGTTCCCCTAACACAAATAGAATCCCCATGGAAATCACCGCACAAATCAGTGTCAGCATGGTACACTTTGCTACCCCTTCTTTGATACGGTCGGTGCGTCCCGCTCCCATATTCTGACCGGAATAATTGGCCATCGCCACGCCGAAGGTCAGAGCCGGCTGGGTTACTAGCTGTTCCGCTTTACAAGCCGCCGTAAATGCCGCAATCTTTGCCGTTCCGAACAAATTCAGTGCCCCCTGTACCACTACCGTTCCGATGGCAGTAATACAAAACTGGAATGCCATGGGAAGACCGATATTCAAATGTCTCCGGTACATCGAAACAGATGCCTTAAAGTCCTCTTTTCTCATATGCAAAACCGGATACTTTTTCCGGATATAAAACAAACAGCAAACACCGGATACCAACTGGGAAACCACCGTTGCCAGTGCCGCCCCAGCCACTCCCATATGGGCATACCGAATCAAAACCACATCCAGTACAATATTCAACAGCGACGAAATAATCAAAAAATACAACGGACTCTTACTGTCCCCTACCGCACGCAAAAAGCATGCCAGCAGATTATACATCATGGTCGCCGCAATTCCCGCATAAATGATACTGATGTATGTCGCCGCATCTCCGATAATATCCTCCGGCGTATGAATCAGACGCAAAAGCGGCTTTGCCGTAAGCAAAGCAAGGAATGTAATCGCCACGGTAAAACCGATACTGAGTGCCACCGCACTTGCTTCCGCTTTCTTTAACCCGTCTTCATCCTTGGCTCCGAACCGTTGTGCCACCAGCACGGCAAAACCGCTGGTAAGACCGTTGGCAAAGCCCAGTACCAGAAAGTTTAAAGAACCGGTGGTTCCCACCGCCGCCAATGCCTGATACCCCAAATATCTTCCTACAATAATCGTATCCACCATGTTGTAAAGTTGTTGGAACACATTTCCCAACAATACCGGAAGGGAAAACAACAGAAGCAGCTTCATAGGACTGCCTTTGGTCATATCCCTGACTTTTGTATTGCTCATAGGTCACCTCGCACATTTTACTAAATTTCAATCTAATACAAACGCTTTTCAAACTATTTTCTATCAAGCAATAAGAAAGCGACACGCTACTGCGTCCCGCCTTCTCAAAAGTCATTTTAAATCGTTTTATTAACACTGTCAATAGAATATTACAAAATGGTCCTCGATTTCAAAACACTATTCCAAACATACACCATTTTCCCACCTTATGCGTACCATTCCGCTTGCGCTTTATACATCCGAGTATATTCTCCGTTTCTGTTGATTAACTCCTCGTGGGTACCATCTTCAATTATTTTTCCATCTTTAAACACCAAAATGCGATCCACCAAAGAAGCAATTCCTAATCTGTGAGATACCAATATCGTAGTCCGTTCCCCGGTAAGCTTTGAAAAGTCTCTATAAATCTGCGCCTCTGCCAGAGGGTCCAATGCCGATGTAGGCTCATCTAATATCATAATACTTGCATTATCTCTATATGCCGCGCGCAAAATTGCAACCTTCTGCCACTGTCCTCCAGACAAATCGTTGGATTCCGCACTGAACGCCCCGATCATCTCATCTAATCCATTTTCTTGCGACTCTATGACATCCATAACGTTTAATTTCCGCGCTAATTCCAAAATTTCCTTATCAGATTTCTCTTTTTCTTCATCTGAAATAGTAACATTATTACGCAGAGAATCATTGTATCTTCCAAAATCCTGCAATACTACCGATACATTTCTCCTCACTTCTGAGATGTGCATTTTCACATCCTTCTCATTTATTGTAATCTGCCCCTCATCCGGTTCAAACATCCCGCACAGCAAACTAATAAACGTAGATTTTCCGGAACCGTTTTCACCAAGAATCGCAACCTTTTCCCCTTTCTTTATTGTCACATTCAAACCTTCAAAAATCTGTTTCTCTCCATTAGGATATTGAAACTTGACTCCCTCAAATACAATATCACCCACTCCCAACCCATCTGTTCTCTGCTCTTCTTCATCCTTCTGTAATATATCCAAGTAGAAAAAATCCTTCATATAATCAATATTAGATATTAACTGCATAATTTGGTTAAACAGTACGGCCGTAATATCCTGCATTTGTCCGGTCAGTGTATACACTAATGCAAATATACCTAGGCCAATGCTTTTGTCCAAATAAATCAAATATGCCGTAAAGGACAAGATTGCAATATAAACCACATTACGCAATCCATCTGCCAACAAATTATACTTCACGTGTCGAACAGTGAGTTCTCTCTTCTTTTCTATGTAAGTGCTACAAAATTCTCTCCATCTGCTTTTCAGATAATTCAACATGCCCAAATGGCGTATTTCTGCCAGATTTCCGTCATTGCTACAAATGAAATAATAATGTAATGCCAATCCATTTTCTCTAATCCATCTTGCCTTAGCATAATACAGTTCATCCTTTTGCTTCCGCGCAATAATCATAGCAGGAATGCTTGTAATCAAAATTACCACCACAATCCATACGTTTACTTGAACCAACAGATACAAAACCGAAATAAACTTTATCATATCCTGCAACATATCCGTGATTGCCTGAAAGCACGCCGCCACCTGTGCACCGGCTTGCGTTTCCGCAAATGTAATTTTCTCATTAAAATTATCGTAATTCTCAATATACTTGTACTTTACTTCACATTTGTGTTGTAACATTCTCTTCTTTATATATCTGACCATTGTGATTTGAGTATCCACAGACTGCATATAGCTTTTCATAAATCCGTAAAACAACTGCAACAAAAACAGTCCGATTAACATACCCCCATCCCATAATGTCACCTTTAATAAGGTTGCATCATTTACTAAACCTTGTATATCATTGGTCAAATCTTCCAATTTCAATGCCATTACTGCTGGAACAAATGCTATAGGAAATCCTAACAGCACAACGAACAATGACAGCTTACTACGTATCTTAATACTTGTTTTAAATGCTTTTCCTAATAGTTTGATGTTCTCTCTCATTGTTATCCCTTCCTTACATTATAGCAGCACCAATTATACATCATACCATTGCGCCTGTTCCCGAAAGAACCTTGCATATACTCCGTCCACCTCCATTAACTGCTCATGTGTACCGTTTTCTACAAGTGCTCCTTGATCCAATACCAAAATTCGATCCGCCATCCTCGCAAAACTAACCCGATGGCTAATGAGTATCGCTGTTCTATTATGTAACTCTTCTTTTATTCTCATGAACTGTTGCATCTCTGAAATTGGATCTAAAGCGGACGCAGGTTCATCAAAAATCATAATCGGCTTATCACTCATATAAGCTCTTGCTATTGTGATTTTCTGACTCTCTCCACCGGAAAGAACTGCCCCTTCCTTGATTGCATAACGCATCAACCAATGCTCCATTCCATCCTCAAAACGATTCACTATTTTCTCCGCACCGCCTAATTGCATAGCTCTTTTAATGTGAACTTCACTATTTATATTTTCGATATCTCCAAACCCGATATTCTCACGTATGGAAGCATGATAAATGCTACTATCCTGAAAAAAAACACCCATATTAGCAGGAATTTCGTTCTGAGAATAGGTATCATATTCTTTCCCATACAGTTCAATCGTTCCTTGATTCGGTTTATAAACATTTGTTAACAACTTTACTAATGTAGACTTTCCACTTCCGTTACACCCTACCAAAGCAACCGTTTCTCCGTCTTTAATTGAAAAACTGATATTATGTAATACTTCCTGCTGGTCATTGTAGGAAAAGCTTACATTCCTTACACGTATTGCCGTTTCTTCCTTTTCTTCTTTGGAAAGTCTGCGATACTCTTTGCTTGCCGTCACACTCGGAACATTCTCAATGAACCTACGTTGCATATTTAAGTTAAACAAACAACCTTCCGACATCTGCGTTGTTTCTGCCAGCACCTGTACTGTTTTCGTCATATTCTGTGCCAACGTAAATAACAGCAAAAACACATCTACAGTCATATCCCCTTGAGACACCCGAAATACACTGTACCCAATCACAACTATCATGAAGACATAGAACAATAGACCGCTTAACAAAGCTAATACTGCTCTCCACCAAAACACTTTACGTTCTATGGATGCCAATTTTTCATATTCCGTATCCCATTGCTGATAAATTTTATCCTTATTACCAAAAATACGAATTTCCTTCGCCACACCAGGCACTGCCACCTGTTTCTGCATCAGTTCCAGCTTTCTTTCTTCCTCGATTACCTTCAACTTATTGAACTGTGTTTTCACGGCAAGCCGACGATTTACAAAAATCACTCCACAAGTATAAATAATCGCTCCCCCTGTTAAAGCGAGAGAAACATCTGCTAACACAAACAGTAGGGAAAACACGCTGATTGCCTTTGAAATAAGCAAACACATAGAAACCATAAAATCATTTAACGCTCCGGCTCGGTTAAGCATTGCCTTATATTCATTTGCATACTCTTTACTTCTTAGCGTCTTAATATCAACATTCCGAACGCATTCCATAATCTTTTCCTGCATTCCAATATGATAATAATCATACATCACCATATAAATTAAATCCTTGTTAATTCGGTTGGAAAGCCCTATCAAAAGATGCACAATCCCCAACCCTATTGTCAACACAAGGCACTCATAAAAGTATCCGTCCCCATTTCTCAAATAGGCAGATATCCAACTAATGATTTTTTGATACAAAAGAACAGATAAGGTCGGCAACAACGAGACTATGGTACTAATTATGATCCATAGAACAAACACCTTTGCATTTAATTCCAATGCTGTTTTTAGTGCCCATACTACTGTTTTTCGTCTTTCAGTCCTACTTATACCTTGCTTTCCCATTATCCTATACTCCTTGCCAAATCGTTTAACTCCTCTAACAACTTTTGATTGTCCACCTTGCGCGCCAACGGCAGGTAAAACTCAATGGTCTCCTTTGCTTTTATCAACTGCTTCTCTTCCGAAAGAAACTCAATGGTACGCATGTTATGCAATCGTTTCGCAAGCTTAATCAGAACTACTTCCTCCGGACAATTGTCTCTGTCCGTGTGCCACAGACCGATTTTCTCCACGATGTTCCATACGGAAGCCGGCAGCTCCTTTGACAAATCCACCGTGTTCAACCGTTCAAAAATATCCGAAAACAATCCCGCCAGCACCGTATCGGCATCGGCCCCCATATCCGCAAGCAGCATGGCAACGTTAAGGGTATGGGTTACAAACTCATCTCCGGAATACCGGTACTTTCCTTCGTATACCTTGCACGCTGTGCCGTACACATGATCCAACACCGCTTCCTCTACCGCAACGTTGTTTCTCTTAAGTAACTCTTTTAATCCCGCAAGTAACTCTTCTTTCGGTGTTCCAAGCTTCGTACTGTTTAAAAAAATCTGTTCCATACAGTTCCCCCCTATGCAATCAAGCTCCAGTCTTAATGTTCTAAGGAGTGACGGAGAAAACCCGAATTCTCGTTTAAACGCTCTGGAAAAAGCACTATGGGATTCAAAACCGTACCGGAACGCCACATCAATAATTCTGCTTCCCGCAAGAATTTCATCCATGGCGCGGAACAATCGTCTTCTGCAAATATACTCCATGACCGTTTCTCCGGTATGAGCTTTAAACAGCTGTAAAAAATGATATTCCGAGTAACCGGCCAGTTCTGCCAGTTGCCCGTTTGTCAGTTTTTCTTCCAGATGCCCTTCGATATAGTTTAAAATCCGGTTCATATCCATCACCTAACCTTCCACGTGGTAGCTTTAGCATAGCACATCACAGAGAAGCATGCTGTACCGAAAACGGGATGTTACCTACCATTTGCTTCAATTTTACCTCTATCTCTATTTTACTGTCAATTACGCAAAAAAGGCAAAGAAATTTTAGAAACTCCTTTGCCTTCTACATTTTTCATTCTTAAAACGGGTACCGTTCCATATTTACTTTCCATCCGTCCCAATCAATGAGTTTGTCCGGAATCCACTCGCCCGGAAGCACAATCGTTGCTCTTAAAAAAAAGCACACCAGGATACACCATAAAATCAATACCGGAACCTTCAAAAGGCGTAGGCGTCCTTTGCAAAACTTACGACACAATAACACCACAACAACGGATGCAACAACCACTCCTACAATGTAAAAAATGTCGTTTCTCAAACAGTTCCGCATTTCTGCCGCATACCCTTCCATATCCTCTCCCAGTTCCCGTGCGGTATGCAGGGCCACCGACTCATCCCACTCGGTGATTAGTACCTGTTGTCCCGGACCTATCTGCCGGTCGCTTCCGATAATAACCTTTGTTCCGGTAAGCACACCGCCTTTTATCTCAATGATATCCTCAAGTGCTTCCCCCGTTGTAACGAAATTTTCCACAAGAAACGCCCCATCTTCCGTCTCATTCACCGCATATACAATATCCCCGTGTAAAGCCTTCTTGGATATCGCAGGTACTGTCCGTCTTGTTTCATAAACCATCCCGTCCGGACCTGTCACTTCAGCAGGAAATACCTGTCGTGTCACTTTTTCCACTGCCACCTTCGGCAACGTCAAATGATACAAATCCTTCGCAAACAGGGTAAGTAACAACATAACGGTAAAGAACACCGCAAAAATAATGTTCGCCGCTTTTTTCGTCTTCATAGCTTCATACTCTCCAATCCGACCTCCAGACTGTCATGGAAGTACAAATACAAAATGACAATAGGGATCATAAAAATCACCGAGCCTGCCAACACCTCCGATGTCGTAAGTCCTTCCCCTATGGCAAGAAGCCCCGACAAAGGTTTTAGTGTCTCCTTCTTCAAATAAATATCCGCCTGTTCCACCATATTCCAATACTCCGCAAAAACAAATACAAACACCGCCAGAATACAGGTACGAAGCTGTGGCACAATCATCTGCAACATAATCCGGAATACCGACTTTGTTTCAAGAAGTGCCGCCTCCATATAAGACTGTTCCAACCCTTTCATATATTGCGTCAGGAGAAACATACTAAACGGTGCGAATACGGATGGTAAAACGATAGCAAAAGGAGTGTCAAGAAGCTTCATATCCCGAAGACCTATGTAGTTCGGAAGCAGCGTTACCTGAAGCGGCATCATCATAAGCATGATATAGAAAAAGAACAACAACTCCTTTCCCTTAAATCTAGCCTGGGAAAAGGCATAGGCAGCCGGTACGGACACCACAATATTCAAACATGTAATGGAACACGCATAAAACACCGAGTTCCAGAAATTCCGTAACACATAAAAATGCTCAATAAGCAGATCATAATAGCCCACCAAAGAAAATCCGGATGGCACAAGACTTGTCAACCGAAAATTCTCCGCATCCACAGACTGCGTTCCGAAGGAATGTAATACCGTCAACAGGATAGGAAGCAGAAACAGCAGGGCACACAGCAAAAGAATACTTTTTCCCAAAATCTTTTTCATCTGTCTCCCCCCTATATCGAAAATTTCTTCTGTAACCTCACACCCACGACCACGATTACCGCTACAATAAGAGAAGTAATCACGGCACCGGATGCCAGATTCTGGTAGTTCAATTTATAAAAATGATTGTTCATGTAATACTGTAGTGTATAACTGTGGTCCGGTGGATAGCTTGTCCCAAAGTAAAGATAACTTTCCCGGAATACCTTAAAACTGTATACGACCCCGATTAACACCGTAAATAACAACGTCGGCGAAATAAGCGGCAGGGTAATCTTCCGGTGCAGGGTGAATCCATGGGCTCCGTCCAGTCTTGCTGCCTCATACACTTCGCTGCTCAGCGTGGAAAAGGCCGCACTAAGCAAAATAATGAGAAGACCGATATTTTTATAAATAAATAACAAATACACCGGCCATACCGATTCGCTTGCATCAAACAAGGTCCGCCAAACCACTACCACACTGGCAGTAGGCACTAACATCGGAAAAATAAATGCAATCCGCAACAACTTCCAGTATCCCTTCATTTTCAACAACAAAAGCGACAGTAAGAAGGCCGTCACCACCAACACCGGCACCGCAATTACAATCAGCAACACGGAATTTTTCAATGCTAGCCGGAAATACTCGTTTTGTATCACCTTTTCATAATTTTTCAGTCCCACAAACTTCCGGCTGAATTGATTCTCAATCAGCGAATAATAAATCACGCGCACATAGGGCAGCACATAAAACAGTGCTACCCCAAGGATACTCGGAATCAACAACAACCGACATTTTAATAAATACTTCTTCACCCCTTATAAGCCTCCTTCTGTTACCATAAATTCCCCATTCTCCGACCCTCGTTTTCTTATTCCTTACGATACATCTCTATATTCCGTTTGATTTCCTCCAACATCGTATCAAACTCAAGCTTTCCTTCCCGGTAAGCCATAAGTTCCTCCCCTACTACATCATATGGGTACGTAGAATACACCTCTCCTTCCGAAATCAGCCGGTAGAGATCCTCCCGTAACACGTTATTCGAGAAATCCTCTCCCTGAGACATATATCGGAACGCGTTGGTGGTATCCTTCTGTAGCTTTTCACACAACTGTGAAACATATTGAAGTGTCAGCTCCAGTTTTGCGGACTTCGGATTGATTACGATAAAATCTACCTTCGCTTTCATCGGACAGACTACTCCCCTCTCCAAATCCGGCAGTTTCATTGCCCGGAACCCGTCAACACGGAAGAAGTCTAAACTCGAGGACAATGTCATATTATCGCTACGTTCCAGCTCAAACACTATATTTTTCAAAGACTCGTCCGACATTTGATTCGGGCGTTCCTCGCTGCTGAGTAACCACCATTTCCCTTCATTAAACGGTACATCATAGGCACGAATCTTCTCCATATAACTCCGAAGCAATTCTTTATCCTGTTCGCCCATGTTTTCATACCCGTAAACCTGTTCAAACTTATTCAAAATATCTTCGGTCATTAGACCGTAAGGGGTAAAAAACGTGTGCACTCCGTTTTTCGGAAGTGCGTCTACCTGTTCCATAAACTCCAGATAGGTCATGTCGGTAAAATCCAGGCCGTATTCCTCACATAGGTCTTCCCTACAGAGAACAAACGGAACATTCACACCACAGGGAATCATCCAGAACTCACCGTTTTCTGCCGTTGCCGCCTCCTTGATATAGTCGTGATACCGCTCCAAAAGTCCGGCAACCTCCGGAATGTCATTTAATGCATAATAAGCTCCCGTGCGCATAATATCCTTTGCCAACGAGCTGTCCGTGGACAGCACCATAAAATCATAATCGGAATCCCCCGCCAGAAGCTTCGTCACCATAAAGTCCCAACTGTCCGGCTGTACAATCTCTACCTTCACATCACAGGAACTAAGCTGATACGGAGTATACACCTCCGAATAGGTGTAACCCAAAAGGGTATCTTCCGGCACATGCACAGACTCCGCACGATCCTTTTCCTTCTTTCCCCCACATCCTGCAAGAAACACAACAAGCATACTGAGTGCCAAAACAATTACGTGCTTTCTTTGCGTAGCTTTTTTCTCTTTCATATACTGTCTCCCTTCGTTCTTTCCGGTTTCCCGGGTCGTCTTTGCTCTCAGGAACATCATAGCAAAAAAAGCAAAAGAAATTCGGCAGAAAAAACGAAAGAAAAGTGAAAAAAGTTTTATACAAAAATCGCAAAAAAATATCGTAGCCGCAAAATTTCTTTCGTAGCTACGATAGCTGTTATTTCATTCTATTTTCATTGTATCATGCATTCCACCAATTATTTTTCTAAAAACTCCTTGGGATAATAACACAACACGGGTTTTAAAAATCTTTTCAAGTCCCCAATTCCCTATCAGTTCCATTTTCTGCTTATCTACATATTCTTTTTTAGTTAATCAAAAAAGGAACAATAACGGCATCACAAAAATCCCAACTGAAACAAGTGCCGTGAGACTATTACTCTTCATCACCTTTGACAGACCCATAATCGCAAAACTTTCCAACGCAAGAAGCAAATACAATATCCCGTAAAACAGTATCAGATACCATTTTATGGATATCCCGACTCCTGACAAATGTTTCATTGAGCATGCAGGAAATTCCAGTCCGCTTGTCCCGTATGCCGACAAAACGTTATAGATAAACGGAAGAAAAATCAGACTCCATATTACCAACGAAATTAACAAACCGATGAATGCCTTTACGAAGAAAGTATCTTTTCTTCCTCTTACACTGCTCTTGACCAATGCTATCATTCCGCTTTGGTATTCGTTTGAATAAATTCCCGTTACACATAAAATCAGAATGAGATTTGCTACCACAGTCAGAGACACCACCTTCCCCGATGCCATCTTGTCATTGGTTAAAAGTCGGTATCCCGTATCGTACAAAAAAGCACCTTGCTGCTCTTTCAGATATGCTGCCTGTTCCTCAACTCTGCAAAACGCAACATAACTTTCCGGCCGATACAACTTCCCTGTCAGAAAAGATTCATCATAGCGTTCCCTTTCCTGCCGTAGCCAAGTTTCCTGTTCATCAGAATACATTCCCTCCAGTTCCGTCATATAGTTCTTATAATAGATGTCATCCTGCGACTCAAAGTATTCTCCCATTGATTTATAAGTAACACATTGAAAAATCGCTACCGCAAGTAATATCCACAACACCTTCCCGGCAAACAACGTCTTATAACCCTCGTGAGGAAGCAGATATACCGATTTTTCCGGCCTTCTCTTCCATAATACAAACCTGTATTTTTTCTGCTCGACCATGCTTCTTTGTTTTCCGTATTGTATCGCACAGAATACAAACAAGCACGCGATTCCCACTAACAAAAACGCTCCATACACCGGCAGATACCATACGGGGTGTCCCAAGAAATTAAAATTGAAATAGGTTCCCAACGTCCGGTCTATCCCTAAAAATGCCATCAGATTTATCTGTTTAAAAAACACCAGATGACCGTTGGCAGGAATCCCATAGAACATCACAAACTCAATTCCCAGTCCCAACGCAGTCACAATATACAACCATACATAGGACCGGAACACACAAGCAAGTCCGTACACTAAAAGCATCACAAGAAACAGAGCTATTATTTTCAATAATAAAAACAGAACAATAAAACTTCCTACCGATATTTTCAAAGTACAAGTGCGAAATGTATAAACCGATTGAATCGCGCTCCCTGATTCACCCCAACCATATACGGTGCCTGTTACCAAAAGTCCTGTCCCCCACAAGAAAAAAACCACACCCACCGCAGACATAAAGCATACACCCAACTTTACCGCACCATGCATAGTACGTCCGTTTTTCGTAGTAAACGTAAGTGACAACTGACCTGTTTCCTTTTCCTTTACAACAAGAATAAATACCACATAAATCAAAAGCACCAGTGCAATTACATCCGTCCCCATAAATCCGGCCCACACTTCAATCCCTTGGAAAGGTCCGATCTCCGGTTCTACTCCGAATATATCCCGGTATGCCTCTGCCGTTTCCCTGTTACTCCGAAACGTATAACTGTCTGTTTTTGAAAAAATCGAAACTTTTCCGATGCTTTCTGCGCTTTTTGCTATTTCCTCCAAAAAAGAATCATAGCCGGTTGCCGCCTGTACCTCTGACAGTACCGTCTTCGTCAATGCATCTTCCTTAAAATTCCCAGCATATTTCTCCAATCTATCCCGAAGCACATCCTCAACATCTTCTCTGTCATAACTCTGCAACTCCTCATACAATGCGCGATACTCCTGCGGCTCATATAACTTCCCTTTTTGGCTCTCCGCATAAAACATCGCCACAACGTTCAAGATTCCCAGCAAAATAAGCAAACCGAGAATTGTCTTTTTGCCCCATACTTTATAAAATTCATTCAAAAATATATTCATAAAAATCCTCTAATCCTGGCTTCCGGACCTTACATTCAGCATACTCCGGCATAACATCCGCCAACACTCTGATATAAATATGATTTTCATCTTTTGAAATATTGACCACCTTGTATGCGCTTATAATCTCCTGCACATGTGCTTCATCTGTAACAATTTGAAATACCTTTCCTTCAATTTTCTCGCACAATTCCCACGGAGTCCCGCTCTCCGGCACTGTTCCCTCCGACATAAGCAATATTTCTTTTGCAATAAACTCGATATCCGACACCACATGGGTTGCCACAAGAATAATACGATTAAAAGCTACCCTGGAAATCAAATTGCGGAACCGGATTCTCTCCTTCGGATCCAGCCCTGCCGTAGGCTCATCTAAAATAATTACTTCCGGATTTCCAAGTAATGCCTGTGCCAGCAAAGCTCGCTGTTTCATTCCTCCGGAAAACCCGCTTAGTCGTCTTGTCTTCACATCCGACAGATTCACCAACTCCAACAGCTCCGGTATTTGCTTTTTCGCCTCTTCTTTTTTCAATCCTTTTAACGCCGCCATATACCACAAAAAACGTTCTAATGTAAAATTCGGATACACTCTTTGTTGTTGAGGCATAAAACCCAATTTCTCACGATACGCCTTCCCCAAGTTTCGTATAGATTCCCCGTTGTATAGAATCTCCCCTTCATCCGGTCTCAAGTTATCGGTAATCAGGTGAATCATTGTGGACTTTCCGGCACCGTTAGGCCCCAGTAATCCATAGATTCCAGGAGAAAATGTATAGCACAAATCCTTTAGCACCTTATGCTTTCCGTAAGACTTCGAAACATTCCTTAATACTAACTCTGCCATTCTATCTTCTTCACCTCATCCAGCTTTCCTTTTATAAATTTGTCATAAGGCAAATAATACTCATCTCCATTTTGTGCCATAAAGTAAACCGTTTCTTCCGTGATTGCCAGAATACCGATTTCTTTCAATTCTGATTCATCATAGGTTCCTATGTCCTCTACCTCTCCTGCCTCTACCTGATATGCTTTCAGCACCCCGTCTGTCAAAAAATATATCTTGTTTCCATAAGGCATTACCGCTTTCCCGTAAAATATCTCTTGGGAAACCTCCTTCTGTGCTCCGTCGGCACAATTAATTATCGTTGCCCGGTCACTTTCCTTCACACAAATGATACCGTCATTCATTGTGGTAACATAATAGCTTCCTCCACCGTTCCAAATACAATTCTGCTTCTTTGTCTTTATGTCATACTCCCAAATCTCCTGACATGTATTCTCTACCATTTTTTGATTAAACTCTTCCGAAAATATCACTTCATAATCCAAAAAATCCATGTATTCCTTCAGGTAGGAATATACATAATACACCTTGTCGTTATACACCATCACATTCGGTATATATGCCTGGTATCCGTCAAAAACAGTGATCTGCTCTGTCTTCTCCTGTTTTAGATCCACCAGATATATTCCTGCCCGGCACTGTTCTAAAGTATTTCCCTCTACATCCTCCGTGTTTCTATATGTGTATACAAAATATCCCTCACCGTAATCGGCAGTAGCAGAATTCTGAGCATCGGAAAACTTTGCAATCTCCTTTCGGTTTGTTCCGTCTACCTCTGCTCGGTACAAATACTTTTGAAAAAGTCCCTCCGGTTTGTCCCATGTAAACTCCTCCTGTATTACACAATATAGCTGCCCGCCTACAATAGCTGGCATATCTGGATACGCTCCAAGGTATGCATTGCATTCCGGATTAGGATTTGTACTTGATGCTCCCAAATGCTCACAATTCGGCTTTGCACATAATGCAACATCCTGTTCTGACTGTACATCATAAAAACGAAGAACTTGACCATTTGTATTAATCACACCTTCCCTCATATAGGTATATGACAACCCTACTGCCGCTTCCCAGGAATCCATCGGTTCTTCCTTTTTACAAGAACAAAACAACACTAATACCATCAACAATAGAACGATCTTCTTCCATTTCATTTTCAAATCTCATCCCTCCCATATTACTCAAACAAACTTTCCGCTTCCGTTTTCCACTGCAGAAACAGCTCCTCGAAATTATCCGCAAACATGATATCTTCGTATTTTTCCTCCAGTTCCAACATCTGCGCACTCACTTCCGGCTTCTTTTGCCCCGCAATTCCCGATAATTCCACTTTACTTTCATAATACGCTTTCTTCTCCTCCAAAGAGTCGTGCAGACTCATTTCATCGTTCCCCTTCAGAAGGTTCACTCCTACTCCCCAAGAAAGCTTATTTAACCTCCCATTTAACACCTCTCCCTGCTTGTTTACGGCATACCCGTCCTTTTCTTCATGCTCCGGTCCAAACACAAGAATATTTCCATACTCCTCATCCAAATAAAGAAGTTGCAACAGTTCCCACGCCGTTTCCTTCCGGTCCGAATCTGCCGCAATAGCTACCGAACCCGCAAAATGTAAAAGGGTATATGCTTTGGACGCCTCATAAACCACTGTATCCATATTGTAAAAATCTCCCGGTGTATTTGTCATGCAAACAGTCCATTCATCTTCTCTGTTTGTGGTCAGTTTACCCTCCCTGTACCATTGATTCAGTGTTCTGAGCCACTCTTCACACTCCTCTATTTCCATCGGATTATAATACGTTCCATCATGCTCCCACAAAAGCCCTTCCTGATAATCCCAACCACAGTATCCAAGGAACTCAAGCCCGCTCTGATAGTCATATAAAAACTTCCCCTCCTCGGACATCAGACTGTCCAACTCCTCCAAGGACATTAAAGAAGTCTCCGACAGCGCTCCCACACAGTCTGTCTTAATCAGAACGGTAGGAGTCATTTCCGAAATCGCAGCACTCGGAACCGAGTAAATTCCTCCGTTATAGGTCACACTTTTCCATAAAATTTCCGGAACAGTAGCATATATCTCACTTTCCTGTAACCATTCATCCAATTGATAAAACCTTCCCTGTGCAATCGCCGGCAACACCTCATAGGTGGTGCCATCCTCCGCAAAACCGGCAAAGGCTATGTCATATTCCGCGGTTTCCAACTCCTTGTTATAATTGAAAAAATCCAACACTACCGGCTCCAAACGAAACGCCTTCCCATCCTCTTGTAACATTACATTAATCTTCTCTATGGTTCCATTTTTAATCTGCACCATGTCCGGCACTGCCCATCTTATTATTTCCACATCCGAAGAGTCCTTCTTTTCACAACCGCATATCAGAAACATGAGCAATATCACAAAAATATAGCTTTTTTTCCCCATACAGACCTCCTAATTATTCCTCTGGCCTGCAACACTTATATGAACATGCCACAGGCCAGAAAAACATCATTTAATTTCCATCAAAAACATCCTTTGTACTTACTTCCCATCTCTGTCCCTCAAAGCTAACTCTATGACTTCCGTTTACCCTTACACTCGTACAATTTGTAGGAGCAGCAAAGGATACCGACGCATAATGTTGCCCACCATTAGTTGATGAACTCGTACCTGTGACAATCGTCTCATGATTAATATAATAATATGTTCCTGTTACAGAAACCACTCCGCTAGATGATACACTGGTCAAACAATATGCTGTACCATTACTCACCTCTGATTTGGCATGATACATCACATCACCGTACATTACTGTATATTCTGGAAGAATATTGGACGCTTCAGTCACTTTTATCGGCGTACACATCACCAATGCTATCGCCAAAATACTTGCAACCATTTTCTTCGTTCTCATCTTTTTGTCCTCCTTTGATAATTTCATGTTAATCCTTTGTAATCTTCACGACACTACAAATCATAAACTGTCTTCTTTTCCCAAGTTCGTATTCTTCCACTTTCCTAAGAGTAACATCAGTGCCAGAACGCACAAAAACAAAGTCATGCACATTCCCAGACATTTCCAGTTACAAAAAATCGCCAAAAGTGAAAGTATACTCTCCGCCAGAACGATTCCTCTTGCCCGTTTCCTATAAACCACCTTCTCCACATCATCCAAAGGTTTATTTCGGTCCTCCACCGGCACAAGAAACCATATCACGCTACCGGAAATTGCTGTCAGCCAACCAAAAATGAGACTGGAATACGTCACATATCTCATTACCCAAAGCACTGCGCTTATCATCACAATTGAGAAAAAGTAACAGCGTACCGCTGTCTTGGCATGGTAGCCTCCGGCAAAACTCCGAAGCGGTATATATGCCGTCATAAACAAAAGACTCTCTAAAAGTTTTCCGAATACCATACCGATAATCATTGTTGTTCCAAGGTTAACCAAAGCAATCATCCCCTGTTGAATTCCGTACCGATAGATTTCTTTGTCTTCTCTTGGAATTGCTTCGTTTGCAAGTAACCACTCCGTTATTCGCTCCGACAAAACCTCAAACATTAAAACTTACGAAGCTTTTTCGCAGTTTCAGGTAACGGCTCTTGATGTACAAGAAAACAACATGTAGAATTCGCAACCAAAGTCGTCATCACTAATGCAAATGCTGCCAATACATGTGCATATTTCCCGCAAAACCTCTTCATGCTACAGTCCCCTCCTTTTCTTCAATCTTTTGGGCAACTGTAGTTTAACACAAAACGACACTTTGTGTGGGAAGTTGCAGTAAAATGCCTACTTTTTGCAGTCAAAAGTCAAATATAACAAAACATCTACAGTAAATACTCCGTCATTATGATTCACATTCATGCATCCGTTGTATTTTTCCGCTACAGCTTCTATATTTTTCAACCCGAACCCATGCTCTTTCCGGTCTGATTTCGTACTAATAATTTCCCCGTTCTCATATCGTACCTCCGTCACATACGGATTTGCACAATGAATCATCAAACGTCCTTTATCAAACATTACTTTCAGCTTCAAATATCGCTTAGACTCTTCTATCTGCTGCAAGGCATATAAGGCATTATCCAAAAGATTGCCCAACACCGTTATGCTATCCGAAATATCCATATTAAGTTCTTCCGGAACCGCAATTTCCGCATCTACACGTATCTGTTCATTTCCGGCACTTTGTAACTTGTAATTAATGATGCTGTCTATCGGTATGTTTCCTGTCATACCAAACAAAGTCTTTGTATTTAACTTTCCTGACAATTCTCCCATTAGTTCTTTTGCTTCCTCATACCGTTCTGCACTCATTAATTCTGACACACTTATCATCTGATTCTTCAAATCATGACGGAATGCCCGTAATTCATTAGTGGAAGTCTGCATCATGATGCACTGATTATAATAAAGTTCCCGCTCTTTTTCCATCACTGCATTTTCAGCAAGTTTTATATAACTGTCTGCCAGAGAGTCATACAGATAAAATGCTGTCACATTTACCAAATATATTAATATTGCCGCAATGATTACCTCTATCTGCGTTACATCTTTGGATTGTGCAATAAACAAATGTAACACGAATGTAATTACCGGTATCAGCACTGATGCAAACCAAACAGACCTTTTTATCTTATTACTTCGTCGTATCGCTTTAAAATTATAAAGAATTAACGCTCCCATATAAGTTGCTAACCTTGCCGCAATCACACCTAAACTATTACTATAACTTCCTTCCTCAAAAATCGAGTATTGAAAGTAACCGGTAAATGCCGTAACAATTATTTCCAAAACACCACAAAAGAGTACAATGAAAAAAGCACTTATTACACGTTTAAGCATACCTGATTTATAGTTAATAGATATGACAAGTACCAAACCATAATTCGCAAGTAACGTCAATATCGGAATATCCACATACAAATACAAAAGACTGGTAACAACAAAATAAGACAAATACGAAAGTACGCACACCCCCGTCTTAGTACGTCTTTGCTCAAAAAAAGCCATCATAAATCTATGGTTCACCGCAATACTAAACAAGTTTGTTATCAAGTAAACTATCGTATAAGTATCAAACTGCATCCTAGCATCCCCCATTCTCCATCTTCATTTGTAACATTGCTACATCTTTTCGCTTTCCCTTTGCAACCGGAATTCTTTCGTCGTTTACCAGATACATACAATCCGTGTGAAAGGATTTCACAAGTCGATAGTTCACAACATAAGACTTATGCGGTATAAAGAAGGATTTATTTTTTACCCGTTCCCACACATTCTGAATCGCTCCGTAAAACACTTCCTCCCCGGTCAGCATCTTTATTTTCACCTTCCGATCAATGCTTTCAAAATACAAAATATCACTCAACTTCACAAAATATGTACCATGACCGGACTTGTATTCAAACAGCTCCTGTGTTTCCCCATAGATACGCACATACTTAGAAAGCATCCCTCGCATATTTTCCTGAGTTGCAGGCTTTTCTATAAAACCAAAGGGACGGAACTCAAACAACTGCCTGTCATATCCGTTCTTTCCGGTCACATATACAATCTGGGTCAACTCATCCTGTAATCCCTCTCGGATAAAACGACTTACATCGATTCCGCTACAGTCACCCATCTCAATATCCAGAAAAACCAAATGATATACCTTAGCATTGTTCAGAAAACAAACGGCTTCTTCTCCCGAACCAAATACATCGACTTCCGCCTCTAACTGTAATTCCCTACACGTCTCTGTCAGGAGGCGTTCTGTCTGCGCCGCCACTGATTTTTCATCGTCTACCACAGCTATTTTTAACATAAGCGTTCTCCTTGGTTGTAATACCTTCATTTTATCATAAAATCGAACGTTTTTCAACAAAAAACAGTCCCTCTCCGCTCGGAAAGGGACTGTCTGTTATTCCATATTCAACTCAACGATTTAGTTATCGATTAACTTGTTCTCGTTGTTCCAGCTGTAAAGCTTACGAAGCTCTGCGCCCACTTCCTCTAACTGATGGGTAGCACCCTTTCTTCTCATAGCGTTGAAGTTCGGGCAACCTACCTGGTTCTCGGTGAGCCAGTTGCGTGCGAACACACCTTCCTGGATATCCTTTAATACCTGCTTCATAGCCTTCTTGGTCTCATCGGTGATGATCTTCGGTCCGGTAATGTAATCACCGTACTCAGCGGTGTTGGAGATGGAGTATCTCATACCCTGGAAACCGCTCTGGAAGATGAGGTCAACGATGAGCTTCATCTCGTGGATACACTCAAAGTATGCGCTCTCCGGCTCATAACCTGCTTCAACTAAGGTCTCGAAACCTGCCTTCATAAGGGCGGTTACACCACCGCAAAGAACTGCCTGCTCACCGAACAGGTCGGTCTCGGTCTCTTCACGGAAGGTGGTCTGAAGAACACCTGCTCTTGCGCCACCGATTGCCAATGCGTAAGCAAGACCCATCTCGTGTGCCTTACCGGTAGCATCCTGATGTACAGCGATCAAACACGGAACACCCTTGCCTTCCTGATACTGGCTTCTTACGGTATGACCCGGTCCCTTCGGAGCGATCATAACTACGTCTACATCCTTCGGCGGGATAATCTGACCGAAGTGAATTGCGAAACCGTGTGCGAACATTAACATGTTACCCGGCTCAAGATTCGGAGCGATGGAAGCTTCGTACATAGCCTTCTGCTTCTCGTCGTTGATCAAAATCATGATGATATCTGCCTTCTTTGCAGCCTCA
>JAFVSN010000007.1 GCA_017503735.1 Lachnospiraceae bacterium
CCTTGCCCCGGAAATCTAAAAAAGCACCGTCGCCATCTTCAAAGGGGATGTTGACAGTGCTTCTTTATATTTATCCAAAAGTTGTTTTCATGCAATATTGTGTAAGCGTGGGCTGTGGTGTATTATCTTTAACTAAGGGAAACTCCGGTTTCCCATTTGGATACCGCACCGATGGATACACCCATCTCGGTTGCAAGCTTTTCCTGAGTCATGGAGTGACGTTTTCTCAGTTCTAAGATTCTTTTTCCTAAAATCATTAAGTTTTCTATCATAAGATCCTCCGTTTGGTGTGTGATTGATTAACGAATATTTTGTACATGTACAAGCTTATTATAAAACCGAAGCGGTGAAATGTCCATGGAGGTGTAGGAGAAAGAGGGGAGAGAAATTTTCCTGCGGTTCAAATTTTGTCCGTTTTTTTGATGCATAATGGATGAAAGAAAAAAGAAGGAGATAGTGCGCTATATGTGCATTGTATTGACAAAGCGAGTTTGGATATACTATAATATAGCTGAAAGGAGTTGATTTTATGGCGACAACCAATGTAACGATGAGAATAGATACGAATGTAAAATCTCAATTACAAGAACTAATGGCTGATTTGGGGTTGGATTTGACTACTTATTTTACTATGGCGGCAAAGCAGGCGATTAGGGAACAGAGAATTCCGTTTGAAATATCAAGAGATCATTTTAATGCTGAGACTTTAGAGGCTTTTAGAGAAGTGGAGGAAATAAAAAAGAACCCTTCTATGGTAAAGTCTTATAGCTGTTTTGGGGATTTATTAAAGGAGATTGAGGATGAATGTATAGAATAGTTGCCACCGGTAAATTTAAGAAGGATTTAAAATTGATTATAAAACGCGGCTATAATATGAAACTGATGGACGAGGTTGTTACAATGCTTTCGAATGGAGAGAAGCTGCCGGAGAAAAACAAGGACCATGCTTTAGTCGGAAACTATGTCGGCAAGAGAGAATGTCATATCACTCCGGACTGGCTTTTGATTTATGAGATAGACAATGGCGAACTGATTTTGTATTTGACAAGAACAGGGAGCCACAGCGATTTGTTTTAGGAGGAATAGGCATGGACCTGTTTGAATATATGCGGGCGGAGACGTCAAAAAAAGAGTCCCCGCTGGCTGCAAGATTAAGACCGCGCACCTTAGAGGAAGTGGTGGGACAGGAGCATATTTTGGGCGAAGGAAAGCTTCTTTCCAGAGCCATTAAAGCGGATAAGCTGGGTTCCGTGATTTTTTACGGACCGCCGGGGACCGGTAAGACAACGCTTGCTCAGGTGATTGCCCATACCACCAGCTCCGAATTTACTCAGCTCAATGCTACGGTAGCGGGTAAAAAGGACATGGAAGAGGTTATTGCGAAAGCGAAAGAGACCCTTGGCATGTACGGAAAGAAAACCATTTTGTTTGTAGACGAGATTCATCGTTTTAATAAGAGTCAGCAGGACTATTTGCTTCCTTTTGTAGAGGACGGCACGGTGTCCTTAATCGGTGCCACCACGGAGAATCCGTACTTTGAGGTAAACGGAGCACTCATTTCCCGGTCTGTGATTTTTGAGTTAAAACCGCTGTCCAAGGAAAATGTAGAAAAGCTTTTATACCGTGCCATCGAAGATACGGAGCGCGGTTTAGGGGCTTATAAGGCAGTGGCGGAACCGGAGGCAATTTCCTTCCTGGCAGATGTGGCAAACGGTGACGGACGAACGGCCCTGAATGCCATTGAGCTTGGTGTGCTGACCACGGAGCGTAGCGCAGACGGTTTGATACATATTACGAGAGATGTGGCGGCGGACTGCATTCAGAAGCGTGTGCTTCGGTATGACAAGGACGGCGACAATCATTACGACAATATTTCCGCTTTTATTAAGAGTATGCGGGGCTCTGACCCGGATGCGGCGGTATATTATCTGGCAAAGATGCTTTATGCAGGTGAGGAACCGGCTTTTATCGCACGGCGGATTATGATTTGTGCGGCGGAGGATGTGTCCAACGCGGACCCGCAGGCTTTGGTGGTGGCAGTAAATGCATCCTTGGCAGCGGAGCGACTCGGTATGCCGGAGGCACAGATTGTACTGGCTCAGGCAGCAGCCTATGTAGCCTGTGCACCGAAGAGCAATTCGGCAGTGACAGCCATCGGAAAGGCTATGGATTATGTGGCAAACCATAAAACAGCACCGGTTCCGGTACATTTGATGGATTCTCACTATAAAGGCGCGGCAAAGTTAAACCACGGCATTGGTTACAAATATGCTCATGCTTATCCGAATCATTATGTGGAGCAACAGTATTTGCCGGATGGTGTGGTAGGAGAGAAGTTCTACGAGCCGTCGGAACAGGGCTACGAAAAGACTCAGAAGGAATGGTTGGCGTTTCTTAAGGACGATCAAAATCGGGAGTAAAAAATGAATAGCGTCGGAGAATGTGCGTTGCTTCGACGGAGAAGTGATAGTATGAAAAGGAGAGTTCAAAGTATGAAAAAGAAAGTGACGTTTAAGCAGATTTTTGCGGCGATCGGTTTGTTACTGTTGGTAGGAATGTATGTGGTAAGTATTGTATTTGCATGTCTGGCAAAACCGGGAGCAGAGGGCATGTTTATGGCCAGCGTTGTGGCAACGGTAATCATTCCGATTGTGTTGTACATTTTTATCGCACTGGATAAGTGGGTAAAACAAAATGCATCGGAGGGAATGTCCTTAAAGGAACTGCGCCAGTATAACAAGCGTATCAAGAACGGTGAAGATCCGGAGAAAGTGGCAAAGGAAATTGAGGAGAAGTACGGGATAGAGGAAGCGGATGAAGATAATGACGCGGAAGACGACGTTGAAGATGTAGAAGATTTCGATGAGGAAAGCGAAGAAGAGTGAAGAGAAATGAATAAGTTGATAGAAGAAGCAAACGCTCTTTTACAAGGACAGGACTTTTCTTATGGAATTTGCGGAGGCTTTGCTTTGGATTTGTTTTTAGGGTATGAAAGCAGAGTGCATGGAGATATTGATATTTTGGCCTTTTGGGAGGATAGAGAGACCATTATTACCTATATGCAATCCAAAGGATTTCTTGTTTATGAGATGCTGGGGGGCGGTAAAGTACACCGTATTACGGATATCCAAGCGCAGGAAAAATTGCAAAAGAATATTTTCTGTTGTACCGAAGATTGCGAGTTGGTGCGTTTGTATGATACGGAAGAACAAGATGTTTATTGGTTTAATTTTCAGCATACAGGACTGTTAAAACTCAATTATATCGAGTTTTTGTTTAATGAAAAAACGGAAGATGAGTTTGTTTATGTCAGAGACAATCGAGTGAAGCGTAAGTTAGAGAAAGTAATATTAGAAAAGGATGGTATACCGTATTTAGCACCGGAACTTTGCTTGTTGTTTAAATCTACCGATATTGAAAGAGAAGGGTATCAGCAAGACTTTGAATTGACGGTAGAGAAATTGGACGAGGAGCAAAAGACATGGTTTCAGGAAACTATGGAGAAACTGTATCCGGAAGGACATAAGTGGAAGTGAAAAAAAGTTTGAAAATATGATTGACAAAAGAAAAGAGTAGTTGTATAATCAACGAAAATATTGAAAAAGGCTAGGAAGAGAAAAGTAAGTAGTTAGATATGTTACAGAGAGTCTGATACGGTGAGAACAGGCACAGAAGGAACTACCGAAAATGGTCTCGGAGCTGCGTACCGAAGCACTTTTGCCAAGGCTACGACGGGTGCACCCGTTACAGTGATATACTATCGATGAATCATTTCTCATCCGTAGTTGATAAGGCCTATACCGTGAGGTGTAGGTGAATTTGGGGTGGTAACACGAAGCCGTTGCTCTCGTCCCTGAAAAAGAAATTTTTCAGAGAGGAGGGCATTTTTTTTATTGCATTTTATAGCAAAGGATAGCGGAAAGAAACATCCTTTGTGCGAAGCGTAGTGTCTTAGGACACAGAAAAACCAGTTATCACACAAAAAGAAATGAGGTAGATTGTATGAAGAAAGTTTTAATCGGAGGAGCATGGCCGTATGCAAACGGATCGTTGCATATCGGTCACATTGCAGGTTTGTTACCTGGAGATGTATTAGCAAGATATCATAGAGCCATCGGTGACGATGTGTATTTTGTATCGGGAAGTGATTGTTACGGAACACCTGTGGCAATTCGTGCAAAACAGGAAAAGAGGACGCCGCAGGAAATCAGTGATTATTATCACGAAGAGTTTGCAGAATGCTTCGAAAAGCTTGGTTTTAGCTATGATGTATATTCAAAAACATCCGCGAACGAGCATAAAGAGTTTGTGAGAGGATTTCACAGGAAGCTATATGAAAGTAAGCATGTATACGAAAAAGAAGCTCCACAAGCATACTGTGAAAGTTGCAATACCTTTTTGGCAGACCGATTTATCTTGGGAAAATGTCCGAAATGCGGAGCGGATACAAGAGGAGACCAGTGTGACGCATGCGGTACTGTTCCGGAACCGGAGAATCTGTTGGAACCGATTTGTGCGGTATGCAGAAAGCCGATTACCTTTAAGAACTCAAAGCATTTATATATTGCAATTTCGGAACTTACCGAGGAACTAAAGGAACTGGTGGATACACATCCTGCGTGGCGAAAAAATGCCATTGCGTTTACCAATCGATATATCGAGGATGGATTGCGGGACCGCGCTCTTACCAGAGATTTGGAATGGGGAATCGAGGTTCCGAAAGAAGGTTACGAGAACAAAACAATTTATATCTGGGCGGAAAATGTATTAGGATATTTGTCTGCAAGCAAAGTGGCAGCTGAGGCAAAGGGTACGGACTTTAAGGAACTTTGGGGAAGTGATGCAACGCATTATTATGTGCACGGAAAGGATAATATACCGTTTCATACCATTATTTTGCCGGCCCTTTTGTTTGGAAACGGTGAAGCATGGCATTTGCCGGACCGCATTATTTCAAGCGAGTATTTGACCCTGGAAGGACGGAAAATTTCTACAAGTCACAACTATGCGATTTGGATAAAAGATCTACTGGACAAATACGAAACGGATTCCATTCGGTATTTCTTTTTGGCAAACGGACCGGAGAAAAAGGATGCCGATTTTTCCTGGAGAGAATATGTGAACAGTCATAACGGAGAATTGCTGGGAGCATACGGAAACTTTATTAATCGTTCGCTGACATTTATTGCAAAATACTTTGATGGGATTGTACCGGAGGGAGTTTTGAGTCCGGAGATAGAAGGGAGACTGGATGTTCTGTATACTTCCGTAGGAACGAAGATAGAGAGCGGAGCGTTTAAGGATGCCATTGATGAGATATTCGAGTTTGTAAGATTTTCCAATAAATTCTTTGACACAGAACAGCCTTGGACCACAAGAACCACGGATATAGCGGCGTGCGGAAACACTCTGTACCAGTGCGTTCAGATCATTGCGAATCTGGCAGTGCTCTTGGCACCGTTTTTACCGTTTTCTTCCGAGAAGGTGTGCGGATGGCTGGGAATCGACAGTACGTGGGAAAGAAAAGCGGTAGCGAACGGGTATGAATTGCCGGAGGTGGAGATTTTGTTCCAAAGAATCGATAAAAAGGTGATCGAGGAGGAAACGGAGAAGCTTAGGCAGATTGGAGTTGAGGGATAGCCTTTGAAAAAAGGGACTTGCAAACACAAGTCCCAATAATGTCAACACTTCCATTGTATCCATGGGCGTCGTCTTCGTTTTACTTCGGTCCGTGCTAAACGGATGTCCACTGGACATCCAGCACCCTCCTTCGTGCAGACTAGAGGGCGTTTCATCGGATTATATGGAGTTAAGGAAAAGGCATTTGGAGATATTAAATGGTTTGAAGGACAGATATGAGGAGTGTAAAAACTGAAGATACAGGAGGACTGTAGAATAGCCAGAATAAGTGAGGATGACTATGTCGCATTGCTGGATAAAGAGTAAAGAGTAGCCCCCTGTTTTGATAGACAGGGGGCCTTTTTTGAGTTATTACTCTTCTTCTTCCGTTTCCTCCGGCTCATAGTCCGGGTCCACCTTGATATGCACTTTATCAATACGATTCTTATCCACCTGGGCTACTGTGTAGGTAACGCCCTTGTCGGTAAGGGTTTCACCCTCGGTCGGAAGGTGGTCCAATAAAAAGATCACGTGTCCCGCAATAGAGTCGTAATCCTCGGAGGCAAGGGAAAGTCCCAGTGCTTCGTTGATTTCGTCCAGTTTTGCGGCACCGTCTGCCAGATACTCGTTCTCACCGACAGAGGTAATTACGTCTTCTTCGTCTTCGTCGTACTCGTCACGAATTTCTCCGACGATTTCTTCGATTAAGTCCTCCACGGTCACAAGACCGGCGGTAGCACCGTACTCGTCAAGGACGATGGCCAGTGCAATGGATTCCTTTCTCATTTCCCGGAGAAGCTCGGAAGTCTTTTTATATTCATAGGTGAAATACGGTTCCCGTAAAAAGTCTTCGATACGGAAGTCTTCTTTGGAGCCTTTGTAGAAGAAAATATCTTTTAAGTTTACGATACCCACCACGTTGTCTCTGGTTTCGTGATACACCGGAAGACGGGTATACATGTTTTCTTCAAAAGCGGCCACAAGTTCGTCAAAGTTTACGGTATCTTCCACAAAGTCCATATCGATACGCGGAACCATAATGTCTCTTGCAAGAGAATCACCGAAATCTACTACGTTGTTAATCATTTCCCGTTCTTCGCTTTCGATGACACCCTCTTCATGACTCACATCAACGATGGTGAGAAGCTCGTTTTCCGTCATGGCTGCAACCTTTTTGCTTGGGTCGATGCGGAAAATCCATAAAAGGCCCTGTGAAACTTTGTTCAACAAAAAGATGACCGGCGTAAGGATTCTGGTTAAAAACAGAATCGGCGGGGCATAAATCAGAGAAAGCTTTTCGTTGTAAATGGTTGCCAGTGTTTTCGGGGTGATTTCGCCGAAAATTAAAATAAGAACGGTAAGAATACCGGTTGCAACACCTGCAGGAATCGAGTGGAATTGTTCGATTACAAGGGCAGTCGTAAGGGAGGATGCCGAAAGGTTGACGATATTGTTACCAATCAAAATGGCACTTATCATCTTAGAAGGGTCCTCGATAAGCTTTGCAACGGTTTTAGCACTGCGTCTGCCTTCCTCCGCAAGACTTCGGATACGAATCTTGTTTACGGTGGTCAGGGCAGTTTCCGCAGAAGAGAATAGTGCGGAAAGCACTAAAAGAATAATGAGCACGATTATCTGTGCCGTGGGGTCCAAAAAAATCTCCTCCTTTATATGTATAGTATTTTAATCATAACATGAATCGTAAAAAGTGTCAACAGTAGTCAAGAGAACTTAACAAGGGCAAGGCGGGGGGGCTGTCTTCCGGAATTTTGATGTTGGGATAGTAAAAAGGGAGGAAATGAAAAAATTGCTTGACTTTTTTCACAAGATTCGGTATGATGATTGCATATTTGAAAGGCAATGAAGGTGTACAGTAGCGTTTCGTTTTCTGTCAGAGAGAGGGAGTCACCGGCTGAAAGCTTCCTTAAGTTCAAGCGAAATGTCGAATTTCCCACCGGAGCTGTTCGTGCCAAATTTGTATATTGTGTGAGATTTTGAAGGATGCTTTAGAATCTGATATGATGCAAAGAGTAGTTCGAAACGTTGTGCGCGTTAAGCAAATGAGAGTCCGGGCCGTAGGCTCGGGAAGATGGGTGGTACCGCGGATTTTATTTCGTCCCTTGCATGGAAACATGCGAGGGACTTTTTTTGTAATTCGGTTTTAAAAGTCTATGTGTACTTTTGCGTGTGCTACGTTTGTGCATGAGCGAGAGCGGGTTCTCGTTGAAATATTTGGATTGTTTTTCCGAGGGTTACTACATCGTACACAGAGACTTAGAAACCGAATACAAAAAAGAAAGTCTTGCAGAATTTATTCAAGAAAGGACGAAAAACGATGAATGCAAATTTAGAACAAATCAAGCAGGAAATCATGACGGGCAGTGAGGCATTGACCTCCTCCAAGGAAGTGTATGAGTTCAAGAAATCTTACTTGGACGGTAAGACCGGTAAAATCGGTCTCTTAATGAAGGAGATGAAGAACATCGCGCCGGAGGAGAGGGCAGCCTACGGTAAGGGTGTCAATGAGTTAAAGGAATGGGCACTTACCTTCCTTGGCGAACTTGACTTAGAGATGAGAGCAAAGGAACTGGAAGCGAGATACGAGGCAGAGAAGTTAGACATCACCCTTCCGGCAGAGAAAGTAGAAGAGGGAAATCTTCACCCGATTACCTTAATCCGTAATCAGCTCATTGATGTATTCGCAGGTATGGGCTTCGAGATTTTCGAGGGTACCGAGATCGAGACCGACTACTACAACTTCACTGCATTAAATACGCCGCAGGATCACCCGGCAAGAGATATGCAGGATACGTTCTACCTGTCTCCGGAGTTCTTACTCCGAACCCAGACCAGTGCGGGCCAAATTCATGTCATGGAGAATAAGAAGCCGCCGATTAAGATTTTATCTCCGGGTAAAGTATTCCGTTCCGATGATGACGCGACCCATTCTCCGATGTTTACCCAGATGGAGGGTCTTGTGGTAGATAAGGGTATTACCCTTTGCGATTTACAGGGTATGTTGGATGTATTTGTTAAGAAGATTTACGGTGAGGGTACGAAGACCCGTCTTCGTCCGTCTTACTTCCCGTTCACCGAGCCGTCCGTTGAGGTTGACTGTAGCTGCTTCGAGTGCGGCGGTAAGGGCTGTAAGCTTTGTAAGGGTACCGGTTGGATTGAAATCCTCGGTGCAGGTATCGTAAACAACAAGGTATTGGAAAACTGTGGTATTGACCCGAATGAATACAGCGGTCTTGCCTTCGGTATCGGTATTGAACGTACCGCAATGTTAAAGTACGGTATCAACAACATTAAGCTGTTGTTCGAGTCCGATTTACGAGTACTGAAGCAGTTGAATGACTAATCCGGAAGTAGCTTAAATAGCAGAAAGGTAAGGGAAATAAGATGATAGCACCATTAAGTTGGATTAAAGATTATGTTGACGTAGATGTTACCCCGCAGGAGTTACAGGAGAAGTTATTTTCCTGTGGTTTCGAGGTAGAAGAATTATATGAGGTCGGTAAGGATATCAGCAAGGTAGTTGTGGGTAAGGTGTTGACTTGTGAGGCGATTCCGGATACCCATCTCCATGTTTGTCAGGTGGATTGCGGACCGCACGGTACCTTCCAGATTTGCTGCGGTGCCGATAATGTAGCGGCAGGGGGCAAGTTCCCGGTGGCACTGGTGGGTGCAACGGTTTATGCAACCGCAAAGGACCACAAGACCGTAGAGGGCGTGATGACCATCGGGAAAGGCAAGCTTCGGGGCTACGAGTCCTTCGGTATGCTTTGCTCCGGTGTTGAGCTTGGTGTCAGCGAAAATATGTATCCGGGCGCAGGCTACAACGGGCTTCTGGTTCTTCCGGAAGATGCGGAACTCGGCGCAGATGTAAAGCCGATGCTTGGCCTTGACGATTGGATTTTTGATATTGCCATTACCGCAAACAGACCGGACTGCCAGAGTATTTTCGGTATTGCCAGAGAAGTTGCGGCTGTTCTTCAGAAGGAACTTAAGATGCCGGCTCTTGATTACACCGAGACAGACGCAGAACTTTCCGGGTTCTCCGTAAAGGTAGATTGTCCGGATTTGTGCCCGCGTTACAGCGCACATTACGTAACCGATGTGAAGATTGCGGAGTCTCCGGCTTGGATGAAGCGCAGACTTGCTTTAGTTGGAATTGATGCGATTTCCAACGTGGTAGATATTACCAACTATATTTTAAAGGAGCTGGGACAGCCGATGCATGCTTTCGACCTGAGTACTTTAGAGGGCAATGCAATTAATGTAAGACGCGCAAATAACGGTGAAAAGATTGTGACCTTAGATGAGCAGGAGCTTACCCTCACCGATGCCAATATGTTAATCTGTGACGGCGTAAAGCCGGTGGCTTTGGCAGGTGTGATGGGTGGTCTTAACTCCGAAATCCGCGAGACTACAAGCGCAGTTCTTTTCGAGTCCGCAAAGTTTGCAAGAGATAACATCAGAAGAACTTCCAGAGCGCTTGGTAAGCGTTCCGATTCCAGTGCACGTTACGAAAAGGGCGTAGACGAGTACGCAACCGTAATGGCAATGAAGAGAGCCCTTCACTTAATCGAGGAGCTTGGCTGCGGTAAGGTAGGACGCACTCATGTGGATGTAAATACCGGAAACAGCGTAGAGCCGAAGACCCTTACCGTCAGCATCGAGAAGGTAAACAAGGTGTTGGGTATTACGGTTCCGAACGATGATATTTTAAGAATTATGAACAACCTGACCTTTGCGCCGAAGATTGAGGGCGATACCTTAACCCTTCAGGTGCCGGCATTCCGTGAGGATATGGAGACTTATCAGGATGTAGCGGAAGAAGTGATTCGTCTGTACGGTTACGAGCACGTGGTACCGGCATTCATGCCGTCCGCACAGGTAACCTTAGGCGGTCTTAACCAGACCCAGAAGAGCGAGCTTCGTTTAAAGAAGGCACTTTGCGCGACCGGCGCTTACGAGTGCATCCATTACTCCTTCTTCTCTCCGTCTGATTTGGATATGTTAAAGCTTCCGGAGGATGCGGTAGAGCGTAAGGCTATCCGTATTATGAACCCGATCAGCGAGGAGTTGTCTCTTATGAGAACCACTCTGGCGGCTTCCATGATTAATGCCATTGCGAACAATCAGAAGAAGGGCAATTTAGAGGGTAGACTGTACGAAATCGGTAATGTATTCCTTCCGTATGAATTACCGCTTACACAGTACCCGGATGAGAAGCCGAGACTTTGTATCGGTGTATTCGGTGAGAAGGAAAACTTCTACACCATGAAGGGCATGGCAGAAAAGGTGGCTGAAACCTTACAGCTTACCTTCACCTATGAGTCGATGCAGAACACCTTCTTACATCCGTACCAGACCGCAAAGATTTTGTGTGACGGTATTGAAATCGGTTACTTCGGTAAGCTGGCTTACGATGTGATGGAGGCATGTGATATGCGTACCCCGGCCTACATCTTAGAGATGGATTTAAAGACCGTGTCCCAGTGGTATGGTAAGAAGGCAGTATTCACCCCGCTTTCCAAGTTCCCGGAGGAGAAGAGAGACCTTGCATTTGTTGTTGACAGAGCAATCACATGCGGTGAAATCGAGAAGGTAATGAAGGAGTCTTGTAAGTACATCACCAGTATCAATCTCTTCGATATTTACGAGGGCGAGCAGATTGCGGCAGACAAGAAGAGCATGGCATTCTCCGTGGTATTCACCCCGAAGGAAGAAGCATTCACCGCAGAGTCCGTGGACGGTTTCGTAAAGAAGATTTTGAAGCAACTCGGTAAGAGCTATGGTGTGGAGCTGAGAAGCTAAGGAATATCCGGTGCCGAGTTTGAAGGTAATAAGGCTATAGAACGAGATTTATAAGAAGTGTAAGCGGAGGCCGTTAAAGAACGGTCTCCGCTTTTAATTTTACCATGATGAATTATTTTCATTTTTATATCATGGTATAAAAATTTTTCTTGTCTCATTTTTTACCATGATATATGTTCAGGATATAAGTTATCATGGTAAGAAAAAAGTGCTGTCGCCTTTTATTACCATGAGAAGAAGTGCGACTATGAAATTTCATGGTATAAAAAAGAAGCCTTTTCGTACTTTAGGGGTAGAAATGATGTTCTATTGCCGGGAAGAGCCACGATTTTTACCATGATTCTTTGAGAAACATTTTTTTTCATGGTAATTGATCTCGAAAGTATTATTTTTGTACCGTGATATTTGTATTTATCTGCGTATCTCATGGTAATTTATCAGGTCGGTTAAATTTGTGTACCATGAAATATATTGAAGTGCGCGTTTTCATGGTAAATACCAAACGGTTTATTATATACAAATTACAAATTGTGACGTTTTGCATTCAACCTTGTATTATCTTTTTTTGAATTACGCGCAACCTACCCATACATTTTTCTGTTTATTAAGGTGAAAGGAGGAAACGGGATGGAAGACAAAGAAATCCTCACGCTCTTTTGGGAGAGGAATGAGAGGGCACTTTCGGAATTGGAACAAAAATACGGAACCCGGTTGAAACTACTGGCGAGCCGTATGGTTTCGGAAGAAGACGCCAAGGAATGTGTCAATGATACTTATCTGGCGGTGTGGAACAGTGTACCGCCGAACCGGCCGGAGTACTTATTTGCCTATGTGGCGAAGATTTGTCGAAACCTTGTATTAAATAAATTGGAACGAGACAAGGCGGCAAAACGGAATGCAACCGTGGTGGAGCTTTCTGCGGAACTGATAGAGTGTATTCCGGATAATGCCTTGGCCGGAGATGAGACAGGACTTCGGGAACTAATCGTTAGGTTCTTGGAAGACCAGCCGGAAGAGAAACGGAAATTGTTTCTCAGACGGTATTGGTACGGGGAATCCGTAAAAGAGCTGGCAAAGGCTTTCGGTTACCGAGAGAGCAAAGTGAAAAGCATGTTGTTCCGTCTGCGGAAGCAGTTGTGGAACGAGTTAAAAAAGGAGAATGCGATATGACAAAAAAGATAGTGAAAGAAACAGAGAGGTTGCAGGAAGATGCATTGGACGGAAGTAATTTATTAAACGCAATGAACGATATGCCGGAGGAATGGCTTGAGCATTGTTATGAGACGAGGCTTGCATCGGTAACAGAAAAGGCGGGGGAAAAGAGTGGAACGGATACAAAATCGGTGCGCTTCGGAAGTTTTAGCAAGACTGCAGTAAAATGGGCAGTGGCGGCAACGGTAGCACTTTTGTTGTGCGGTGGCGGAGTGGCTTATGCGGCAAAGCTTGGTGTATTACAGTTTACAAAGATCGACGACAAAGCAAATTCGGGCTTTTCTCTGATGACAGAGACCGAACGGATTTCAGCAGAGGAACTGACCGGAGAAATTCAGGAAGTGGAAGGATTTTTAAGGGATTATATGGCCGAAGAGGATTACAGCCAGACCTATCCGAGCTGGTTAAAGCAGTTTGAAACAGTGGAGGAAGCGAGAGCTTATATCGGCTATGCAGGTATGAAGGCAACGAAGGTGCCGGGAACGGTAGAAGAGGTGAATGTCCGTGTCATCGGAGATACGGAAGGTAACCTCGGTGAAGTATCGTTATTTGTACGGGCCGAAGAGGGAGATATTCAGATGAATGAGACCTCGGCGGTGTTTACCGAAGAAAGTCCGATTTCAATCCAAGGTACCGGAATCAGGCATGGAAAGGACTTTTTTGAGGCGGTGGATTTAAAGCCGGATTACCGAAGTGAAGAGTACACCACCGCAAGTGGGAAGACTGCCGTGTTCGTAAATGAAGTATATGAGAAGGGCGCAGGCGGAAATCGTTGGATGGTCGGTGCGATAGTGGACGGAGCATTGTATTATGAAATAAGTGTTTTGTATTATCCTCAGGATTATGAACGTGCAAAAGAAATTGTGCAGGAGTGGTGCGAACAGTTTTAAAAATGCGTTTGAGTTAGGATAAAGGAAAGTAACGCCGGGAGAGACCGCAAAGGATGCTTCCCGGCGTTGTTTTGCATTTAAATGAGTGCAACCGAAAAAATCTTCTCCATTGCTTGACTTTTTCCGAAAACCACTATATAATTAGTTGGATAATGCGTATTTATGCGCATACGGTGGGATACCCACGGAGAAAGGAGCCGCCATGATTAAAAGTATGACCGGTTTCGGCAGATGCGAATTAGCGGAAGAAGGACGGAAAGTTACCGTTGAGATGAAGGCGGTAAATCACCGTTACAGTGAGTTTTCCGTGAAGTTGCCGAAGCGTCTGAATGTGTGCGATGTGATGGTGCGTAATGTTTTGAAGCAGTACATCAGTCGCGGTAAGGTGGATGTTTTTGTTTCTTACGAAGACGAAACCGAAGGAAAAGGCTGTGTAAAGTATAACGCAGAACTTGCAAAGGAATATTACGACATACTGATGCGTATGGCGGAGGAGTTCCCGATTGAAAACGACATTCGGATTTCGGGTCTTTCCCGTTATCCGGAAGTATTGACCATTGAAAGTGAACAACAGGATGAAGAGGCTTTGTACAGCCTGTTAGAGCGTGCGGTAAAGGGAGCCTGCGAGCAGTTTGTGGAGACCCGTATTGCCGAGGGCGAACGTCTTCGTGAGGATTTGACCGCGAAGTGTAATAAGGTATCCGAGCTTGTGGCAGAGGTGGAGGAACGTTCTCCTCAGATTATGGCAGAGTACCGTAAGAAGCTGACGGACAAGGTGGCAGAAGTGCTGGGCGATACAAAGATTGATGAGCGTGTTCTGGCGACGGAAATTACCATTTATGCGGATAAGATTTGTACGGATGAGGAGACGGTACGTCTTCGCAGTCATGTGGCAAATATGTTAGATACTTTTAAGCAGGGTGAGAATATCGGTCGTAAGTTAGACTTCGTGGCACAGGAGATGAACCGTGAAGCCAATACGATTTTGTCTAAGGCAAATGACATTACGGTGTCCAATATTGCGATTGATTTAAAAACCGAGATTGAGAAAATTCGTGAGCAGATTCAGAACATTGAGTAAACGGAGCGTGAAGACATGGAACGTATGATTCCCATCGGGTTCGGCAATATGGTAAATGCCGCAAAGATTATCGGTGTCGTAAAGCCGGAAGCGTCCCCGGTGCGTCGTATGGTGCAGAATGCAAAGGATACGGAACGGTGTCTGGACGCAACCTGCGGACGAAAGTGCAAGTCCGTAATCGTGACGGAGAACGGTTTTATTGTGTTGTCGGCGTTATTGCCGGAAACCGTAGCCGGTCGTGTCAATGAACGTTTGGAGCAGTAGATAAGGCGAAAGCCGAAAAATAGAGTTTATGGAAGGAGAACAAATTATGTTACATCCGTCTTATGCAGATTTAATGCAGGTTTTAAACAGCGAGGTTGAGCCGGGCGAGGCTCCGGTAGTAAACAGCCGCTATTCCGTAGTTTTGGCTACGGCAAAGAGAGCACGTCAGATTATTTCCGGTGCACAGCCGTATGCGGAAGCAAAGTGCAGTAAGCCGCTTTCCATTGCAGTGGAAGAAGTATATCAGGGCAAAGTAAAGATTGTCGGAGACGAAGAGGAAGAATAGAAGTACTATGAAAAAGAAAAAGATTGCGGAAGCGATAATATTGGTTGTGGTTTCCGTAGTATTGCTTTTCGGAATTCCACGCTATGTAATGGAACGCGTCGTTGTGGACGGGCCGTCCATGGAGATTACATTACAAGACGGTGATCAGATCCTTGTAGAGAAGATTTCACGCTATTTCGGAGCTTTGAATCGTTTTGATGTGGTGGTTTTTTATCCCGATGAAGAAACAAAAAAAGCGGATGGGCGGTATTATGTAAAACGTATCATCGGCTTGCCGGGAGAAACGGTTCGTATTACAGGAAATTCGATCTATATTGATGATGTTTTGCTGGAGGAATCTTTCGGCTCTACGGAAATGGGAAGTGCCGGGATTGCGGCGGATTCCGTTACTTTGGGAGAAGACGAGTACTTTGTACTGGGGGATAACCGCGGAATCAGTAAGGACAGCCGTTCGGCAAGCCTTGGAGCAGTACCCCTTTCCCGTATGGAGGGAAGGTTGGTGTTACGGATTTTTCCGTTCCGGAAGTTCGGGACCGTGGATAAATAATTTTTTTCAAAATAGTACTTGATATTTTTTGACAGATTAGGTACAATATGTAATGGTTCGTTAGGGTAGGTCATTTTAGTCCTTTGATAGGGATTGACAAAAAAATGACAAACCTTTTAATAATGAAAAACATTTTACAGGAGGACATTTAAAATGGCAGTAAAAGTAGCAATTAACGGCTTTGGTCGTATCGGACGTCTTGCATTCAGACAGATGTTCGGAGCAGAGGGTTACGAGATCGTTGCAATCAACGACTTAACCAGCCCGAAGATGTTGGCACACTTGTTAAAGTACGATTCCGCACAGGGCAGATACGCTCTCGGCGATACCGTAGTAGCAGGTGAGGATTCCATCACCGTTGATGGCAAGACCATCAAGATTTATGCAGAGAAGGACGCTGCAAACCTTCCGTGGGGTGAGATCGGTGTAGACGTAGTTCTTGAGTGTACCGGTTTCTACTGCTCCAAGGAGAAGTCCATGGCTCATATCAACGCAGGTGCAAAGAAGGTTGTTATTTCCGCTCCGGCTGGTAACGATCTCCCGACCGTTGTATTCAGCGTAAACGAGAAGACCTTAAAGGCTGAGGATAACATCATTTCCGCTGCTTCTTGTACCACCAACTGCTTAGCTCCGATGGCTAAGGCATTAAATGACTACGCTCCGATTCAGAGCGGTATCATGAGCACCATTCACGCTTACACCGGCGACCAGATGATTCTTGACGGTCCGCACAGAAAGGGTGACTTAAGAAGAGCTCGTGCAGGCGCTGTGAACATCGTTCCGAACAGCACCGGTGCTGCAAAGGCAATCGGTCTTGTTATTCCGGAGTTAAACGGCAAGCTTATCGGCTCTGCTCAGAGAGTTCCGGTTCCGACCGGTTCCACCACCATCCTTGTTGCGGTTGTTAAGGGCAAGGACGTTACCAAGGAAGGCATCAACGCAGCAATGAAGGCAGCTTCTTCCGCATCCTTCGGTTACACCGAGGAAGAGCTTGTTTCTTCTGATATCGTTGGTATCACCTACGGTTCCCTCTTCGATGCTACCCAGACCATGGTTAGCAAGGTAGGCGAGGACACCTATCAGGTACAGGTTGTTTCCTGGTACGATAACGAGAACTCCTACACCAGCCAGATGGTAAGAACCATTAAGTACTTCGCTGAGTTAGCATAAGAGTTAAATAACTTTGATCCAAGAGGGTCCGGTCTACTATGGACCGGACCCTTTTATCCGTGCAGGCAAAGAGAGCATGGAGAACTTTCGGAAGCTTGCTTTCGGGACAGATTCGACATGCGAACGCGCCCGCGACTGAGTGTCAGAAGGACACGAAGTCAGGGGCGGTGCGAAGCACCGGAGACTGCACAAGAAAAGATAGAATTTTACTTTGAAAGGAGATTCATCATGTTAAACAAGAAGTCTGTTGATGATATCAATGTAAAGGGCAAAAGAGTGTTAGTTCGTTGTGATTTCAACGTTCCGTTAAAGGATGGTCAGATTACTGATGATACCCGTCTGGTAGCAGCTCTTCCGACCCTTAAGAAGTTAATCAATGACGGTGGTAAGTTAATCCTTTGCTCCCACCTCGGTAAGCCGAAGGGAGAGCCGAAGCCGGAGTTATCTTTAGCACCGGTAGCAGTAGCTTTATCTAAGCTTCTTGGCCAGGAAGTTAAGTTCGCAGCAGATGCAACCGTTGTCGGCGACAACGCAAAGGCAGCTGTAGCAGCTATGAACGACGGCGACGTTGTTTTGTTAGAGAATACCCGTTACAGAGCAGAAGAGACCAAGAACGGAGAAGCTTTCTCCAAGGAACTTGCTTCTCTTTGTGACGTTTTTGTAAACGATGCATTCGGTACCGCTCACAGAGCACACTGCTCCAACGTTGGTGTTACCGAGTACGTTGATACCGCAGTTGTTGGTTACTTAATGCAGAAGGAAATCGACTTCCTCGGCAATGCAGTAAACAATCCGGTTCGTCCGTTTGTTGCAATCCTTGGCGGTTCTAAGGTTTCCTCTAAGATTTCCGTTATTAACAACCTCCTTGATAAGGTTGATACCTTAATCATCGGTGGTGGTATGGCTTACACCTTCATGAAGGCTATGGGCGAAGAAGTAGGTAAGTCCTTACTTGAGGCTGACTACCTTGACTACGCAAAGGAAATGATGGAAAAGGCTGAGAAGAACGGCGTTAAGTTGTTGATTCCGGTTGATACCGTTGTTGCAAAGGAATTCTCCAATGATGTTCCGTTCCATACCGTAGGCCGTGGCGAGATCGCAGCAGACGAGGAAGGTCTTGATATCGGTGAGAAGACCCGTGAGCTTTATGCAAATGCGATTAAGGATGCAAAGACCGTTGTTTGGAACGGACCGATGGGTGTATTCGAAATGTCCAACTTTGCAAAGGGTACCATCGCTGTAGCTGAGGCTCTTGCAAACATCGATGCTACCACCATTATCGGTGGCGGTGATTCCGCAGCAGCTGTTAACCAGCTCGGTTACGGTGACAAGATGTCCCACATCTCCACCGGTGGCGGCGCTTCCTTAGAGTTCCTTGAGGGTAAGGAACTTCCGGGCGTTGCAGCAGCAAACGATAAGTAAGCCATTGAATAAGTAAGTTTATGCCGGATGCGGGTGCAGTCATTCGCATCCGGCTAAAATATTTTAGAAAGAAGGTTTTTTCTATGCGTAAGAAGATTATTGCAGGAAACTGGAAAATGAATAAGACTCCGAGCGAGACCGTAAAGTTAATCGAGGAGTTAAAGCCGCTCGTAAAGAACGACGAAGTAGATGTTGTATTTTGTGTACCGGCAATCTCCCTGATTCCGGCTCTTGAGGCTGCAAAGGGAACCAACATCGAGATTGGTGCAGAGAACATGTTTTACGAAGAGTCCGGCGCTTACACCGGTGAAATTGCTCCGAACATGCTGACTGACATCGGCGTAAAGTATGTAATCATCGGACATTCCGAGAGACGTGAGTATTTTGCTGAGACCGACGAAACCGTTAACAAGAAGGTTCTTAAGGCTTTCGAGCATGGAATAACCCCGATTATCTGCTGTGGTGAGTCTTTGACCCAGAGAGAGCAGGGAATCACCATCGACTGGATTCGTATGCAGATTAAGATTGCGTTCTTAAACGTAACCGCAGAGCAGGCAAAGACTGCTGTGATCGCTTACGAGCCGATTTGGGCGATCGGTACCGGTAAGGTTGCTACCACCGAGCAGGCTGAGGAAGTATGTGCTGCAATTCGTGCTTGCATCGCTGAGATTTACGATGCAGCTACTGCAGACGCAATCCGCATCCAGTACGGCGGCAGCGTATCCGCAGCAAGTGCTCCGGAGTTGTTTGCACAGGCAAACATCGACGGTGGTTTGGTTGGCGGCGCAAGCTTAAAGCCGGATTTCGGTAAGATTGTAAACTACAATAAGTAAGAGACAATCGGAAGACATGTAAATTAAAAATCTTTGGGCACCGGATAACGAAAGAGATTTTGTTGTCCGGTGTTTTTTTCTCAAAAAAATGAAGTAAAAAGATGCACGAAAATCAGTCGAAATCATGTTGGAAATGAAATAATGGAATGGGTGTTGGGTCAGATTCTATGGAAATCGACGAAATGACCCAATAGAGTGCAATTGCTTCTTTATAAAAAAAGTTGGCAATACGGATTGCTATATGACACTCGCCTTCCGGTTGAGTCCTCTAAAGTACGCAGTTATTGAAATTCTGGAAAAAGTGCGGTATGATACAACCATCAGCTGATACAACAATTTTTGGAGGTTTATAGAGATGGATGTAAATTTAGGAAGTGTGATTAAGAGATTACGTACCGAGCAGGGTGTGACTCAGGATGCGTTGGCAGAGTATTTGGGAATTTCTTATCAGGCAGTGAGCAAGTGGGAGACGGGAACCACGTTACCGGACATTACGCTGTTGCCGAAGTTGGCAGTTTTTTTCGGAGTCAGAATCGACGAACTGTTTTCCGTTAATCATGAGGATGAGCTGGAGCGGATTGATACCATGTTAGAGAAGGAAACAATGACGGATCAGAATTATGCCTATGCAAAACGTATTTTAGATGGAATCTTACGAGAGAATCCGAAGGATGTGAGTGCTATGAAGCGGTATGCAAAGGTGTATCTGGCAAAGACCAATACGGAGTTGCTTACAGCCGGAAAGATGCTTGAACAGGCAATGGAACTGGCTCCGTTGGATGAGGAAGTATATTTCTTATATCGTGGTGTACGGGGCGGTAGCGAGTATAAGCAGCACAGCGACAACGACTGGTTTATCCGGGTGTGTGAACCATACGCAAGGAAGTACCCGCAAAATATCAACTTGCACCGGATGTTGCTGGAAGCCATGATTAGTAAGAAGTATTTTGACAGAGCGGAAGAACTGCTTACGGCTGTACAGTTTAAAGGGGAGCACAAGTATATGAGAGAAGTGTTCCTTGGGGACATTGCCCTTGCGAAGGGAGATGAGGCAAAGGCAAAAGAAATTTGGAACCTGATTCCGAAAACGGACTGGTTGGGACAGTATGAAGCCGGCGAACGTTTCAATCGTCTTAACGAATATGATAGAGCAATTGAGTGTTTTAATAACGCATATGAAGTACAGACATCACCGCGTAAGATGGATATGATGTACTCGTTAGCGTTCCTTTACAAAAAGCTTGGTCGTTTTGCAGAAGCAAAGAAGGAGTGGGAGCTTATTATTGAGGGACTTGTTTCTGACTATAATGCAGTGGAGGAAGACAATGATATTACGTGGGCAAAAGATGAAATTGCACAATTGGAGCGGTTGTTGGGAGAAAAATAACGCGAGAGGAACTATGGCAGAAGGGCCGTGGTTCCTTTTTGCTTTATAGGAAATTGCGCATTTCCCTTGCTTTTCCATGCTATAAGAAATATAATAAAAATGTGTGTTATGCATAAATTTCGAGATAAAAGGGGGATTCATCATGAGGGATGAAGTAAAGGCGCGTTGTGAGAGTATGATTGTAAACAGGGATACATTACAGAAGGTATTCGGTTGGGGAACCGGGATTTTGTGGGTGACAGGTGCCTGTATGTTTGCCATGAAAGGGAAAACGGCAGAGGCAGAACGCTTAAAACAGTGTCGTGACATGATTAAAGAGAAGACCGGTATTTTTTCCGGGTTTCGCGGGAATGCAAAGAGTCTGATTACCGCAACTTTGGCCCTGGGACATAATCCGGAAGGAACTTTGGAAAACGGACTTACGGTATACAAGATGTTAAAACAGAAAATGTGGGATTCCTCCTATCTTCCGATGGTTGCCATGTCAATCGCACGACTGGCTGCGAAGGAACGGTACGAGGAGATTGTAGAGAAAACAAAGTTGATTTATGATCTGATAAAAAAAGAGCATCCTTTTTTAACATCAGCAGAGGATAGTTCTTTTTGTGCACTGCTGGCTTTGTCGGAAAAGAGCGCAGAGGAATTGGTGACGGAGGCAGAAACTTGTTATCAATACCTGACAAAGCATACCGGTTTCCCGAAGAATTCGGTACAGTCTTTAAGTCATGTACTGGCACTGTGTGACGGATTACCGGAGGAAAAGTGCGAAAAGACAAAGGAACTGTACGAAATATTAAAGGCGCGTGGATTAAAGTACGGAACAACGTATGAGCTGCCGATGTTAGGCGTATTAGCTATGAAAAATCATGATTTCGAAGCATTAGCAGAGGAACTTGCAGAGGTAAGCAGTTGGTTATCGAAGCAGAAAGGCTTTGGATTCTGGGGAAGCGTAACGACAAAACAGCGTCTGATGTTTGCGGGAATGCTGTTGCAGGAACAGGAAGAGCAGAATGAATTGTCCGAGACGACATTGATACAGAGTGCAGTTGCAATTGTAGTGGCGCAGGAGGCGGCAATGCTGGCAATGATGTCGGCAAGTACGGCAGCGGCAGTTACAGCAGCAAATTCATAAAATCAGGAAACAAACAGCGAGGTTTGTATGGGTAAGGAATATCGGGTACGTTGTAAAGAATTGGACGCCGAAGGGCGAGGCATCGTGGAATTTAACGGACGGAAGTTTGCACTTGAGGGGCTTTTGCCGGGAGAATTGGCCACCATGGAGCTGGTTTACCGGGCAAAAGAGACCGGGGCAAGGTTATGCCGGGTGTTGGAACCGGTTGCGGACCGTGTGGAACCGGAATGCCCGGTATTTGATAAATGCGGTGGGTGTCAGTTGCTTCATATGTCGGTAGAGGCGCAAAAGGTGTTTAAACAGCGTCTGTGTGAGGGGTTATTGGGTGGATTCGGTAAGGTGCGTCCTATTTTGACGGCGGAGAATCCGAAAAATTACCGGAATAAGGTTCATGCGGCTTTTGCGAGAAAGCGTGTGGATGGTGGAGTTTCAGGCGGCAAAGGAAAGAGCTTTGAGCACCGGAATAAGTCCGGTAAGTTTGGTACGGCAGGCAGAAGCAAGATTATTTCCGGCATTTTTGAGGAAGAAAGTCATCGGGTTATTGAAACCACCGATTGTCTCATTCAGGATGCACGGACTGCGGAGTATCTTCGTACCGTGCGGAAACTGATGCAGGAAACCCATACGGAGCCTTATAACGAGGATACAGGAAGAGGAACCATACGGTATGTCTTTCTTCGTATCGGACGTAAGAGCGGCGAAGTACTGATGGCACTGGTCACCGGGACACCGGAGTTTCCGGCAAAGGCAAAATTTGCGGCGGAAATAAAGAAAAAGCATCCGGAAATCGTTACACTTATTCAAAATATCAACCCGCAGAAAAACAGCATGGTTCTGGGCAAAAAAGAAACGGTGCTGTACGGAACAGGATACATTACGGATACGTTATGCGGACATACCTTCCGTATTTCGGCAAACTCCTTCTATCAGGTGAATTCCGAACAGACGGAGGTACTTTATAAAATGGCGGTGGAGCTGGCTAAGATTACAAAGGAAGATACGGTCATCGATGCTTATTGCGGCATCGGTACGATTTCTTTGATGGCAGCGGATTACGCCGGAAAGGTCATCGGCGTGGAAGTAAACGCCCAGGCGGTAAAGGATGCGAAGGAAAACGCAAAGCGTAATCACTGCACCAATGTGGAGTTCGTCTGTCAGGATGCCGGTGAATTTATGCGGGAGCAGGCAAAGAAGGGCACGGCACCGCAGGTAGTGATTATGGACCCGCCGCGGGCAGGAAGCGACGATGCCTTTTTAAACGCCCTTGTGACTATGGCACCGGAGCGGGTGGTATACATTTCCTGCAATCCGGAAACCCAGGCAAGAGATTTGAAGAAGCTTACGGTGAAGGGCTACAAGGTGGAAGTGATACAGCCGGTGGATCTGTTTCCGGGAACAAAGCATTGTGAGTGTATTGTGCTTTTGACGAAGTGAACTGCATAAAAGGAGGATTCATTTGGTGGTGGATAAGCTGCTTAAGTACCCTGACAAGTCGATATAACGGCGCAAACATGTTTCGAAGAAAACGTGAGGTTGCGTTCTGCATTGATAGCTTGTATAATAATTTCAAAAGGAGGAGTTTGCGTATGAGAAAATATGTTAATGCTCAGTAGTCTGAGCTTATAAAACGAATTTGTGAGCTCAGATGAATCCCGGAAGATTAACTTTTAGGAGGATTTGAAATGAGCTATTTACGTGCGGAAGAGATTCTGCCAAAGGAGTTATTGGAAGCGGTTCAGCAATATGTGAATGGGCAAAGTGTCTACATACCGGCAAAGGAAAAGTCGGACTGGGGCAGCGGGACGGATACAAAGCAGGTATTGGATTTCAGAAACCGGGAGATTTTTGAAAAGTATCTTGCAGGTATATCGGTGCAGAATTTAGCCACCGAATATGCACTTTCGGAGAAAAGTATCCAACGGATTATCAGAGAACAACGTACACAGAATATTGCAGAGAATGCGCGGAGGAATAAAATGAGAGAATATAAGTATATTGATTTAATGACACAGCCGGAACTGAAAAGTGGGGCGGCAAAATGGTTCCATGAAAAGTGGGGCATTCCGGAGGAGGCGTACCTTTCCTGCATGGAAGAATACCTTTCCGGTGCTACGAAGAACGGCTGGTATTTGTGCTTGGACGGAGAGAAAATTGTGGCAGGTCTCGGTGTCATTGACAATGATTTCCACGACCGGAAGGATTTAGCACCCAATGTATGTGCGGTGTATACCGAGGAGGCGTACCGTGGTCAGGGAATTGCGGGGAAGCTCCTTACCATGGCGGTGGAAGAGATGCGGGCAAAGGGTGTGACACCGATTTACCTTCTGACGGACCACACTTCGTTCTATGAGCGGTACGGTTGGGAATTCCTTTGCATGGCACAGGGAGACGGAGAGGAAGAGCCGTCAAGGATATATATTCACAAATAAGAGTCGGTTTGATTACCGAGTAATGACCGGTCGGGGAGAGGACTCCTGCGGCCGGTTTTCCTTTGGAACAATGTTCCTGGAGAGGCTTCAGAATGTAGATGCTTTTTCCGGTACAGTGTTTGCCCAAATAGAGGAAGAAGGAGCGGAGTTATGTTAATAAGAAAAACGATTATGGGACAGGAAATCACCCTTGAAACCGGAGACTACTATTTTTCACCGAAAGGTATTGATAAGGGGACTTTGTTTATGTTGTCAAAGGTACAACTCACAAAGGAAGACAAGGTACTGGATTTGGGCTGTGGATATGGTGTGGTAGGGATTGCCATCGGGAAAGCAATCGGGGGAGAGCGTGTTGTTATGTGTGACATTTCAGAGGAGGCAATAGCACTGTCAAATGCGAATCTGGAGCGTAATGGTCTGACCGGTGTAAGGGTGATAAAAAGCGACGGACTGAAGGAAATACCGGACAGGGATTTTACCCTGATTCTTTCCAATCCGCCCTATCATGCGGACTTTTCCGTGGCAAAGGCTTTTATTGAGGATGGGTATAAGCGGTTGATATTTGGCGGGAAGCTGATGATGGTGACAAAGCGTCTTGCTTGGTATAAGAATAAGCTTACCTCGGTTTTCGGCGGAGTCAAGGTATTTGAACAGGACGGGTATTATGTGTTTGTGGCGGAGAAACGTAAGGTTACTCGAATAAACAAAAAGAAGGAGAAGCAGAAGCTTTCCAAGAAGCTGGAGCGAAGGTACGGAAGTGTACGTGAAGTTGTCCAATAAATAAGAAATTTAATTCTAAAAATAACAGAAAACTGTTGTAAAACCTCAAAGTATTTAGTAAAATATAAGTAGGTGTTAAGAAATGGCAAAACATCATGTCGCAGTTGGTTTAAGAAGGGAAACTTTGAAACCGGATAGGAGGTTGCTATGGATACTTACAAATATGAGAAGCTTAGAAATGTGGCTGTGCTGGGACACGGCGGTGCGGGTAAGACCACACTTGTGGAGGCGATTGCCTTTACCACGGGACTGACCAACCGTCAGGGGAAAATCGAGGAAGGTAACACCATCAGTGATTACGACAAGGAAGAGGCGAAGCGTCTGTGCTCCGTCAGTACTTCGGTTGTCCCGGTGATTTGGGAAGACATTAAGATTAATTTTCTGGATACGCCGGGTTCTTTTGATTTTGTGGGAGAAGTGGAGGAAGCGGTCAGTGCCTGTGATGCGGCAGTGATTGTGGTTTCCGCCAGAAAGGGTATCGAGGTCGGTACGGAGAAGGCCTGGGAGCTGTGTGAGCGTTACAAGATTCCGCGCATCTTCTTTGTTACCGATATGGACGTGGATAACGCCAGCTTCCGTCAGGTGGTGGAGGATTTGACGGAGCGGTACGGAAAGCGGATTGCACCGTTCCATTCCCCGATTCGTGAGAATGAAAAGTTTGTGGGCTTTGTCAATGTGGTAAAGATGGCGGGCCGCCGTTTTACCAAGAACAGCGAATACAACGAGTGTCCGATTCCGGATTACTCCAGAGAGTATGTGGATAAATACAGAGAGCTTCTCATGGAGGCGGTGGCAGAAACCAGCGAGGCGCTCATGGAGAAGTATTTTAACGGCGAGGAATTTACGGTCACGGAGATTTCCGCGGCTCTGCGAAGCAGTGTCATTGATTGTACGATTGTTCCGGTGCTGTGCGGCTCCGGACTTCATGCCCAGGGTACGACGATGCTTCTGCAGGCGGTGGAGAAGTATTTCCCGTCCCCGAATAAGTGTGTGTTAGTCGGTATCAATACGAAGACCGACAATACCTTTGCGGCGGATTACGATGCCAATAAGCCGATGACGGCAAAGGTATTTAAGACCATTGCGGACCCGTTCCTGGGCAAATTCTCTCTCGTGAAGGTTTGCTCCGGTATTTTAAAGGCCGGGGATACGGTATACAATCCGAACAGAGAGTGTGAAGAAAAGATTGCGAAGCTTTACGTGCTGAGAGGCAAGACCCAGTACGAGGTAAAGGAGCTGTATGCAGGAGATATCGGTGCCATTGCGAAGTTGACGGAGACCCTGACCGGTGATTCTTTGACCGATAAGGACACCCCGGTGATTTACGATCCGCCGAAGACCTCCGTGCCGTACGAGTACCGTGCGTACCGGGCAAAGAATAAGGGAGACGAGGATAAGCTGTCCCAGGCGGTGGCCCGTATGATGGAGGAGGATTTGACCATCAAGGCGGTGAATGACCCGGAGAACCGGCAGACTCTTCTGTACGGTCTGGGAGAGCAGCATCTGGAGGTGACCGCAAGTAAGATTGCGGCACGGTATAAGGTGGAAATGGAGCTTACAAAGCCGCGTGTGGCATACCGTGAGACCATTCGTAAGAAGGTAACGGCGGAGCATAAGTATAAAAAGCAGTCCGGCGGACACGGTCAGTACGGACACGTAATTATTGATTTTGAACCGTCCGGAAATTTGGAGGAATCCTTTGAGTTCCATGAAAGCGTATTCGGCGGAGCGGTGCCGAAGAATTTCTTTCCGGCGGTGGAAAAGGGAATCGCGGACAGCGTAAAGGAAGGCCCGTTAGCGGGCTATCCGGTGGTAGGTATTAAGGCCACCTTGACCGGAGGTTCCTACCATGACGTGGACTCTTCGGAAATGGCCTTTAAGACCGCGACCTGTCAGGCCTTTAAGGACGGTATCATGAGCGCTACACCGATTCTTTTGGAGCCGATTGCAACGCTGAAGATTGTGGTGCCGGAGAAGTACACCGGTGAGATTATGGGCGACTTAAACCGCAGACGGGGTCGTGTGTACGGCATGAACGCCCTCCATAATAACAAGCAGGAGATTGTGGCGGAGATTCCGATGGCAGAGCTTTGCGGATACTCTGCGGACCTTCGGTCCATGACCATGGGCGTCGGCGATTACTCCTACGAATTCACCCGCTACGAGGCGGCACCGTCGGATGTGCAGGCGAAGGTTGTGGAGGAAAATGCATAAAGTAGGACTTGTCGGACAGACTCAGCTATGGTAAAATGAAAGATAAGGACAGGGGCGGGCTTGTACCGCCCCTAAACTATTATTAACTAAGAGGAACTAGTATGACCAAAACAAAAGATGCCTTTTACAGCCAAATCTGGAAGCTGGTACTTCCGATTTTAATACAGAATCTGCTTAGTTCCATGGTAAGCTCTGCGGATGTAATCATGCTCAGTGCAGTGGACCAGGACTCCATTTCTGCGGTGTCTCTGGCGTCACAGTATGCGAATATTTTATTTTCTGTGTTTTACGGATTGGGCACCGGTGTTACCATGCTGTGTGCTCAGTATTACGGGAAAAAAGATATGAAGGCAATCAATGTGGTACAGGGAATCGCCATGCGATTTTCCATGGTATTTTGTACCGCCTTTGCGTTGTGTGCCGCAATTTTCCCGAAGCAGATGATGTGGCTGTTTACAAAGAATGAACGCCTCATTGAACTGGGAGCGGATTATCTTCGCGTCATCAGCATCAGTTACTTTTGTTGGGGTATTATCGAAGTGTATTTGTCGGTGCTTCGAAGCATCGAGCGAGTGGCGATTTGCAGTGTACTAAATATCATGACCTTTGTATTGAATGTATGCCTGAATGCAGTATTTATTTATGGATTATTCGGAGCTCCGAAACTGGGAGTATTGGGTGTGGCGATTGCGACCTCAGTCTCACGAGTCATTGAACTCATCGGATGTTATATAGTGTCGGCATACAGTAAGGATGTGAAATTAAAGCTCTCTTATTTGTTGATCAGAAACAAGGTATTGTTTAAGGATTTTGTACGGTTGTCTTTGCCGGCTCTCGGTAACGACGTGGTATGGGGCGTGGCTTTTTCCATGTATGCGGCAATCATCGGAAACATCAGTGATGATGCGGTTGCGGCAAATGCGGTTGCTGTAGTGGTTCGTAACTTCGGTACGATTTTCTGTTACGGTATTGCCAGTGCGGGCGGTGTTTTAATCGGAAAGATTATCGGCGAGAACGATTTAGAAGGCGCGAAGTCCGGTGCGAAAAAGATGATGAAGCTGACGGTCATCAGCGGTATCATCGGTGGCATTATTGTTCTTCTTGCTTCTCCGGGAGTATTGTGGTATTCCGCTACCTTTTCGGAGCTGACACCGACGGCACTTTCGTATTTGAAATGGATGCTTGTAATCAATTCCTATTACATATCCGGAACGGCGGTGAACACGTCTCTCATTGCTGGAATTTTCCGGGCGGGAGGCGACAGCAAGTTTGGATTTGTTTGTGATACCATCGATATGTGGTGTTACGCTATCCCGGTAGGGCTGTTGGCGGCATTTGTGTTTAAATTGCCGGTGATGGTGGTGTATTTTCTGCTTTGTACCGATGAGTTTGTCAAGTGGCCGTGGGTCATCAAGCACTATAAGAGCGGAAAGTGGTTGAATAATATTACAAGAGACGATTGGGGGACAGAATAACCATGGGACGGGTTTCGGTAAAAGACAATAAAAATATCTATCAGCTTAGAAGAGAAGAATTAGGATTATCCAGAGAAAAGGCAAGTGAACTTTTAGAGACAATGCCGGCGGACCGGATTGAGAAAATCGAAAGCGAAAAGTCGTTGCCGCATCCGGATGAGGTACTGCTGATGTCTGAGGCATACAAGATGCCGAATCTGTGCAATCATTATTGCGCCAATGAATGCCCCATCGGAAAACAATATGTGCCGGAGATTAAGATAAAGGACCTTTCTCAGATTGTGTTAGAGATGCTTGCTTCGTTAAATTCGATGAACAGAAAGCAGGAACGTCTTATCGAAATCACTGCAGATGGAAAGATTGAAGGTGACGAGATAAAGGATTTTATCCATATTCAGGAAGAGTTGGAAAAGATATCCATTACGGTAGAAACGCTGCAACTTTGGTCCGAGCAGATGTTGGCCAATGATGTGATTGATATCGAGGCATATAACGCATATAAGAACAGAGAAAAATAAGGGATAGTAAACAAAATAAGAAAAGCGAAGGAGACACCTTGGTAGATGATCAGGGTGTCTTTTTTATGTCTATTTTGCCGAAATGACGGAAATAAGGGGAGTTATTTTGCTGTAACAGACATTTTTCTTGTGGATACGAAACAGTATAATAAATGCATATAAAGGGCGACGGAGTGTTACTGTGAGAGAGAACGGTTGTAAGGAGAGGGAATGGATGGACGAAGAGAAAGACGCAGGGAATGGCAGAAGTAATGGGATGGCATATAGGGAGACGGAAGGGGAGTCGATACAAGAAGCGGTTCGGGTAGAGGAACTGCCCTGGGAAAAACAGATGTCCGTGATGCGAACGATGTTTCCTTTTGTCAGTGCGAAAGCGGCATTACAAGAAAAACATTTTACAAAGGGGTATGCGTGTTCCTGTCGGATTTTTGCCATGGAGAACCGTGAAGAATGGGCTTCCATGAAGCAATATCTGGAAGCAGCGTTGGAGGAGTATCAACGGTCCTATGAGGAGGCCGGAACGCTAGAGTCCGTTGCGAATCTTTTGTGGGCGTTATGTGTGGGATATGCATCTTCCGTGGATGAGGAAAACGCGGGAAATGCAAGAGAGGAGTATACCGGGAGCTGTTACGAAACGGGAATGTTACTCATGGGGATTTTGAGGGAATCCAAAGAGTATGCGGCATTGGCAGAGTATTATTTTGCGTTACAGTATTTTATAGGGATGGTCGGTAACAAGGTGGGAGTAGAGTTTAATAGAACGGTGGGAGTAGAACTTATGAAAGCATTGGTGATTTTGGGGAATCCGTATGCGGTAAGTTTTGTGGAAGAGTGTGAGTTAATAGGGTGATTTGATAGGGTGAGCTAATAGGGTCGGGAGGAAAGAGACGGAGGTGGAATGATGTCTGTAAAAGAGAGGATTTTTGCAATCCGTCTTTCAGAGAGGGTGGCAAAGAATAGGGAGTATGCGGAAGGGATAGGAGTGTTTGTTAAGATAGGAAAGGGAGTAGAAAGTGGGGAGTGGGAGAAAAAGGTCAAACGGAAAGGCGGGTGATTATCATAGGTAGAATGTCAGCAAGGTACATAGGACAAAAAATAGGAATGAGTCCAAAGGGAGTTTATGATATCTTAGAAGCGATGGGACTTGTACAGAAGGATAATATGGGGGATTGGACATTAACGGTTTTAGGGCGAGAAATGGGAGGAAGGATGTCAGAGGGAAGTCGTCTTTCTGTTCCGACTTTTGATTTTGATACTATAATTAGTCCGATGGTTGACTTTTGGAAAAAGAAGAAAGCGTGAATGTACTATATTTCTGGGAAGATATGAAAACTAAAAGTGAATTTTGTGTACGAAAGGAGAATCGAAATGGCGGAAAGAAAAACTCGTAGTGATTGTACTGTTGGCACATTTGAGAAGAAAAATGGGTTGCCTCCGGGAACTATCAGAAACAAAGATGGTAGGGATACACGGAGTGATAAGCTTATCGGGACTATTCGAAGAGAAGCTGGAAAAAGAAAGTAATAGGGTATGGGAGAAGAACGTAGGAGATAGAAAAGCCGGAACTGGTGATGCTTGTGGGAGAGCGACGGGGCGGCTTTTTTTGTGGTGAAAAAAGGAGATAATATTGAGCCTAAGACATTGATATGCATGTAGATGGGATAAAGGGGATGGAAGAGGTTCGGTATTTTGAATAATACAATTTTAATACTACAAAAATAATACTACAAAAGTATTGACATTATATTGGATGTCTGATATACTAAAATGCAAGGAGTGATGAAAGTGAAAACATACACTGTTAAAGAAATTGCTGATATGCTAAAAATTGACCCAGAGACGGTACGTCGGTGGATACGTCAAGGGAAATTACAAGCAGAACAAGCTTCACGTAAAGAAGGAAATGTGGTGTCAGAGCAGATGCTTCAAGCTTTTTTGGGACAGTCACCTAAGTATGCAAGAACAGTTGCCCCTTTGATGACGACTCCGGTAGGGATTACAGTAACGACTGCCTCGGTTTTGGCAGGGATTCTAGCACAACAGTATATAAAAAATGAAAAGACAAAGAAGGCTCAAGTTAGTGAGGCACAAGTAATTAAATTATTGGAGGAGGATATTCAGTCTAGAGAAAAGACTATAGAGCAGAAAGAAAAGGCTATTAAGCAGTTGAAACACGATATTTTATTAGAAAAACAGTATATAAGTGAAACAAAAAATCTACTTGTCCAAATGGTAGATGAGAACAAATAAAAATGTGTATAATTATATAGATATATATAGATTTTAGAAAAATGCTTTTGATTTCCAAAAGTTCTAAGCATGACATTAAACTACTCAAAAGATAAGAAAATGTGTTAAGGAGGTATATTTATGGAAGAGAAGAAGAGGAAAGGAATAGAGTGGATTAAAGAACATAAGACGGAGTTGATTATTGCAGGGGTTAGTATTGGTGCAATACTAGTGTCGATTCTTAAAATGAAGAGTTGTGCTATGATTGAAGAGAAAATAAATGAATTAAAGGGAATTGTGAAAAATATGCAGGAAGTGCCTCAGTTAATCAAGGAAACGGACAATGCTGAAGGGATTTGTAAGAGAGTGGTTAAGGAAAATGTAGTACGAGTACCGCATGCTGTTAGAATGCATCCGCGTAATCTTCCAGTGGGCTATAGACCATCTTCAACGAGAATAGAGGCTGCAGCAAAATGTGGATGTGAATTATTACCGGGTCAGACTTTTGTCAAGGCATATCACACAGGAGGTAATGCGGCGTGAAAGAAAAAGAAATTCGTACTCCTAAATTGAATTTACTTTTTTGTAAAGTAATTGTTACTGCTGAAAAAAAGATTGTTTTGGAATTAAAAAATGGAAAGCGTATGGAACAAGTGCCAATAGAAAGGTTCCTTGCTGAAATAGAAGACTTTACAAAAGGGGATATTCCTAAATTGGATATTTGCAGTAGAGTGACTTGGACGAGCTAGTCTGTTTTGAACAAGAAGAAGCCGGAGTTAATATTTCAAAGAAATTTGAATATTAGCTTCGGCTTTTTATATAAAATGTAATCTGTCTGTGAAGCTTGGAGGTGGTTGAATAGAGTAGTTATTAGAGCAAAAGGATATGGGGAGAAAGAGTTTATAATGAAAACTGAGAAATAAGATTAAAAGGAGGAACATAATATTATGTGGTTAAAAAATGTATCAGGAAATATTTTAAAAAAAACTGTGGTTAATAATGCGGCAAAGGGAGTTGGCAAATCGGTGAAAGAACCGACATTCGGCGGTGTGCCATTGTCTAGACTTTCTGAGCTAGCAAGACAGTGTTATCGTGGTCTTGGTTGTAGTATTGATGAGTGGGGCTATTTATTGTTTCATTACAAATCGAATAGGGGGCATCAACGGTATAGGGTTCAAATGAAGATTGATGATGCAGGGAAACTGGTAAATCTAGGAGGACATTATCCGGGACAGAGTAGATCCACTGCGGATGTGTTTGCAGACATGGTCAATACAACGTTCGAGTTGTATAAATAAACGTGTTTTTATCAAATGTTTTTTTAATAGTTTGAGTTTCTGTGCACTCTACGGCGATACGAGAGTAGTTCTAGGCATGACTGAAAAGGATTTATATCAATCATTCAGATTGCCATGCTGTAGTCAACAAGGAGGTATATATGGTAAGAGAACAGGAAATCCGCACAAAGCAACATAATTTATTGTTTTGCAAGATGGTTCTTTTGGAGGATAATCACCTTGTACTGGAACTGAAAAGCGGAAAAAGAACAGAGTGTATTCCGTTGGAGACATTTGTACATGAAGTGAATCGTTTTACAAACGGACAATTTCCACAACTACACATGACTGTAAAATGACTTGGACGAGCTGATCTGTAGATTACAAGAAGAAGCCGGAGTTGATGATTTTCAGATGAAATCATTAATTCCGGCTTTTTTATGGTTTGAATACATCGCGTAATAAAGATAAAAAGAAGGAAAGAAGGAGATTACTATGAAAAATGCAAAGGAAAGAACCGTATGTAAGGTAAAAAACGTCACGCTTTTATGCCCGAACCGCGTGGCGGTGGAATTGAGTGACGGAAGAATTAAATTAGTGGATTTAATCTTGTTGGAGGATGGTATCTATGCAAGTAAGGAGCGGATTAAAGAGAAAGTAATGGAAGGTTTCAAGGCGTTTGAACCGGATATGCTTGTGATAGCAGAGCGGTAGTTTCGCGAAAAAAACAAATCCTCTTTTGAGGCGAATCAAAAATTTAATCGCCTTAGAAATTCTATTGACTGCACGTTGCGTGCAGTTTTAGGCTAAAACAAGGAGGATGTATGGAGCAAATGATAACCTTGCATGAACTATGTGATACCGTGGGGGTATCAAGGAGGGCCGTCCAAGGGTATGAAAAGGAAGGGCTGGTAGAGGCATCTGACAGAAACAAGTTCGGGTATCTCTTGTATGACGAAAAAGCGCAGTTGCGAATTGCGCAAATTAAGCTGTATCAACAGTTCGGGTTTAAGGTCAAGGAGATTAAGGAACTTTTGGACGCACCGAGGGCTGTGGTTAAAGCAGCATTGGAAGATCAAGTAATACATATGGAAGAGGAGCAGGTAAAGATTGAGGCTTTGATTCGACGGGCATATGAGTTGATCGATGCACTTCAGAAAGAAGAACCATAAAGTACAATATTGAGGAGGATAATGATATGAGAATGAAGAAACTGTTGACAAATGTGTGTATGCTTGCGGTGATGGCTGTGTTGGGAGCTTGCGGAGGCGGTCAGACTCCGGCAGAGAAGCCTAATGGAAATGAAACGGTAGTAACAGAACAGCCGGAGCAACAGAGGACGGAGACGCCGGATGAGGGAAAGGACATAGAGAAGGAGGGAGTTTCTGAGGAGAGGCCAGAAGAGAATGAGGTGGTAGTCACAGAAGGAAAGAGTATTGAGGACGATATAGAAGCATTGGAAACTTTAGTGGAAAAAGATGTAGAAGATACGATAGCTACATTAGAGAGGGAATATGAACGATTGATCGAGGATGTTGATTCATATGAGAAGTACAAGTTGAATATTGATAAAATAGAATCCTTCTATACAAAGGTTTATAATGAAAACAAATCCCTCTGCTTAAGATTATATGAATACAGCTATGATTATGCGGATTTGGTTATAAAATCAGAGTTGTCCTATAATGATAAGTATGGAGAATTAAAGGGAGTGTATGATGTTATCTATGATGATGCCGGGAGTGAAATCTATGATGAGATTTATAATGGGATGCTTACCGATATATACGACGAGATTTATTCAGGAATATTAAGTGACGCATATGATGTAGTATCATATAGTGAGTGGGCTGATGTGCGTTCAAAAGAATATGATTGGTGGAGTGGTACGCGGTCGGATGTATATGATGATTGGTCGGATTGTCGCTCGGATATATATGATTTTTGGTCCGACATAGGAGGCGAACTATGGGATGAGGATATTCAAAAAGCGGAAAAAATGATGAAAGAGTTCCGCGAGGATATTGATAAGCTAAAGAAGAAAGACAGTAGCAAAGAAGAAAAAAGCACATCGGAGGGTGTGCAAAAACCGACACCGACAGCAGAACCAAAGACAGAGGATAAGAAGGAGGAAACAAAACAGGAGGCAAGTATACGCCCGGAATTTAAAGAAGCTTTAGATAGTTACGAGGAGTTCTTTGATGAGTATTGTTCTTTTATGAAAAAGTATAAAGAGAACCCGACTGATTTGGGATTACTTATGGAATATACGGATTTTCTTACAAAGTATACGGATGCGATGAAGAAAATGAGTGCACTGAATGATGGTAGTCTAAACAATGAGGAGTTGAAGTATTATCTTCAGGTGACGAACCGGATTAATGAAAAGCTTTTGGATGCCGCATTATAGAAAAAAGAGAGACAAGAATGGCCATGGTTGTTCTTGTCTTTTTTAATACTATTTCTTTCAGTGAAAAAGTGATTACACATTGCGTAAGTCATCCTTTTATGTTATAGTTATTACCAAGTAGTAAAGAATATAGTGGGAGGTGTTCTTATGGTGTCTTCGTATCCTGCGTGTTTCATCAAGGAAGAGGATGGATACACGGTGATTTTTCCTGATTTTGGAAATGTGGCGACTTGCGGAAGCGATTTAGAAGAAGCCGAATATATGGCAGTGGATTGCCTTGCAGGATATCTTTTGTGGTTGGAAGAGGACGGAGAAGAAGTGCCAGAGCCTTCTGTCGAAGAGGCGGTCCCTATTTCAGAACTGTTGAGTTGGTTGGAACTGGATGAGGCAGAGGCGTTTGTTAAAATGGTAAGTGTAGATGTGAAGGAGTATTCGGAAGAACATTTTTAGTATAGCACGGGAGGTGTCTCATGGATTGCAAACAAAAGATTACAGAGCTCCGGGAACAGACCGGTATGAATCGTAAGGAATTTTGTGATTATTTCATGATTCCGTACCGGACGGTGACGGAATGGGAGAGAGGGAACCGGAATGCGCCGGAGTATGTGCTTCGGATGATGGAATATGTGATACGGATGGAGAAGTTGGGAATAGTAGGTACAGTGGAGGAAGAGAATGGAGAAAAGAAAAATAATTTGGAGGAACATTATGCAGTATCGCAAGGATAAATACGGGAATCCGATTTCCGTGCTGGGCTACGGATGCCTGCGTTTTACGAAAAAGTCCGGAAAGATTGATTTTGAGAAGTCGGAGCAGGAGATTCTGGCGGCTTATGAGGCAGGGGTAAACTATTTTGATACCGCCTACATCTACGGGGGAAGTGAGGAGTTTCTGGGAGAGGTGTTTGAAAAACACGGTATCCGGGATAAGGTAAAAATTGCCACAAAGCTTCCGCACTATCTGATGAAGAGCAGAGAAGGTGTGGAGAAGACCTTTGTGGAGGAGTTGCGCCGTCTGCGTACCGATCATGTGGAGTATTATCTGATGCATATGTTGACGGATGTGAAGACGTGGGAACGGTTAAAAGCACTTGGTATCGAGGAATGGATTCGGGAGAAAAAGGAAAGCGGTGCCATTGGACAAATCGGTTTTTCCTACCATGGAAATTCGGATATGTTTTGTCAGCTCATTGATGCTTATGACTGGGATTTTTGTATGATTCAGTATAACTATCTGGACGAGAATTCCCAAGCGGGGAAAAAGGGATTGCAGTATGCCGCATCGAAAGGAATTCCGGTATGGATTATGGAACCGCTTCGTGGTGGACGTCTGGTAAACGGTTTGCCGGAGAAGGCAAAGAAGTTGTTTTCCGAACATCCAAGCAAACGTACTCCGGCGGAGTGGGGCTTTCGTTGGCTTTGGAATCAGCCGGAAGTGACCTGCGTATTGTCCGGTATGAATTCTTTAGAGATGGTACAGGAAAATGTGGCCAATGCGGATGCATCCCGTCCGGGAGAGTTTACGACGGAAGATGAGGCGCTGATTGCAGGGGTAGTGGAAGCGATTCACGAGAAGATGAAAGTGGGGTGTACCGGTTGCGGCTATTGTATGCCGTGTCCGCGTAAGGTGGATATTCCGGGTGTGTTCTCGGTGTACAATAAACGTTTTACCGACGGAAAGAGAAAGGCATTAAAGGAGTATATTTGGTGTACCCTGCTCCGTAAGGATTCCACAGCGGCCTCCAATTGTATCGGTTGCGGTAAGTGTGAGAGCCATTGTCCGCAGCAGATCGAGATTCGGAAGGAATTGCAGAATGCTAAGAAGGAACTGGAGGGGCCGGTGTACAAGGTGGCAAAATTTGTGGTAAAGAAGTTTATGAAGTATTAAAACATGACTCCGGTCACATTGTAATGTGTTCCTTTTTGTGGTATCATGAAAATGGTGATGCATATGTCGGGAAATAAACTGATACGGTTTTTATGGACTACAATTTTACTGGTAAGTCTTTGTGTACTTGCCGGATTTTATGCGGAGTATTTCATGGGATGTCTTTTAAGCGGGGCAGCCCTTCTTGTGGTATTTCAAATACAGAGTATATCAGATGAGCAAAGTAGGAGTCTCTTGGTGATACAAGGGATTCTTGCTTTGCTCTTTTCTTTGTTTGCAGGACATTTTGCGGCATATCTGATTTTTTATGAGTGGCGGGTGGCAGACAGGAACAAAAAGAAGAGGACAGATGAAGTTTCTTGGTATAGTCAAGGAGAAGGAGCATGGGAGAAAGTACTTAGAATAATCTTTCCGGGGCTGTTCTGCTTTTTCGGCACAGTTTTGCAGCGGCTAATAAACGGGGAAGTAACGGAGTCGTTGCCTGAAATACTCTGGCATGTATTACTCCTGATTGTTTGTTCCGTTGTGTTTTATGGGATAGAGTTTGCCATATCCCATTATCTCCGAATCCAATGGGAAAGTGCGGTGGCAGTGCGTAGTGCAGCTGTAAATGAGCTGTATGAAAAGAAGTTAAATCAGGAATTAAGAATGAAAAACTACCTTGCGGAACGAAATGCGCGTATGGAAGAACGTGAAAATATCAGTCGTAACATTCATAACAGTGTAGGGCATACCATCACGGCGGCTGTGATGACATTAGACGCGGCAGAACTGCTTGTGGACGTGAATACGGGAAAGGCAAAGGAACGCATGGTTACGGCCAAGGAACGGATGAAGGAAGGACTTAGTGCGGTCCGTCTCGCGGTACGAGTGTTGGATAAAGAAAACGATACGGTTCGTATAGAGGATTTTCTGAGTGAGTTATCGGCGGTGGCAGATAATTTTGTGATGGATACGGAACTTACGGTAAAGACGGATGTAGATATGGTACCGGAGGTGCGGTCGCTTCCGAAGGTACATACGGAGTTTTTCACCGGTGCGGTGCAGGAGCTTTTGACAAACGGTGTAAAGCACGGAAACGCTACCAGGTTTCTGCTTTCTATCCGGGCAGACAGTGCACATTTACAGGTTTCCGTACGGGATAACGGAACGGGGGATTTTTCGGAGGAAAATAAGAATGCAAGGATAAAGGCGGGATTCGGTTTGAAAAAGATTATGTCCTATTTGAAAAAGTGTGGTGGAGATGCGAAGTTTACAAATGACAACGGATTTTGTGCGGTGCTGACGGTACCGCTTATGCAGGAGGAAACAAATGGAGAAGAGTAGGATTCTTTTGGTGGATGACGAGCCGTTGTTGCTTGATAGTCTGGAGATTATTTTGTCCATGAACGGTATGGAAATTGTAGGAAAGGCAAAGGACGGAACGGAAGCGTTGCGTTGCTTGGAAACGGTCACTTGTGATTTGGCACTGGTGGATTTAAATATGAAGGGGATGGGCGGCATTGAGTTGATTGAGAAACTGCGGGGAAAGTATCCGGCGGTAAAGATTCTCGTACTGACCACCTTTTACGACGATACTAATATTACAAAGGCCATCGCTAACGGGGCGGACGGATATTTACTTAAGGACAGCGGAAAAGATGCTATTTTAGGTGCCATTGAACAAATTTTAAGCGGGCGGAACGTCATTGATCATAAGGTGATGCTACGACTGGCAGCACTTATGGGAGCAAAGGAACCGCAAAAGGAATCTCAAAGAGAGGAACTGGCACCGGATATGACGGAACGAGAAAAGGAGATTTGCACTCTTCTGGCGGAGGGACTTACGAACCGCCAGATTGCGGAGCAACTTTACATATCGGAGGGAACGGTAAAAAATTACATTTCCTCCATTTACGATAAGACCGGGATTCATGACCGGGCGAAACTGATTGTTGCAATGAAGAGCTGACGGATAAGTCCAAAACAGTAAACGAAGTCATAGGAAAACAAAAACAGAATATGACCACAGTCATAGTGAAGTCATGACTGTGGTTACTTTTTATAAAGGGCTTTGGTTGCTATACTAAAGGCAACAAAGGAGGTTGTGAGCATGAGACAGAAATTGTCCGCAATGAATTACATACGGAATAACAAGCGGCGTGCTGCGGTGCTGGTGGTGAGTCTTGCATTATATCTGGTGATTGTGTATTTAACCCAGTTTATTCTTTCTTCCGGGACGGAGAGCTTTAAAAAGATTCTGTCGGAGGATACGAAAAAAATGCAACTGGTGCATTTGCCGGACAGTGCTCTCGGCATTGACGAGGAGGCGTTGGAGTCGGAGGAAGCGGTGACGGCGGCTTATGCTGAGGCGGTAGAGCTTCTGATGGAACGTTTGCGGGAACAGCCGGGAGTGAAGACAGTGCAGAAAGCGCAAAACATGGGAGTCACTATTTATGCGTTAATCGGACAGTATAGTTTTTCCTTTCCGTTAGGAGATGAAGCATTTCTGGAAACCTATATGGAGCATATGGGAGCGACCCTAAAAGAAGGAGAGTTACCGGATGCTCCGGGGGAAATTATTTTGGCAGACGGTATTATGAAAAATGCGGGGCTTACCTTGGGGCAAAAGCTGTCTGATGAATCCTATCAGATTGTGGGAATTGCGGAAAGCGACTCCTATTTCGGCGGCGGTATTATGGTTCCGGAGAAGGACTACAGTCAGGCGTGGTGTGTCTTGTCCGACGGAAGTATTAAGGATATGGGTGCGTTGCTCCGGAATATGGGCTATGAGTTTTCTGATAACGAGGCGCGGATATATGACTATAAGGCAGGAAATGCGGATTACGAGGATGTCTTTGCCGAGGTGGAAACACCGGCAAATCTGGTATTTAAAGGCGTGATGATTGTGATGGCAATTATGTTGTTTTTGGTGTATACCACGATTTTGCGTGACCGTCACGGAGAATGGTGCCTGTATTGCTCCATCGGATATAGCAGAAAGGCGATTTACCTCTCCATCCTACGGGAAATGTTATTTTACGTTACGGTGGCGGTGGTTGCCGGGACGGTAGTAACGATAATCGGTATGGTAGTGTTGGATGCGCTTTTGATTGCTCCGATGGGACTGGCTTGTAAGTATTTGGATTTCTCGGTCATGGGAGAAATTGTGTGCGGCTATGCGGTTGTGTTTGCACTGCTTCAGCTTCCGATTCGGCTTGCATTGCACAAAATTCGCACTGTAGATGCCATGGAAGAGGATTTATACTAAATACAGAGATTGAAATAAACAGGGTGTGAGTAGAGCAGAAGGAGGATGTGTATGTTTGAGATAAAAAATATTACTATGATTTACGATATGGAGAAGGAAGAAAAGGTATATGCATTAGGTGGCTTTGATTTGAATCTGCCGGATAAGGGATTGGTAGGTATCATCGGGCCCTCCGGTTCCGGAAAGTCCACGCTGATGTATTGCCTTTCTACGTTAAAAACTCCGACGGCGGGAGAAATTCTTTATAACGGGAAAAGTCTTACCGGTCTTAAGGAGCAGGAAAGAGAGAAGCTTCGCAGAGATGAGTTCGGGTTTGTGTTCCAACGGCATTTTTTGGTGCCGTATATGAATTCGGTTTCCAATGTGACGGTGGCAGCAAACGGAAAAGGAGAGGAAGTAAAGACTCGTGCGGTAGAGTTGCTTAAGAGTCTCGGTCTCGGAGAGAAGGAATTAAAAAAGCGTCCGGGTAAGCTTTCCGGCGGACAACGACAGCGTGTAGCGATCGCAAGAGCTATGATGAACGCACCGAAGGTGTTGTTTGCGGACGAGCCGACGGCAGCCTTGGATCACGAAACAGCCTTTGCGGTGATGGACATTTTAAAGGAGTACGCAAAGGAAAATCTGGTGGTTGTGATTACTCATGACCATTCCATTTTAAAGGAGGCGGACCTGATGGTAGAGATGTGGGACGGTATGGTCAGCTCCGTGAAGGAAGGCGGTGTGTGATGAAGCCTTTTTCACCATTGTATTTTATCAAGGAAAATAAGGCCCGTTGTGCCGTGTTAATCTTTATGATATTTTTAAGCTTTGCGGCATATTTGGCGGGGTTGTATGTCATGAATGTCATTACAAGCTTTGAGGAGTTCGGAGAGGAGTTGTACGAGTCGGCAGCGTTTATACATGCAAAAGCGCGGGACGAAGAAGCTTTTCAGAGTTATTGGGAGGCAACAGATGCGGTACGGCAGGAGGAGAATGTGCGTCTGGTGGACTTGGGATACAGCAATTATCTGAATGTGGAAAGCATCATGAGCTTTACCGTAGGATATCAGTCTATGACGTTTTTAAACAGAGAGGATTTTAAGCTGTTTTGTGAAATGAAGGATATTTCCTGTGATGTGGATTCCCTGAGTGGTCGGAGCGTGGTCATGAGTGAGCGGATGGTAAACCGTTTGGGCTTAAAGGTAGGAGATGTGCTGACACCGGAAGAGTATAGCGGCGTGTCGGAAGCGTTTACACTGGAAGCAATTACGAATCAAACTACCTATGCTTATTACTTTCTTGCAGAAGGAGCAGAGCCCATGAACGCTATGGTGTTAAACACCGGGATGGAAAAAGAAGAGTTTGCGGCCTATCTGGATCGCTTAGAGGAGCAATATCCGGTACAGATGCACGGCTATGAAGAGGATAAGGCAGAAACAGATCGAACCTTTTCTTTTCTTCCGAAAATCTATATCTCGGTGCTTGTGTTGCTTGCGATTGTCATGGCGATAACGGTAAACGCGGTGTTTGTGGGGGTGTATCAGGGAAGAACCTTTGAGTTTGCGGTGTATCGTGCCATCGGGATGGGAAAACGGAAAATAACCGGAAAGATTGTGGGAGAGTTACTTTGGATGGAAGGGATTGCCGTGATAGGAGGCGGACTTCTGTTTTTTCTGGGACTGTATTTATTCAATCATCTGGTGTTGTATCCGAAGGGATTGTATTTGGATTACTTTAACAATGTGGCGTTTGCCGGGCTGGCACTTTGTAATCTGATTATTTTGGTACCGCTTATCATTACCAGATGTCGTCAGATGCATCGGGCAGATATTTGTGAATACTAAATCTCTTGTAAGGGAGTGACGCATTCGGATGCGCGCTCCCTTATTTGTTCCGGACCAGAAAAAAAGCAAGCAAGAAACTTCGAAAATAGGACATTATCGGTAAAAACATTACGCTATATGACATTTCAAAGGAGAAAAAAGTGTGATACTATAAGAGAAGAAGGATAACGAGGAGGTAGCAAAATGGAACAGTATGTTGAATTGAGATTACAAGGCGATGCGTTTGCGGGAGGCTACTCTTGTGGGCTTACTATGTGTGACGGTCAGTCCACAAGAGAGCTTAAGAGAGTTTTGGAAGATGACAGACAGGTGGTTTACGAAGATAATAGAAAGCATAAGGTAACGTTACACAGGGAGAGGTCGGGGGAAGTTGTATTTTTACAGACGACCTTTTTCAATGAAAGTGATGAACCGGCGGTGTTAGAAATGCTGTCCAGCTTTGCTTTAAAGGGACTTTGCGTCGATTCCTTTTATCGGATGCAGTCTTTCTGGAGTGCGGAGGGAAAGCTTCGTAAGGAGAGTATCTATGATTTGCATTTGGAACGTTCTTGGAGCGGAAACGGCTACCGGGTAGAGAAATTCGGTACGGTAGGTTCAATGCCGGTAAGAAAGTATTTCCCGTTCCTTGTATTGGAGAACAGCGAAACGGGGGAATGTATCGGACTCCAGTTGTATTCCCCGTCTTCCTGGCAGATGGAACTGATTGTAACCGGAAGAGACAACACAGTAACCGTGGCGGGCGGTATTGCCGACAGAGACTTCGGGAACTGGACAAAGACCGTAGCACCGGGAGAGAGTTTTACAACGCCGAAGGCAGCGGTGGCAGTAGGAGATTCCATTTACGATGTATGCGATAAACTGGTAAAGGCGCAGAAGCCGGATATTTCTCCTTTGGATTGTCAGATGGGGATTCTGTTTAACGAATATTGTACCACCTGGGGCAATCCGAGTCTTGAGAATATTAAGAATATGTGCGATAAGTTAAAGGAGAAAGGATTGCAGTATTTTGTCATGGATTCCGGCTGGTACGGTAATGCGAAATATTGGTGGACCTGTGTGGGCGACTGGGATATTAATGAGACCAAGTTTCCGGGGGGATTAAAACCGATGGCGGATTATGTGAGACAATGCGGCATGATTCCGGGCATCTGGTTTGAATTCGAGTCGGTAGGTACCGGTTCCAAACATTACAATGTACCGGACCATCTGTTAAAGAGGGATGGGGTGCCGATTACGGTAGGTGAGCACCGGTTCTTTGATATGGCAGACCCGTGGGTAATTGAGTATTTGAGTGAAAAGGTAATCAAGTTGTTAAAGGATTGCGGTTTCGGCTACATAAAAGTAGATTACAATGACACCATCGGTATGGGATGTGATGACCCGGATGGGTTCGGAGAAGGGGTGCGGAAATATGCGCTGGCATCCCAGGCGTTTTTTCGTAAAATCAAGGAGGAGATTCCGGATATCGTCATTGAAAACTGCTCCAGCGGAGGACATCGTTTGGAACCGTCCATGATGGAGATTTCTTCCCAGGCAAGCTTTTCCGATGCTCATGAGATTCGTTGCATTCCGATTATCGCGGCAAACTTACACCGTGTCATTCGTCCGGAGCAAAGCCAGATTTGGGCGGTGCTTCGAAAGGAAGACAGCATTCAGAGATTGCAGTACTCCCTTATAAATACATTACTCGGACGCATGTGTATCAGTGGTGATATTTATGAATTGTCCGGGGAACAATGGGATTGTGTCGATGAGGGAATGAAGTTTTACCGTGAGGCAGCTCCGATAATTAAGGACGGAAAGACGATATTCATTTCCTGTGAAACAGAAAGCTATTTAAACCCGGTGGGAGAGCAAGTGGTAGTTCGTCAATTGGGAAACAGGTATTTAGCGATTGCGCATCGGTTTGGTGCGTCAAAGGAGGTTGCTACGGAGTTCTTAGAAGGAGCAAAAATACTTGCTTCTTACGGCGAACTTTCCGGGGACTTCAGTGCGAAGGCTTGGATTTATGAAAAATAGAAGGAAAAAATGCGTCTGCAATTTTAAGTTGCAGGCGCACTTTTTTTCGTTGAAAAGCAGTTTTGAACACAACGTGAAGCAAAAATTGTATTATCCTTCTATTTTTTCCAAAGAGACATTCTTTATCACGAAATCCCCTTCACCGTGACCGAAGTTAAAACATAATCTCCAGTCAAAGTCGGTATTGTGTTCCATGGTAAAGAAAAACTCGTAGGTTTCCGGTTCGGTACCAAGCGTTAATTTCTGCCACCAACTGGTCGGATATCCCCATCCGTCAAAACGGTTAAAGCCTACGTCAAATTCGCACGGGGTTGTACAAGAAGCTTCAAAGGAAAGCTTGTAGGTACATCCTTTTTCAAGAAGAATGTCACAGGCCTGTGATTGGATATCCCAAACATTTCTTGTCTTTTTCGGGACCGTTACGAGGAAGGCGTTTTCTTCCGGGACCGCAGTATATGTAGCACTACCGTAATAAGTCCAACCAGAAGTAGGAGGTATAAGATTACCTGAGGGAGACTCCTCATCGGACTCAATTCCGCAAAAGCTGTTTAAGAAGCGTTTTGCAAAGAACGGACGTCTGTTAAAGTATTCTTTAAATTGGTTGACCTCACCTTCATAGTTCCAGGCTGCCCAGTCCAGTCCGAAACGGAACCAGGTGGCTTTTGTGGCTTCCCCGTAAGCGGTAGCATAGGCATCAATTTTTGTGCCGACGGAATCCGGGGCGAAACAGGTTTCCATGATGTGCAGGTAATTCTCATAGAAAGCCTGGCGGAAAGTCTCGTTGTTGCAAAGATTTCTTAAAATTCCCGGAATGTCAAAGTCTTCGTCGCCTACAGACATGCGATTTAATAAGTCATAGTCAAGCTGGGTTTGTTCACTGCCGTAAAGACCGGTGGAAAATTCTGTGTCGTAAAGAATAAAACGCCACTTCCCGTCCGCTTTCGGAAGCTCCGGATTTACGGTTCTTGTGTGCCATACCTGCCAGTTGTTGCTGACACCGTTAGCCCAGTCATTGTTGTTTATGTAAGTCTCTACGGTAACATAGTCCATAAGACTTTGGATATCCATGGAATTGCAAAGGGTATTATAATTTTCTTCCTGAGTCATATCCGCAGAGGTAGCCCAGATGCAAAACTCCCGGAATTCTTCCAAATCTTCTTCGGTTCCTTCTTCAATATCGCTGTTTTTGATAATGGCTACATCATTTTTATCGATACCATAGTGGGATTCGATATATTCTCCATCGGTTTTTTCTCGAATCATATAAAAGCCCCAAAACTCTCCGTCTATGAATAGGATACACGGTTCCGAAGCCATAACATCAAATGCAAGATCTTTTGTGAGATCGTGAATCAGCGCATCGCGGAAATGAAGTTCCTGATAGTCGTTTCCGCCGTTACGGAGGGTGACTTTGTCAAATTTCTCAATCGGAGTACCGTTGACATCCGTGAGTTCATCGAAGAACGTATAATCCATCTTTCCGTTTCCGTATTCTTTTCTGGCATAAAGGCGAAAGCTTTTCTGGGCGTGGGCACGGGACCAGTTACCGGAAATGCGGGCGCCCACATCGGTGGAATAAACGGCATTTCCCTTTTCAAACACCTGAATCGCTACCGGGAATTCTGTTTCACGTCCTTTTGTGTTGTAATTGGTTACGTTTTTTACATCACCGGCATCCAACGGTTCATATTCATCACTGTTCAGCCAATCAAAATATTTGGAACCGACCATATAAGCACCGGTATCCGGATGGAACAGATAGTCGCTGTCGGTTACCATGGAAATGACTTTAAAATCCGAATAGTAGGAAGCGGTCTTTCCGATAAAGTAACTGTTGGTTACAACAGGACCGTAATTGTCTTCCGGAGTTTTTATTACGGCACGGACTACCATGCCTTTATCTACCGGGTCCTTTGGAGGCTGATAGCCGGAAAGGTTAATATCGGTAAGGGCACTGTAGACATTCTCTTCTGCCGTATTGTTATAAATCTGGATGTTTTTCTCATAGAGGGAGGTGGTAGCGGAGGTGCGCGGGTCACTGCCGTCCATGGTATAATAAATGCTTTCCCCCGACTCGCAGGTCAGCGAAAGAAGAAAAGGTTCCTCGTAAAAACCACCTTCTTTCGAAAAGCGCGGTACCGATGTTATTTGATCTTCGTTCGGAACGTCTTCTTTTGATTCGGAATCTTGTCCGGCAGAAACGGTGTTGTTTTCCGCAGTAACATCGTTATCATCCTTTTCGGAAACGTTTGTGTTGTCTTTTTCGGTTACATCGGTAATCTGCGTTACGTTGTTGCTTGAGGAAGATTCCGGATTGTCGCGATCGGAATTACAACCTGTACAAGGCAAAATAAGCGTAGATGCCACCAGGGCAAACAGAAGCGGTCGCAGACCGTATAAGTGATTTTTCTTCATAAAAAAATACCTTTCTTTTCTGTAATTATGTTACTGGATTTTGTCATTTAAGACACTTCCTACAGTATAACATAAATCTTGCGGAATGTAAATTTTTGTTGATGGATGAAATGTATTTTTTTAGAAACGGCGACATATAAAATTATTCTGTGAGTATAACCTTTTTAATTTGTGATGTTCTATAATATCGATAAGTGCGTGATGCGCTATAAAACACGAAAGGAAGAGGTGTACTTATGAAGAGAAAACTGATGCGTGCGGTTGCCGGTATGCTGACTTTTATGCTTCTGTTCTCCGGTGTAAGCAGTGCGGTTCCGGCTTATGCGAAGAATGATAAGAAAGCAGAAGTTGAAACGGCAACAAAGCAAGGCAGTGTCCTGACCGTAACCCAGGATATGGTTGGGAAAAACGGTAAGGTTACCATTACGGGGGAATGGGACCTGATTGTTGTGCCGAAGGAGATTGATGCTTCTCATGTTGTTTTTGAGAATGCAAAAGCCGGCAAGGTAGAAATCGAAAGCGGTATCAACAGTAAGATTGATATGAAGTCCGGTGAGTTTGGATCGGTAGCGGTTGTATCTGCGAAGTTAGAAGAGGTAACGGTAGCGGATGTTATCGACATGATTCGTAAAACCGGTGATTCTGCAGGTGCAGTTAAAAAGTATGAGGATGCACAGGCAAAGAATGAAAAGATTATGAATACCCGTCCTACATTGGAAACCGGTAAGGATGCTAAGGTAGGAGAGGTAAGTGTTTCCGGTAATGTAAAGGTTGACTTCAGAAACGGAAAGGTTGATGGAGTGAAGGTAGATGCCGACGGCTCTCAGAAGCAGATGAAAGTTGACATCGCTAACTACAACGGAAACTTTACCGTAAAGCAGAAGGACAGAGAAGACGGAAAGTGGATGACTACCCATGTAAAGCTTAAGAATACGCAGATTGGGAATCTTTCCATGGAAGGGGAAGGCAACGGTAACATTATATTAACCGGACAGAAGTCCGAGGTGAAGGATGTTAAGGTTGATAAGGCACCGGTGATATCCTTAAATGTTCAGGCTGAGAAGGTTGAAATCGGAAAGGATTCCACTAATGTAAAGCTGACGGTTCTGGCAAAGATTGAGTCCCTTCAGGTAAGCGGTAACGGTGCTTCTCTTGAAGTAGGAAGCTGCGGTAGTGTCGAGGATGCAACGGTAGAGGGAAATAATGTAAGCATCAGCGGTGACGGTATCCTTAAGAAGGTAGATATTACCGGTGAAGGAGCTTACATTTCCACTAACGGAACCAGTGTAACCGGTAAGAATAATTATGTTCCGCCGGTGTTAAAGCCGGTAGGCGGAATCAGAGATTTAGGAGGGTTACATATCGTAATCGGTGACTGGTATTCTACTACTCCGGAAGTGGCGGTTACGGAAGAGCAACTTGCCCAGGAAAAATACCGTCAGGAAATGATGGAGAAGTATAACTTCACCGTGGAGCAGAAGTTTATTGCAAACTGGGATGATTTTCCGGATGTATTCCGCACTTCCGTATCTCTGGGTACCCCGGCTGCAAATATCTTTATGATGGAGCAGGGATTCCTTGAGGGTAACAGAGACTATTTCTATGATTTGTCCAAGTTACATGAGTTTGATTTTGATGCAGAAAAGTGGAATGAAGATGTAAAAGAGCTTATGACCTGGAAAGACGGAATCTATGGTATGTCTGCAGATGAGAAGGAAGCAAGAGGCGGCGTTTTCATTAACATGGATTTGTATGAACAGGCAATTGAAAATGCCGGATTGAGCATGGAGGACTATGATCCGTTTATCTTACAGGAGAACGGAGAATGGACCTGGTCTAAGTTTGAAGAAATCTGTGGTATTCTGGTTGAAAATCTCAATCAGGATTGGGACGGTACTACGAATGACAAGATTTATGCGTTGACCAGTCAGAATGTGTTTACCTTAAGTGAGCTTGTATATTCCACCGACACCGAGCTTGTGGGCTATGACGAAGCAAAGGGCGAGTATGTAAATAATCTTGCAGACCCGAATGTAGAGAAAGCATATGACTTTGCTACCGGTTTGATTGAAAAGGGTTATGATTTGATGGAACCGGACCGCTCAAACGGAGAGTACGGAGCATGGAACTGGTTTGCGGAACGCTTTTATGAAGAAAAAGCGGTTATGCAGTTTGGAGAAACCTATTATATGACTGTGGGTACAGCAGATTACAGTTCCGGCCAGGCGGTTGTTACCAAATACAATGACATGGATGCAAACATTGCATTCTTGTGTTGTCCGAAGCCGGATGAGGGAGACGGTTCTGATAGCTATCATACCTATTTCGCCGATAACGTGGCGGTAATACCGGCATGTTATGATGCAAAGACTGCTGCGGATATCGCATTTGCTTATAATCTTTGGACCAATCCGGCTCCTGGATATGAGGAAGAGCGTGAGGATGAGTGGAAGGAACGTTATGTACATCACGATTGGGATGAAAGATCCACGGATGAGACCCTTTCCATCTTCTATAATGAAGCTACTATAGCAAATACATACATTAACTTCCTGGAAAATTTAGAGCAGTTTACCATGGAGGATGAGTACTTTGAAATCGACGGTACCTTGTACTATCGTTGGCAGTTCCATCGTAATGAAGAAGGGGAATATGAGTTAGGATATCTTCTTGATGAGATCATGCCGTATTGGGATGAGACTATAAGGGTGGCAAACATCAAGAAAAAGATGTATATGCCGACGGCACGTCCGGATGCAACCTTTGATTATGATGCCAGCCCGTACAAGGTGGAAGTGAACCCGGACGGAACCCTTCGCTTGAAGAAGCATAAGGATCCGGGAAGCCAGGGCTCCGAGATTGTAATTCCGGAGGAATTGTTCGGAAGAAAGGTAGTGGAAATCGCACCGAATGCGTTCCGTGGCAGAGATATTACCTCCGTAGTTATTCCGGAAGGTGTAACAAAGATTTCACCGTATGCTTTCGGTGAGGATTATGCATTGGTAACGGTTACTACTCCGGATTCTCTGACCACCATCGGAGATAATGCGTTCTGGAGATGTACGAGTCTCCAGAATATGAACCTGACTGAGAATGTAACAAGTATCGGTGAATATGCATTCTCTGAGTGCTGGACGGAAGGTGAGTCTAACTTGTTAATTACTACCATGGAAGGTTCTTATGCAGATACCTTTGCACAGGAGCACAACATTCCGGTACAGTATGAAGACCAGATCAGTGAATTTGAGTACATTCGGTTTACTACCGAGTGGGGTGAGGAAATCGCCATTACCGGTTATGTATCCTTGGCTGAAACCGTAAGAATTCCTGCCTACATTGAAGGCTTGCCGGTAACCGTAGTATCCGGCGGTGCATTTAAGGATTGTACCGATTTTACAAAGGTAGTTCTTCCGAATACTCTTGCAGAAATCAAGGAAGAAGCATTTGCGGGATGTACCGGCCTTACGGAACTTATTCTTCCGGAGTATGTTTGGGGCATTCAGGCAAGGGCCTTTGAAGGATGTACCGGCCTTACAAATGTAGTTCTTTCTCGAACACTATTAAATATTGAGGAAGAAGCATTTGCGGGATGTACAGGGCTTACAAAGATTGACTTGCCGGAAGAAATAAGTTGGATCAATCGTCGTGCATTTGGAGATTGTATCAATCTTGAGGAAATCTATGTACCGAACAATGCAAATTTGAATTGGGACACGAGTTTGTTTAACGGATGTGACATTGAAAAGCTTACCGTTGTAACCGATCATAGTGATATGGCATATTTTGCACAAGAAAACGGTATTACGGTAAAGTCCCCGAATGAGTAATTGTTAGGTCGCAACACTTGATTTGTAAAACAAACAATAAAAGCAGATAGAGGAAGAAAGAAACCCGCCCGGGAGTAATCTCGGGCGGGTTTTGACTTTATAGAATGAACACTGTTATTTAGAGTTGCCGAACAATCCCCGCAGAATGGACTTTCCGATTTCGCGACCGATGGTGCCGAAGGCACTGGAAGCGGCACGGCCTACGGTTTTACTCATAATTTTTTCGGCGCGCTTTTCTTTCTTTTTCTTTTCTGCAGCTTCTTCTTTTTCCTTTTTCTTCACAGCAGCCGCATCGTCTTTGGCTTTTTGTTTTGCGGCAGCGGCTTCTTCCTTGGCGCGGAGTTCTTCCGCTTCTTCTTTTTCGTTTTGTTCCGTTAAGATTTCATAAGCGGATTCATTGTCCACTGCCAATCCGTATTTCTCATCCAAAGGACTCTTTGTAATAACGGAATTACGGGTGAAACCGTCTACGGCACCCATTAAGCTCTGCGGCGGGAGGATAAAAGTCCGTTCCACCATGGTCGGGATTCCTTTTTCGTCTAAGAAGGATACCAACGCTTCCCCTACGCCCAGTTCCATAATGGCAGTAGAGGTGTCGAATGCCGGATTCTGCCGGAAGGTTTGTGCTGCGGTACGGACCGCCTTTTGTTCTGCCGGGGTATATGCCCGGAGGGCGTGCTGGATACGGTTGCCTAACTGTGCCAGTACTTCATCCGGAATATCGCTCGGACTCTGGGAGATGAAGTAAACGCCTACACCCTTGGAACGGATGAGCTTTACCACCTGTTCGATTTTCTGGTTCAGGGTCTTTGGCATGTCGCGGAACAGAAGATGGGCTTCGTCAAAGAAGAATACCATCTTAGGCTTATCCATATCACCCACCTCAGGAAGCTTTTCAAAGAGCTCCGTTAACATCCAGAGGAGGAAAGTTGCGTAAAGGAGCGGAGATTGTACCAGCTCCGTACTATCGAGAATGTTTATCATACCCCGGCCGTCTTCATCGGTGGTAATCCAGTCTAAAATATCAAGGGCCGGTTCCCCGAAAAAGAGATCACCACCCTGGCTTTCCAATGCAAGCAGGGCACGCTGGATGGCACCGGCACTTTGTGGGCTGACGGTACCGTAATTTAAGGTGTATTCTTCCCGGTGTTCACTGACGTACTGAATCATGGCTTTCAGGTCTTTTAAGTCAATCAGAAGAAGACCGTTGTCATCCGCAACCCGGAAAATAATGTTAAGAACGCCTTCCTGTACCGTGGTCAGACCGAGTAAGCGGGAGAGAAGAATCGGTCCCATTTCCGACACTGTGGTACGTACCGGATGGCCGTTCTTTCCGAAAATATCAAAGAAGCGGGTCGGGAAGGAGGTATAGGACCAGTCCTCAATACCGAACTTTGCGATACGTTTTGACATGTCCTCACTTTCTTTTCCCGGAGCACACATGCCGGAAAGGTCGCCTTTGATATCCGCAAGGAATACCGGAACGCCGAGAGAGGAGAAGGACTCGGCAAGGACCTTTAAGGTAACGGTCTTTCCTGTACCGGTGGCTCCGGCAATAAGACCGTGGCGATTGCCCATTTTTGGGAAAAGAAACTGTGGGGTATCGTTTTTTGCAATCCAGATTTTTCCGTCTTTTACCATGTTCATACACTCCTTTTATAAAGTATTGAAAGAAAAGCAGAAGCAACGGGGTGTTACTTCTGCTTTAAGTTATGGGAAATATTAACCTTGATTCTGCGCCGCAACCAGTCCCTTACCGCCGTAAAGTTCGCGAAGCTTCGGCTTCTCGATTTTACCGGTAGGGTTACGCGGTACATCCGCAAAGATAACGGTGTGCGGACGTTTATAACGCGGAAGCGCCTGACAGAAGGTGTTTACATCCTCCTCTGTTAAAGTACATCCCGGCTTTACTTCGATAATGGCACCGGTGATTTCACCGAGACGTTTGTCCGGAAGACCGATGACAGCAACATCCTTAATGGCATCGTGCTTACGAAGGAAGTCTTCAATCTGTACCGGATAAATATTTTCGCCGCCGCTGATGATAACGTCTTTTTTACGGTCGACCAGGAAAATAAATCCATCTTCGTCCTGCATTGCCATATCGCCGGTAAAGAGCCAACCGTCGGCAAGCACTTCATTGGTTGCTTTTTCATCTTTATAGTAGCAGGTCATAACACCCGGACCCTTTACGGCCAGTTCGCCCACTTCACCCTGCGGGACGGTGTTACGATGCTCGTCAACAATCTTCGTTTCCCAACCATAACCCGGAATACCGATGGCGCCTACTTTATGGATGTTGTCCATACCAAGGTGTACACAACCCGGTCCGATGGACTCGGAAAGTCCGTAGTTGGTATCATACTTGTGGTTCGGGAACAGCTTCTTCCAACGGGTAATGAGACTCGGCGGAACCGGCTGCGCACCGATGTGCATGAGACGCCACTGGGAAAGCTCGTAATCGGAAAGCTTTACATCGCCCCGGTCGATGGCATCTAAAATATCCTGTGCCCACGGAACCAAAAGCCATACGATGGTACAATGCTCCTTGGAAGCGGCATCTAATATAAATTCCGGTTTTGTTCCTTTTAACAGAACCGCTTTGCCTCCCACTAAAAAGCTACCGAACCAATGCATCTTTGCACCGGTGTGATAAAGCGGCGGGATGCACAAAAATACGTCATCGTGGGTCGTCTCGTGGTGGTTCTGCTCTACGAGACAGGAGTGCATGAGACTGCGGTGTTTATGTAAGATTGCTTTCGGAAATCCGGTGGTGCCGGAGGAAAAATAAATCGCGGCATCGTCGTCGTCCGTAAGCGTAATATCCGGAGTTGTGCTGGAACAGTCTGCGGTAAGAGTAGTATAATCCTCCGCAAAGGTCGGACAATTGTCACCGACGTAAATCAGCAGACGGTTCTTGCTTAAGGTATCTGCGATTTCTTCCACACGACCGATAAATTCCGGACCGAACACCAAAATGTCCACGTCCGCAAGTCCGACACAGTAGTCGATTTCATCGGAAGAGTAGCGGAAATTAAGCGGCACCGCCAAGGCACCGGTTTTTAATATACCGAAGTAAATCGGCAGCCATTCCAGACAGTTCATCAGTAGAATCGCAACCTTATCTCCCTTTTTTACGCCACGGGAGAGTAAGAAGTTTGCAAATCTGTTTGCTTTTTCGTTAAATACGTTCCAGGTGATTTCGCGACGGTAATAGCTGCTTTTCGTCGGCTCCATCAGTTCATATTCTTTCCAGGTGATACGACGGGTTTCCGGAAGCTGCGGGTTGATTTCAACCAGGCAGATTTCGTTTCCGTACATTTCACAGTTTTTTTCCAAAATGTTTGTAATCGGCATGTTTTTGTTCCTCAAATCTTAAATAGTATGTCGGAGAGCGGAAGAACTATCGGTGGGATATCGGACACTTTTTCGCTTTCCACCAATAAAGTATAAGGGAAATAATGAAAAAAGTCAATGAGAACTTAAAGAAATAGGAAGAGTTTTTACAAAGAAATGAAGTAAAAGGGTTTCTTTGCCAAATTTGTGCATTAAAGCGTTAGAATGTTAAAGAAAAAATAATTTAGGTCTTTTTTATTGCGGAAAAGTGTGATAGAATATATGTTGGATTCGTTTTAGATGAAGGAAAACGATGCAAAGAAAGGCTTTACAAAGGTCGAAATAAAAGAAAGGATACATAATTATGGCAAAGAAGATTATGCTCGGGAACGAGGCCATTGCCCGCGGTGCTTACGAAGCAGGCGTGAAGGTGTCGGCAGCGTATCCGGGAACTCCGAGTACGGAGATTAGCGAAAATATTGTGCAGTATAAGGAGATTTATTCCGAGTGGTCGCCGAATGAGAAGGTGGCTGCAGAGGTGGCAATCGGTGCGTCCATTTCCGGTGTACGTGCCATGTTCTCCATGAAACATGTCGGTGTAAATGTAGCAAGCGATCCGCTTTACACCATTTCTTACGGTGGTGTAAACGGCGGTTTAGTATTGGTGGCAGCGGATGATCCGGGACTTTACAGCTCCCAGAACGAGCAGGATACCCGGATGGTAGGCAGAGCGGCACAGGTGCCGGTGCTGGAACCGTCCGACAGCCAGGAGGCAAAGGATTTCGTAAAGCTGGCTTTTGAGCTCAGTGAACAGTACGACACGCCGATGATTGTACGTACCACCACCCGTCTGGCACATTCCCAGGGTCTGGTTGAGCTTTGTGACAGGGAAGAGGTTGCGGATAAGCCGTATGAGAGAAATGTAGCAAAGTTTGTTATGATGCCGGGCAATGCAAAGCACAGACATGTTTTTGTAGAACAACGATTAAAGAAAATGGCGGAGGATGCATGCAGCCTTTCCATCAATAAAGCAGAGTACAACGATACCTCCATCGGTTTTATTACCAGCGGTATTCCGTATCAGTATGTAAAGGAAGCTTGTCCGAATGCTTCTGTATTAAAGCTCGGTTTGGTACATCCGCTTCCGCGTAAGCTCATTGAGGAGTTTGCTTCTAAGGTGGATAAGCTCTACATTTTCGAAGAGCTGGAGCCTGTTATCGAGGAGCAGGTAAAGTCTTGGGGAATCAAGTGTATCGGAAAAGAAATCTTTACCGTGCAGGGTGAGTACAGTGCCAATATGCTTCGTAAGGCAGTACTTGGTGAGACTGCGGAACTTAAGGCACCGGCACAGGTACCGGCAAGACCGCCGATTCTTTGTCCGGGGTGCCCGCACAGAAGCGTTTACTCCGTGTTAAACAAGCTGAAGATTCATGCGGCAGGCGATATCGGATGTTATACTCTCGGTGCTGTGGCTCCGCTTAACGTAGTAGATACTACCGTATGTATGGGAGCAAGTATTTCCACCCTTCACGGTATGGAAAAGGCAAAGGGCAAGGATTACATCAAGAACTGGGTTGCGGTCATCGGCGATTCCACCTTCATGCACACCGGTGTGAATTCCTTGATTAACATGGTATACAACAAGGGTACCGGTACGGTAATGATTTTAGATAACTCCACCACCGGTATGACCGGTCATCAGGACCATGCGGCTACCGGTAAGACCTTAATGGGTGAGACCACCAAGGCGGTAAATCTGGTACAGTTCTGTAAGGCCATCGGAATCGAACATGTAGTAGAGGTCAATGCGTTCGATACCGCAGAACTTGAACGCATTATTAAGGAAGAGACCGCAAGAGACGACGTATCCGTTATTATTACAAAGTCTCCGTGTGTATTGTTAAAGGGGAATGTGTTCCCGGATGTTTGTGTTCCGGACAGCGATAAGTGTAAGAAGTGTGGCATGTGCTTAAGACCGGGATGTCCGGCTCTTACCAAGAATACGGACGGTACCATTTCCATTGATGCTACCATGTGTAACGGTTGCGGACTTTGCATGCAACTTTGTAAGTTTGATGCCATCGAGAAGAAGGCAAGATAAGGAGGATAAGACTATGACCACTAGAAATATTATGATTGTCGGTGTGGGCGGTCAGGGTACCCTGCTTACCAGCCGTATTTTAGGAAATATTACCGTAGAGGCCGGCTTCGATGTAAAGCTTTCTGAGGTACACGGTATGGCACAGAGAGGCGGAAGCGTGGTTACCTTTGTTCGTTACGGTGAGAAGGTTGCGGAACCGATTGTAGAAGAAGGACAGGCAGACGTTCTCATTGCATTTGAGCGTTTAGAGGCACTTCGTTATGCGCACTTCTTAAAGAAGGACGGTGCGATGGTAATCAATGACCGTCGTATCGAGCCGATTACCGTAGTAACCGGTGCTGCACAGTATCCGGAGAACATCATCGAGAATCTTTCTAAGGAACATCAGGTGTATTCCGTAGATGCCCAGGAAGAGGCTTTAAAGCTTGGCAATTCCAAGGTGTTTAACGTAATCGTTCTCGGTGTTGCCGCAAAGCATATGGACTTTACAAAGGAGCAGTGGCTTAACGCAATCGAAGCTACCGTACCGCCAAAGACCGTAGAGTTAAACAAGAAAGCATTCCTCGTAGGTTACGAGATGTAATTAAAACTAAATTTAATATTTTAATCGCATGGATTCATGCGGAAGGAGAAGCCAATGATTTGGAACGAAGCAAAAGAATGTATGAGCAGAGATGAGATTCATCATCTGCAGGGCAAGCGTCTTGTGAAAACGGTAAATCATGTCTACCACAATGTAGAATTTTACCGGAAAAAGATGCAGGCGGTAGGTTTGGAACCGGGAGATATTCAGTCTGCGGACGATATCACAAAGCTTCCGTACACAACGAAAGATGATTTGCGTGATACCTATCCGTTCGGTTTGTTTGCTGTTCCGATGTCTGAAATCGTACGAGTACATGCATCCAGCGGCACCACCGGTAAGGCTACGGTAGTAGGCTATACTAGACGGGATATCGATGTATGGTCCGAGTGTGTTGCCAGAGCATTTACCATGGCAGGTCTGACCAAGGATGACATCATTCAGGTTGCATACGGTTACGGTTTATTCACCGGAGGTCTCGGAGCACATTACGGAGCCGAGAATTTAGGTGCAACGGTTGTACCGATGTCTACCGGTAATACGAAGAAGTTAATCACCATGATGAAGGATTTTGGTGCTACGGCTCTTGCATGTACGCCGTCCTACCTCATGCATATTGCGGAAACCTTGGAAGAACAGGGAGATATTCCGAATATTAAGTTAAAGGCAGCTATCTGCGGTGCAGAGCCTTGGACCGAAAACATGCGGAAACAGATTGAAGAGAAGCTTCACATCCATGCTCATGATATTTACGGTTTGTCCGAAGTGATGGGACCGGGTGTTGCCTGTGACTGTATTTATCATAAGGGTCTCCATGTATACGAGGACCATTTCCTTCCGGAAATCGTCAGCTCCGAGACCTTGCTTCCGGTACCGGAAGGAGAAACCGGTGAGTTGGTATTTACCACTTTGACGAAGGAAGGTATTCCGTTAATCCGCTATCGTACCAAGGACTTGACCAGTATCTCCTATGACAAGTGTGAGTGCGGCAGAACCTTAGCACGTATCAGCCGTTTTAAGGGGCGTTCCGACGATATGTTAATTATCCGCGGTGTCAATGTATTCCCGTCCCAGATTGAAGCAGCACTCCTTGAAATGTCCGGTACCACACCGAACTACTTCATGATTGTAGACCGTGTGAACAACCTGGATACCTTAGAGGTACAAGTAGAAGTTGAGGAGCGTTTCTTCTCCGATGAAATCAAGGAGTTGGAGCGTCTTAATAAGCAGATTGTACATACCATCCAGCAGGCCATCGGTCTGGCGGTTAAGGTTACTCTGGTTGAGCCGAAGACCTTAGAGCGCAGTATGGGTAAGGCAGTTCGCGTACTGGATAAGAGAAAGCTTGTATAAGCGGAACTCAGGAAGAAAAATGTCAGATTAATACAAGCGGAGTTGATTTCTATCAACGGAAAGGAGAAGCTTATGTATTTGGAACAGTTATCGGTTTTTATGGAAAATAAAGTCAGCCGTTTAAATGAGGTATTACTTCAGTTAAAAACGAGCAAAGTAAATGTGTTATCTTTAAGTCTCGCGGATACCAGCGAATTCGGAGTGCTTCGTCTGATTGTGGACAATCCGGAGGAAGGCCGTAAGGTATTAAAAGAGAACGGTTTTTCCGCCAGACTTACCAAAGTGCTTGCGATTAAGCTTCCGAACGAAGTAGGAACGTTACAGGGCGTTTTGGAACTTCTCGGAACTGCGGGAATGAACGTAGAGTATATGTATGTACTTGCCAATGCGAAGGAGTTTTCCGGTATGATTATTAAGACAGGAAATCCGGAGGAAGCTGTAAAACTTTTGGAAAATGCTGGCATAGAATTTGTAAAAGCAGAGGAAGTAGGTAAAATTGGAGCGTAAAATCATTGATTTTCATACGCACGCATTTCCGGACAAAATTGCCGGAAAAACAATAGAACTGTTGTCGCAAAAAGGAGGAATTCCGGCTCATACCGACGGTTCCGTCAACGGACTTCGGCGTGTGTTGTCGGAAGCCGGAATTGCTCTGGGCGTAGTGCTTCCGGTGGTGACAAGAGCGGAACAGTTTGAGTCGATTACCCGGTTTGCGGTGCAGATTAACGAAAACGGGAACGGCCTTCTTTCCTTCGGCGGGATCCACCCGGATACCACTGATTATAAAAAAGAGTTGAAGTTCCTTGCAGAACAGGGATTTCGAGGGATTAAGCTTCATCCGGACTATCAGGGAGTGTTTTTTGATGATATCCGCTATATGCGGATGATTGAGTATGCGTCGGAGTTGGGTCTCATTATTGTAACTCATGCCGGTGTGGATATCGGATTCCCGGATTTGGTACGATGTACTCCGAAGCGGGCTCTTAAGGTACTTCGTGAAGTAAAACCGGAGAAGTTGGTACTTGCCCATATGGGAGGATGGAACTTGTGGGAAGAGGTAATCGATACCCTTGCGGGAGAGCGGGTGTATATGGATACGGCTTATTCCATGGGACATATTTCCGAAGAACATTTTGTGACGCTTTGCCGGGCTCACGGAACAGATAAAATTCTGTTTGCTACGGATTGCCCGTGGGGAAATCCGGAAAAGGATGTGGAGACGTTTCTGACGATGCCGTTGACGGCAGAGGAACAGGAGTTGATTTTGCATAAGAATGCTGAACGGTTGCTGGAACTGTAAGCAAAAATACTCCGGTTGAAGATAGCCGTGAAATAAAGAATAAAAAATATCTGTCCAAAGGGGTTGACAAATCATCGGAGGACAGATATAATTATATCATAACGCTTTACTGCTTTAAAGCGCAACGCTTTAAAGTGAAGTGTATGCAACTCAATAAAGAGGATAGAAAAGGAGAACAGTGATGTTAGTAAAGATTATTCTGTTAATTATCTTTTTTGGTATGATGATCGGTGTGGGTATTTATTCCAGACGTCATGCTACCGATGTGAACGGTTTCGTATTAGGCGGCAGAGGTGTAGGCCCGTGGCTCACAGCATTTGCTTACGGAACCTCGTACTTTTCTGCGGTAGTATTTGTCGGTTACGCGGGCCAGTTCGGTTGGAAGTACGGTATGTCGGCGACTTGGATCGGTATCGGTAACGCTTTAATCGGCTCTTTGCTTGCATGGGTGATTTTGGGACGTCGTACCCGCATTATGAGTAAGCATTTTTCTTCGAAAACCATGCCGGATTTCTTCGGAAAGAGATATGACAGTAATAAGCTTCGGATTGCAGCTTCTGTGATTTCGTTTATTTTTTTGATTCCGTATACCGCATCCGTGTACAACGGTTTGTCCCGTTTGTTCGGAATGGCTTTTGATATTCCGTATGCGGTATGTGTGCTTGGTATGGCAGTGTTGACCGGAGTATATGTAATCCTCGGCGGTTACATGGCTACGGCAATTAATGATTTTATTCAGGGGATTATTATGCTGGTTGGTATCGTAGCAGTGATTGTAGCGGTGCTAAACGGTCAGGGTGGTTTCTACGAAGCGGTAAAAAATCTGGCAGAGTTTGAAAGTGATGTGGCAATCACGGCAGGACAGAAGGGAGCATTTACTTCTTTTCTCGGTCCGGACCCGTGGAATTTGTTTGGTGTTGTTGTACTGACTTCTCTCGGAACTTGGGGCTTGCCGCAGATGGTACATAAGTTTTATGCGATTAAGGATGAGAAGGCAGTACGTACCGGTACGATTATTTCTACTTTGTTTGCTGTCGTGATTTCTTGCGGTTGTTACTTCCTCGGCGGTTTCGGACGATTGTTTGACGGTCCGGAAATTTACAATGAGAAAGGTGCGATTGTATATGATGCCATTGTGCCGGCAATGTTGTCCAAACTCCCGGATATTTTAATCGGTATTGTGATTGTGCTGGTGCTTTCCGCATCGATGTCTACCCTGTCTTCTTTGGTTATGACATCCAGCTCTACCCTTACGCTGGATGTGATTAAGGGTAGCATTGCAAAGAAAATGAGTGAGAAAAAGCAGCTTCTTTGGATGCGGGGACTGATTGTATTCTTCATTGTGATTTCTGTTGTGATTGCACTGGACCCGCCGGCATTTATTGCACAGCTCATGGGTATTTCCTGGGGGGCGTTGGCAGGTGCTTTTCTGGCACCGTTCTTATACGGTTTGTACTGGAAGGGGGTTACGAAAGCTTCCGTTTGGGCAAGTTTTGCGGCCGGTGTCGGTATCACTGTAGCAAATATGTTCTTTAAGTTTATCGCTTCTCCGATTAACGCAGGGGCAATTGCAATGGTAGCAGGTTTAGTTATTGTACCGGTGGTGAGTCTGATTACCCCGAAGATGAAGAAGGAAATCGTGGAAGAATGCTTTGTATGCTATAATAAACGTGTTGTGGTAGAAAACAAAGTAGCACTTCCGAAGGAAGAAAATGAAGAAAGTAAGTAGTGAAATTGTCGAATTCGGTTGCAAAATGCAGGAAAAAGATGTAAACTGATACAGGGGTAATCTAGAGAAAGGTACCGAAGTGATTCGGGTTACACAAGGCGTGTGCAATGAGTTCGAAGAAAAAGGCAAAGAAAAATACAACGAAAAAGAAAACAGATGTATCAAAAGAACCGTTGCTCTCTGCAGGTGAAGAATCGGCGAAGACGGATGAACAGACCGGTCAGGAAGAAGCGGAGCAAACGGCAGAACCGATGGATGTTTCAGAAGCGACAGGACAGGAAGATGCCATAGAGCCTGTTCATTCGGAAAATCAGGAGGAACCGGCATCGGATGTCTCTGTTGAACAAAAAGAAAACGTCTTTTTAAAGTGGTGTTCTTCTGTAGTGACAGGATTTCGCGGAATGCAGAAAGGGATAAGAAATTGCATCATTGCATTATCCCTCATCGGAATTGTATTCGGAGTTACCGTGATTGTACTGGCGGTTCATTTAGATAAAGCAAAAGATGAAATAAAGTCGGTACAGGCGGTATCACTCAGTCTGCAGGAAGAACTGAATACGGTGAAATCCGAGCAGGATGAAATTGAACTGCAATTGTTTGGAATAGAGACCGCTTTCTCGGATGCGGTTTTGATGAAAGAGCCGGAACCGACCCCGGTTCCTACGAATACGCCGACTCCGGTTCCTACAAGTACACCGACCCCGACCCCGGAGCCTCCGAAGTATGTGGTTTGTGTTGATGCCGGTCACGGAGGGAAGGACGGCGGAGCGGTACTTCGTGTGGACGGAGTGAATAAACGGGTTGAAAAAAAGGATAATCTCCGGATGGCAAAATGGTTTCGGGATGCCTTGCAGGAATACGGAATTCAGGTCATTATGACAAGAGACAATGATACATTTTTGGAATTGTCGGAGCGTACGGATATTGCCAATGAGGCAAATGCGGATGTTTTGATTTCTTTTCATCGCAATTCATTTGCAGGAAACAGTACTGTAGGAGGCGTTGAATTTTGGATTCACAGCAGTAGGCCGGAACAAGCGAGACTTTTGGCACAAGGGATGCTGGATGCGATTACGGATGTCGGCGGTATGGATGACCGGGGTGTGAAGTACGGTCGCATTGACAACACGAAAGAAAACTATTCGATTAACCAGAAAGCCAAAATGCCGAGTATGATTGTGGAGCTTGGGTTTATTTCAAACGAAGAAGATAACGCCGCTTATGATACTTACGGTGAACAGTATGCAAACGAAATGGCTAAAGTGGTATATGAGTGGTTGGAAGAAACTGTAGAAAGAGAATAACAAAGCGGTAGAGATAAGGAGTCTCCTCGATAAAAACGAGGGGACTCTTTCTGCTTTAAAAGCTACGGAAGAACAATGGATTTTTCATGGAAATGGTATTGAAAAAACAAACCCGATAGAGTATAATGTTTTGTAGAATTAAGGTGGAAAAATATGCAAAAGAATCAGTATAAAATACTTGAAAGGATAAAATGAAATGAAACGGTTTTCTTTTTTTGCCGTAATGGCAATTGCATTGGTCGGAGTGATCATGCTTTCATTTTATAGAAATCAGTGTGTACAGGATGTGGTTTATGCGGAAGCCGGAAGTCCGGTAGAGGCATCTGCTTTTGCAGCAAAACCGGATGTGGATGTTCGCTTTACAGACATGGACGGTGCGGTGCTTCTTGACGTGGGAGAGCATACGGTACGGGTAAAAACCGATTTGTTTCAATATGATTGCCGTTTGATTGTTGAAGATACGACAGCTCCGGAAGGGAATGTTTCGGACTGTGTTAGCCGCTACGGCGAACCGGTGGAACCTGAAGCTTTTTTTGACGAAGTAAAAGATGCAACGGCTGTGGAGTGTTCCTTTGCAAAGAAGCCGGATTGGAATAAAACCGGCAGACAGAAGGTAGAGCTTAAGTTGACGGATGCAGCCGGTAACGTTTCCGAATATGAGACCGAGCTTTTGGTTTACGGCGCAGTAGAATCTCTGGAACGGGAATTGGGTAATGTGAAAGTTTCCCCGATGGATTACGCAATGAATGATGAAGTAAAACTTTACTGGGGAAAGGTTCCGGATTGGGATACGTTTGATTCCGTGGGAACTTATCAATTGGAAATACTGGAAGGAACGGAACGTTATGAAGTTGACTTGGTGGTGAAAGATACCATTGCCCCGAAGCTTGTTTTAAAAGACGTTTCAAGCTGGATTGGAAAGAAACTGATTCCGGAAGATTATGTGGAAGCGGCAGAAGATGAAAGCCCGGTACAGTTAAGCTTTGTTTCCGCACCGGATTACAGGAAAGAAGGGGAACAGGAAGTTGAAATCGTAGCAGAGGATGCATCCGGTAACCGTTCAACAGGAAAATGCAAACTGGTATTGGAAAAAGATACGATTGCGCCGGTAATTTCCGGAGTGGAACAACGAACGGTTTATATCGGAGACAGTGTTGCTTATAAAAAAGGAATTACGGTAACGGATAATGTGGATGAAAAGCCGAAGTTGGAGATTGACACTTCTGCGGTTGATTTGAAAAAGGTGGGCTGGTATGAGGTGATTTATACCGCCACGGATTCGGTTGGAAATACGGTATCCGAAACCATGAAGCTTCGTGTGGAAGAACAAAAGTACAGTGAAGCGAGTATTTCCGTTATGGCGGCGGAAGTGCTGGCAAAGATCTTTACGGAGGGAATGACGGACCGAGAAAAACTGACGGCAATCTATAACTGGATACATAAAAATATTCGTTATTACGATTATTCGGATAAAAACAGTTGGACAAAGTCGGCATATCAGGGATTTGCGGATCACAGAGGTGATTGTTATACCTATGCCGCAACGGCGCAGGCATTACTGATCGAAGCCGGAATCAAAAATATGATGATTAACCGAATCCCGGATACTTACAGACATTACTGGAATTTGGTAGATATCGGCGAAGGATGGTATCACTACGATACATGTCCGAGACTTGTAAAACATAATTTTGATTACATCGGTGATGATGAGTTGATGGAGTACTCCAAGAAGAATAAATACTGTCACCATTATGACAGAAGTCTTTTCCCGGAGATCCAAAAAAAGTAGAAGGCGGCGTTTGATATGGCAGTATTAGGAGTAATCGGTGGATTGGGTCCTATGGCGACAGCTTACTTTATGCAATTGGTAACCCAGATGACAAAGGCTGAAAATGACCAGGAGCATATTAAGATGCTGATACATAGTGATCCGGGAGTTCCGGATAGGACAAGTTATATTTTAGATGCTACGAAAGAGAACCCGGAGCCACATTTGGTAAGAATAGGACAGGAGCTGGCGGAACGCGGGGCACAGGTGCTTGCGATTCCGTGCATTACGGCACATTACTTTCATCATACATTGCAGGAACAAATCGGAATTCCGATGATTCATACCATCAAAGAGACAAGTTCCTATTTGAAGAAAAACGGCATTGAAAAGGTAGGGATTATGGCGACGGACGGCACCATAAAGAGCAGGTTATTTCAACAGGAATGCGGTTTGCTCGGAATTGATTGCGTGACACCGGAACCGGAGTACCAAAAGGATGTGATGCATCTGATTTATAACAATGTGAAAGCGGGATTGCCGGTAGAGACGGAACGGTTTCGTGCAGTGCAGAAAAATCTTAAGGAGCAGGGGGCTCAGGTGATTCTTCTGGGGTGTACGGAATTATCGATTATGAAAAGAGATAACAAGCTGGATGCGGGATTTTTGGATGTACTGGATGTACTTGCAAAACGTAGTGTGGAACTTTGCGGAACATTGCATCCCCGCTTTGAGAATTTAATTACGGAGTAGATGATTATGCAAAATCACGTATTGGATTATTTGGATGAAACGGTAAAACGTGTACCGGATAAGCTTGCTTATGCAAACGAAACGACACAATATACCTTTGCGGATGTATATCGCAAAAACAGGAGTGTTGCTTCCTGGCTTGCGAAAAACGGCTACTATAAAGAACCGGTGGTAGTGTTTATGAGAAAAAGTCCCGAAGAAATCGTAACCTTCTTCGGTACGATTCAAGCCGGATGTTTTTATGTGCCGATTGATGAAGAAATGCCATTTGCCCGGGTACAGCTGATTTTGGAAAATTGTAAGGCCAGAGTCATTATTTGTGACAGAGCGTTGCTTGATGCGGCCCGGAAGTTTGAGTTTACCGGAGAATTGGTATGCTTTGATGAAATCGAGAATACGGAAATTTTAGACGAGCAGTTGACCTTAATTCGGAAAAAAGCGATTGATACCGACCCGATTTATATTGTGTTTACTTCCGGTTCCACCGGAATCCCGAAGGGCGTGTGTGCCTGTCATCGTTCGGTGCTGGATTACATCGAGCAATTGTCGGAGGTGTTGGGATTTGATGAGAATACGGTGTTCGGAAATCAGACGCCGTTATACTTTGATGCTTGTTTGAAGGAGTTATATCCGACCATAAAATTCGGTGCGACCACCTGGCTGATTCCGCATAATTTGTTTTCCATGCCGGTAAAGTTAGTGGAGTACATGAACGAAAAGAAGATTAATACGGTATGCTGGGTTGTTTCCGCATTAACCATGATTTCGGCGTTTCGGACCTTTGACACGGTAGTTCCGAAGTTTTTGCGTACCGTGGCATTCGGTAGCGAAGTGTTCCCGGTAAAGCAGTTTCATCTTTGGAAAAATGCAGTGCCGGAGGCTCGTTTTGTAAATCTTTACGGTCCGACGGAAGGAACCGGTATGTGTTGTTATTATCCGGTAGAGCGGGAGTTTATGCCGGATGAGGTGATTCCGATCGGTTTCCCGTTTAAGAATACGGAGATTATGCTTTTGGATGAGAATAACAAACTTGCGGAGGAAGGCGAGATTTGTATCAGAGGAACTTCCGTAACGTTGGGATATTATAATAATCCGGAAAAAACATCGGAGTGTTTTGTACAGAATCCGCTCAATACCGCGTATCCGGAAATTATTTACCGGACCGGCGATATCGGACGGCGGAATGAACGGGGAGAGTTGGTATTTGTTTCCCGGAAGGATTATCAGATTAAGCACATGGGACATCGCATCGAACTGGGTGAAATTGAAGTAAATGTGAATTTGCTTGAGGGAGTAAAGATGTCGGGCTGTGTTTATGATCAGGTAAAAAATAAGATTATTTTATTTTATGTAGGAACCGTTTCACCGGCGGAGTTATCAAAACAGTTAAAGGAGCGGTTACCACGCTATATGATTCCGAACAATTTTTACCAATTAGATGAAATGCCATTCACGGCAAACGGTAAAATCGACCGTATTGCTTTGAAAAATAAACTAAAGTAAAGAAAGTGAGATACCAATGGACGATTTATTAAGCATTTTAAGTGATTTGCACCCGGATGTGGATTTTACCACAGAAGAAAACCTGATGGACGACGGAATTTTGGATTCCTTCGACATCGTAAGCATTATTTCCGAAATCGGGGATGTATTTGATGTAATCATCGGTGCAAACGAGATTACTCCGGAGAATTTTAACAGTGCGGAAGCATTATATGCATTGATTGAGAAGAAGATGGACGAGGAATAAGACATGCTGTTTACCTCTTATGAGTTTTTGGCCTTTTTGGCGGTCGTTTTTCTTCTTTATTATATTCTTCCGCGCAAAGCACAGTGGATATTGTTGCTTGTTGCAAGTTATGTTTTTTATTGGCTTGCAAAGCCGACCTATCTTATTTTTATTCTGACTACCACTGTAACGGTTTATTTTGCAACGATGTGGATTCAGAAGAAGAAGGACCGGTTTGAGGAAGCGTTTCAACAGAAGAAAAAGGAACTGGACAGAGATGCCCGTAAAGCATTAAAAGAACAGGAGAGAAAGCGGGAAGTCCGGATTATGGTAGGCTGTTTGCTGCTTAATCTGGGGATTCTGGCAGTGCTAAAGTACACGAATTTTGCAATTCATAATGTAAATTCGGTGCTGCACCTGTTCGGTGGGAAGGAACTTCCGTTTGTAAATTTAATACTTCCTATGGGAATTTCCTTCTATACGTTCCAGTCCATGGGGTATTTAATTGATGTGTACCGGGGAGCGTACCGTGCGGAAAAGAATCCGTTGAAACTTGCGCTGTTTGTGTCCTTCTTTCCACAGCTGGTACAAGGTCCAATCAGCCGGTTTAATGATTTGGCACGGTCTTTATTTGAAGAGCACCGGTTTGAAATAACAACCGTCAGTCGCGGTTTACAGCGCATTTTATGGGGTTATTTTAAAAAACTGGTTGTGGCGGATCGGATCGTCATTGCGGTAAATACCATCATTCAGAATCCGGAAACCTATTCCGGCGGATATGTATTTATCGGTATGATGTTTTATGCGTTTGAATTGTATGCCGACTTTACAGGTGGCATTGACATTACGATCGGTATTGCCCAGACGCTGGGGATTGAGGTTACGGAAAACTTCAGACGCCCGTTTTTATCAAAGAACATTAAAGAGTATTGGAATCGTTGGCATATTACCATGGGAAGCTGGTTCACGGACTATATTTTTTATCCGATTTCCGTTTGTAAACCGATGCTGAAACTGAATAAGAAAGCAAAGAAATGGTTTGGAGATGCCATCGGAAAGCGTGTTCCGGTGTATTTGTCTTCCTTTGTGGTATGGTTTGCTACCGGTATTTGGCACGGTGCCAGCTGGAACTTTATTGTGTGGGGCCTCGGAAACTTTGTTGTGATTATGATTTCACAGGAACTGGAGCCTTGTTATCAGTGGTTTCATTCTAAAGTAAAGATAAAAGGAAATCCGGTATATGAGTGTTTCCAGATTATCCGGACAATTTTATTGATGAGTTGTTTGCGAACCTTTGACTGTTATCGGGATGTGCCTTTGACCTTTAAAATGTTTGGCGCGATGTTTACTGATTTTAAGATCAGTCATTTCAGCGGAGCATCGTTCCTCGGGTTGGGACTTTCCGGCGGTGATTATCTGATCCTATTTATGGCCTTGTGTCTGATGTTTGCAGTCAGTCTTTGGCAGGAAAAGAAAGGTTCCGTCAGAGAAACCGTTGCACGGAAAAAATTGCCGGTTCGTTTTGCGGTATGGTACGGATTGCTTATTATCATTCTTGTGTTCGGAGCTTACGGTCACGGGTATAGTGCCAGTCAGTTTATTTATAATCAGTTTTAAGAGGATATGACGTTCATGAAAAAAAGATGGATCCGGGTCGGCGCCGTACTTCTTGGATGTGCGGTGGCGATTTTGGGAATAGGACTTTTGCAACGCCTGCTTATGCCGAAATATATGCATGGTATTGTGGAAGGCGCAATGATTGCAGAGTATTACGAAGAAGAGAAAAATCATGATGTGGTTTTTATCGGAGATTGTGAGTTGTATGAAAACATTTCTCCGGCGGTGTTATGGGAAGAATACGGAATTCATTCCTATATCCGTGGCAGTGCGCAGCAGTTAATCTGGCAGTCGTACTATCTGATGGAGGAAACGCTTCGGTATGAAAAGCCGGATGTGATTGTATTCAATGTACTTGCGATGAAATACAACGAGCCACAGAAAGAGGAATATAACCGGATGACCTTAGACGGAATGCGCTGGTCTTCCAGTAAGGTGGGTTCCGTTAAGGCTTCCATGACAGAGGATGAATCTTTTGTGGAATATGTATTCCCATTGTTACGGTATCATTCCAGATGGAATGATTTAAACAAAGATGATTTTACATACTTTTTCAAACGTGACAAAGTCACGCATAACGGGTATTATATGCGGGTGGATGTAAAACCTGCCGTCAATGTTCCGGCGGGAAGACCGTTGGCCGATTATTCATTCGGAGAGAATGCTTATTTGTATTTGGATAAAATGGTAACCTTGTGTAAGGAACATGATGTGGAGCTGGTACTTGTGAAAGCACCGAGCCTTTATCCTGCATGGTACGATGAGTGGGAAGTCCAGATGGAAGAATATGCAAAAGAACATGGACTGAAGTATTATAATTTTCTGGAAACGATTGAGGAAATCGGGTTGGATTTTAATGAGGATACCTATGATGCGGGACTGCATTTGAATCTTTCCGGAGCAGAGAAACTTTCGGTTTATTTCGGAAACATTCTTGCGAAGGACTGTGGTTTGGAAAATCGTAGGGGAGACGCGAAGCTGGAGGCAGTATGGACCGAAAAGCTGGCAGCCTATGAAGCGGAGATAAAAGAACAATATGAGAAAATAAATAATGTGAAAGAAACACCGGAGGAATAACATGAAAAAGAAGATTTTGGCAGTAATGATTTGTTCGGTTCTTTGCCTGGCGGCATGCGGGAAAAAGGACTCTGTGGAAGAAACGAAGCAACCGCAGGACGGAAAGACAGAACAGCAGGTGGCGGTAGATAAAACCGAAAATACCGCATCGGGAGATGAAAAAAAAGAGCCGACAGGATATTTTTTCACCAGTGAATCCGTAAATATTTATATGGATCAGGACATAACGGAAATCGTAAACGGAATCGGGGAGCCTGTTTCTTATTTCGAAGCGGCAAGCTGTGCCTTTGAAGGTCTTGATAAGGTGTATACCTATGATCATTTTGTAATCAACACTTACCCGCTTGAGGGGAAAGATTTGGTTTCTTCCGTAGTTCTTATGGACGATTTGGTGGAGACACCGGAGGGCGCTTATATCGGATGCTCTGTAACGGACGTGGTGGATGCCTATGGCGAAGGCTATAAAGAAACAGCCGGAGCGTATACCTATTCAAAGGACGGAATGGATTTGATGTTTTTGTTTGACGGTGACAGTGTGAAATCCATTCAGTATTTTTCCGGTATACTGAATACGGCAAATTAAACAAGGAACAAAGAAGGGACGGTTTTATACAGATTGAAACTGTCCCCTTATTGCATTGTCGTTACGTAAGAGTAGGCAAAGGAGGAGTGATGCTATGAACAAAAAGAGAATTTCTTGTATTGTTTTGTGTATCGCAATCATGCTATGTTCTTTTTCGGGCTATCATAGGAATGCATTGGCGGATGAATCGTATCAAACGGCAATCGGGATAGCAAAAAAGGAAAAGGAAGAACTGGAGAAGAAGCGACAGGAAGCGGAACTCCGAATTGCGGAACTGGAAAAGGATAAGACCAGTACTGCGGAATATATTAAAGGAATCGATGATGCGTTAACCCTTGCCTTTGATGAAATGGAGCGATTGGATGCGTCCATTGCCCTTTGCGAAGAGAACTTAAAAAATGCAGAGAAAGAATTAGAGGAAGCAATCGCAACAAAGGACTCGCAGTATGCCACGATGAAAGCCAGAGTGAAGTATATGTATGAAAACGGAGATGTCAGTTTCTGGGACATTCTCGTAGGTTCCAAGGGCCTTGAAGATATGCTGAATCAGATTGAATATCGTGCGCAAATCGCCAAATATGACGATGAGCTATTAAAGAGATACGAAATTGCCTGTGACGAAGTGGTAAAAAAGGAAGAAGCATATGCCATTCAGTTAGTGGAATTGAATATGGAGAGGGAGTATCAGCAGTTAGAAATCGATAATCTGAATTTATTATGTGCGAATAAAGCCAAGTATATGGCGGAAGTTTCGGCCGCTCTCGGTATATCGGAAGAACTGTATTTCTATTATTACGAAGAGATACAGAATAAAACCTTTGAAATCGAAGAACTGGAAGAAAAAGAAAGACTGAGAATAGAGGAAGAAGAACGGAAAAAGAGGGAAGAAGAGGAACGGAAAAAGAAAGAAGAAGAGGAACGAAAACGAGAAGAGGAAGAACGGAAAAAGAAGGCAGAGGAACAGGCAAAGCTGGGACTTACGGATGAAAAATCTCCGGATAAGATGATTTGGCCGTTTCCGACAGACCATCGGGTTTATTCTTATTTCGGCGGTCGAATCCACCCGATTACGAAGGAATGGCAAATTCATAACGGAATTGATATCGGCGGTGCTTACGGTTCGAATATCGTAGCTGCTTTGGCAGGGACGGTAATCGAGGCAGGCTGGTCGGACCGCAGTGGCAATCGAATCATCATTGACCACGGAAACGGGTACAGAACCCACTATTTGCATGCTTCTAAGCTATTGGTAAAAAAGGGTGATTATGTGAAGCAGGGTCAGGTAATTATGAAATGTGGTTCTACCGGTTGGTCAACCGGCCCTCACTTGCACTTTGGGGTAAGAGTAAACGGTGAATATGTGGACCCGTTAGACTATGTGGTTCCGTAAAAGTGACCGAATGGAAATGAAAGAGAAGTATGGAAGGAAACATACAGATGAAGAAACGATTAGTTACACTGCTTGCGGTGTTCATGATGAGTCTGGCAGGATGTCAGGGAAGTAAAAAAGCGGAACCGGTTTTATCGAAAGAAGCGGTGTTAGGGACAGTGACCCCGAAACCGACGGCAACCCCGGAACCGACGAAGGCACCGTTGCCGACGGCGACTCCGGAACCGACGGCGACTCCAACCCCGACGGCAACCCCAACCCCGACGGCAACTCCGACCCCGACGGCGACGCCGAAACCGATAGCGGACGCGGTGACGGTAACGGAGTCCAAGAAGTTTGTCAGTTACGGAAATACAGACTACCGGTTGTCGGAGGAACAAGAGAAGCAGTTGAAAAAAATGGTACAGGAGGAACCTTATGACTGTTCCTTTGTACTGTATGATATTAATTCCGAAGCGTTGATTTGCTATAACGAAAAAAAGTATTATCCGGTTGCCAGTACGGTAAAAGCTCCTTTTGTATTCGCTTGCTTGCAGCAAATAGAGGAAGAGGGAGGTACTCTTGAGGATACGATAGAGTACAATAAGGAGGATGATTTCGGGAATGATGATGTGGTTCTGCGGGAATACGGGGAACTGTATTCCCTGAGTTCTGTCATGGAAGCTACCATCGAACTCAGCGATAACAACGGTTATATTATGTTACTGAATGAGTTTGGGCCGGATCGGTACAATGCCTTTTTGAAAAGTGTTGGGAATCGGGTGACAATCGGTGGCGGAGTACAATGGGGACAAACATCAGCCATAGATTCTTTACGGAACTGGCTCGGAATTTATCGATATATCAACTCGGACAGCCCAAATGCAGAGTTCTTTTCCGGAATATTAAAGGAAACCAATCGAAGTTTTATCAGAAATGTATTAGGAGAACAATATCTCATTTATAATAAAATGGGTTGGGTACCGAAGCAATGCTGTCATGACCAGGCAATTGTTATGGATGAACAACCGTATTTGATGATGATTCTGACAAAAGGAGATACAAAGAAGGACAATCAGAAGTTTATGGAGGAATTGGCGATTTTCTTAAATGACATACATGAAGAAATGGTTGCCGGACCGGAAGCGGAAATCGGAGAGTAAGAACGGTTTTTGTGTAAATGATGATAACGAGAATGAAAGATGCCCTTGCACAAGTTCTTTAGGAAGAGTGCAAGGGCATTTTGTTGTGAGAATGAATCGATCATTTAACGGCGAAATTACTTCATTGCCTTTACTTCTTCGAATTCATCCTGAATCTCCTGTTCCGGAGCCGGGGTAAGAAGACTTACCACAACGATAGCGATACAAGCGATAATGAAGGCCGGAAGTAATTCGTAGATGGCGAATACACCACCAAGTTTTGCAATTACGTATTTCCATACAAATACCATAACACCACCGGAAATCATGCCGGCAAGAGCACCGTAACGGTTGGAACGCTTCCAGAAGAGTGCGAACAGTACAACCGGACCAAAGGTGGCACCGAACCCTGCCCATGCAAAGGATACGATATCAAAAACGGAACTTTCCGGATTGCTTGCAAGGAACATTGCGATTACCGCAATAGCAAGTACGGTAATACGTGCGATAAGTACTGATGTCTTCGGAGAACTCTTTTTACCCATAACACCGGTTACGATGTTGTGGGATACCGAAGAGGACGCAGCTAAGAGCTGGGAATCCGCGGTGGACATGGTAGATGCCAGAATACCGGCAAGAATGATACCGGCTACAAAGGCAAAAATAACGCTGTATTTACTTAAAGCATCAGAAATATTTACGATAATGTTTTCTGCAGCGGATTTTGTTTCATACATCGGGATGGTGCCTTTAAGACTCATGCTGTAACCGATGATACCGATAAATACCGCAACACCGAGAGAAACGAAAACCCAAACGGTAGCAACGCGACGGGAAAGCTTTAACTTCTTCTCGTCATTGATTGCCATGAAGCGGAGAAGGATATGCGGCATACCGAAGTAACCGAGACCCCAGGCAAGAGTAGAAGCAATGGTCAGCGCACCATAAGACCCAACCTCACCGGTAGCCACATTGTGGGTGGCGGTGAAGGAAAGGTATCCGGTCAATTCCTTTGCATTTTCCATAACCGCATTGAAACCGCCTGCAACGGAAATACCGAAGCCCAGTACGATTACAAGGGCGATGGACATTACAATGCTCTGGATAAAGTCTGTGGTAGATGCTGCTAAAAATCCGCCCAGAGCGGTGTATGCCACAATAACCAAAGAGCTGATAATCATCGCAGGCAGGTAGTTCACGCCGAACAGGGTAGAGAACAGCTTGCCGCAGGCAACGAAACCGGATGCGGTATACGGGATAAAGAAAATAACGATAATTATTGCGGAAATCAGTAACAAAAGTTTACTCTTATCACGATAGCGGTTTGCAAAGAAATCCGGTAAGGTAATGGATTCGGTCTTTTGGGTATAGCGGCGAATTTTTTTTGCTACGATAAGCCAGTTGACCCAGGTGCCGATGGCAAGACCGAGTGCAGTCCAGAAAGCCTCTGCAATACCGAAAAAGTAAGCAACACCCGGCAGACCCATTAAAAGCCAGCTGCTCATGTCGGAAGCTTCCGCACTCATGGCGGTAACCAGCGGACCAAGCTTACGACCTCCCAAGTAGAAATCGTCGGCAGATTTGTTTTTTTTGGAAAAACGAAGACCGACAGCGATAACGATTCCCAAATATGCAATAATGGAAATCATAATACAGATTTGTTCTGTTGACATTAGAAAGTTCCTCCTTCGTGGTTTCCTGCTGTTACAGGATAAAAGTTAAGCAAGTATCACTTTGCTCTTGTAAATCAGTATACCATAGAAGTGAACCGCGTACAAGAAAAAAAGACAAATTTTGGGTAAAACCGAAACTTTCGGGAAAATTTGCTTGCTTTTTTTTACAGATACGGTACAATATAGGATAGAGAAATTATGTGAACAGGTATATAGAAAGGATTCGTAAATCATGATTCAGGCAAGTAATGTAACATTAAGACTGGGAAAGAGAGCGTTATTCGAAGACGTAAATATTAAGTTTACCGAAGGCAACTGTTACGGATTGATCGGTGCAAACGGTGCGGGTAAGTCCACATTTTTGAAGATTCTGACCGGACAGCTGGAACCGTCCAAAGGTGAGGTTATTATCACTCCGGGGCAGCGTTTGTCTTTCTTACAGCAGGACCACTTCAAATATGATGCATTTCCGGTACTGGATACCGTTATTATGGGAAATCAGCGTTTGTACGATATCATGAAGGAAAAGGATGCCATCTACGCAAAGGAAGATTTTACCGAAGAAGACGGCATCAAGGCCAGTGAGTTAGAGGCAGAGTTTGCCACTTTAAACGGTTGGGAAGCGGAGTCTGATGCGGCGACTTTGTTAAACGGTCTCGGTATCGAAACCGACCTTCATTATAAGATGATGAGTGAATTAAAGGGCAGTGAGAAGGTAAAGGTTCTCCTTGCGCAGGCGTTGTTCGGTAATCCGGATATTTTGCTTCTGGACGAGCCGACGAACCACTTGGATTTGGAAGCAATCCGTTGGCTCGAGGAGTTCTTAATTAACTTTGACAATACGGTTATCGTGGTTTCTCATGACCGTTACTTCTTAAATAAGGTATGTACCCATATCGCGGATATCGACTATGCAAAGATTCAGCTTTATGCAGGTAACTATGATTTCTGGTATGAGTCTTCCCAGCTTATGATTAAGCAGATGAAGGAAGCAAACAAGAAGAAGGAAGAAAAGATTAAGGAATTGCAGGAGTTTATTCAGAGATTCTCCGCAAACGCATCCAAGTCCAAGCAGGCTACATCCCGTAAGCGTGCATTGGAAAAGATTGAGTTGGATGAAATCCGCCCGTCTTCCAGAAAATATCCGTATATCGATTTCAGACCGAGTCGTGAAATCGGGAATGAAGTATTGACGGTAACGAATTTAACCAAGACCATCGATGGTGTAAAGGTTTTGGATAACATTTCCTTTATCGTAGGTCGTGAGGATAAGATTGCGCTTGTGGGTGCCAATACCCTTGCAATTACTACCTTGTATAAGATTTTAACCGGTGAAATGGAGCCGGATTCCGGTAGTTATAAGTGGGGAATTACCACCAGTCAGGCATATTTCCCGAAGGACAATACGAAGGATTTTGCATCCGAGCTGTCCATCGTAGATTGGCTTATGCCGTATTCTCCGGAGAAGGATGTTACTTATGTCCGTGGGTTCATGGGACGTATGCTGTTTGCCGGTGAAGAGGGCGTAAAGAAAGTCAACGTACTTTCCGGTGGTGAGCGTGTGCGTGTAATGCTTTCTAAGATGATGTTAATGGCAACCAATGTACTTTTGATGGATGAACCGACCAACCATCTGGACATGGAGTCTATTACGGCATTAAACAATGGTTTGATTAAATATCCGGGCGTGATTTTGTTTACGTCTCAGGACCACCAGTTTATTCAGACTATTGCAAATCGTATTATTGAGATTCTTCCGAACGGAGGCATGATTGATAAGGTATCTACCTACGATGAGTACCTTGACAGTGACGAAATGGCTCGTAAGCGTCAGGCTCTTTCCGTAAAGGTAGAAGAAGAGGTTGTGTCCGAGGAAGCGTAGTTTTTTCTGTTGCGAACAGAGAACGGAGGGTGTTTTGGGATACACAGACGGACTGTGGCAGGAAATGATCGGCGGGATGTCCGGCGCTTGGTGCCGGGCTGATAAAATATGCTTTAAAGCAGTAGCGGAGGGTGCAGATAATTGCACTCTTTTGCTGTTTGGTAAGGGAAAAGATAGACCGGAAAAGGAACTTTCTATGCTCCGAATCGGCAACAGCGCGGTGTTTTATGCGGAAGTGTCGCAAAAGGAGGTACGGGAGTACGAGACCTATCTTTTTGCAAACGGGTGCGGAACGTTTACCGATATTTATGCAAGAAGTGTCAGCGGAAAGGACACCTTCGGAGTGTTGGAGGGTGAGGTACGTCCGAAACTTCCGAAAATGAATACGACAGAGCATATGGCATCGGAAGAGAAATGCGGGTTTGTTTGTCCGGAGTTTTCCGAATTACTGTTTTATAAGCTTCATGTGAGAGGATTTACAAAGAATACAACGTCCGGTGTAAAAAAGAAAGGAACCTTTGCCGGACTTGCGGAAAAGATTCCGTATCTGAAAGAACTGGGCATCAATGCGGTGCTTTTGATGCCGGTGTATGAGTTTGATGAGTGTATGGAGGTTTCCAAAAACTGCGGTTGCTTGTCCGCAAAACAGTTGGAACAGTATACAGCCCGGTACGGAGAAGAATTTGCAAAAGTGCAGCAGGCATATGACAACGGAACGGAGGAAAAATCGGTCGACCGGGTAAATTTTTGGGGCTATACCGCGAAAAACTTCTATTTTGCACCGAAGGCTTCCTATGCGGCGGATAAGAAGCATCCGGAGGAGGAACTTCGTAGTCTTGCAGATGCGCTCCATGACGCTGGAATCGCGGTGTTTTACGAGTTTTTCTTTGGAACCGATGTGAAAAAAAGTTTCATTACGGATTGTCTGCGGTATTGGACCTATGCTTACGGTGCAGACGGTTTCCGGTTAATCGGAGGAAACGGAGCATTGCCGCTTCTGTTAGAAGACCCGTATTTGAGCGGGGTTAAGTTCTTGGTGACGGATAGTCCGGAGTATACATTGTTTGCGGAGTCATATAAAACACGCAGAGTGGGGGTATACAATGAGGGATTCCGTAATGTGATGCGTCGTTTTGTGAAAGGCGATGAAAATATGGTGGGAGAATTTGTGGGCCGCTTTTGCGGAGAGCAAAAGGAGTTTGCAAAGATTCAGTATATTGCGGATCAGAACGGTTTTTCTCTGTATGATTTGTACTCCTATGACCGGAAGCATAACGAAGATAACGGAGAAGACAATAAAGACGGAGAAGACTATAATTATAGCTGGAATTGCGGAACGGAAGGCGAAACCCAAAAGAAGAAGGTCAATGCGCTTCGGGCGCGATTACGTAAAAATGCCCTCAGCACAGTGCTTTTGTCCCAGGCCGTGCCGTTAATATTCATGGGAGATGAGTTCGGTCATACGAAGTTTGGAAATAATAATGCCTATTGCCAGGACAATGAAATTTCCTGGCTTAACTGGCGGTGGAATAAAGAAAAGAAAGAGTTGCTTTCTTTTGTAAGGGAGCTAATTGCGTTCCGCAAAGAGAACGGAGTATTGCGCGGAGGACGTACCTTACGGGGAAGTGACTGGAAAAACATGGGAATGCCGGATGTTTCCTATCACGGGGTGCAGTTATGGCAGCCGGATTATGCACCGTACAGCCGTGCGGTATCGGTATTGTTTAACGGAACTTACGGGGAACCGTCGCAGACAGATTTGTATCTCATGTTTAATATGCATTGGGAAGAATTGAAGTTTGCATTGCCGACGGAACTTCGGGCCGGAAGGAAAAGAAGTGATTGGAAGAAGGTGCTGGATACTTCGGGAGAAAGTTTATTGCTTGAAGTAAACGACGGAAAAGAAGTGGCGGTTACGGCAGACGATTCTCTTACGGAGTATTATTGTAAAGTACCGGCACGAACGGTAGTTGTTCTAAAGAGAGAAAGATAAGAAAAGAAAATCCGGGGCCATACAAAATGTAACGGCTCCGGATTTTGGAAGTTGCAGCAGGCGTGTGCTTCGCACAGCCCATGAACTCCGCGACTTCGTCGCTACGTCACGGGCGCGTTCGCATGACGATGCACCTGCTTGTGTGCGAGCACACGCAGGTTACTCGCATGCTCACTTTGCCTACTGGATACCGTGGTTTTCTACGATTTTGTCGTATAAGTCGAGAACACAGTATTTGTCTTCATCGAAATGTTTGCAGTTGGTGCAGGAAATATCGCTGGTATCACAGCAACTGTTGGAAATTTTGGTGTCGCTCATCGGTTCATAAGCGCTACATGCCTTTGCTACTTTACGATAGGTTTCAAAACTTGCACGCATGGTTAGTCTCCTTTCGAGGCGGAATTCCTTCTTTTTTTGAGGGAAGAAAGAATCCGGGATTGTTAATGTTACGAGGATAGTTTGCACGAGGTTGTTCGGAATTATGAGAGGAAATTCGGAACAGAAAGGATTTTGTTATGGTTTCGGGAACGGTAGAAGAATTGAAATCGTTTATGACGTTGTTGCTTCGGGGCGAGTTGTTTGATTCCTGGGAAGTTATCGAGGCAAAGGTAGAGACTTTTTTTGAGCTGTCCGTAAACGGGCGGTTAAAAAAGGATTTTTTTGAAGAACCGGAAACAGTACAACGGAATTTTGCAAACTGGGGTGAAGTGAAGGAGATTTTTTTTCAGGCAATTAAAGGGAAACGTCTTCCGGGAATGCTTAAGATTGTATTGGCTGCGGACAGAGAACGGACAGACCGGATTCTAAACGAGTGTGGCAAGGAAAAAGAGGAAGCCGGAGCATCCTTGTATTTAAATATTCGATATTCCGCAAACGGTTGTCAGGTGGTAAGCGGTGTTTCGCATACAGGATTTACCTTGGATAAGACACTGGATTCGGCGTGGGATGCGGAAATACAGACTTTCTTTAAGAAGAATGGGATTGTTGTTAGCACTCAGTGAAGTTGAGTGCTAAAATTTTCTTGACATTTTGAACAGACGGTATTATAGTAGAGGCATAGTGAAATGTTGCTGTGCTTCTTTTTCTGTAAAGGAATACCGTACAAGAGGCAAAGATACGGGCGTATACAGAAGATGCAGTAGCGAAATACGGAAAGGAGACTATAGTATGAGTAGTGTTGTAAACGAACAGGGCAGTTTGTCCATTCATTCGGAGAATATATTTCCGATTATTAAGAAGTGGTTGTATTCGGACCATGACATCTTTTTCCGTGAATTGATTTCCAACGGATGCGATGCCATTACAAAGATGAAAAAGTTAGAGGTAATGGGGGAGGTAAGTCTTCCGGAGGACAATGAGTGGAAGGTAACCGTAAAGGTCAGCCCGGAGGAGAAGACCATCAGCATTATTGATAACGGTATCGGTATGACGGCAGCTGAGGTAAAGCAGTACATCAACCAGATTGCGTTTTCCGGTGCTCAGGCGTTTGTGGAGCAGTATAAGGATAAGACCAATGAAGATTGTATTATCGGTCATTTTGGTCTCGGCTTTTATTCCGCATTTATGGTAGCCCATAAGGTGACCATTGATACCAAGTCTTATAAGGACGAGCCGGCAGTTCACTGGGAGTCTGAAGAGGGCGTAGAGTTTGAGATGGGACAAGGAGACCGTACCGAAAGAGGAACGGAGATAACCTTGTACTTAAACGAGGACAGTTACGAGTTCTCCAACGAATATCGTGCAAAGGAAGTAATTGAAAAGTACTGTTCCTTTATGCCGACCCCGATTTTCTTTGAAAACGTGGATGCACCTGTAAAGGAAGAACCGAAAGTAGAAGAAGGAGAAGAAGCGGAAGAGAAGAAGCCGCAGCCGTTAAACGAGCCGAATCCGCTTTGGACCAAGCATCCGAATGAATGCACCGAGGAGGAGTATAAAAAGTTCTTCCGTGATGTGTTCCGTGATTATAAGGAACCGCTTTTCTGGATTCATTTGAATATGGACTATCCGTTTAACTTAAAGGGTATTCTGTACTTCCCGAAGATTAATACCGAGTATGAGAACTTAGAGGGAACCATTAAGTTGTACAGCAATCAGGTATTTATTGCGGACAATATTAAGGAGGTTATTCCGGAATTCCTGCTTTTGTTAAAGGGTGTCATCGACTGTCCGGATTTGCCGCTTAACGTGTCCAGAAGTGCATTGCAGAACGATGGTTTCGTAAAGAAAATTTCCGACTACATTACCAAGAAGGTTGCCGATAAGCTGTCCGGTATGTGTAAGGTAGAGCGTGAGGAGTATGAGAAGTACTGGGATGATATCAGCCCGTTCATTAAGTTCGGTTGTTTAAAGGATGACAAGTTCTGCGAGAAAATGAAGGATTATATGCTCTTTAAGAACTTAGAGGGTAAGTATCTAACCTTAGAGGATTATGTGAAGGCCGCAAAGGAAGCTGCCGGTGAGACGGAGGAAACGCCGATTGTGGAAAATGCGGACGGTACTTCCGCTACCGGTGAAACCGATGAAGAAGCGGAAGAGAAGAAGCAGGTGGTGTACTATGTTACCGATGAGCGTCAGCAGAGCCAGTACATCAACATGTTTAAGGAAGCAGGTCTGGATGCCATTTTCTTAACCCATAACATCGATCAGCCGTACATTTCAAAGTTGGAGTACGATAATAAGGAAATCCGGTTCCAGAGAATCGATGCGGATCTGACCGAGACCTTTAAGGAGGAGGTAACGGAAGATGCGGAGGATTGGAAGAAGCTTACCGATACCGTAACGGATATGGTAAAGAAGGCGCTGAATAAGGAAAAACTTACCGTAAAGGTGGAGAAGCTGAAGAATGAAAAGGTAGCTTCCATGATTACCTTGTCCGAGGACAGCCGCAGAATGCAGGACATGATGAAGATGTACAACATGTATGGTATGGACCCGTCCATGTTCGGTGGGGAGGGCGAAACCTTAGTGTTAAATGCAAACCATCCTCTTGTAAAGTTCATCTTCGAGCATAAGAAGAGCAAGAATGCTTCCGTTATCTGTGAACAGCTTTATGATTTGGCAATGCTTTCCCATAAGCCGTTGGCACCGGAAGAGATGACCAAGTTCATTGAAAGAAGCAATGAGATTATGTTGTTGCTTACGAAGTAAAATGGTTCAGGAGCCGTCGCATGAAAATGCACGGCTCCGTTTTTTGCTTGAAATGCATGTTTGTGCGGCAATCTCGAATCTACTTTTTGCAAGTCGCAACGCTCCGTCAAACTTCCTCTTAGAACGACTAGGACGCTCGGGAGCGACCTCGCGCCCGGTCTTTTCTACGAGGTGATTTTGACTTCGCTAAATGCGCGACCCTTCGGGAAAAGCAAAAAGAAGATTCGAGATTGTCGCCCAAACTTTGTAGTTCTTCCATAGGAGAAAAACGGAGCCGTGCATTTTTCATGCAACGGCTCTTGGCTTTACTTCGTTCCTCCCAGTTCTTTTATCAGTTTATTTAACCGGTTAATTTGGTTGAGATAGATAAAAAACGGAAGGATAAAAAGAAGCGTTGTCAGCAGTGCTATAATACTAAAGATAGTGCCGAAAACCGGACCTACGAGTTCAAACGGATGGAAGAAAAATAGCAGGTTTACAAAGCACGGGAATACCAGAATAGTCGGAAGTATCCGTAAAAATTGTCCGTTTACAACCCGCTTGCATAGTTCCAGCTTGGATTCGCGGTTACCAAAGAGGGTAGTGTCGGTTTCTTCCCCTTCTATACGCTGTTTGCGAAAGTAGCACCAATGGTCATATTGACCGACGTATTCCCACCCGTAATCTTGATACATTTGGATATAATCTTCTTCTGCGATGCCGTTTTCTTTATAGTCTAACTGATAACACCAATCCTCCTTTTCTGCTTTTTCAAATTTGTAACGGTAGCCGTCAGTGGAAATGAATTTCCAGCCTTCCCGATGCATAAAGGAAAGCCAGGCAGCTTCCTGTTCAAATTCACTGATGTAAAATTTCTGTTTCTCAATTAAAATGTTTGGATCTTGTTCTTTCTTTTTCTTACTCATGTTCAGTCCCTCCTATCATTTCGCCTTTGCTGTTTTTATAGAGCCGCTCGATGCGGGCAAGTTCTAAATCAAGAATTTCATATCCAAGTAAAGTAATGTGATAAAACTTTCGTTTTTCTTCTGACTTAACCAGATAAATCAGGCCGTCCTTCTCCATTTTGGCAAGTGTGCCGTACATGGTGCCGGGGCTGATGTTAATTTCACCGCCGGTCATTTGCTTTACCTGCAGACCGATGTTATAACCGTGATTTTCTTCCTGAAGGCAGTAAAGAATGTAAAAACCGGTCTCGGTCATGGGGATGTAGATACGTTTTAATTTGTCTGTCATAAAAGAGTCCTTTCCGGTTGCACGAAGATGCCGAAACAGCAGGTACTGGCATCTCCGTGCAACATCGTACTTCAATACATTTTGTTTCGATATATCGTAGTTCGATGTATCGTGTCTTGATGTAAGTATATCGAACCTCGATGCATTTGTCAAGCATTTTTTTATAATCAAAGTATTTTTTGTTTTAACCGAAAATTTATGGACAAACTTTTAAAGGTATGATATCATAAGATGTAGAGATGAAAACTACATGATGTGACATGAAACGACAAAAAGGAAGAGGGACATAACTTATGGTAAGAAGATTGATTGCAGACAGTTGCGCAGATTTTACACCGGAGAAGAAGGCTTGGACTGATGTGCGTCTGGTGCCGCTTACATTGACGGTAGACAAAGAAGATGTGATGGATGATGAGACTTTTTGTCAGAGAACTTTTCTAGATAAGATGAGAAAAAGTCCGGTATGTCCTCGTTCGGCGTGTCCGTCTCCGGAACGTTATATGAAGGAATTTGAGGGGGCGGATGAAATCTTTGTAGTGACATTGTCCAAGCATTTAAGCGGTTCTTATCAAAGTGCGATGTTGGCAAAGCAGATGTATGAAGAGGAACATCCGGAGGTGAAAATCGAGGTGGTGGATTCCTGGTCCGCATCGGTGGGGGAATCTATTATAGTTTTGAAGCTTCGTTCTTTATTCGAGAAGTTTAATTTTGAAGAGATTGTAAAGAAGATCACGATGTTTCGTAATAATGCTCAGACGAAGTTTGTGCTGGAGGATTTGGATGTATTTATCAAGAACGGACGACTTACCCATGTACAGGCAATCCTTTGTAATGCATTAAATATTAAACCGCTTCTTGCAGGAAAAGAGGGGCAGATTGTGAAGCTGGATCAGGCAAGAGGTGTAGAACGTACCTTAAAGAAGCTGGTGGATGCGGTTGTGGCTGATGTAAAGGAAGCAACAACGAGAACCCTTGCCATTGCCCATTGCAATCATCCGGCAAGAGCGGAAGCGGTAAAACAGATGATTATGAGTAAGGTTCCGTTTAAGGAATGCATGATCGTAAACACCGGTGGGGTTAGTACGATGTATGCCAATGAGGGCGGAATCATCGTAGCATATTAAAGGAAGAGGGAGTCGCCCGTTCGGGAGGCTCCCTTTGATCCTTGTTGTGCTGAATTTTTTTACGATATCCCCGTCAGAAACCTCTAAAAGAGATAAGGAGAAAAATCTTTAAAAAAAGTTGAAAATAAGTGTTGACATTTCGTCAAAAATATTGTAATATATCAAAGTCGGGTTTGAACGACAGCAAAAAAATCAAATAATAAAATCATCGAGGCGTGGCTCAGTTTGGTAGAGCGCTGCGTTCGGGACGCAGAGGTCGCAAGTTCGAATCTTGTCGCCTCGATTTTATTTTTAGCCGTTTTTTGGTTGAATGCTGGAATAGCTCAGTCGGTAGAGCACTTCACTCGTAATGAAGGGGTCGTCAGTTCAAGTCTGATTTCCAGCTCTACATGAAGTCTGATATCCTTTCGGAGGAAAAGGGGTCAGGCTTTTTTTCGTGCAGGCAAAGTGAGGGCTTGTGTAGCGAGATGCCCGCTCGAAAACAGGATGCAGTTGACGTAACTTTTTTCATATGGCATAATGTTCGTGAAGACATCGGAGAGGAGGACACCCATGGCAAAGGGAGCAAACCAGAAGAAAAAATTGTTTTGTATTTTGGAACTTTTGGAACGTGAGTCCGATGAACTGCATCCGGTTTCTACGGAACGTATCATTGCGTCTTTGGCAGCCAATGACATTAATGCGGAACGGAAAAGCATCTATGATGATATTCAGGTGTTGCAGGAACTGGGGTATGATGTGATTTCCTGCGGGCGTAAGGGATATTATCTCGGCGCCAGAGAGTTTGAACTTGCGGAGCTAAAGCTTTTGGTAGATGCAGTGCAGTCTTCAAAGTTTTTGTCGGAGAAGAAGTCCCATGAATTGATTAAAAAGCTGGAACGGTTTTGCAGCCGGTATGCGGCGGGGAAATTACAACGCCAGGTGCATGTGATTGACCGAGTGAAAACCATGAACGAAAGTATCCTATATCTGGTTGACACCATCCATGAGGCAATTGGGGAGAACCGGATGATTTCGTTCCGGTATATGAAATGGGACGGAACGAAAAAGCTGGTGCCGCGCCGTGAAGGGAAACGGTATCTGGTGAGTCCCTATCTGTTGATGTGGGAAGAAGAAAACTATTATCTGGTAGCCTATGATGAAGAAGCAGGCGGACGCAGATATTACCGTGTAGATAAAATGGCAGAGATTAAGATAGAAGATGGGGCAAGAACCCACGGAGAGGAATTTTCGGAGAGTGCGGCCCTGTTATCCAAAAAGACCTTCGGAATGTACGACGGAAAGGAAGAACGGGTAAGGTTATCTTTTCAAGAACCGCTTTTGGGTGTTGTGCTGGATCGGTTCGGAACGGATGTGATTCTTTTGGAAAAAGGAGAAGAACAGTACGAAGCAGCGGTGGATGTACAGATAAGCCAACAGTTTTTCGGTTGGGTTTGCGGTGTGTCCGGAGTAAAAATCATCGGGCCGGAGCATGTTGCAGAGCAATACATAGAACATTTACGTACACAATGCAAAAAGTATGAATAAGGAAGTAAGAACCAAGGAGGACGGTTATATGAGCAAAAAGGAACAGGTAATGGCTGTGATTACAAAGCAGGAATGCATGACCGGTGAGATTTTCGAGATGAGAATCAAGGTGGAAGGCATTGCGAAAGAAGCAAAAGCAGGTCAGTTTGTGTCGTTATATTGTAAGGAAGGCGGAAGATTACTCCCGCGTCCTATCAGCATTTGCGGAATCGATAAAGAAAAGGGCGAACTTCGTTTGGTATACCGCATTGCGGGAGAAGGAACGAGAGAGTTTTCCAAGATGAAAGCAGGAGACGAGATTACAGTAACCGGACCGCTTGGAAACGGGTTTATGACAGAGGATTTAAAGGAAGGGATGCATGCGGTACTTCTTGGCGGCGGTATCGGAATTCCTCCGATGTTGGAACTGGCAAAGGTACTTCCGGGAGAAAAGACAATCGTTCTCGGTTACAGAGATGCGGATACCTTCCTTGCAAAGGAATTCGAAGCCTACGGAAAGGTCCTGATTGCTTCCGATAACGGAGCTGTGGGTGTGAAGGGAAATGTGATTGATGCCATGAAGGCAGAAGGTGTTACGGGAGACTTGTTCTTTGCCTGTGGTCCGAAGCCGATGCTTCGCGGGATTAAGGAATACGCAGCGGGACAGGGTGCAAGGGCTCAGCTTTCTTTAGAAGAACGTATGGCTTGCGGTATCGGTGCATGTCTGGCCTGTGTCTGCAAAACCACAAAGGTGGACGAGCATTCTCAGGTGAATAATACGAGAATCTGTAAAGAGGGCCCGGTATTTTATGCAGAAGATATCGAGTTATAATTTATTCATGAGATGCAGATAGGATAAGGATGTTTGTCCCAGTGGACGGAAAGGAAAGAACATGAATTTATCAGTAAATATAGCAGGAGTTACATTAAAAAATCCGGTAACGGTTGCTTCCGGTACCTTTGGGTCCGGTATGGAGTATGGTGAATTTGTTGATTTGAATCGCCTCGGTGCGGTAACCACAAAGGGGGTTGCCAATGTGCCGTGGCCGGGCAATGCAACCCCGCGTATTGCGGAGACTTGCGGAGGTATGATGAATGCCATCGGCTTACAGAATCCGGGACTTCGTGTGTTTAAGGAACGTGATTTAAAGTTCCTTGCGGATTACGATACAAAAATTATTGTAAATGTATGCGGACGTTCCAAAGAGGACTATGTGGATGCGGTTGAGCAGCTGGCAGACACGAACGCAGATCTTTTGGAGATAAATATTTCCTGCCCGAATGTAAAGGAGGGCGGTATCGCCTTTGGTCAGAATCCGAAGATGGCGGAAGAGATTACGGCAGCGGTAAAGAAGGTAGCAAAGCAACCGGTTATCATGAAGCTTTCCCCGAATGTAACGGACATTACGGAAATGGCACGTGCGGTGGAAGCCGGCGGTGCAGACGCGGTGTCCCTTATCAATACGCTAACCGGTATGAAGATTGATGTAGAGCGCAGAACCTTTGCGGTTGCCAATAAGACCGGTGGTTTGTCCGGCCCGGCTATTAAGCCGGTGGCAGTGCGCATGGTATATCAGGTGGCAAATGCCATTAAGCTTCCGATTATCGGTATGGGCGGAATCCGCACGGCAGAGGATGCACTGGAGTTTTTAATGGTAGGTGCTTCCGCAGTGGCGGTCGGTACCGCAAACTTCGTAAATCCGTACACCACCATTGAAGTGATTGACGGGATTGCGGCTTATATGGAGCGTCTCGGAATTCAGGATATTAACGATATAATCGGTTGTGTAAAGTAAAAGACAAAAACATTGCATGAATGACAAAAAAGTGATATTTTAGCGATGAGAAACATGGTATAGTGATACAAAAGACCTATGGGATTGCATAGAAGTGATCGGAGGATAATATCATGAGAAATGCAAAATTTATGCTCATTTTATTTGTTTGTGGTTTATTGTTTGTTGCATGTGGGAAGCAGACGGAAGGACCGGAGCCGACACAGGAAGTATCGTCAACCGAAACACCGGAACTGACGCCGGAATTGACGCCGGAACCGACCGTGACCCCGGAACCGACCGCAACGCCAAAGCCGACCGCGACTCCGAAGCCGACGAATACGCCGACGCCGTTACCGAAGCTGGAGCCGCTTTATGTGGAGTTTAAAGATGGAAATTCCAATTCTTCCATGACGGAAATTGCCAACGGTTGGACCAACGGAAACCCGTTTAACGTAACCTGGCGGAAGTCCAATTGTACGTTTACGGACGATAAGATGCAGCTTATCATCAGTGAGGATACCGCGGCCGGGGGAGGAAGTATTCCCTATGCCGGCGGAGAGTATCGCACAAGAAAGTTTTACGGATACGGTAGATACGAGGTGTCTATGAAGGCCATTAAGAATGACGGCGTAGTATCTTCCTTCTTTACCTATACCGGCCCTTCCGATAAGAATCCGTGGGATGAAATCGACATTGAGTTTTTAGGAAAAGATACTACACAGGTACAGTTCAACTACTATACCAACGGTAGGGGAAAGCATGAATATATGTATGATTTGGGCTTTGATGCATCGGAGGATTTCCATACCTATGCCTTTGAGTGGCATGAGGATAAGATTGTATGGTTTGTGGATGGTGTAGAAGCACATACCGTAACGGAGAATATTCCGAAGACTAGAGGAAAGATTATGATGAATGCCTGGTGCGGAAAAGGAGTAAACGACTGGTTAAATGCTTTTGATCCGAGCAATCTTCCGCTTGTGGCGGAGTATGAGTGGTTCTCTTACACACCGTTTGAAGAATAATCGTTTAGACCGCACGTATGTGCGGTCTTTTTTTGCAGAAATGTCAAAAGACAGGATGTATTAATGGATCGGAGTGAGCAATACTGACACAACCGCGCTTATGTTTTATTTTACAAGCTATAAAATTTCTTTTACATAGCGTAAAATATACTTGACATTATTCCAATATAATGTTATATTGTACTTGTGAACGGCCATCACAGTTACAAAAATATGTTAAAACAAATTGAAAGCATACCGAAATCTTATTATGAAGGGAAATGAAACATATGAAAAAAAGAAAAATTACCGCGCTTGTATTATTGTGTATCTCTATTCTTCTCTTAATCGCCGGGCTTTTGCTGGCATTTATTTACGGAGACACATTTAAGACCGAAAGCAACTCTCCTTTACTTATTGTCACAATAACATGCATTATCTTAGCGATTCTTTTGATCGGGGCAGTCTTTGGAATCTTCTTGGTTTCTCTCTCAAAGTCTGCTTATCCGACAAAACCGGCACAGTTTGATGAACGTCAGATATTGATTTCCGGAAAAGGGGCAGAATACGGACTTGTTACGGTAGCATTAATCGCCCTTGTCATGTTATTTTGGGATGTCGCGGAACTGCCACAGTTTGCAGAACCGGGTGCCCTTCTGATTCTCGCAACGCTTCTCGGTTTTCTCGTTTATAGCGTTTATCGTGTTTGGCACGGTGCTTATTTTGTCATTAACGGAAATCCGAAATACATTACGTCTCTCTTTGGTGTTTACACTGCAATTACTCTTCTTATCGGAATCTCCGATTTACTGGACGGGAAACTTATTGAAAACGGTCTTTTGACCCACCATTGTCTGATGTTGTCATCCGGTATTGTGTTTCTTTTCGTGTTAGCAACCATGGGACTGAAAGCATTGAAAGACAGAAAGGATGAAGATGCATGAAAAACTTAAAGTTAAAGTCGGCCCGCGCCGCTTTAGATCTTTCCCAACAGGAACTGGCAGATCTGGTAGGTGTATCCAGACAAACCATTAGTTCCATCGAAAAAGGCGATTACAATCCTACCATTAACTTGTGCCGCGCCATTTGTAAAGTATTAGGAAAAACTTTGGATGAATTGTTCGGTGAAGAATAGATACCAAGGTTCTCTTAAGGAGGGACGTTTTTCAATAGTTGTTCTGAGTGATTTCACTTGCAATAAAGTGCTATTTTGATAATAATACTTGACTTTCTTTTACGTTGGTGCTATACTCGGAAAAAATGAAACGAGAGGTGCTACGATGAACCGAAACAGTCAACTTGCAAAGTTGAATAGGGACGACGATCGATAGCGCTTGTATCTGTGAAGTATCATAGGTGCAAGCGCTTTACGTGTTGTGCCTATGTGGAATCGTAGTTATGTGCAAGAAGCCACATAAGGTAGAGAATATTTTCTACGTTATGTGGCTTTTTTTCGTGCGAACGCGCCCCACGACCGAGCGACTATGTCGCGAGGAGGAGATGGGTGCGAAAGCACCGCCTGCACGGAAAAAGCAGAAAGGGGGCGATATGATGGGACGTACAGACGATGTCCTTACGGATGATGTAAGAAGGAGAAGAAAACAGAGATTGCTACTTTGACCGGCTGTGTTTTGCGCTATGGCACGGTAGGTCCCACTAGGATAGCGCAGAAAAGAGGATAACAATATGAGAACAATGAACGGAGAAACAAGAAAGAAAACAGTTGCACCGGAGTGTTTAAAGGAACATATGGGAGAACAGGTACAAATTCACGGAAGTATTTATAAAATCCGGAAAATGCGGGGATTTGCTTTTGTGCTCCTTCGAACGGCAAGGCAAGTGGTACAATGCATTTATTCCGAGGAAAAGGCGGACTTTTCCTTGGAAGAGCTTGTGGAAGAAAGTTGTGTAATCTTTACGGCAGAGGTAGTGTCGGAGGAACGGTCCCGTACCGGGTACGAACTGCATTTGCTTACGGTGGAGATTTTGTCGAAACCTTATGAGGCCAGCCCGATTGTTATTAACAATAAGTTGGTGGACACTTCTTTGGAAAATTTGTTAAATTACCGTCCGGTGACATTACGGAATGAAAAAGAGCGAGCGATTTTTAAGATTCAGGAAGGAATTACCTTCGGTATCCGGAAGTTTTTGCAGGAAAAGGGTTTTACGGAAATCCACACACCGAAGATTGTGTATTCCGGTGCAGAGGGAGGGGCTAACATTTTCCGTATCGGTTATTTCGGAAAGGAAGCATATCTTGCCCAGAGTCCGCAGTTTTACAAGCAGATGATGGTGGGGGTATACGAGCGGGTATTTGAGATTGCACCGGTGTTCCGGGCGGAAAAGCATGATACTTCCAGACATTTGAATGAGTACACCAGTGTAGACTTTGAGATGGGATATATTGAAAGTTTTGAGGAGATCATGCAGACGGAAACCGCGATGTTACGGACCGTACTGGCTTATTTGAAGGAATATTATGAGCCGGAGCTTACCTTGCTTTCCGTAACGCTTCCGACGGTAACGGAGATTCCGGCAATTCGTTTTCATGAAGCAAAGGAGTTGATTGCTAAAGAATACCATAGGGAAATTAAGGACTATGAAGACTTCGAACCGGAGGAGGAAAAGCTTCTTTGTGAGTTGATGCAGAAAAAGACCGGAAGTGAGTTTGTATTTGTAACCCACTACCCGAGTAAAAAACGTCCGTTTTATGCCATGGAGAGTCAGGAAAATTGTGAAGTAACGGAAAGTTTTGACCTTCTGTTCCGGGGGCTGGAGATTACCACCGGTGGACAACGTATCCATTCCTATGAGGAGCAGGTGGCAAAGATGGAACGTCTGGGAATGAACCTTTCTTTGTTTGAGAGTTATCTTATGATGCATAAATACGGCATGCCGCCTCACGGTGGTATGGGGCTTGGTTTAGAGCGTTTTACCAGTAAGCTTTTAGGACAGGAAAATGTGCGCAGGGCAACGCTGTTTCCGAGGGACACGGGAAGGTTAGAGCCGTAGGAGGAGACTCGTTTCTTGCGCTATAGGAAATTGCGCATGCTTTTGCAGAAGAAGGTGTCGCATAGATGCGACAATGTGTATTTATTGTACGCAAAAAGTCAAGCATAGGCTTGGCTTTTTGTGATACACTTACATTATGAGATGGTGTTTGTAGGAAAGCAGGAAACGAAAAGGGGGATTTAGTCTTATGAAATTTGCAGAACTTTCCCGTCCGTGGCAACGGGTGTTTGAATTGGCGTGGCAGTCTTTTGGTGAGGGGAGTAAGGCCATCGGGGCGGTAATTACGGATGAGAACGGAGAGATTATTTCAGAAGGACGCAACCGAATTTGGGAAGGGTGCATTCCGAATCCGGCGGTATGGCATGCCGAAGTAGAGGCAGTGCGGAATCTGGATGTACTGAAGTATCCGAATTTAAAATCGTATACCTTGTATGCCGGTCTGGAGCCGTGTCCTATGTGTATGGGCACGCTGGTAATGGGGCATATCCGTCGTGTTGTAATCGGTGCACCGGATGATTACGGCGGAGCCATGGGACTGATGCAACAGCATCCGTTTTTGGCACGAAAAAATGTACAGGTATCCTTTGAACAGGAAGCGTACGGACATATGCAGCGGGCCTTCCAAACCTTATGGGAGTTGGTATACCATGGAGAAGACCCTCATTTACCGAGGAAACTGGAGGACTTTTCCGTGTATAACAAAGTCGGAGTGGAGGCGGCAAAAAAATTATTGGAGGAAGGTTTTTTACGTGAGAGAAAGTTTACGGAGATAACAGCAGAAGCAGTATTTGATGCATTAGCGGAGAGGATTGTGCCGGAAAAGTAAAAGTATCGTAATGTGTCGTAAAATGTTACAGATTGGTGTAGAAATGGCACAGTGAATCAAAAGGAAAAGTGTATGAAAAAGAAGAATGCGCTCACTGCCGGAAGGTGGTGGGCGTGTTTGCTGTTTTGCGGAGAGATGAATAATGATTCAGAAATAAATAAGTACAGGGTTGACAATGCTGGAATATATGGTATAATAATGATGTGATACGAAAAATACATAAATGGATAAAACGTATCAATAAAAACGGAAAGGAGGAAATCGGATGAAAGAAACATCAGAGCATCTTAGGAAGTTACCGATAGATGCGATAGAGGAGAGCGTGGATGCCACTCCCGCAGTTGCCTGTGGTGAGGGTGAGCTTTTGCTTGTGTTGCAGGATTTGGCAAAAGCGGTCGATGACGGGACATATATTCCACAAACTCCAACAACAGATAATCCTGCCTTGTCGGATGATTATGTATTTAATACATCGGATGAGAATGCGATACTTAAGGACTTGTCAAAAGAAAATTTTGTTGCGAAAGTACGAGATGTAGGCAAGGGAGCGGAAAAGCGAAAGAAGATGGGATATCCGCAAGAATATTTATATGTCTTTAAGTATCCTTGTAAACTAATGAGAAGAGATGCCGAAGAAAGCGGCATGAGTTCTGAGAACGTTTTGATTTATATTAAGGTGAATGACAGAAAAATACCGGAAGAGAAAGTATTCATTGTATCGTTTCATAAAAACAGGCCAAAGAAAAGATAGAGATAAGGATAAAAAGGAGAATGACGATTCAGTATACGGGAGGAATACCGTATACTGAGTTGTGAAAAAATAGAGAGGAAAACAAAAGGAGATAATGGCAGAATATAAGGAAGGTGAAACTATGGAAAAGATAAAGGAGAATAGGCTGGCTTATTGTAATGAATGTGAAGATTTGGTAGAATTTCATGTTTTAGAAGAAATGATTTCAGAGGAGTATAAGGGAGAAAAGATTACGTATCGCTTTAAAGTTGGTCACTGTGAGTGCTGCGGAGTAGAAGTCGCAACGGATATTGATTATAATTCAAGAAAGTCGGAAGCAAAGATTAAAGCATATAAAAGACAAAAGGGAATTATTTCACTTGATGAGATTTCTGAACTTCTGAAAAAATATGATGTTGGAAAAGAAACGCTTGCGGATATTGCCGGATTTGGCAAGGTGACAATAAAGCGGTATTACGATGGTATTATCCCTGCGAAAGAATATTCAGAAGTGCTGTATCAAATGTTAAATGATGAGACTTTTTTTATGGAATCGGTAAAGAAGAATCAAAGTAAGTTAAAAGATGTTGCATATCGAAAAATAATTGCTCGGTACGAGAGATTATGTGAAATCGGGAAGTCTAAGTTAGAGCAGATTATAAATTATATTATTACGAATTTAGGGGAAGTGACTCCTCTGGCGTTAGAAAAGTTATTAGCTTTTTCCAATGGTGTGAATTATGCAATGAACGGAAAACAGTTAATCAGGGAAGAATGTCAGGCATGGCAACATGGCCCGGTGTATCCGAAAGTATATAATCAATATAAAAAGTTCGGATACAAACCGATTGATACCGGAATCTATAGTTCTCACGGATGCATGCAATCATTGCTCAGTGAGGATGAAATTAAAGCAATAGAGTTGGTTCTTCATACATTTGGATTATATTCGTCAAAGACGCTAGAACGGATAAGTCATTCGCAGCAGCCATGGTTAGAAAAACGAGTCGGATATAAAGAGGATGAGCCGGGAAATGAGATAATTGATGAGAAGTCAGTAGAACGGTTTTATATCGAGAACGGATTAAATTCCGAAGAGTCGATTATGAGGTACATTGCAAACTGCATAAGAAATTTTGAATAGCAGAGATAAGGTACGCCCACTGCCGGGATGGTAGGAGGCGTTTTTATTTGTTAAAGATGATTTGGGCGCTTTTTGCCGAATAAAGGAAAAAGAGATTGCCTTTTTTGTCGTGTCGGAGTAAACTATAGTTAGAAGTTGTAAATCAAAAGATTGTTGTTATTTGGAGACCTTATTTGACATTTTAGGAGGGGTTATATGATCAGATGCGGTAAGTGCGGAACTTTTTACGAGGAATTGACAAAGAGTAATTGTCCTAAATGCGGAGAAAAGGCACACATGTCAGTAGGAAAGTGTTTGCTTTGCGGGAAAGAAGCAGAGCGAGGGGATGTTTGCAACAAGTGCATTAAGGATTATGAAATAAAAGCAGAGGTAATTGCGGAAGATTCTAAAGTTGATTTGGAAGGCGGTAAGAGTCATGCTTTAACCTTGAGAGTTATAGCGAATTTTATGATTGTTGCATCCATATTGGGAGCGATTGCAATTGGTGTTATTCCGACAGAAAACGGACAACCGGATTATGTTTTATTGGTAATAGAATTGCTTGTATCTTTGTTTGGATGCTTCCTTTTGAAGTGCTTTGCGGAACACTTAGAGAAGATGGAAAAGATAACGCAGCAGCTGAAAGAGATAAAAGAGGTTATAAAATTGAAGTAGTTAATGCGTATTTTTCGTGAAATTATAAATGGAGTAAATTGTTTGAAAAAGTCTAATGAATGAACTGGAGGAGTAAAATGAGGGGCGAATTTTTTGTTCTTTTGATATGTGTGCTGATTATTGTTTGGTGTCTGTACCAATACATCTATTTTAATGGAGAAAAATTTAAGAGTATAAAAGAAAGAATAAAAAAGTATGTAGCTAATTGCAATGCATTAAACGAGCATATTGTGGAGTTACGGAGTACTCATATTGGAATTGATCAGTTAGATTATGGAAATGGGACATATGCAGATACGAGTATTTATAATTATCGTAGACCAGAATGGAAGAATATTCTTCGTGAACCATATATATACCAATGTTCGAGAACTGTTTGTGACAATGCGAGAAAGCAACCGTACAAGTATATATGCAAATACTTTAATGTAAAACCGACGGAAGAGTCATTGGAAAAGTTTGAAAATTTATTAAACAATTTTGAAGCGGCAGAACAAGGCAAGGCGATGTTAAAAAAAGAGAAGAGTTGGATTTACAGTTCAATAGAGAAGGATGTGCCTTTTTTGATACGTAAACTGTGCCCGAATAAGCTTGAAAAGGCACTAGGGTTTGAAAAATTTGATTTTAATACGATTTATTTTCCTGAGTATATTTTCTCTTACGTTAGTTCAGGCGGCTATGCATCAACACAGTTCAAAATTGTAATGAATATTGATAATCTAAACAGATTTATAAAGTATTTGTCAGAAATTATCAATTTCAAGAAAAGCGTTGCAGGGCAGCGTGCATTAATGACAAGTGGTTTGAGGTACAGTATACTGAAAAGAGATAACTATGAATGTCAAATCTGTGGTTTGTCAAACAGACAGGAACCTAATTTGCTTTTAGAAGTAGATCATATTATTCCTTTGGCCAAAGGGGGAACAACAACAGAAAGTAATCTGCAAACTTTATGTTGGAAGTGTAACAGAAAAAAAGGCTCAAAGATATACAATTATTATCAATTAATAGGTGAACCAGATTATAGCATTTCTATAGATAGAAATATTAAAAAGGAATGTATTCATTGCGGTTCCGAAAATATTGATTCTGAAGGATACTGTAATGAGTGTGGGATGAAGGTATTGTGATGTAAATATATAGCGACAGGGAGATATGCCTATTATGAATGGGAGATAGAAGATAAGAATGAGAATATATAAATATACGATAAGCGTGAGTGTGATTTTTTGCATTTTTTCTTTGTTAATGTCAGTGTTTTTTTGTATGCCAAATTCTGAGGTGGGACTTTTATTAGAAAATATATCAGTAGGAATATTTGCAAGTTCGCTAGTACTTATTGGTTCATCTTTTGTAGGGTACTTCATTGAGGAAAAGCGGTTCATGCGAGAGTATTATTGGAAGTTGTTAGATTTAAAGAGAAGAGCAGTTGTATTAATGTCAATACCCTTTGATAAAGCAACTTGGGAGGAGTATTATAATGCAATATCAAGCATATATGATATTTTACTAGGATATTTTGCTTTGGTTGATGTTGAATTTATTTTATTCAGAAAAGGGGAGAAGGCAAAAAAGTTATCTGAAATCCATTCCTTTTTATTTGAGTATAGTGAAATTGTTAGGGAAGCGGAACTTTCTTTACGCTATTATTTTGCCGAGGCTAGGGACGTCGATGGCAATAAAAAATATACAAAGGAAGATTTGCGTAAGGATTTAAAAACATTTGCGGAGGCTACGGATGACTTTAAAGATTCTGGTTGTACATTTGCTTGTTATCTTGATATGAAAATTAGGGAATATGACAAAATGATTCGTTAATTCTTTAGGTTGGAAGAATTTTGCAAAACGTAGTTTGTGCATAGCTCGGTCCCTTGGACCGTTCTGGGGTTGGGGCGTATCCCCAACAAGCGACTTTGCATGGATTTGCTAGCAACATGCACTGCTTGCCAGTTTGCTTTTTAACGATTTTGCAGAGCTTGATTTTGAGGATTTTTCATAAGTATACTTAGTTGCTTTTTTTCAAAAAGTCCATTCTCGCTGAACTTCTTGTACAGTATTTGGGGAACGACTTTTTCTTTGAACGGGTGTATCATTTTTCTTGTAAGAGCGAACCGGCAGGGTGAGAGTTTTACGAAAAATGACACGAGACGTTTTGATAAAACGCCCGTTTGAGGAAAGGGGAGACAGCAGTGGTGGAGAAACAGCTATTGAATATTAAAGACATGTGTTTGTACCTTGGCATCGGACAGACAAAGGCGAGAGAACTTGTGCGGGGACAGAACGGGTTCGCTATCCGTATCGGAAACCGTTGGTATGCCGATAAGCGGAAGCTGGATGAGTGGCTGAACCGGAACGCAAGATAAAGTTTGTTGGTGCGGTGCAGATTTGTTAGTTGAAAATTGGAAAAGTTGGTGGTATACTTAATAAGTGTATCTATGCTTTTCCTTTTTGATTTGCTGACAAATCAGAAAGGGATGATTACATGGGTAAATCGTTAAGTGGCAAAGAATTGGGTACAGGCATCAGTCAAAGACCGGATGGGCTGTATCAGGCACGCTTTACAAATCGCTTCGGCAGACGGCAGGTGATTTATGACCGCACCTACACCGGCATTCAGAAAAAGATGCGGGAGGCACAGGTGGCGGACGATAAGGCTGTCAATGTGGTACATACCAACATGACATTGGATGAGTGGTATGTAAAATGGATGGAGACCTGCAAGGTGAATTGCAGAAATAATACCAAACAAACCTACGCCAAGCATTACAAGCGTGTGAAGGAAGTGTTAGGTTGGCGCAAATTAAATAGCTTGAATCTGGTTGTGATGCAGAATGCTATCAACCGTCTGCGGACCGACAATGAACGGAAGAACAGTAAGAAGGTTCTGGTGGACATGTTGGACAAGGAGGTGGCCTCGGATCTTTTGGTGAAGAATGTGGCAAGGCAACTGACCACCGATGTAACAAGGGAAGCAAAGAAGACGAGACGGGTGTTGACCGTGGAGGAAGCAGATGTGTTTCTAAGAGAAGCTGTTGGGAATTACTACTACAACTTGTTTGTGGTAGCATTGGAAACAGGTATGCGTATCGGAGAACTCACGGGACTTCGATGGGAGGACATCGACTTTAAGAACAAGGTAATACACGTCAGACATTCCATGACCTACTTCGCAAACGGAGAGGGAAAGTATGTGTTCGAGCTTCATACCACAAAGACCGGCAAGGGCTTAAGGGAGATTCCTTTGACAGCAAAAGCGGAGTTTGCGTTAAAGCAGCAGCGGTTCTTAAATCGTTCTGTGCAAAACGATGAAGCGGAGACGAAGTTTCCGAATCTTGTGTTTCCGACGAAGAACAATAAGCCTACCACACAGTTTCTTGTGACGGGTAGCATCGACCGGGTGATAAAGAAGATTCATGAGAAGTATCCGGATATGGAGTTTGAACGGTTCACGCCTCATGCGTTACGACATACCTTTGCGACCAGATGCTTCGAAGCGGGAGTACCGGCGAAAACTGTTTCTGTACTGCTTGGGCATGCTCAACTTCAATTGACAACGGACCTTTATATGCATGTGACGCAGGAGTCTTTGTTCAAGGGAATGGAGCAGTTCGAAAAGGCAAGACGGGCCGGGTAGGATTTGTATGGCACAGAGATGGCACAAAACTGGCACAGTAACGATACTTAGAGCAGAAGAAAAGCCCGCAAAACGGCTTAAATAAAGGAGGATTTTTAAGACATGGAACAGTACAAGCAGGAATTTATCGAGTTTATGGTAGACAGTAAGGTCTTAAAGTTCGGTGATTTCACTTTGAAGAGCGGTAGAAAGTCTCCGTTTTTCATGAATGCGGGAGCCTATGTGACAGGTACCCAGCTTCGTAAACTCGGGGAGTATTACGCAAAGGCAATTCATGATACCTATGGGGATGAGTTTGATGTGCTGTTCGGACCGGCCTACAAAGGAATTCCGCTTTCCGTTGCTACGGCAATGGCGTACAGCGAACTTTACGGCAAGGATGTAAAGTATTGTTCCAACCGTAAGGAAGTAAAGGATCACGGTGATGTGGGCATCCTCCTCGGACATAAGCTTCAGGACGGCGACCGCGTGATTATGATCGAAGACGTAACCACCTCCGGTAAGTCCATGGAAGAGACCGTGCCGATTGTTCGTGCACAGGCAAATGTGGAGATTAAAGGCTTAATCGTTTCCTTAAATCGTATGGAACGTGGCCAGGGCGAAAAGTGTGCACTGGATGAGGTTGCTGAATTGTACGGTTTCCCGACTGCGGCAATCGTAAATATGGCAGAGGTAACGGAGCATTTGTACAACAAGCCGTATAAGGGGGAGGTTATTATTGACGATACCTTAAAGGCTTCTATTGATGCATATTACGAGCAGTACGGCGCAAAGTAAGGAGGTATTTTATGCAGGATGAAAAGATTTATAAGACCATGTCTTCCGTAGGTGTTTGGAGTTTGGTACTGGGGATTGTGGCAATTATTGTAGGTGCTCTGACCGGAGCGGCTTTGATTACCAACAGTGCAAGACTGTTAAAGAAAAAGTCGGAGATTATGTTCTAAATTGAAGATGATGTAAGCAGAAAAGGCTGTACAGACCGAAAAGGGTGGTACAGCCTTTAAAAATTCCTTGACCTTGCCCTAAGGGTAAGGTTTATAATGAAATCATGATATCAACAAAACCCGGGAATACGTAAAAAGAGAGGAATCATTATGAATCGGATTTATACCATCGGAGAACTGGCGGAGCTGGCGGGAGTTACGACAAAAACACTGCGGGTGTATGAACGGAAAGGATTGCTTTTACCGAAGAGAAACACGGAGAATCAATATCGCATTTATACGGAGGAAGCGGTGCGAAAGCTGGAACAGATTCAGCTTATGAAGTATTTGGGATTTTCTTTGGAGCAGATTGAACTTTTTCTGTCACGGAATGAAACGAGCGGACGGGAAGAAATGTTACTTACACAAAAACATTTGCTGGAAAGAAAGAGGACGCAGTTGAATTCGATCATTGCCTGCGTGGAACGTGCCGTTACGGAGTGTAGAGAAGGAACGACGGACAGTGATGCGTTTTTACATACGCTTGGAAGTATTGTGAAAAATCAAAAGGCCGATGAACTGGTGGGACGTTTGGAAATGCATTCCGATGAGCCGCGGGGATGGTCGGAGTTCATATTCCGACAGGCAAACCTTTCGGAAGGAATGCGAGTGTTGGATGCGGGAGCCGGATACGGGAATCTTTGGCGCTATAATTTACACCGGATGCCAAAAAACTTATATGTAACCTGTGTAGACAAGCATAATACCCATGCGGACGGCTTCTGTGAGTTTGTGAAGGAAAAAGAAACGGAGGGAGTGTTGGCCAAAGGTCAGATTTCCTTTGCGTGGGAGGATTTAGAATTAAGAAAATCTTCAGAATTATTCCATTGCATTTTCTTTAATCATGTGGCATCCTTTATACAAGATAGGGTGAAATTGTACAAGCAGTTTATGGAAAACCTGTTTGAGGACGGAGTTTTTATTTGTACCTGGGGCGGTCTTTTGCTGAATGAAAATGCGGCAGCGGTATTAATGGATTTTCTTGATGATTCGACACCGTTAAAAGCAGGACAGGAGAAATATGTATCTATCATTCGTCAATATGAAAAAGAACTGAAAACAGTGTTTGGAACGGTGGAACGACAGGCATATGTTACAACACTTCGGTTCGCGACGGCGGAAGAGTACATGGATTATTTGTTACAGGTGTGTAAACCGGTGGAGTCGGAATTGGAAGAGCGTAGAACGGAGTTTTTGGAGTATTTGCGCAGGTTTCAAAAACCAAACGGAGCATATGAGTTTGTGCGGGATACTTATTTGTACCGTTGCAAAAGGGAGGTGTTGCCATGCCTTCCAGAATGATTCACTATTTGGTGGCGGAGCGTGTTGCAAAGGAGATTCCGATTCGGGATAGGAACCGGTTTAAAATCGGTTCTCTCTGTCCGGATATGTCCACAAGAGAGGATGAGTCGAAACACAAAACCCATTATTCCGACATTGTCGGGGCTGTAAAAGGTATGAATTGGGGACGTTTTGTCAATACTTATGGGGAAAAGATGAAAACGGATGAATTGTATTTGGGTGTGCTTTGCCATTTGATAACGGACGGAATCTGGTTTCATAATGTGGTGGAACCGCAGGTGAGGGCAAAGGTTGCTTCAAAAGAAGAACGTCAGAAAATGTATCAGCGCGGATATTCCGACTATCATCGGTTAAACTATATTCTAAAAGAAGAGTTTGACCTGCGGTATGAGCTTCGGGAAGACAGGGACATCGAACTGGACGGACTGCATTCGGAGTTTTATGACGATGTAATCGGTGCCTTGTACGGGGACTTTTACGAGGAACCGCCTGCTACGAAAGAGGAATTGACAGTATTTCCTTATGGGCTGACGGTTGACTGCATCGAGTGTTGTGTGGCAGAGTGTGTGGACGCAATCCGGGCCTTCTATGGTGGCAAAGAGATCGTTTCTCCGGAGAAATATTATGTGCCGGTCAGAGATACGAAGGAAACGACAGAGTGGAAAAGGGTGGCTAAGTAAGAGAAGAGAGACGGAGCAGAAAGACGTATATCGGGAGCGAGAGAAGAAAGAGAGATAGAGCGTATCATAGGGTTGGGAGCAGAAAATTGTTTTGGGGTATGGAGGAAAAATGGCGAGTTTGGTGGAGTATTTGAATTGGAGAGGGGATATTACCTTTGCACAAGATTCTTTGAATGCGGTGGATGCACTGTTATTATCGCAACTCACCTATTTGGATCTTGCCGGAATAGTGGGCGTCGGTGAAGATACGTGTACCTTAGAACAGGCAGCCGAACGTTTTTGGGAGTTGCACACGGAGGAAGAACTAAAACAATGTGTTGCGTTCGCAATGCGGACAGCGGGAGAACTATTAAATGCAATGGCAAAGACAAAACGGTTTTCGGGGTTGACGCTGCGGAACTATGAACACAGACTGGATAGGAAGGCAGAAGAACAGTTTTCTGCTTTGGAAATTGTACTCGGGGAGCAGGAAAGTTTTATTTCGTTCGGGGGAACCGACGATACTTTGGTGGGTTGGAAAGAAGATTTTAATCTTTGTTTTCTTTTTCCGATTCCGTCACAAACTCATGCAACGGAATACTTGGAGCGTTTTTTTTCGGACAGGAAAACAAAGATCTATATAGGCGGACACTCCAAAGGCGGGAATTTGGCTGTGTATTCTGCGGTGAACAGTGGTAAAGAGATTCGGGAAAAGATAGAACGCGTCTATAACTTTGACGGTCCGGGATTTACAAAAGATTTTATCGAGAGTGACGATTATCTGGCCATGAGAGGGGTTGTGGAGACCTGGGTGCCGGAATCCTCTTTTGTGGGGATGCTTTTGGAACACGGGGAGGACTATCAGGTGGTAAGCAGTTCACAAAACGGATTTTTACAACACGATGCCACCTCCTGGGAAGTACAGGGAACCGAGTTTATAAAACTCAGGGAAGTAAATCAAGGCAGCATACAAATGGCGGAGGGGATCAAAGAATGGGTTGACGGGCTGAGCCCGGAAGAACTTGAGAACTTCTTTGCCCATGTATATCAAGTGTTGACGGTAACAGATGCAAAAACATTGGCGGAATTAAATCGGGAACGATTTAAAAGCGTAAGGTCTATGATTCATTCGTTTCACGGTCTGGATAAAAAAACGAAGGAAATCATGTTTGCTTTGGTAAAAATTATGATAACAACAAGCATAAAGAAAAGAACGTTAACGCGAGCGGAAGAAAGAAACAAACGAAGAATAAAAATCTTCGGGAAGAAAGAACCGGTAATACTGATGGGACGGAAATAATTACCGGGACAGTGATATTGACAAGGAAAAAAGAATATGATATGATAAGCAACACACAGCGTTAAAACACCGATTTGTCGTATGTTACAAATTTGTTACCGGGGCTTGTACCGGTTTCGACGGGGGTTTTGAAGCTATGGAAGCCATCCGTGGTCCGGGACCACGTTAAAACTCGGAAATTAAAATTAAACGCTGAAGATAATTTAGCATACGCTGCCTAAGTGCAGCTGTCAGACCTAGTGCACCTACACATTAGGAACCTGGCATCGACTATGTAGGAAACGATATACGCAAAGCTTTGCGCGTATAGGCGTATTATGAAGCTACTAAAGCTCTCAGCTTGTTTGCCGGCGGTGAGTGGAGGGAATGTCAAATGACAAACTATGATGGAAGATGCCGTGGTGGATGGGCTTTCGGACAGGGGTTCGACTCCCCTCAGGTCCATAAAAATAGTCTCACAGGATGAAATCCTGTGGGACTATTTTTTTGTATCCTTCGGGTCGTCGAACTTGTAGTAAGGAAAGAACATTGGGCTTTCGGACAGGGGCGCTGAACGTCCGGTGGACGTTCGTTAGCGCCGACCGAAGCGAAGCGGAGACCGACTCCCCTCAGGTCATCGAACTTGTAGTGAGGAAAGAACTCGTGCTTTCGGACAGGGGCCCTGCTCTCCGGTGGAGAGCGTTTAGGGCCGACCGAGCCGGGAGGCGAGACCGCACGACGTCCAGTGGGTGCACAAGGTCCGGTGGACCTTGGTTCTGCACGGACCGAAGTGAAACGTAGACCGTCGGTTCTGGGCCGACCGTAGCGAAGCGGAGACCGACTCTCCAGTGGAGAGCGTTCTGGGCCGACGGTCGCGGAGCGGAGACCGATTCCTCTCAACAGAATTGATTTATAAAGAAAAGTTTCACTGTTTTAGTAGGTTTCACTGATATAGTGAAACACACACTTTGACTGAAACACAAGAAGAACATGGGGATTGACGATAATACAACTCTGAGATAAAATGAAAATAACGATTAGGGATGGTGCTGTATTTTTTCGAAAGGGGCAGTGAAATTTTGGAGAATAAATTGTTAGTTACGGAACAGAATAGTATTATGGCTAATTATGTGAAAACCGATGATATTTTAAAAGATATGTGTGGGATTATAGAATCCTCTCGAAAGACTGCTTATCAGGCGGTGAATACAGCACTTGTGCATAGAAACTGGCTTCTTGGGTATCGAATTGCCAGTGAAGAGTTACAAGGGGAAAAACGGGCTGAATATGGGACAGAAGTAATTAAAAAACTGTCACAAGAACTGACGAAAGACTACGGTAAAGGGTTTGATTACAGTTCTTTGTATAAGTTTGTTCGTTTCTATAAAGCGTTTCCGGACATTTTGGACTCGGCGAGTCCAAAATCTACACAGCTACTTTCTTGGACGCATTATCGCGCACTTTTACAAGTGGAGGATGAGACTGCCCGTGCATGGTATGCAAGAGAGGCGTTTACACAAACTTGGAGTGTAAAGACGTTACAAAGGAACATTTCATCTCAGTATTATTACCGCATGCTGAAAACACAGAAGCAAAACCTTGTAGAAAATGAAATGAAGGAACTGACGTCAGCCTATCAGAATGACAAATACGAGTTTATTAAGAATCCGGTAATTGCAGAGTTTTTAGGGTTTTCTCAAGATACGGATTTTACGGAGAGTGACCTCGAGAAAAGCATTCTTTCGAATTTGCAGAAGTTCCTTATGGAGCTCGGAAAAGGTTACGCTTTTGTTGCAAGACAACAGCATATCCATACGGAGAAGCAGGATTATTATATTGACTTGGTGTTTTATAACTATATATTAAAATGCTTTGTGTTAATTGATTTAAAGACAGAGAAGATTTCTCATCAGGATGTGGGGCAGATGGATATGTATATCCGGATGTATGATGAGTTAAAGCGCAATGAGGGAGACAACCCAACTATCGGTATTGTGCTTTGCTCCGATACGGACGAAGATATTGCACGCTATTCCGTTATGCATGGGAATGAGCAGTTGTTTGCTTCAAAGTATAAATTATATTTACCGACAGAAGAGGAATTAAAAGCGGAGATTGAAACTCAGAAAGCAATGTTTTATTTGCAACAACAGGAAAAAAGAGATTGATTATGAGAAATGGAGATAAGTGGGTCGGCCAAATGAAAAAAACGGGGTAAAACCGGGGTACACCAAAAACAAAATCCCTACAAACCGCATAATACAAGGCTTCTGAGTGTTTGACCAAAGTACTCGACTCCCCGACAATTTTTTCTTGTTTGTGGTTATGTTTCTGTGATACAATAAGACTGTAATATTTGCATTTTACGCACTGCTAAGAACGCGGAGGTATCGTATGTTAGAAGTAGGAACAAAGGCACCTGATTTTACGTTGCCTGATCAGGATGGAAAGTTGCATAAATTAAGTGATTATATTGGGAAGAAGGTTGTTTTGTATTTTTATCCGAAGGATAGTACACCGGGATGCACAAAGCAAGCATGTGGATTTTCTGAACGATATCCTCTGTTTACGGAGAAAGGAGCAGTTGTGCTTGGAATTAGTAAGGATTCCGTAGATTCTCATAAGAAATTTGCGGAAAAATATGGATTGGTATTCACTCTTTTGGCAGATCCGGAGCGTAAAGTGATTGAGGCATATGATGTATGGAAGGAAAAGAAGAATTACGGTAAAGTTTCTATGGGAGTTGTAAGAACAACCTATCTGATTGATGAACAAGGAATTGTTGTGAAAGCAAATGACAAGGTGAAAGCAGCAGAAGATTCGGAAAAAATGTTGCAGGAATTAGAATAATGATGATTCAATGATAGTTTCAATCATAAACGAAGGTATATTTCGGCTAAAATTTACCAAAAATATAAATTGGCCGAAGAATTGCTTGCTTTTTTTTAGACTTTCGGCTAAAATATAATTGGAGTAAAGATTAGCCGAAAGGAGCATCGGTATGAATTATATAAATAGAAATCTGGAAAAAGTAGTAGCAGAGGTTACAAAGGAGTACCCGGTTGTGCTGGTAACCGGACCGAGACAGGTTGGTAAAACGACCATGCTGTTAAAGATGATGGAAGGAACGGACAGAAGATATGTTACCCTCGATGATTTGAATGAGAGAGACCTTGCAAAAACCGATCCGGAACTGTTTTTACAGATGCATAAACCGCCGGTATTGATTGATGAGGTGCAATATGCTCCGGAGTTGTTTTCTTATATCAAAATACATGTAGACAAAACACATGCTCCGGGAGACTTCTGGTTAACCGGTTCGCAGGTGTTTAAGTTGATGAAAGGCGTGCAGGAGTCTTTGGCCGGAAGAGTGGCGGTGCTGTCCCTTACTTCTTTGTCTCAGGCAGAGATTTACGGCGGGAATATGAGTCCGTTTACCGTTGATATGGATGCATTATCGGAAAGAACAGTAGGGAGAGCGGCTGCTGATACTCTCACCATCTTTGAACGTATATACAAAGGTTCCATGCCTGCTATTGTCAGCGGTACCAACAGCAACAGTCAGATTTTTTACAGTAGTTACCTTAGTACCTATATTGAGCGAGATGTAAGGGAACTATCCGATGCAATCGATTCTCTGAAATTCCTCCGTTTTATCACTGCGGTAGCAGCAAGGTGCGGTCAGATGTTAAATGTGGCGGATATTGCAAGGGATGCGGACGTCAATCAGACCCAGGCAAAGAACTGGTTGGGAATATTGGAGACTCTCGGAATCATCTTTTACTTACATCCGTACTCCAACAATCAGCTAAAGCGCCTTGTAAAAACCCCAAAGTTGTATTTCTACGATACCGGTTTGGTGTGTTATCTGACAAAATGGAGTAGCGCGGAAACTTTGGTAAATGGTGCGATGAATGGAGCAGTTCTGGAGAATTATGTGGTTGCCGAGATAATGAAGACCTATTTGAACAGTGGCAAAGAGCCGTATATATATTATTACCGGGATAAGGATGCAAAGGAGATTGATATCGTCATAGAGCATGACGGCGTGCTGAATCCGATTGAGATTAAAAAGACCTCGAATCCGGGTTCGGAGCTTATAAAAGTATTTGAGCTTCTTGATCGTTCTTCAACACCACGCGAGAAAGGCGCAGTGCTTTGCATGAAGCCGGGACTTAGTGCGATAGATAGGGATAACTACATCGTACCGATTTGGATGATTTAAAATCCACAAAAAGACTGAACGGAGAAAAACGGGGTAAAACCGGGGTACGCCAAAAATAAAAGCTCTGGAAACCCGCATAATACAAGGCTTCTGCGAGGTTGACCTAATACTCGACTCCCCTCAGGTCCCTTAAAAAATGGGATAGAGCGTATGCTCTGTCCTATTTTTTTATGAATCAGGGAATATAAAACGGGTTAAAAGCTGACCGGCATTCCGGCAAGTATTAGCCAAAAATGATAAGTTGTTGATTTTGGCTAATAGAAATGTTATAATACAACTGAACCATTAATAAAGGGGGCAGGTTAAATGAAACTAATTGAACGTAGCTTTTATTTGAAGAAGTTAATCAATGTAATGGGAACACCGGATATTAAAGTTATTACCGGTGTAAGACGTAGCGGAAAGTCTAAGCTGCTGGAAGCTTTTCGTGCATATATCGAAGCCGAGAATCCAAATTGTAACATCATACAGATAAATTTTAATTTGCCGGAGTTTGAAGATTTATTGACCTATCGTGCTTTGTATGATTATATAAATGCGCATTATGTTGCCGGCAAGGAAAACTTTGTATTTATTGATGAAGTGCAGATGTGTGAGAATTTTGAAAAGGCAGTGAACGGACTTCACGCAAGCGAGAAATACGACATTTATATTACCGGTTCCAATGCGTTTCTTTTAAGTTCGGATTTGGCGACATTATTTACCGGACGGATATTTGAAGTCAAAGTATATCCGTTTTCTTTTGGTGAGTACATGGAGTATTTCAATTTAAAGGACCGTTATGAAGCGTTTGATCGATATGTGCTTGAAGGTGGCATGGCGGGTTCTTATCTGTATAAAGATCAAGAGGCAAAGTATGATTATGTGGCAGATGTATTTAATACGCTGATAGTGAGAGATATTCGGAAAAAATATAAAATCAGAAATACGCAACTTATGGACAGAATAGTAGATTTTTTTATGGATAATATTTCTAATCTTTCATCAGCACGTAATATTACTAATACATTAGGAAGTATGTGCGAGAAGATACATCATACAACGGTTGGGTCATATATGCAATACCTTTGTAATGCATTTGCCTTTTACAAGGTCAGAAGATATGATATTAGAGGGAAGAGATATTTAGCAAGCAATGACAAGTATTATTTAAGTGACCATACATTCCGCTATGCAAAGCTTGGAACAAAGAATATGGATTACGGACGTATTTTTGAAAATATGGTTGCTATTGAGTTGTTGCGAAGAGGCTACGAGGTTTATGTGGGGATTTTATATAAAAAAGAGATAGATTTTGTGGCTATTAAGCGAAATGAGAAGATATATATTCAGGTATCGGATAATATCAGCGACGAGAAGACTTTTGAGAGGGAGGTATCGCCATTGTTACAGATTAAAGATGCTTATCCTAAGATTCTTATTGCAAGAACAAAGCATGATGAATATCAATATGAGGGAATAAAGATAGTTGATATTGCTGAATGGTTGTTAAATGCTGAATTTATTAGCCAAAAGTAAAAAAGTCTCGATGTTGGCTAATGGCACGCAAGTTAATCTTGCACAAAAAGTTAATAAAACGGAAGATGCTTACGAGGCACTTGTGAAATGATAAAACTGAGTATAGAGCATATTTGGGAGAGCAAGATATTTTAGACATAAGATCGAAAGGAAAAACGAATGCGAATTATAGCCATAACAAAAAAATGCTTGGAATGTGAGAAGGAGCTCATTTTATCTGCTGTTGAGAAAGAGGATAAAGTGTTGTTTTTTGACAATGAGGAGGAGCTTCTGAAAAGCGGAGCGTGTACGAACGTGGAGATTATTCTCGGAGAACCGGATATCAGTACGATTCATTCAATGAAAAATCTCAGATGGATTCAAATGACCTGGGCAGGTGCCAATAAATACACTTCTGCTTCGGATTATCCGAATGATATTATTCTTACCAGTGCATCAGGTGCTTATGGATATGTTATTTCTGAATATATTGTTTCCGGAATCCTTGCATTAACAAAAAAGCTGTTCTTATATCGTGCGCAAATGCAACGAGGCGGCTGGAATAAAATTGAGAATGACGATACGTTAGAGGGAAAAAGAGTACTCATTCTGGGAACGGGGGATATCGGACAGGAAACTGCAAAGAAACTGAAGTGCTTTGGAGCATATACGGTTGGTATATGCAGGATGCCGGGCAAAGAGCGTTTATTCTTTGATGAAATGTATACGGTAGAGCAGGTTGACCTGCAATTGCAAAGTGCAGATGTGGTGGTTATCGCACTTCCGGGTACAAAAGAAACAGCGGGAATGTTTGACGCAGAAAGAATAAAAAAGATGAAGTCAAGCGCTGTTCTTGTAAATGTCGGACGCGGATCTATTGTGGACACCAACGCAATGACAGATGCTCTGCAAAACGGATTGCTCAAAGGTGCAGTGCTTGATGTTACGGAACCGGAGCCTTTGCCGGAAACGCATCCTCTCAGATTTATGGAAAACGTGGTATTGACTCCACATATTTCAGGAATAGGTTGGGGAGAGAATCTGTTTACAAGGAAGCGGATTTTAGATATATTCTGTGAGAATATAAAACGTGACAGAAATAATGACCCGAAAAAGAATGTGATTGATTTCGGGAAAGGGTATTGATTTAAAGGAAAACGGGGCACGGCAAGAACAAAAATCCGTCTGACAAAGTGTAAGTTTTGTCAGACGGATTTTTTGTTAGTTTGAAGACTTCGTTTTGTCAAGATAATCAAGGCTTGCGAATAAAAAAGTTTAGAGCTAATGCAACGCCGGTTAGGGACAACAGCATCAGAAAAGTAGCCGGATATCCTCCGGTGACTTCTAAAATTTTGTTTGACGCGGTGGCAATGAGAGAACCACCCATAACGGTAAAGGTCATGAGGGCCATGTTGGTAGAAAAATGTTTCATGCCAAAGAAGGATGAGGTGAATGCGGCTGTTATGGTCGGACAAGCACCGTAAGACATGCCGGTCAGGCACAAGCCTGCAATGCAAAGCGGCAAGGAGCCGATGGATACAGCCAGTAACGTAACAGCGGCAGCGCAGATGGTAAGCACATTTGCACACAGCATAGTCTTACGACGGCCGATTGCATCAAAGAGAGTACCGGTAAGAATACGTCCCAGACCGTTGCACACAGACAGTACACCAACAAGAGAAACAGCCAATGACTCGGGAGCCTTTACCGAAAGGGCCAGATCCTTGGCAAAGCTGATAACCGAGCTACCTACGGCAGCCAGGAAAGAGATACAAATAAACGCCATCCAGAAGGAAGGACGACGAAGCATTTGACGGGAAGTATAGTCCTGTCGGTCAAAGTTTTCCGTGGTTGCGGCTTTTGCGGTCTTTGGCTGAGGAAGGACTGTATTTTGGTCAGGCTTCTGCAGAAGAAGAGCGGCTAAGAACATGACCACACAGATGGCAACTCCCAGAATAATATAGGTGGAACGCCAACCGAGTGTGCTCTTAAAGAGTGTATCTGCCGCATTTCCTAAAATCAGGGCAGAGGCCCCGAATCCCATCATCAAACAACCGGAGCAAAGTCCTTTTTTATCAGGGAACCAGGCACTGACAGTGGCAATGAGTACATTATAAGCAATACCGATACCAAGACCGGCTAAAACACCGTAACTGACATACAACATCACCACAGAGGTGTCGCGAAGGGAAGCAGTCAGAACGAAGCCGGATGCGGACAATATGCCGGCGATGATAAGTGCAATTCGATGTCCGGCACGTTTGGAAATCTGCGCACCCAAAAGTCCTCCTAAGTTTCGTCTCACAAAAGCACATTGTACTATGTTTTCGTAAAAAAGTCCAGTTCGTCTTTGGTTGAGGTTCAAACCAATAAGTTATTGTTTAAATTCCGTTTTGAAACGTAATCCGGTGTTTTGTTTATCTTCTGTTCAAACAGTAATCGGTTAGCATGTCAATCATATCGAAATCGTCTTCGGAAAGTTTGGTGAGTTTTAAGAGCATGGTGTTATGGTCATTTAAGGTGTGCTTTCCGGTCAGAATGTAATCGGTGCTGATTCCGAGTATTTCGCTGATTTTAATCAGGTTATCGATTTTTATGGCTTTTTTCCACGCTCCAGGTTGGACACCATTTGGACAGATACATCCATCAGGTCCGCGACTCTTTCCTGAGTGAGATTCAGTTCTTTTCTGCGTTGGGCGATTCTAAGCCCGATTTCTTGTAATTCTGCGGATGTCATGGCTACACCTCCCTAATTGACTTATAGGTTTATTATAGGTGATTTAATAAGAAATAATAATCGTCTACAGATGAATAAACTATATCTAAAAATTGACAAGGAACATCTGCGGATGTATAATGGATAGGTATGTTGAAAGGGGGAGTTGTTAACATACCGGAATCGGACAGCATGTTCAAAGGAAAATTCTGGAGTAAGCAGTTTGCGAAAGTAGAAGAAATGAGGAGAACAGCAATGAAGAAAAAAGCACTGATTTACATTGGATGTATTGCAATGTTAGCAGGAATGCTGACGGGGTGCGGTACGAATGCAGAAACGAGTAATTCGAAAAACGAAAAGACAGAAAAGGAAGTGGTACAGGAGAGTGTAACGAACCAGACTCCTGAAACAACTGACTCTGTAGCATCGGAAGTACCGGAATCGGCCACAACCTCGGAACCGAAGCTTTATGATCGTTTGTCTGCGTGGGATGAGTTTTATAAGGAATATAATTGCTATTATTCGGCAATTCAGATTGAAGACATGTTTTTCCATCCGGGGATGATGGGCAGTGAAGTGGCAGAGGTAGTTGCTACCGGTAAGGATACTGCAATTATTCAGGTGTCTGTAGATAAATTGTTTGAGCCGGATGAAGAGGAGGGTATTTGCGAAACACAAAAGGTGACGTATTATCGAAATGAGACTCCGTGGTTTGACGTATATGTAAGAAACTATACGGGAGAGCTACTTCCGTTTGGGGATTGTATCGTCTCTCTTATTGTGCCGCGTGAGGCTGCAATGGAGTACTGTAGATTCTTTGACGGTACCTATTCCTTAAGTTCTATCAAGAAAATTACATATAAGGATTATGATAAATTTTCTGCTTCGTTAGAGAATACCGGATATTTTGTGGAGAAAGACGGAAGTACTTGGCGGGTGAAGAGTACGGAAGAGTTTTGTCCGGCATCCCTTTCGGAGAAAGTTTTGTATTGGACGTCACATGATATTTGGATGGATATGAAGATTGATTCGGATACCGGATGTGTAACAGAGATGACTCCGTGGGAACGTGCGTTGGATTATAGTGAATGCCAATTCTATACCGCATCTATTCCGGAAGATTATGACTGGTCGAAGACGGAGAATGAAAAACGTTTAGCCGGTGTCGATATTTCGTTAGATTTTTGGAATGTTAATTTCCGGGAAGAAGAGGTTGAGGTCGAGGTAGTATCTGTTTTTAAATGTGAGGACGGAAACTTTGTACTTGTATATCGTGAAAAAGATATGGAGTCGGGTGAATTGCTGTGTTACAAAGTAGGTAGTGCTAAAATTGAAATGGATTGGACAGGATATATCATTGCTCCGGAGTTTATGCGGTGGAGAGCAAGAACGGATGCGTACGTATTAGCACTTGATTCTGCGGAACAGATTTATTCTATAAACGCAGAGACCGATTTACTTTACGAGTACGATAAGAACCTGATTATAGAATGTAAAACGGTAAATTCTTTTGCGGATATCACAGCAGACCATGTATATCAGATGGCTGAAATTGCAACGGAAAAAGCTAAAGAAGAGTTATGGAGAACATATGACATTGGTTTTGCTGGGGTAAATTACATGACGTTTGCTAATGTGAACAAGATAACGGAACATGAACTGGCAGAGAATAGTAATGCGTTTTGGATGGTTATTGCATTTCATCATGAGGATGGGGACGTGGAATATGTTGCAGTAGATTTTTACAATCCGCATATTGCAGTGGAAACAAATAAGATTATTTGGGACAGTGATACAATTCTTTATACCTCCAGAGCTTATAGTGACCTGCATCGATTGCTTGAAGATATCGGCTTATCCGGAGCGGCGAAAGAGAATTCGTGGGTAACTGAAGCGATGCCGCAAGATTTGTATAGAGAAGTGAATGAGAAATATGGATATCTTATTATGAGAGATTCATTAGATATGTAGTAAGAAGAATAAAGTAAGTGATTGCAAAAGGCAGAAGATTATGTCGGATAGTTTTCTGCCTGACTTGCTATTGGAGAACGTAGCGCGTAAGAAACAGAAGGAGAAGCATATGAAAAAGAGGTTAAGTATACTATTAGTAGTAGTGACCCTTGTGTTTGCCGGTTGCCAAAACAGTACACCGACTGCAACGCCGGAACCGACCAAGGAGCCAGAAGTAACCGCAACACAGGAACCGATTGTAACGACGGAAGCGGTAACTCCGACGGAAGTGCCGGAGATGACAAAAGAGCCGGAACCGACCGCGACACCGGAACCAACTGCAACGCCGGAACCGACCGCGACACCGGAACCGACGGTTACACCGGAGCCGGATTATATTACGAAAAATAACCTGATCGTCAACACAACGGGAGAATATACCTGTGACAGTTATTTGGTTCACGGTGAACTTGCGGAGTTCGGGATATCCGGTCACCCGGACGGGGAGACCGTGGCGGCTACGTTTTCGGGGACGGTGGAAATCTCTGAAGCTTTAAGCGAAGATGGTGAGAGTAAGGTGATTACGGCAGTATTCCGGCATAAGCCGGTTCTGGCGGATTGCTTATACTGCTTTGGGGTAGGCGGATATGCAGGCTTTATGGACCGCTATACCGGTATGACCTATACCCCATATGATTTTGATGTTGAAGAAACTTTTTCCATAGAAGTAAACGGAAAAATGTGTGAGTTTACCTGTCATTTGAATTCCGTAGTTGCAGAGACAGAAAATGATTTCTTTGTTGAAACCCATACAATAACGGTACCGGCAGACTATGACGGTACGATGTTCTATTTTGCAACCTGGGGGGAAGAAACACTGCAGGTAATGGATACGTTCCTTGGAAAAACGGTGCAGCTTGATGCATTGCCGAATGAAAAGGGAATTTTACTGTTTGCCGGAAAGGGAGAGGAAGCGGAACCGACAGAGACACCGGTGCCGACAAAAACGCCGGAACCGACTTTAACACCGGAGGCAAGCCTGACCCCGGAACCGACTGCGACGCCAAAGCCGACCGAAGCCCCGGAACCGACTGCGACGCCAAAGCCGACCGCAACGCCAAAGCCGACCGCAACGCCAAAGCCGACCGCAACCCCAAAGCCGACCGCAACACCAAAGCCGACTGCAACGCCAAAACCTACGGCAACTCCGAAGCCGACCGAAGCACCGGTTCCGGAAGGGCTGCTTTATAAGGGACCGCTGCCGGGGGCAATCGGGGAAAACCGATGTGTTGTAATTACAGGTTATACCGGAACAGAGAAGCATTTGGTGATTCCGGGGACAATTAACGGTGAGGTTGTAAGAGAGATTAAATTCGATAAGTTTAAGGTTAATACAAGTCTCGAAAGTATTGTTATTCCGGAGGCAGTGGATTATATTACGGGCGACGCTTTTAGCGCATGTACGAATTTAAAGGAAGTTGTGTATCTGAAAGGTTGGGTGCATTTGGGAAAGGCGTATGCGAACGATACCGGTTTGACGGAAATAATACTTCCGGATAATATTCGCTATCTTGATGGTACATTTTCGGGCTGCACAAACTTGGAATATGTTGAATTACCGAAGGACTTGACAAATTTAAGGGATACGTTTTCCGGTTGTACCGGTTTGAAGGAGGTTGTAATTCCGGACGGAGTAAGCGATATAGAAGGTGCGTTTTTCGGTTGCACAAGCTTGGAAAAGATAGAACTTCCGGAGGGAATAGAAGAGATTGGAGCAAATGCATTTTCAGGTTGTACCGGGTTGAAAGAGATAAGTATACCTAGTTCGGTGAAAGTAATAGAGAGAGGGGCCTTTTCCGGATGCAGTGGTTTAGAAACCATTGAATTGCAGGAAGGATTAAAGCGGATTGATATGGAGGCTTTTGAGGGCTGTAGCAGTCTGAGAGAGATTACGATACCGGCGGGAGTGGAAGAAATCGGGTCGGGTATATTTGACGGTTGTAGCAATCTAAGGGTTGTAATCGAAGCGGAAAAAGTGAATTGGTCATTTGCGGACTGCGAAAGTCTCACGGAAGTAATTTTGTCAGATAATGTTACTGAAATAGGTATGGAAGCATTCAAAAGATGTAAGAATTTAAAAAAGATTACGATTCCAAAAAATATTAAAAAAATAGGTCTTATGGCCTTTTTTGAATGTGAGAATCTGGCAGAGATAGAATTTAAAGGAATACCGTCTACCATCGGCAATCAGGCCTTTGTCGGCACGTTATGGATGAGAAATGAGGCGGCAAAATCTGATGTGGTCGTTTTAGGGGATTATGTACTTGGTGTGGCAGAGGACGCGGAACATGTAACGATTCCGGAAGGCGTAAAGGTGATTGCTTATAAAGCATGTAAGGGGAATTCAAGTCTACGAAGTGTGACCCTTCCAAAAAGTTTAATCGAGATACAGCAAGAAGCATTTAAGGAATGTACGAATTTAGAGTCCATAACATTGCCTGATAACTTGGAATCTATAGGAACTCAAGCGTTTATGAAAACCAAATTAAAGAGTATATCGATACCGGGAACGGTAAAAACAATGGGAGAGAACATATTTTGGGAGTGTAGGGAACTTGAGAAAGCGGTACTTGGTGAGGGCATAGAGAAGACTGGAAAAGATCTGTTTTCAAATTGTTCGGCATTACGGGAGGTTACGTTACCGAAAAGTTTGTCGGTAATATCAGAATTCACCTTTTTCGGATGCAAATCTTTAGCAGATGTGATGATCCCTGATAACGTGAAAAAAATAGGGGTATATGCCTTTGCATACTGTGAAAGCTTAGGGGAGATAAAAGTTCCGAAAAAAGTAACAGAAATGAATGAATGTACTTTTATCGGATGCAAATCCGCAGAGTTTACATTCTCAAGCGATATTACGTTCTTAGGAATATATGCTTTCAAGGATTGTTATAATCTGAAGGAGGTTAGTTTGGCCGATGATATGGTATACGCCGGAGGAGCATGGAGCAGTACGGCCAATCCGTTCTGTGGCTGTGGGGACCAGTTGGTACTATATGTGAAAAATGGCTCGATTTTTCAGAAATATGCGGAAAGCGTAGGGATTCGTTGTGTAACCCGGTAATGATTCAAAAATAAGGTCTGATTTTAGGGACAGGGCGGCATGCCTTGTCCCGCTTTTTTGTGTGTGAGATTATGTTGGATGAGATATAGACCGACGCACAGCAAAACGTGATAGAAATAATGACCCGAAAAAGAATCCGATTGATTTCGGGAAAGGGTATTGAGTTATCGGAATCGTTTGACAACAAACACAATTCGTTGTATCATATACTGTAGAAATTACAGATGTCTATGCTTAAGAGAAAGCGAAGGCGATAGATACGAGGAGGATTACGATGGAAGTTAATTTTTATTTGCCGGGGTTACGCAGAAATTTCCCGATTAACGTTACGCTTATCCGTTTGCTCAGGGAGCATCCCGAGTTTTTTAGGGAAGGAGTAAAGATCGGTGCGTGTTACGGAGAGTTTCCGGCGTCTTTATGGAATGGCGGAAGAGTATCCAGACCGGATATGTGCGATGAAAGATTCATCAATATGTGTATCAAGACAATGAATGATTTCGGCATTCCGATTCGATATACCTATACGAATGTGACATTGGATGAAAATGACTTATCGGATCCGTATTGTAATTATTGTTTGAAAGCGGCACATAACGGAATGAACGGAGTTATTTTGGTTTCTCCGATTTTAGAGGAGTATGTGCGGAAAAATTATCCGAAGATGCAGATTATCAGTTCAACCTGTAAAGTAATCAAAGGAATTGACGGAGTAAACGAGGAACTGAAAAAAGATTACGACATGGTTGTTTTGGATTATAATCTGAACAATCAATTTGAAGAACTGGAAAAAATTGAGGACAAGGGCAGATGTGAGATTCTTGTGAATGCGTTGTGTGCACCGAAATGTCCGGCAAGAGCAGCACACTATAAGTTTATTTCGGAAAATCAAAGAACGGCCGTAAATAACCGAAAGCTTCCGAAGGATCAGATGGTTCCGTTGAAGACCTGGGATTATAAAGGATGTAAAGGGGGACGAAATCTCTATGACATTCAGAGTTTTTGTACCTATGTGTCTCCGGAGGATATTTGGGAGAAGTATGTTCCGATGGGCTTCCATAACTTTAAGTTGGAAGGACGTACCGAGCATATCTTTTCCGTGATTGAGCTGTATGTTCATTATATGATTAAGTCGGAATATCAAGGCAAGGTGCGTTTCATTCTGTGGGATAATATGGAAAGATTAAAGATTATCCAGGTAAATCAGCCGTAGGAAGATACAAATAAAACCGGAGTTATTCTTGTAAGATACAATGCAAGGAATATTTCTCGATTTGAAAGGGATAGAGCAGGACTCTATCCCTTTTTTTATGTAAAAAACAACTTAATATTATTGACGAATATTTGAAAATATTACGATATACGAAAATAGTATTGCAATTTTAAAATAAGCTTGTATAATGTAAATAACAATGAATCTGCAAATAGATAAAACACAGAAAAATCAAGGAAAAAGTGACTTGATTGACTTCTTAAAAAGTGGCTGAGGAGGAAAAATATGGAGACGAAGAAGCACTCAAAGATGGCCTGGCTATGGGAAAATATGAAGGGCTACAGGCTGATTTATCTCGTAGGTGTTCTTGGTACGATCGTTTACAATGTAATGCAGTTGACGGTTCCTTACATCACGCAACACATTATCGATTTGTTCCTGACCGGTGATGATGCAGCGGCGAATCTGGTAAACAAAAGGGATTTGTTTTTTCAATTGATTATCGCAATGATCGTGCTGACGTTTGTAAGAACATTGATTGTTTATTTGGTTTGTATGGATGTGGAGCATGTATCCCAGAAGGTATTGTATCGTGTCAGAACTCACTTATTTGACAAGATTGAACGACAGGATATGAGTTTTTACAATACCTATCGTACCGGTGACTTGATGACCCGTGTAACCGGTGACCTGGATGCGGTACGTCATATGATTGCCTGGGTAATCCGGAGTATCGTGGAGTCCTTTGCATTATTGTTGGCGACAGCGGTATACTTTTTCTATATGGATTGGCGTCTGGCATTATCCATTTTGGCGATTGCACCGTTTATTTTGATTGTTATTGTGTTGTTCCGTAATAAGGTGGCACCGAGACATAAGGAACTTCGTGAGAAGTTATCTCATTTAAATACGGCGGCACAGGAAAATATTTCCGGAAACCGTGTTGTAAAAGCCTTTGCGAGAGAAGATTATGAGATTAAGAAGTTTGATGAGCGCAGTGTGGACTTTTCCAAAACCAATAAGAAGACAGCGCTTACCTGGATTACATATTTCCCATATATTGAAACTTTCGCGAACCTGATGTCCATTGCCCTTTTGGTGGTAGGCGGTTTGTTCATCATTAACGGAAGTCTTACCATGGGAGAGTACGTTGCCTTTTCCGGACTTATCTGGGCAGTACAGAACCCGATGCGTATGCTCGGTAATATTATGAATGAATTCCAGAGATTTTCCGCAGCCTCCGATAAGGTTATGGAGATTTATTATTCCGAACCGTCTATTGTAGATAAGGAAGATGCCATTGACCTGCCGAATCGTTTCAAGGGTAAGGTGGAGTTCAGAAACGTCAGCTTTAAGTACGAAGACGGAAACCTGCCGGTATTGCATAATATTTCCTTTGTAGCAAATCCGGGTGAAACCGTGGCTATCATGGGTGAAACCGGTTGCGGAAAAACTTCCATGATACAGTTGATTCCGCGCTTTTATGAGCCGACAGAAGGTGAAGTACTGATAGACGGTATCAATGTTAGTGATATGAAGTTGACCCAGCTCCGTAAAAACATCGGTCTGGCAACCCAGGATGTATTGTTATATTCCGATACCATTGACGGTAACATTGCATACGGTGACAGTAGCCTGACGAAAGAAGAAGTAGAGAAGTTTGCGAAGTATTCTGCGGCGGCAAAGTTCATCACAAAGATGCCGGATGGATATGATACCATCGTAGGAGAACGCGGTGTTGGTCTTTCCGGTGGACAGAAGCAGAGAATTTCCCTGGCGAGAGCTTTGGCGGTGAAACCTGCGATTCTTATTTTGGATGATACCACTTCAGCGGTGGATATGGAAACGGAGAAACAGATTCAGCATAGCTTAAACGAACTGGATTTCCCGTGTACGAAGTTAATTATTGCACAACGTGTTTCTACTACAAAGTTTGCGGATAAGATCCTGATTATTCAGGGGGGCCGCATTACCGAAGAGGGTACTCACGATGAACTGGTTGCCAAGAAGGGGTATTATTACAGTCTTGTGCAGTTACAGACCGGAGAGGAGGTATAATCATGGCGAGAAGAAATACATACAAAGAAGACGAAGTCTTAGAAACCCCTTTTGATTATCACCACCTGTTACGTGCCTTTGTATATATTAAAAAGTACTTAGGTAAAATGATTTTTGCTTTGATTCTAAGTGCCATCGGCGGTGTTACCGGCTTGTTTGGACCGATGATTACCCAAAAGGCATTGGACGTTGCGATTCCGGATGAGAATGTAAAAATGTTGCTTATGTTGGTGGGGCTGCTTTGTATCTGCTTCATTTTAAGTATTATTTTTACTACGGTTCGTTCCAAAATCATGATAAATGTCAGCCAGAATATCATTTATGACATTCGAAAGGATGTATTTGAACATTTACAGAAACTGCCGTTCCAGTATTATGACGACAGACCGCACGGAAAGATTTTGATTCGAGTGGTAAACTACGTAAACTCTGTGTCGGATATGTTGTCCAACGGATTGATTAATGTAGTGCTTGAAATTATGAACCTGGTATTTATCGTTATTTTCATGTTCTGCGTTAATGTTAAACTTTCACTGGTGGTTATGACCGGTGTGCCGATTCTTGCGGCGTTTATGTTCTGGATTAAGAATAAGCAGAGAAAGGCATGGCAGCAGGTATCCAATAAGAATTCCAATCTGAATGCCTATCTGCAGGAAAACATTGTAGGTGCAAGAATTACCCAGATGTTTGCCCGGGAAGAAGAGAATGCGGAGACGTTTGCGGAGCTTTCCGACCGTTGCCGGACCACATGGTTTAAGGCTGTTATGTACAGTAACCTTGTATGGCCGGGAATTGATAATATTTCTGTTTGGGTAAGAGCGGCGGTGTTTATTGTAGGCCTCATCTTTATGGGGGCGGGCGAAGTAAGTCTCGGTGTTATCGTTGCAATAACTTCCTATGCCGCACGGTTCTGGCAGCCGATTATGAACCTTGGTAATATTTTTAATAACTTTATTAATAACATTGCTTATTTGGAACGTATTTTTGAGACCCTGGACGAGCCGGTAACGGTTGACGATGCGGAGGATGCTACCGAGCTGCCGCCGATTAAGGGAGACGTAACCTTTGAGAATGTAACCTTTGCTTATGAAGAAGGAAAGGATGTTTTAAAGAATGTATCCTTTACCGTAAAAGCCGGTGAGAGCGTGGCACTTGTGGGACCTACCGGTGCGGGTAAGAGTACCATTGTTAACCTGATTTCCCGTTTCTATAATGTGAATCAAGGACGTGTCTTGATTGACGGGCAGGATATTGCGAAGGTGACGCTACATTCCCTTCGTTCCCAGATGGGTATTATGTTGCAGGATAGCTTCATTTTCTCCGGAACCATTGAAGATAACATTCGTTACGGTAAGTTGGATGCGACCACAGAGGAGATTATAAATTCCAGTAAGACGGTTTGCGCGGATGAGTTTATTTCAAGATTCCAGGATGGCTATCAGACCGAGGTAAAGGAACGAGGTTCCCTTCTTTCCCAAGGACAGAAGCAGCTGATCTCCTTTGCGAGAACCCTTCTTTCCGACCCGGCGATACTGGTACTTGATGAAGCAACCTCCAGTATCGATGTACAGACGGAGAAGGCGTTACAGCAAGGCTTAAATGCAATGCTTCAGGGAAGAACTTCTTTTATCATTGCACACAGACTTTCTACCATTAAGAACTGTGACAAGATTATGTATATTGATCAGGGCGGTATCGTAGAATGCGGAAGCCATGATGAATTGATAGCAAAGAAGGGCTACTATTATAAGTTGTATACGGCGCAGATGGATGATATTGCGTAGGTAAGATAGAACAAAAACGGGTTGTTGCATGAATGGTGCGGCGACCCGTTTTTGTCATACAACAAAAATATTTCCTTTAATAGACAGATTTCTCTGTGTATGTTATAATAGAGTAGGGAATACAGAGAAGAGTAAAAGTGAATGAATACGAGTCTTTTCCTTGTTTCAAACAAATCTAAAGTATAAAGACAGACTGTTTTGTTTGATTTTTGGGAATCTAAGGGAATGCGAATTGAGGATGCAATGGATACTGCGGTACAGCATTGCATAAACTGTAATGTTCTTAGGGAGTTTTTGGTTGCGCATAGAGCGGAGGTGATATGCGTGTGTTTGACAGAGTTTAATGAGAAAGTGTTTGTTGATTCCATACGAGAAGAAGGTCGTCTTGAAGGAAAGCTTTCTGTGGTGATACAACTTGTTAAAAAGGGACGTTTATCAATTGAGGAGGCTGTGGAGGAACTTCAAATCGGCAAAGAAGAGTTTATGAAGCTATTAGAATCGTAAGCTTTTTAAAAGAGTTAGGGGGATAAGAGCAAATCATTTGTAAAACAGGGAGGCTGTTGGACATGATTTGCTCTTTTTAGTAAGAGATACGAAGGGATTAGTAATTATGGAGAATGTAAAATTAATCGGGCGTGTGATGCCATTAGACGATACACTTTGGATGGCTCTTTCCGGGACGGGAGTTGAGTTTTCGGCAACGGGAAAGTTTGTGAAGGTTACCTTTTTAGCGGATGATACTTGGAGCGGGGCACCGGAGAACCGGGCACGTGTGGCTGTGTATGTGGACGGGAAACGGGTTACGGATGAGTTGTTAGACCAACCGGAAATGACCGTTACGGCATTTAACTGTGAGCGTGAAGAAACACATACAATCAGAATAATCAAGCTTTCCGAGTCCGCTATGTCAACCTGCGGTATTTCTGGGATTGAAACGGACGGGGAGATTCATCCGACGGAACAGAAGAACATGCTCATTGAGTTTATCGGAGATTCTATTACCTGCGGCTATGGTGTGGATGACGAGGACCGGGATCATCACTTTGCTACCGGGACGGAGGATGTGACCCGGGCCTATGCCTATAAAACGGCACAGACATTGGACGCGGATTACAGTATGGTTTCCTTCAGCGGATACGGTATTGTTTCCGGTTATACCGCTACCGGGGAAAAACTCGGGAATCAGCTGGTGCCGGACTATTATGAGAAGTTGGGATTCTCCTTTGGGACATATAAGGGAGAGTACAAACCGCAGAATATATCCTGGGACTTCACGAGACGACAGCCGGATTTGATTGTAATGAATCTTGGTACCAATGACATGAGTTATGTGTTGGATAAATCGGACCGAAGAGAAGAGTATATCACCGGGTATCTGACATTTTTAAAAACAATACGGAGAAACAACGCAAATGCAAAGATTCTCTGTGTTCTTGGAATTATGGGAGAAGCTCTGTGTTCTGCAGTGGAAGAGACAGTGGAACGCTATAAAAAGGAAACAGGGGATGCAGAGATTTTCTATATGGGCTTTACGGACCAGCTTCCGGAGGACGGGTATGTTGCAGACTGGCATCCGACAGAGACAACCCATGTCAAAGCGGCGGAGAAACTTGCGGGACAGATAGAAAGAATCATGTAACGGAAAAAACTTGAAAGATTACCTATTTATTTGGTAAGGAAAATGTGATATGATATATATTGTGTGGGAGAAGACGAAACATAGGAAGGAACCGAAGGAAGAATGCTTCTTGTAAAATAAAAGTGTCAGGTGAATTTATGAAAGAGAAATATAAAGCAACCGTCTATGCCTGCTTTGTAGGGTATATTGTACAGGCGATTATTAATAATTTTGCGCCGTTGTTGTTTTTAACGTTTCAGGATTCCTACGGAATTCCGCTGTCGAAGATTACGTTTTTGGTAACCTTCAATTTCCTGTTTCAGTTGGCGGTGGATTTGATTGCGGCAGTTGTGATTGATAAGATCGGCTACCGGGTGGCTGCTGTGGCAGCCCATGGGTTTGCGACGGTGGGACTGGTTTCCATGGCATTTTTGCCGGAACTTACAACCGACCCGTTTGTGGGATTGATGATTTCTGTGGTGATTTATGCCTTGGGCGGAGGCCTTTTGGAGGTGTTAATCAGTCCCATTGTGGAGGCTTGTCCGACGGACAATAAGGAAGCGGCCATGAGCCTGTTACATTCCTTTTATTGTTGGGGACATGTGGGCGTGGTATTGTTATCTACACTGTTCTTTGTATTTGCCGGAATCCATCATTGGAAGGTACTGGCAATTTTATGGGCGGTGATTCCTCTTGTGAACGGACTTGTGTTTATGAAAGTTCCTATCGCAAAGCTTTTATCCGATGAAGAAAAGGGAATGTCGATAAAGGAACTGATATCCGGTAAGACGTTCTGGATTTTTGTATTGCTTATGTTCTGCGCGGGGAGCTGTGAACAGGCCGTAAGCCAGTGGGCATCCGCTTTTGCGGAAAAGGGACTTAACATCAGCAAGACTCTGGGAGATTTGGCAGGACCTATGTTGTTTGCAATTTGTATGGGGACCTCCAGGGTGTTGTACAGTAAAATCGGAGAACGGTTGCATCTTAGACTTGCAATGGTATTTTGCGGTGGGCTTTGTTTGGGGAGTTATTTATTGATTTCTTTATCGCCGCTTCCGTTTCTTAGCTTAATCGGATGCGGTATTTGCGGGTTTTCCGTGGGACTTTTGTGGCCGGGGACCTTTAGTTTGGCAGCGGTGGGACTCCCGAGAGGTGGGACTGCAATGTTTGCCCTTCTCGCGTTGGCGGGAGATTTCGGTTGTTCCATGGGACCGACACTTGTAGGAAGAGTGTCCGCACTGGCGGGAGATAATCTGAAAACGGGGATTTTGGTAGCGGTTGTGTTGCCGGTAATGTTACTGGCGGCACTTTGGATGAATCAGAGGACCGAGAAGAAATAGTACAATCGCGGGAGAACGGTGTACAATCAGAAGAAGAGAATGGGAACGGAAGGATAGAAGCAAATGTTTGGGATGCAGGAGACAAATACAACTGCCAGAAAAGATACGCAAATGTTGCAATCGGAGTTGAAAAGCGCGTAAGTGCGGAAGAGTTTGTGGCGGCCAATCAGGAAGAACTTCATACGAAAACCTTAGCGGAGTATTTGAACGAGATGTTAATCAAGTACAATCTGGAAAAGTGTGATGTAAATAAGAGGGCAGATTTAGCGGGCAATTATTTCTATCAGGTGTGCAACGGGAGTAAGAGTCCCGGACGGGATAAGCTCATACAAATCGCACTGGGATTTCCGCTTACCCTTAGTGAAACCCAGTATTTATTGCGTTTGGGCGGACACTCCGAGCTTTATGTCAGAAACAGCAGAGATGCGTTTTTGATGTTTGCCATTGAAAAGGGATATGAGTTACAGCGGGTTAATGAACTGTTGTATGCGAATAAAAAAGAATTGTTGGAATAAACGGAAGGATTTCACAAGCAGATGTAGCCTTGTGAAATCTTTTTTGTCGATTTGATAAAAATTATTCTCCGAGTGTAAGATTTTTTTGCGTAAGACCTTTATAATGATAATATGTGTAATTATACAATATTTTCTGAGAGATAATAGGAATTTCCGGAGAAAGAGGAGAAGACTCGTGGATAATTTGCAAAAGAAAGAAAGTTTAATCAGACAAAAAGACACGGTAACGTTACAGTCCGAGTTGAAGCACGCCGAGAGCGTGGAGCGTTTTGTTATGGAAAATCAATCGGAATTTCACGAAATGGATGTGGCGGACTATTTGAATCAATTGCTGATAAAATATAATTTGGAGAAATGTGATGTCACAAGGCGTGGCGGGTTTGCCGGCAATTACTTATATCAGATTTTCAACGGAAAGAAAAATCCAAGCAGAGATAAGCTGATACAGATTGCGTTAGGATTTCCCTTGACCTTGGAAGAAACCCAGGAGTTGTTAAAACGTGGTGGGTATTCGGAACTTTATGTAAGAGACAGTCGTGATGCTTTTTTGATGTTTGCCATAGAGAAAAAATATCTGTTGAGGGATGTGAATGAACTGTTATATAAGAATAACAAGAAAATTATAGAATAAAAGAAGAGGGAAGCAGTCGGTGATTCGAACCTTAATCGTCAGAGTGTTTCCCTTGTTTTTTTTACTTGAATATGATACTCTAATAAAGGTGAGAAAGTGGAATGTAAAGCAAAAACGGACGAAAGGAGGGACCGTTATGGATTACATGAAATACATTACAATTCAAGTCATAAAGAAATCTGAACGGTCGGAGGTCGTTTTTGCCGCAATGGATGAAATGGATGTGCCGGTGGTAGTAAAACGTCTGCAGGGCGCAAATCCGGAGATTTATCGAGGGATAGCAAAACTTCGGAATTCGCATATTCCGCGAATCTATTGCGTGGAAGAACAGGGTGAGGAGCTTTGTATTGCAGAGGAGTATATTGACGGACGGACCTTGGATGTGTATCTTGCGGAAGAGACCCTTACGGATATCCAAAAGATGGAATTGATGGTACAGCTTTGTGAAGCCTTGGAGGTGTTACATCAGTGTAACCCGCCGGTGATTCACAGGGACATTAAGCCGTCCAATATTTTGATTACCACGGACGGTGTGTTGAAGATTATTGACTTTGATGCGTCCCGTCAGTATAAAACGGAAAAGAATACCAGTGATACCAGATTGCTCGGGACCGTTGAATATGCGGCACCGGAGCAGTTCGGCTATGCCCAGACGGATGTACGAAGCGATATTTATTCCGCCGGGGTGGTATTTAATGAAATAAAAACAGAAAAAGATTCCTCCTATGCCGGAGGATTGAAGCGGTTAATTGATAAGTGTACCAGTTTTGACCCGGAGAACCGCTATAAAAATGTAACAGAGTTGAAAAAGGATTTGTTAAAGTGTATCGAAAGAGCGAAGTATCCGTTATGGAAGCGGTGGTTGGTACCGGCCGTGGCAACAGGGGTATTGCTTCTTATGATGGTTTTCGGTGCCGTGCAGCAACACAGAGAGAAGGAGAGGACCGTATCCGGGGAGTTGTCCGGAACGCCTACCATGCAGGTAGACAATAATGCGGATCACTTAACAGATCAATCGCAACCGACAGAAGTACCGTTGAAGTTCGTAACAAAACCGGAGGAGGTATCGGACTGGTACATTCCGACGGTGCGTTGGGGGTACATAGGTGAGAACGGTGAGTATAAAGTCGGCAAAAGGCTTGTGGGAACCAGAACCGAGAAGGTCGGGTATTCCTGTCGGGATATGAAGTGTGCGGATGCCTATGGTGTTTCCTGGAAGTTAAAAGATAACAATGCCATAAGTCTGGATTATCATAAAATATATGAGGAACTGATTTTGGAGCTTCCGGATGTAATCAATATGAAATACTGTAACCGCATGGTGGTCCGGGCGAAAAATGAAGTGGGAGATATTACAATTATTTTGTATGATGAGGCAAAAGAGGAAATCGGTCATGTAGATTTGAATAAGGCACAGGGAGCACAGGACTTTACCTTTTACCCGGACTGCGAGGAAAATGTAGAGTATATAGGCTTTATGGCAAATGACGGAGAGTTACTGGACTATTCCGAATTCAAAGCCATGATTTATTATGTGGATTTCTATATGTTGAATCTGTTGAGTTCCAGAACCTCTTATTATATGGCATATTTAAAGGAAAGAACTCACTATGATTTGACTTATACAAAAAATTTTAAAGATGATGCTTCCGTTACCATGAACTTTAGTAAGGTATACGGGGAACTGCAACTGAAGCTTCCGGAACCGGTGGATATGGAACAGTGTGACGGCGTGAGTGTGGTTATGGATACCGGAGGGGAAGCATTTACCGTTAAATTATTTGATGAGAAGTTTAATGAACTGGGATATTCCTGGGATTTGACTACGGAAGGGATGCAGGAAGTGTTGTTGGATCTTTCTATAAAGGGAACGGTATACGGAATCGGATTAATGATAGATGAAGTAAATCCGGGAGACTGGACGGATGGTAACGACAGTGAAGTGACGGTAAAATCCATAAGCTTTTATATGAAACCCGGATATAAGAATGAATCGTAAAAGGAGGCGGCAAGATGTATCAAAAGAAAATTGTTTCTGTATTTTGCGTTGTACTGCTGCTTTTATTTGCGGGATGTAAGAATGAAGTGCCGACACAAAACACGCAGGGAAACAGCTCGGAACTGACGAAAACACCGGAACAAACAGAAATTCCGGAACAGACAGAGTTGACAGGAACGCCGGATGTCGCGGAGCCACCGCAAGTCACGGAAGTGCCGGAGTTTGTGGAATATACTTATCCGTTTTATGAACTATGGTGCGCAGGATGTGGGGAAGAGTCCTATGAAGTAACCGATGACGGGGCATACAGAGTGACATTTTCGGCACAGTACAGTAAGATGATTTTTGCTTTGCCGGAAGGAATCAATATGTCATTGTGTGACTATGTGACGATAAAGGCAAAGAGTGAGTATGGGGATTTTGGGGTAAATTTGTATGATAAAACGGTATATATCGATCCATGGGATTGGGAGATATATGCAGCGTTTGATTTCGGTGGGGAAGGCGTACAGGAGTATGAGGTGTATCCGGACCTTTCCTGTGATGTGTGGGGCGTTGGAATTTTATCTTTGAACGAAGTGGAAGATTTTTCACAGTATGTGGTGGATTTGTATAGTGTGACATTTCATATGAGGCAGGATGCAAAAGCAACACCGAAGCCGGGGCCGACCGCAACACCGGAACCGACCGAAGTACCGGAGCCGACCGCGACGCCGGAGCCGACCGCAACACCGGAGCCGACCGAAGTACCGGAGTCGACCGCAACTCCGGAACCGACCGAAGTACCGGAGCCGACCGCAACACCGGAGCCGACTGCAACACCGGAGCCGACTGCGACACCTATACCGACGAAAGCACCGGATCAGAACGGAGAGCTTACCTTTACGTTTTCGGAGATGGAGTATTTATCCCATTTCGGTTGTTCCTATGAATTAGGAAAAGATGATGTATTAAACATGAGCTTTGATAGTCAATATGCGCAGTTACTGTTTCTCTTACCACAGAGTGTTGACTTGTCAAAGTGTGAGTATATAACAATTAAGGCGAAAAGTGAGTATGGTGCCTTGTCGGCAAAGCTGCTTGATGAGAGGGTTCATTCTGATTTGTGGGGATCGGAAATTTATGCACGTTATGATTGTATCGGTTCCGGAGTGGCAGAGTATGAGTTGAGCCCAAAGATGACTTCCGAAATCTGGGGTGTGGGTCTTATGTCATCGGATGAAGTGGAAGATTTCTCTAAATATAAGGCAGAGGCGTACAGTATTACTTTCCATATGAAGGGAGAGGAAGACGGAACCGAAAAAGTAAAAGAACAAACCATGTGGGGGGATGTGACCTATGATTTTCATGACATGAAATATGTAAATTCATACGGTACGACCTATAAAGTGAAAGAAGACGGTTCATTGGATATTTCTTTTGACGGATACTGGAAAGAAGTTCGTTTTGCATTTCCGGAGGCAGTGGATATGAATTACTGTTACGGAATTACGGTGGAGGCGGATGCGGATTCTGAGATTTCAGTGAGATTTTTTGATAAAAAGTTTGCGAAGCTACCGAATTGTAACGAGGTGTTTACTCTATGGAATTGCAATAAGGAAGGTGGTAGGAAAGGCGATAAAGACGGGGTATATAAATACACAATCTTCCCGGAAACAATGACGGATCTTTACGGGATCGGTTTTGTATCGTCACGGGAGGGTGTATCCTACGAGGATTATAAAGCTACGGTACACAGAGTGACTTTCCATATGGCAACCGGTGAGGAGTGGAAGGTACCGAAGGAGATTGCACCGGATGTGACAGAAGAGATGAATTTTAAGAATACTTATGCTACGGTATTTGATCATTTCGGAGCAACGTTATCGTTGCAGGAACTTCGCCATCCGATGGTCCTGTCGCTGTTTAAGGAACAATACACCAGTTTATCGACGCAATGCGATTTTAAACCGAATTTTATTTTCAGATGGGATCATGAATTTATTTCGGTAGAGGAGGCAAAAGAGCAGGGGTATATTATTCCGGAGAATTACAAAGAGAAAACGGTGCCGGTATTGCATTTCGAATATGTGGACGAGATATTAACCATATGCGGAGAAAACGGAATTGATATGCGCGGTCATACCTTGCTTTGGCATGAAGAAACAGCAACATGGTTTTTCCGTGAAGGCTATTCCGAAGAAAGCTCCTTTGTGAGTCCGGAGGTGATGGATGCCCGTTTGGAGTTTTATATCCGTAATGTGTTGGAGCATGTGTATAATCACAAATACGGACACATCGTTTACGCATGGGATGTGGTGAATGAGTACTATCATTCCGATATTGCGACTTCCGATTGGTTGCGGGTGTACGGAGAGCAAGGGGTGACTCCGGAGTTTATTAAGCTGGCGTATGAGGTGGCGGACGATGTACTTCGTGCGCATGGGATTCGGGATAAGGTATCATTAATCTATAATGATTTCAACACTTATATTGAGGATGAAGGTACACCGGATGCGTTGATTTCTCTTATAAACTTTATAAATTCCGATAAAAAAATATGCGACGGCATCGGTATGCAGGCTCATTTGGATACTTACTGGCCGGAGGATAGGAGCCTTTTTGCCAAGGCGGCACAAAAGTTTTTGGATGCCGGTCTGGAGGTACAGATAACGGAGATGGATATTTCAATCAAAGAACCGTATCCTAACAGTGAGGAAGACCAAAGAAACGCGTTTGTGAGAGTATTCCGCGATTTGTTGGAAATTAAGAAAAACGGAGGAAATATCACCGTTGTGAACATATGGGGAATCGGAGACCACAACTCGTGGTTACCTCACTACACTCCGCTCATGTTTAAAAACTATGATGTTCCGAAGGATGCGTACTACGCAGTGCTTCAGGCATATCTGGATGCGGGATTTAAGAAAGAATAGGCGAGTGAGTGAAACATATCATGAGAGGAGATTCATATGAAGAGAGTAAAGAGTTGTTTGGCATTTGGTGTGATATTGACGTTGCTATTTGCTGCCTGTGGTACGACACAGACAGGCGGTGAGTTGACAAATGTGCCGGTGGCAACCAAAGCACCGGAGGTGACAGAAACTCCAACTTCTACGGAGACACCGGGAAATGCAGAAACAACGACAGTCGCACCGGAAATAACAGAGGAGTTGGTAACAACGGCGGTTCCGGAGGTAACAGAGATACCGGTTACAACAGAAGTACCCAAGGCAACTGCGACGCCGACACTGACTGTAACGCCGAGACCGACAGCAACGCCGGAACCGACGGCAACCCCAAAGCCGACCGCAACGCCGACTCCCACAAAGATTCCGTATCCGAAAGCAGACTCGAGTAAAGGTGACATTTGCTATCGCTATAATGAGTTGAAGGTTGTAGCTACAGATGGGGTGGACTATATCACCAATGCAGATGCTATGACATTGCGGTTTGATGAGACGTATGGTCAGATTCGTTTGTTGTTTCCGGCTGCAGTGGATACAAGTCAGTGTACCGGAATTTCCATAAAAATGAAAGCAAATGATACCTGGATTTGTGTTGCATATTATGAAGAGTCGTTTGTTGAACGTCCATTAGATGACGAAACTGAGATATTTGCAAGATTTGTGGAAATCGAAGAGGATGTAGAAGTACAAAGTTTTAATGTGCCTGATATGGGATATATATACGGTATAGCACTTACGTATTTCGCAGATGAAAATATTCAGGGGAAGTACGAAGCTGTTGTGGAAAACATTACGTTTCATATGCTATCCGGTAACGTGGTGAATATTCCGAAAGATATTGCGCCGGATGTTACGGATGATATGACACTGTTAAATACATATGGAACGCTTGTAGAGAATGTTGGAACATGTGTATTTTTGCCTGAATTGCAAAATCCGGCGGTGGTGCAGGAACTCAAAAAGCACTACAACTGCGTAAATTGTGGTGAGGGGGCTGCGCTTGATATAATAATTTCGAAACCGGTAGAACTTCTTAGTGTAGAAGAAGCACAGAAGATGGGATACATAATACCGAAGGACTACAAGGAAAAAGTTGTCCCTAGACTGAGTTTTGATTTATTGGATGAGACGCTGGAACTCTGTGCAAAGAATGATTTTAAATATGTTTTTCAGACTTTCTTTTGGTATGAAGCAGATCAAATTTTAGAAGAATTCTTCCGCACTGATTATACGAGAGACGGTAAGTATGTACGTCCGGAAGTTATGAATGCTCGGGTTGAGTTCTATATTCGTAATGTGATGAATCATGTATATAATGGGAAATATGGTGATATTGTTTATGCATGGGTTGTGATGAATGAGCATTTGCATGGAAATGCTGAGAATTCAGTTTGGCTAAAAGTGTATGGTGATTGTAAATTTGAACCGGAATTTTTAAAGCATGCCTATACAGTGGCGGATGATGTGCTAAAGAAGTATGGAGTTCGTGATAACACGGCCTTGATACTAAATGAATATGATACCTATTTTATCAAAAACGAAAGAGATATGACCCAGGATCTTTTGACTGTGATGGCTTATATCAATTCGGATGGAATGGTATGTGATACGATTGGTATGCAGAGTCATATGGACACTACTATTCCGATCAAAGGGAAGCAGAAGAAGGCTGTTCAAGCATTTTTAGATGCAGGCTACGCTGTGCAATTTACAGAGGCAGAAGTTACAATACCAACTTCCGAAGCAGGAAAAGAAGCTCAGGAGAAGTATTATTGTGAGTTTATGGAGATGGTTTTGGAATTTGCAAGGAAGGGCGAAAAGATTACGGGACTTTCTTTCTGGGGATCGGGCGATAGTATTTCCTGGTTAAAAGAGTTTTCACCTCTCATGTTTACGCACTTGGGACGGCCGAAGGATGCATATTATAAAGTTCTTCAGACTTATTTGGACCCAGACCGCATACCAAAAGAAGAAACGGTAGATATTACTTATGGTTGTGATGAACTAAATTATGTATTGGACTATGTAGCTGACTATACCATAAATCAAGATGGGGCCATGGATCTTGCGTTTCAAGACCAGTATCAGGAGATTATGTTTAAATTGCCGGAAGCAATTGATATGAAGCAATGCGTCGGAATCACAGTAAAAGCGAAGTCGGAGTATTCGGATTTGACAGTAAAGCTATATGGAGAAGAATGGTTGACGGAGCCGTTCAGCAATCCGGTGTATCAATACGACGGATGCCTTGGTGACGGCATTTTGGATTATGATGTACTTTTGCAAAGGGAAGCGACTGTCTACGGAATCGGCTTTATGTCACTACATAAGGTGGAGGATTTCTCAAAGTTCAAGGCAACCATTTACAGCGTTACCTTCCATATGAAGCCGGGATATCAGGCAGAGTAGGAAACTGCAAAAGGGGCTTGCGAACGCAGGCCCCTTCGTGTATACCAGACAAAAAGAGTGACATACTTGTTGACGTACTCTTATCTGCATGTTATAATATTTCCACGCAGAGCGTGGAAAAGGTGGGAAACATGGAAGAGAAAATTGAAATTGAGATACAAAAGCTGGAATTAAAAGATATGAGGGAATCAGTATCTTTAAATCGAAGAGAGTTTGCGGAGTCTTTTGGAATTCCGCTCCGAACAGTAGAAGATTGGGAGGCCGGCAGACGGAAGATGCCGGAGTATTTGCTTCGCTTGATGGGGTACAAACTCCGCATGGAGGCGTATTGGAGGGAGGAAGAAAACAGAAGACAAAGAGAGACGTCTCGTAATGTTAACATTATTTGCGATCCGGACGGAAGACGTATTGTGTTGATTAATGATATCCGGTTTAAGGGAAAGAATCGGGAAGAGTGGAGTGAAATTGAGGAATACTTGAAAGAGTATGTAGGAGAGTTTTACGAGATAGAGGAGAATTCGGATATTGTATACATTGATTCTGATTTTCCAGATGAGTTTGCGAATTCTGAGAGTAGATTGGCGTTGAAAGGACCGGTAGCCAAGGCGAAAGCAAATGCATCCCAAGGAATTCCGGAATTGATTCAAATTGCGACAAATGAAACTTATCAGGAAAATACAAAAAAGAAACATGCGACAGATGCGAAATACGGTTGGTATCGATATGATGTGAGATTTGCGCTTCCGGTATATGATGATAAAACCGGAAAACTGGCAAGATATAATATTTATTCTGCAAGGATGTTGGTACGACATGCAAAAGACGGAAAGAAATACTTGTATGATTTTTTGTCAATAAAAAAGGAAGCGAGTAGCCCGCTTGAGTAAGATACTGTACGGTGAAAACCCACTTCCTGCATTCAGTTTATCTTACATAAATGGAATTGTCAAGTAGTTTTTTTTAAAACATGTAAACCGCCTACAAATTGTTGACTTTTGTAGGCGGTTCTGCTATACTAAAGTTTAATTGTAACTTTAGCACAATACTGTACTGATTTGGGCAAAAGTGGCAACGGCATCGGCGAAAAATGAGAGCAGATGCCTATGAACATTCAGAAAGAAAGGTGGAATCACTTATGAAGAGTGACGCAGTGAAGAAGGGCGCTACACAGGCACCGCACCGGTCTCTGTTTAACGCACTGGGTTTGACGAAGGAAGAGATGAATAAGCCGTTAATCGGTATTGTCAGCTCCTACAATGAAATTGTACCGGGTCATATGAACCTGGATAAGATTGTGGAGGCAGTAAAGCTTGGCGTGGCAATGGCGGGCGGTGTTCCTCGAGTCTTCCCGGCAATTGCGGTCTGCGACGGTATTGCCATGGGTCACATCGGCATGAAGTATTCCCTTGTAACAAGAGATTTGATTGCGGATTCTACGGAGGCTATGGCGTTGGCGCATCAGTTTGACGCCCTGGTTATGGTTCCGAATTGTGATAAAAATGTACCGGGCTTACTTATGGCAGCGGCTCGTCTTAATATTCCGACGATTTTCGTTTCCGGCGGTCCGATGCTTGCAGGTCATGTACACGGAGACAAGACCAGTCTTTCCAGCATGTTTGAGGCGGTAGGTGCCCATGCGGCCGGCAAGATGAGCGAGGAGGAGTTGGACTACTTTGTAGAGAAGGCTTGTCCGACCTGCGGTTCCTGTTCCGGTATGTATACCGCAAATTCCATGAACTGTTTGACTGAAGTGCTGGGTATGGGCTTACAGGGCAACGGTACGATTCCGGCAGTATATTCCGAACGTATCCGTCTTGCAAAGCACGCCGGTATGAAGATTATGGAATTGTTAGAAAAGAATATCCGTCCGCGTGACATTATGACCGAGAAGGCATTTATGAATGCATTGACCGTAGATATGGCCCTTGGCTGTTCTACCAACAGTATGCTTCACCTTCCGGCTATCGCTCACGAAGCAGGCGTGGACTTAAATGTAGATATTGCAAACTCCATCAGTGCAAAGACCCCGAATCTGTGTCATCTGGCACCGGCAGGGCATGCTTACATCGAGGAGCTTGACGAGGCCGGCGGTGTGTACGCTGTCATGAACGAGCTCAGCAAAAAAGATTTGTTGAATCTTGACTGTATGACCGTTACCGGTAAAACCGTAGGTGAGAACATTGCCCCGGTAAAGAATAGAAATACCAATATTATCCGTCCGATTGAGAATCCGTACAGTGAGACCGGCGGTATCGCTGTATTAAAGGGAAATCTGGCTCCGGATTCCTGTGTGGTAAAGCGTTCCGCTGTAGTTCCGGAAATGCTTGCTCATGAAGGTCCGGCAAGAGTATTCGATTGCGAAGAAGATGCAATTGCAGCAATTCTTGGCGGTAAGATTGTGGCAGGTGACGTTGTGGTCATCCGTTACGAAGGTCCGAAGGGCGGCCCGGGTATGAGAGAGATGTTAAATCCGACCTCCGCAATCGCAGGTATGGGTCTCGGTTCCACCGTAGCACTTATTACCGACGGGCGTTTCTCCGGTGCCAGCCGCGGTGCTTCCATCGGTCATGTATGTCCGGAAGCGGCAGTGGGCGGACCGATTGCATTGGTGGAAGAGGGCGATATCATTGCCATCGACATCAACGCAAATACCATTAACGTAAAAATCAGTGACGAAGAAATGCAGGCAAGACGCGCAAAGTGGCAGCCGAGAGAGCCGAAGATTACCACCGGTTATCTTGCAAGATACGCTTCCCTCGTTTCCGCAGCTTGCAAGGGCGCCGTGTTAGAGATGAAATAAGGCAGAGTAAGATAAAGGAGTTTAGACATGGAATTAAACGGTTCTCAGATTGTTTTAGAGTGCTTGCTTGAGCAGGGCGTAGATACCGTATTCGGGTATCCGGGCGGTGCGATTTTAAATATTTATGATGCCCTGTATCATTATCAGGATAAGATTCATCATGTGCTTACCTCCCATGAGCAAGGAGCGGCACATGCGGCAGACGGTTATGCCAGAGCCACCGGTAAGGTAGGCGTTTGTATGGCAACCAGCGGTCCGGGTGCAACGAACCTTGTTACCGGTATCGCAACCGCGTACATGGATTCCATCCCGGTGGTGGCAATTACCTGTAACGTAGGGATGCCGCTTCTCGGGAAAGACAGTTTCCAGGAGATTGACATCGCAGGAGTGGTAATGCCGATTACAAAGCACAGCTTCATTGTAAAGGACATTACGAAGTTGGCGACTACCATCCGACGTGCTTTCAAGATTGCACAGAGCGGCAGACCGGGTCCGGTGCTTGTGGATATTACAAAGGACGTAACGGCAGCAATGTATGAATTCGAGCCGGTAAAGCCGGAGCCGATTAAGCGTGTGAAGGATACTATTACCGAAGAGGATTTGGCAAAGGCATTAAAGTTGATTAAAAAGTCCGAGCGTCCGATGGTTTTGGTAGGCGGCGGAGCGGTGACCTCCGGTGCCAGCAAGGAGCTTGCGGAGTTTGTTGAGTTAATTGATGCGCCGGTTTGTGATACCTTAATGGGGAAGGGTGCTTACGACGGCACAAAGGGAAATTATACCGGTATGTTAGGTATGCACGGAACGAAGGCTTCCAACTACGGCGTAACGGAGTGTGACCTTCTTATCGCCATCGGCGCAAGATTTTCCGACCGTGTAACCGGTAATACCAAGAAGTTTGCCAAGGATGCGAAGATTTTACATATCGACATCGACCCGGCAGAAATTAATAAGAACGTACTTACCGATGCTTCCGTCATCGGTGATATTAAGGAAGTATTGAAGGCGTTAAATAAGCGTATCGAAAAGAAGGATAATTCTGATTGGGTACGGCATATCGTAGAGTATAAGGAAAAGTTCCCGCTGCGGATTCCGGAAGGCTTGTCCGGTCCGTATGTGGTAAATCGTCTGTATGAGGCTACCAAGGGGGATGCGGTTATTGTAACCGAAGTGGGTCAGCATCAGATGTGGGCGGCACAGTTCTTTTCTTATAAAAAGCCGCGTACCTTGCTTACCTCCGGAGGCCTCGGTACCATGGGCTACGGCTTCGGTGCAGCTATGGGCGCAAAGACCGGTATGCCGGAGAAGCGCGTTATCAATATCGCAGGTGACGGTTGTTTCCGTATGAATATTAACGAGTTGGCTTCTGCGGCAAGAAATAAAATCCCGATGATTCAGGTAGTCATCAATAATCATGTATTAGGTATGGTACGTCAGTGGCAGAATCTGTTTTACGGACAGCGTTATTCCAACACTACGTTAATTGACGGCGTGGATTTCGTAAAAGTGGCAGAGGGCATGGGTGCCGAGGGTATGACGGTGACCACCCGCGAGGAACTGGATATTGCCATTGAAAAAGCTTTCAAGGCAGAGGGGCCGTTTGTCATCGATTGCCGTATTGACTCCGACGAAAAGGTATGGCCGATGGTTGCTCCGGGAGCACCGATTCAGGAGGCATTTACCGACGAAGATTTGGCACAGAAGAAGTAATGACAAAAAAATAACAAATTTCTACGAAAAACGATTGACGCGGCAAAAGATTTGGATTATAATAAAGCCAATAGTTTGTCGTGTTAAAGTGACAAAATATAAGAATGGAGGATTTAGAAATGGGAAGAGTGTATAATTTTTCCGCAGGTCCGGCAGTATTACCGGAGGAAGTTTTAAGAGAAGCAGCAGAAGAAATGCTGGATTACAAGGGAACCGGCATGTCCGTTATGGAGATGAGCCATCGTTCCAAGGCGTATGATGAAATCATCAAGACCGCAGAGCAGGATTTAAGAGACCTGATGAACATTCCGGATAACTACAAGGTATTGTTCTTACAGGGCGGTGCTTCCCAGCAGTTCGCTATGATTCCGATGAACCTGATGAAGAACAAGGTTGCCGACTACATTGTTACCGGTCAG
>JAFVSN010000008.1 GCA_017503735.1 Lachnospiraceae bacterium
AATCATGTCTGAAATGAGTTTTGACCAATTATTGGAGGAGTCTTTAAAGACAATACACAACGGAGAGGTAGTCGAGGGCACTGTGATTCGCGTTAAAGAAGACGAAATCGTCTTGAACATAGGCTATAAGGCTGACGGTATTATTACCAGAAGCGAATACACCAACACTCCGAATGTGGACTTAACCACTCTGGTTAAGGAAGGTGACACCATGCAGGCAAAGGTTCTTAAGGTAAATGACGGAGAAGGACAGGTTCTTCTTACTTACAAGAGACTTGCTGCAGAAAAGGGTAACAAGAAGCTTGAAGAAGCTTTCAACAACAAAGAAGTTCTTACCGCAACGGTTTCTGCTGTATTGGAAGGCGGCTTAAGCGTTGTAATTGACGAGGCAAGAATTTTCATTCCGGCAAGCCTTGTATCCGACACTTATGAGAAGGATTTAAGCAAGTACAAGGATCAGGAGATTGAGTTCGTAATCAGCGAGTTCAATCCGCGCAGAAGAAGAATTATCGGTGATCGCAAGCAGTTACTTGTTGCAAAGAAGGCTGAGCTTCAGAAAGAGCTTTTTGCAAGAATTCAGATCGGCGATGTTGTAGAAGGCAAGGTTAAGAATGTAACCGAGTTCGGTGCATTTATCGATCTTGGCGGCGTAGACGGCTTACTTCACATTTCCGAGATGTCCTGGGGCAGAATCGAAAGCCCGAAGAAGGTATTCAAGGTTGGCGATACCGTGAAGGCGTTCATTAAGGATATCCAGGGCGAGAAGGTTGCGCTTTCCATGAAGTTCCCGGATCAGAATCCGTGGGCTGATGCGGAAGAAAAGTTTGCAGTAGGCAACGTAGTTACCGGTAAGGTAGCAAGAATGACCGATTTCGGTGCATTCGTTGAGCTTGTTCCGGGCGTTGACGCATTACTTCATGTTTCTCAGATCGCAAGAGAGCATATCGAGAAGCCGGCTGATGTATTAAAGGTTGGTCAGGAAATCGAAGCAAAGATTGTTGATTTCAATCCGGACGATAAGAAGATCAGCTTAAGCGTAAAGGCTTTATTGGCACCGGTAGAAGAGACTGCCGAGGCTGAGGAAGTTGCGGAAGAAGCTACCGAAGAGCAGTAAGAGTTAACAAAGAGAAATAGGAATGCCTCGGCAATATGCAGAGGGGAGCGTAAATGCAATACGAAGATGCAAGACGTGCTCCTGAAACAGATTGTCGGGGTGTTTTTTACTCTATAGGAAATGCAGACGAAACTTTTTGTTCAATCAATGGAGGAACTTCATATGGAAGATAATTATGAACAGTTTAAAAAAGATGTATTTTCGCTGACCAAAATTGATTTAAATGCGTACAAAGAACGACAGATGAAACGCAGAATCGATGCTCTGATTGCAAAACATAAGATAACTACTTATTCGGGCTATGTGCAGGTATTAAAGACGGATAAAGAGCGTTTTGATGAGTTTGTAAACTATCTTACGATTAATGTATCCGAATTCTACCGAAATCCGGAACTTTGGAAGGTATTGGAAAAAGAAATTGTTCCGGTAATTTTAGAAAAAACAAAAACGCCGAAGATTTGGAGTGCCGCATGTTCTACCGGTGACGAACCTTATTCTCTGGTCATGATGTTGAATCAGGTACTTCCGTTATCTCAAATACATATTATTGCGACGGATATCGATAAGCAGGTTCTTGATAAGGCCCGCATGGGATTATATAACGAAAAAAGCTTAAAGGGACTCCCGCCGGAGTTTATAAAAAAATATTTTACAAAAGTAAATGATCAGAATTATCAGATTAACGCCGATGTAAAAAAGTGCGTGGAATTTAAGGAACACAATTTGTTAAAAGATGCATATCCGAACAATTGTGACTTAATTGTATGTCGAAATGTTTTGATTTATTTTACCGAAGAAGCAAAAGTGGATATTTATAAGAAGTTTAACGACTCTCTGCGTCCGGAGGGTTTCTTGTTTGTGGGATCTACCGAGCAGATTATTCAGCCGGCAACACTGGGATATAAGACATATCGATCCTTCTTCTATCGGAAAGAGTAATTTTTTGAAATAGATATTGATTTTTAAAGAGAGATTTAGTATAGTGATTTATAGATATGAAAGGAGTAGAAAACGATGCAGACAATGGTGAAAGTCGCCGTGGATGCCATGGGAGGAGATAATGCTCCGGCAGAGGTGATTAAGGGTGCTGTTCGTGCTGTAAACGAGAGTGACCGGGTTCAGGTGATTCTGGTGGGAAAAGAAGATGTAATCCGGGAACAGTTACAACAGTATACTTATAACAAAGATCGAATCAGCATTGTGCATGCGGAAGAAGAGATTACAAATGAGGAAGCACCGGTAATGGCGGTTCGTCGGAAAAAAGATTCTTCCGTTGTAAAAGCAATGACTTTGGTAAAGAATAACGAAGCGGATGCGTTTGTTTCCGCAGGAAGTACAGGAGCGGTTTTGGTAGGTGCCCAACTGATTGTGGGACGTCTTCCGGGAGTTGAAAGACCGCCGCTTGCGCCGTTACTTCCGACCAGCAAGGGAGTTTCTCTTTTGATTGACTGTGGTGCAAATGTGGATGCCCGTTCTTCTCATTTGGTACAGTTTGCAAAGATGGGTTCCGTGTACATGGAGCATGTAGTCGGGGTTAAGAATCCGCGAGTTGCGATTGTAAATGTAGGTGCAGAAGAAGAAAAGGGAAATGCGTTAGTAAAAGAAACCTTTCCGCTTTTGAAAAACTGCAATGAAATTAATTTCATCGGAAGTATTGAAGCAAGAGAGATTCCGTCGGGTTATGCAGATGTTATTGTTTGTGAAGCTTTCGTGGGAAATGTTATCTTAAAGCTGTACGAAGGTTTGGCCGCAACCTTGATGGGCGAGATAAAGAAGGGAATGATGAGTACCCTGCGCAGTAAAATCGGTGCATTGCTTGTAAAACCGGCATTAAAAGGCACATTACAGGAATTGGATGCTTCCAAATACGGTGGTGCTCCGATGTTGGGATTGAAGGGACTTGTTGTAAAGAGTCACGGAAACTCCAAATCGGATGAAATTAAAAATTCCATTTTGCAATGCATTGCGTTTAAAGAACAGAACATAAGTGAAAAGATTAAAGACAGCATACTTGTAAATGAATAAATTTGAAAGGAGATAGAATCATGGAATTCGAGAAATTACAGAAAATAATCAGTGAGGTATTAAATGTGGATGCAGAGGATATTACGATGGAAACCACGTTTGTAGATGACCTGGGAGCTGATTCGTTAGATGTATTTCAGATTCTGATGGGAATTGAAGAAGAGTTCGATATCGAAATCGCAAACGAAGCTGCAGAGGGAATTGTTACCGTTGCAGATGCGGTTGAGCAGATTAAGAGTGCATTAAATTAAGATTGCACCGATAGAATTAAGGGGTGTCGTCAAGACACCCTTGTTCATTTGTTATAAAGGAAGTAAATCAGAACTTAACGGGGAAAGAGGCGGTTTTGTGACGGAAGATAATAGATGGATTGAATTACAAAGACGGTTGGGGTATCGTTTTTTGAAGGAAGAACTGTTGGTTCATGCGCTAACCCATAGTTCCTATGCCAATGAACATCACTTAAAGCGAGAAGGAAACAATGAACGTCTGGAATTCTTAGGGGATGCGGTACTAGAGATGATTTCCAGCGAAAATCTTTATAAAAGCAACCCGCAAATGCCGGAGGGGGAGCTGACCAAGCTTCGTGCCAGTCTGGTGTGTGAGCCGACATTAGCCCAGTGTGCCAATGAAATCGATCTCGGAAGCTTTTTGCTTTTAGGAAAAGGCGAAGAGGCAACCGGCGGAAGAGAACGCAGTTCCATCTTATCGGATGCCTTTGAAGCGGTCATCGGTGCAATTTATTTAGATGGTGGCTTTACTAATGCGAAAGAGTTTGTGGAGCGTACGGTGTTATCTGATATTGAACACAGAAAGCTCTTTTGTGATAGTAAGACTATCTTGCAGGAATTAATTCAGAGTGAGCATAAAGGGGCACTTTCTTATCGATTGATTTCAGAGACGGGACCGGAACATAAGAAAAGTTTTACCGTGTGCGCCTGTCTGGATGAGACAGAGCTTGCACGGGGAGAAGGAAAGACAAAGAAAGCGGCAGAGCAGGAGGCGGCTTACCGTAGTATTTTGAAACTTCAAAACGGTGCCAAAGACAAAAGAACGGGAGAAGGTATATGTATTTAAAGAGTATTGAGGTACAGGGCTTTAAGTCCTTCGCCAATAAAATATTATTTGAGTTTCATGACGGAATTACAGGCATCGTGGGACCGAACGGTTCCGGTAAGAGTAATGTTGCCGATGCGGTGCGCTGGGTATTGGGTGAACAAAGTGCAAAACAGTTACGAGGCAGTTCCATGCAGGATGTTATTTTTGCGGGAACCCAGATGCGGAAACCCCAAGGATATGCCTATGTAGCCATTACGTTGGATAACTCCGATCATAAGTTACCGATTGAGTATGATGAAGTAACGGTAGCAAGACGTGTGTATCGTTCCGGTGAGAGTGAATATTTGATGAACGGCAATAATTGCCGGTTACGTGATGTACAGGAATTGTTTTTTGATACCGGTATCGGAAAAGAAGGTTATTCTATTATCGGACAGGGTCAGATTGATAAAATTTTAAGCGGAAAACCGGAAGAACGTCGGGAACTTTTTGATGAAGCGGCAGGGATTGTAAAATACAAAAAACGTAAAAATGCCGCAGAAAAGCAGTTGGAAGAGGAGAAGTTAAATCTTTCCCGTATTACGGATATTTTATCCGAAATCGAAAAACAATTGGGACCGCTTGAAAAGCAACAAACGGCTGCAAAGGAATATCTCCGGTTAAAGGATGAGTTAAAGCAGGTAGAAGTAAATGCCTTTTTACTGGAACAGGAAAAGCAGGAAGCGGCCGAAAAGGACGTAGATGAGAAGCTTTCCATTGTACAGAATGATTTTAACGAAGCATCTGCGGAATATGAAAACAGCAAGGCGGATTATGAGCGTTTGGAGCAGGAGTCCGAGGCATTGACGGAACTTCTTTCGGACAATGCGGCGCGAAAGAACGAATTGCAACTGGACATTCAGAAAAACGAAGGTGAAATCAAGCTGTTAATGGAACAGATTGCCACCATTCGCGTGGGAGAATCCCATGTAAAAGAACGTAAAAGCGTGGTAGAAAAAGAACGGGAAGAAAAGTACAATGAATTGGCCCGTTATAAAAAAGAAAAATCGGACGTTGACGAAAAACTATATAAACTGGAAGATACAAAAGAAGAAGCCGATAATGAGCTGGAGGAAATCAGAGAGCGTATTAACGGCTATGTAAATGAGTTAGAAAACCGGAATGCGGATGTATATCGTCTTTTAAGCGAAAACGGAACCATTAATACAAATGTACAGCGTTACCGCACCATTAAGGAACAGAATCAGATTAAAAAGGCAACGTTGACACAGAAAGTATTAAAAAACGAGACAGATAAATCCGTGGCAGAGTCTGCTGTGGAAGAAGGCAGAAAACGTCTTTCAGAGATTTCCGACAAGATTTCCGAGCGTTTGTCCGGAAACCGTGCAGATGAGGCGGAACTGACAAAGATTCGCGAAGAATTAAATCGTATTCGGGATACTTATGAACAAACCCAGAGAGAATGTATCCGTGAGCAGTCCAGAGCAGAATCCCTTCGGAATATTTCCGAGCGCTACGACGGTTACGGCGGCGGGATTCGTCGTGTCATGGAGCTGAAGGATAAGGAATCCGGAATTATCGGTGTTGTTGCGGATATTTTTGAGGTGGAAAAGCAATATGAGACTGCCATTGAAACAGCACTGGGCGGCAATATTCAAAATATTGTTACGGATACGGAAGCAACCGCAAAACGTATGGTACAGTTCTTAAAACAGAATAAGGCCGGTCGTGCGACTTTCCTGCCGCTTGATGCGGTAAAGGAACGGGGCGGAGCCTCGGAGGATGTACGGAATGAGCGGGGAGTCATCGGATATGCGGCGGATTTGGTGGATACGGAAGCACGTTTCCAATCCGTGATTTCCTTCTTACTCGGAAGAATCGTGGTGGCAGATACCGTTGACAATGCATTACAGTTGGCAAAGAAATATAAATACAGTCTTCGTATTGTTACCTTAGAAGGGGAACAGTTAAATCCGGGTGGTTCCATTTCCGGTGGTGCGTATAAGAACGCCAGCAATCTTTTGGGAAGACGCCGTGAGGTGGAAGAGGCACAAAAGCGCGTAGAATATCTGGGAGAACGTCTGGCTTCTATGGAAGAACGGAGAAATACCCTTCGTGTTTCCAGAGAAGAAATCAGTAAGAGGTTAGAAGTGTCTAAGGCGGCGTTGCAGGAAGAATTTTTGTTACAAAACACTGCGAAGCTGGAGCTTGACCGTATTGAAGCGGAAGCAAAAGAACACATCTCTTCTTATGACGAGATCCATAGAGAACTTACGGAAATTGAAGCACAGGAAAAGGAACTTACCGAGAACATTGAAAAGATGGAACAGGCACTTCGTGAGAACGAGGCGGAAAGTAAGCACAATGATGCTTGTATCGAAGAATGTGCGCATCAATTAGAAGAAGAGCGTCGTTTGGAACAGTATGCACTGGAAAAGGGAGAAAGCCTTCGCATGGAACTGGGAGCCGTAAAACAACAAAGCGGTTTCCTTGCGGAACATGTGGCTCGTGTGGAAGGTGAACTTGCAAAGCTTGCGGGGGAAGAAAGCCAGTTAAGCGATGAAGGAGCCGGTGCGGTGGATGCGGTATCCGAGAAGGAAGCATTGATTGAACGTACCAGACACGAAATCGAGACATTATATAAACTTTGCGGCGGTATCGAAAAGGAAGCAGAGGATATTATAAAGCGTCGTGAAGAAGCATCCGCAAAGCACAAAGGCTTGTTTTCCAAGCGGGAGGCTTTGGCAGAACGCAAGGCGGAGCTGGATAAAGAGTTGTTCCGGTTAAACGATAAAAAGGAAAAGTTAAAGGAACAGATTGAAGCTCAGTGTGCTTATATGTGGGATGAGTACGAGATGACGTTGTCCGATGCGGCACAATTAAAGAGCGAGGAATTTGACAGCTTACCGCAGGCAAAGAAAAAAGCACAGGAGTTAAAGAATAAAATAAAGGGCTTGGGTTCCGTCAATGTAAATGCCATTGAAGAATACCGTGAATGCTTGGAACGTTTTACGTTCTTAGATGCCCAGCGAAACGATCTTGTGGCTGCGGGAGAAACGTTAAGCACTATGATTTCCGAACTGGACGGTAAAATGCGCGTACAGTTTGAGGAGAAGTTTGAGCAGATTAGGGAACAGTTTGATGTGGTATTCCGTGAGCTGTTCGGTGGTGGTAAAGGTACATTGGAGCTTCAGGAGGAAGAAGACATTCTCACGGCCGGAGTTCGTATCAATGCACAGCCTCCGGGAAAGAAACTGCAAAATATGATGCAGTTATCCGGTGGAGAAAAGGCATTGACCGCCATTGCGCTGTTATTTGCCATTCAGAATCTGAAACCGTCTCCGTTCTGTCTGCTTGACGAAATTGAGGCGGCATTGGATGATTCCAACGTAAAACGTTATGCGGGCTATTTGCACAAACTGACAAAGCATACCCAGTTTATTGTAATTACCCACAGACGCGGTACTATGGCGGCGGCGGATACGTTATACGGTATTACCATGCAGGAAAAGGGTGTTTCCACATTGGTATCCGTAAATCTGATTCAGGATAAGCTGGATGCATAACGAATACAGAGACGCTGATTACGATTGCGTTGAAACGTATGATAGACGAATTCAGACACAGGAGGGTGTTTATGGGCGAAAAGAAGGGATTTTTCGGCAGACTGGCTGCAGGATTGTCGAAGACAAGAAAACAGATTGCAAACGGTTTTGATTCGTTGTTTTCCGGATTTTCCGGAATCGATGATGATTTTTATGAAGAACTGGAAGAAATCCTGATTATGGCGGATCTCGGTATGGCGACCACCGAGGCGGTAATCGAAGATTTGAAGGAAAAGGTAAAAGAACGCCATATCAAGGACCCGGAGGAATGTAAGGCACTGTTAAAGGAAAGTATCTGTGAGCAGATGAATGTTCCGGAGGATGCCTATGCGTTTGAAAACCGGAAGTCGGTGGTGCTTGTTATCGGCGTTAACGGTGTGGGAAAGACCACATCCATCGGAAAGTTGGCAGGAATGTTAAAAAACGACGGGAAAAAAGTTCTTTTGGCGGCGGCGGATACCTTCCGTGCGGCGGCGGCGGAACAGCTTACGGAGTGGAGCCACAGAGCCGGTGTGGAAATCGTTTCCCAAAAGGAAGGGGCAGACCCTGCGGCAGTGGTATTTGATGCACTGACGGCCGCAAAAGCAAGAGGAACGGACGTACTTCTTTGTGATACGGCAGGACGTCTTCACAACAAAAAGAACCTGATGGAAGAGTTAAAGAAGATTGATCGTGTCATTGACAGAGAGTATCCGGATGCTTACCGGGAAACCTTGGTTGTACTGGACGGTACCACCGGACAGAATGCGTTGGCGCAGGCCAAGGAGTTTAACGAAGCGGCAAAGATTGACGGTATTATTTTAACGAAGCTGGACGGAACGGCAAAGGGCGGCATTGCGGTGGCAATCCAGTCCCAGATGAATATTCCGGTGAAGTATATTTGTGTCGGAGAGCAGATCGAGGATTTGCAACGGTTTGATGCAAAGGCATTTACAGAGGCTCTTTTTGACGGGGAGTAAGAAAACGGAGGATAGTTAGATATGATGACAATGGAGCATTTTGAAGAAGCATGTGAAGCGGTGAAGCGCGTGACAGCGCCGACCAAACTTGTTTACAGTAATTTCTTTTCCGATTTAACGGGAAACAAGGTATATTTAAAGCCGGAGAACATGCAGGTAACCGGCGCATATAAGATCCGCGGTGCGTATTATAAAATCAGTACCTTATCCGAAGAGGAGCGTGCCAAGGGGCTCATTACGGCATCTGCGGGAAATCATGCTCAGGGCGTTGCTTATGCGGCAAAGGAATACGGATGTAAGGCGGTTATCGTAATGCCGACCACTACACCGCTGATTAAAGTGAACCGTACCAAAAGCTACGGCGCGGAAGTGGTATTACACGGAAATGTGTATGATGAAGCCTGTGAATATGCTTTAAAGCTGGCAAAAGAGAAGGGGTATACCTTTATTCACCCGTTCGACGACGAAACCGTGGCTACGGGACAGGGTACCATCGCTATGGAACTGTTTAAGGAACTTCCGACGGTAGACATTATTCTGGCTCCGGTAGGCGGCGGCGGACTGTTGGCCGGTGTTTCTACCCTTGCAAAAATGTTAAACCCGAACATTAAAGTCATCGGCGTGGAGCCGGAGGGCGCAAGCTGCATGAAGGCTTCTTTAAAGGCAGGAGAGGTTGTAACCCTGCCGGGTGTGGATACCATTGCGGACGGTACTGCGGTAAAAACTCCGGGAACAAAGATTTTCCCGTATATCCAGCAGAATGTAGATAAGATTATGACGGTTTCCGATAAGGAATTGATTGTATGTTTCCTTGATATGATTGAAAATCATAAAATGGTAGTAGAGAATTCCGGTCTTCTTACGGTAGCTGCGTTAAAGCGTCTGAAGTGCCAGAATAAGAAGGTGGTTGCTATCATGAGCGGCGGTAACATGGATGTGATTACCATGGCTTCCGTAGTACAGCAGGGACTTATTTTCAGAGAGCGTATCTTTACTTTCTCTGTTCTTCTTCCGGATAAGCCGGGTGAATTGGTACATGTAGCATCTATTTTGGCAGAGAATCAGGGAAATGTAATCCGTCTGGATCATAACCAGTTCGTCAGCATTAACCGAAACAGTGCGGTGGAACTTACCATTACACTGGAAGCGTTCGGACCGGAACATAAGGAAAAGATATTAAACGCATTAAAAGAAGCCGGCTATGAGCCGAATGTAGTTGCATCTAAGGCAATGTATCAGTAAAACGGAGGGCTTATGAAGCTGATAATCGTAACAGGAATGAGCGGTGCGGGAAAATCAAAAGCAGTGGATTATCTGGAGGATGCGGGGTATTATTGTCTGGATAATCTGCCTGTTAAATTGTTGCTGTCTGTTGTTAGCTGGATGAAGCAAAACAAAGATTTTCCGCAAAAAGTTGCGGTAACACTGGATATCCGGAGTACGGACATTTCCGACGGTTTTTTCTCTGCGTTGGAATCGGTAAAAAATGCCGGGGTACCGGCAAAGGTTTTGTTTTTGGAATGTGAGGATGCGGTTTTAATTAAGCGTTATAAAGAAAGCAGACGATTGCATCCTTTAATGAATCTGGAAAACCGTACCGATATTTCCACGGCCTTGGTGGAGGAACGCAAAGCGCTTTCTTCTGTACGGGAATCGGCAGATTATATTATTGATACTTCTGTTTTATCCACTGCAATGTTGCGGGAGAAAATCGTTGACTTGCTGGAATCGGATACGGATGAAGGAATGTTGTTACACTTTATTTCCTTCGGATACAAGTACGGAATTCCGGCAGAGGCGGACCTGGTATTTGATGTTAGATGTCTTCCGAACCCGTTTTATGTTGATGAATTAAAGACAAAGACTGGTTTGGATAAACAAGTGCGTTCCTATGTGTTTTCTACGGAAGAAGCAGAAGGACTTTATAACAGAATATCGGAAATGTTAAAGTTTGCGGTTCCGTTATACGAAAAAGAAGGAAAAGCGCAACTGGTGGTAGCCTTCGGTTGTACGGGAGGACAACATCGTTCCACGGCCTTTGCTTATCGGATGAAGAAAGAGTTTGAAGCACAGAGAGAAAATGTAAAGCTTTCCTGCAGGGATATGAGCATCAACCGGGAAGAAGTAAAAAACAGATAAAATAAAAAGAAGATCGCACTGCGACGGCACAAAAACTGTCGCAGAAAGCGACCCGATGCAGACAGAGAATCTCGTAAGCGGGATTCTTTGTTTTTTGTTTACAGAACGAATAAGATATGATATAGTAGAAGTGTCCTTTTTGTTCCGGTCGGAACAAATTTTCCAAAATTTTTACGAAAAAAGTTGACAAACAGGAAAGATAGTTGTATTATAAACTTAGAAAGAACATTTGTTCACGAACATATGAACGATATGAATCAAAGGAGGACTTCTTTTATGGCAAATACAGAAAAAATCAGAGCGTTAGAGTCTGCTCTGCAGCAGATTGAGAAACAGTACGGGAAAGGTTCCGTTATGAAACTGGGAGATAACAGTTCCAACATGAACGTAGAAGTAGTGACCAGCGGTTCCTTGAGTCTGGATGCTGCTTTGGGTTTGGGAGGATTTCCGAAGGGCCGTATTATTGAGATTTACGGACCGGAATCCAGTGGTAAGACGACCGTTGCCCTGCATGCGGTTGCGGAAGTTCAGAAGCGCGGCGGTATTGCCGGTTTCATTGACGCAGAACATGCTCTTGACCCGGTGTATGCGGCAAATATCGGTGTTGATATCAATAATTTATATATTTCTCAGCCGGACAACGGAGAACAGGCACTGGAGATTACCGAGACGATGGTACGTTCCGGTGCGGTAGACATTGTAATTGTGGACTCTGTGGCGGCACTTGTTCCGAAGGCGGAGATTGAAGGCGATATGGGAGATTCCCATGTGGGCTTACAGGCTCGTTTGATGTCTCAGGCACTTCGTAAGCTGACTGCGGTTATCAGTAAGTCTAATTGTATTGTTATCTTTATTAACCAGCTCCGTGAGAAGGTTGGTGTGATGTTCGGTAACCCGGAGACAACGACCGGCGGCCGTGCGCTGAAGTTCTATGCTTCCGTTCGTCTGGATGTAAGACGTATCGAAGCTTTAAAAGCCGGTGGCGAAGTAGTCGGAAACCGTACCAGAGTAAAGGTTGTGAAGAATAAGGTGGCTCCGCCGTTTAGAGAGGCCGAATTTGATATTATGTTCGGTCAGGGGATTTCCAAGGAAGGTGATGTGCTTGATCTTGCGGTAGAAGAAAATATTATCCAGAAGAGCGGTGCATGGTTTGCATATAATGACGAGAAAATCGGACAGGGCCGTGAGAATGCAAAAGTTTATCTGAAGGAACATCCGGAAGTAATGAATGAAGTGGAACAGAAGGTACGTGAGGTTTACGGATTCGTTGATGGCGATGCCTCTTCCGAAGCGTAGTTGTTAAAATGTGAAACAGGCTGTTATGCGTGATAGCATAACAGCCTATATACTTATGAAGGGAAAATAGATGATACTGGAATTACGAGAGAAAAAAGGAAAGAAGACAGAGGTCTTTGCAGACGGTGCGTTTTACTGCAGATGTTATCCGAAAGATTTAAAGGAACTTGGATTTGCAACGGATTCAGTGGGACAACAAGCGGAATGTTCTTCGGAAAACCTTCTGTATGTGGAGAAGACTCTTTTTTTACCGCGGGCAAAACGGCGAGCCCTTCTTTTGTTAGAAAAAAAAGAGTACACAGAAGCAGAGCTTAAGAGAAAGCTTGTGACCGACGGATACCCGGAAAGAACCGTGGATGCGGTGTTACTCTATGTGACAGAACTTCATTATGTAAATGACAGGGCTTTTGCGGAACGATATGCATTGTATTTGTTGCCGAAGTGCAGTGAGCGGGAGTTGTTGCAAAAGATGTACTTGAAAGGCTTTGATAAAGAGTTGATGAAAGAAGCCGTTGCTACCGCAAAAGAGACATATCGCTTTGAACATGAGCAGTCGGAGAACGGGGAATCTCCGGAACTTAGCGCGATTCGTGCATTTCTTCGAAAAAAAGGATATCGTCCGGAATCTTGTGACAAGGAAAAACGTAAAAAATTTGTGGCAGCATTGTATCGAAAAGGGTTTTCGTTTTCAAATATCAAAGAAGTGATGGGAGAGTTTGGGGCGGAAGAGGATATGCAGGATTATTAATTGCTACGAACGGAATAGGAAATAGAAAACAGGGTATCCGTGTTATGGTTTCATAACCGGAATACCCTGTTTTGCATATTAAGTGAAAACTTATTTTGCGCTGTTGTATACCTGTCCGTCTTTTAACTCAAGTCCCTTTGCTTTGAAAAGCTCGGAGACGGAAACAATCTGCCAACCTTCCGCTACCAGTTGCGGTATCAGCGTTTCCATTGCTTCCGCGGTAGTAGTATAAGTTTCGTGCATCAGTACGATGGCACCGTCTTTTTTATTGGTATTAATGGTATTGATAATATCATCCTTAGAAGCACCTGCCCAGTCCTTACTGTCGATGCTACAGTTAATCATCGGTTCGCGCACCGTGTTCATTACCGTAGTGTTGGTAGAAAGATACGGCGGACGAACAAGGAAATGCTTTAAGCCGGTAATCTCGGATAATTTGTCTGCCTGTGTCATAACCTCATCCAGAATCTTATCCGCAGTTAATTTGGTAAGGTACTGATGGGAACGGGTATGGTTTCCGATTTCAAAGCCCATATCATAAGCACGCTTGATTTCCGGTGCATTTAAAGCGTTTAATGAAGTGCCCCAATAGAAGAAGGTCGCATGCTGACCGGAAGCTGCCAAAGCATCCTGGATACGGATCGAGGTGGAATAACTGGCAGTACCTACCGGACCGTCATCGAAGGTAAATGCAATCATCGGCTTTGACGGGTCAATCCAGGAAATATCGGCGTTGTTTTCCCAAATGCCGGTGTCGTCCGGGTCCACCGGAATCGGAGTGGCGGTCGGAGCAGGAGTACCGGTATTCCAGCCTTCCTTCATTTTGAAAGTAACGGAATATACCGTAGCGTCAAATAAGGAGTAATCGGTCATGTTATTATCACATGCCATCAAACCGATGCCGGCAACCTTGGTAGCCGGGTCATGGGAGATGGTTTTGTCGGCAATACCGCTTGTCATTCCGTCATAGCTAACAGCAACTTCGGCAAAAGCCTCATCGTAAAGCTTCACTGCAAGATTTCCGATTTCACTCTTCATCTTTACGGAAACACCGGTGCAGTAACTCATATCCAACGTCTGCGGAAGTGCTAATTTGATTTCCTGATATAAGCCATCATACTGAAGAGAGATAGAACCGTCATCCAGTACGGCATAAGTAGTACCGTAGGACGTGCTATAGGTAAGGTCATTGAAGTTATAGGTTAACTCTGCAGGACCGCCGGCCGGTGCTTTCGTCGGCACCGGAGTAGCCGTCGGTTTCGGAGTGGCCGTCGGCTTCGGTGTGGCGGTCGGTTCCGGAGTAGCAGTCGGTTCCGGAGTAGCAGTTGCATCCGGGGTAATCGTTGTTTCCGGAGCCGGAGTTACATTGGTTTCATCGGTTTTTCCGCACGCACCGAAAGCACCTATCGTAAGACAGAGAACAGAGAGCAGTGCAAACATTCTTTTTTTCATGGTGTACCTCCTATTTATCTAAGGTTTCCGGTTCGTCATAGGTTACGCCGAAGGTTTCTGCGGTTACGGTTTGCATTACCTGCGGATGTGCCGGACGATCAGACCAATCGGTCGGTACTTCCGCAATACGGTTTACCACATCCATGCCTTCGATTACCTTACCGAACGCTGCATAAGAACCGTCAAGGTGCGGAGAAGTCTTGTGCATAATAAAGAACTGGGAGCCTGCGGAATCCGGATGTTGTGCCCGGGCCATGGAAAGCACACCTTCCGTATGACGCAGTTCATTTTTGAATCCGTTCATGGAAAATTCTCCCGGAATAGAGTAACCCGGACCACCCATACCGGTTCCGTCCGGGCAACCGCCCTGAATCATGAAACCACTGATTACACGGTGGAAGATTAACCCGTTATAATATCCCTTGTTTACAAGAGAAAGAAAGTTGTTTACGGTATTCGGAGCAATTTCCGGATAGAGTTCCGCGCGAATCTGTTCGCCGTTTTCCATAGTAAATGTTACAATTGGGTTTTGAGCCATAGTGACCTCCTAATGCTTCTTATATAGTTATAGTGTGTTTTATATTGCATTTGAATGCAATATGTAAAGTGAATATAGTATAACAAAAAAAGGGGGATATGTCAAAGAAAAAGAGTCTAATAATATGAAAAGAAGATTATCTATATTCATTTTTTTATGTTATGTTCAATGCATTAAGATTCGGTAAAGATTTGGTAAAAAATTGACAAGTTTGTCTTGCTTTTTGACATGATTAAGGATATAATATAATCGGCGTAATTTGGAAGTTCTTTTTTGCGTCATCAAAATTTTTCGGTTCTACGAAAGTAATATTATAGAAAAATGGAGGCAGTAAGATGAGTAGTACAACAAAATTGTCGGCAAGAGAACGTATTACTACGTTGCTTGACGACAGCAGCTTTGTTGAAATCGGTGCTCTTGTTACAAAAAGAAATACTGATTTCAATCTGGCGCAGACAGATGCTCCGTCGGACGGTGTGATTACCGGTTACGGTTTGATCGACGGCGATCTTGTTTATGTTTACAGCCAGGACGCAGCGGTGTTAAACGGCACCATGGGTGAAATGCATGCGAAAAAGATTGTAGCTATGTACGACTTCGCTTTGAAGGTCGGAGCTCCGGTTATCGGTCTCATTGATTGTGCAGGTATGCGCTTACAGGAAGCTACCGATGCATTGGCAGGCTTTGGTAATGTTTACTTAAAGCAGAGCATGGCATCCGGCGTGATTCCGCAGATTACCGCAGTATTCGGTACCTGTGGCGGCGGTTGTGCGGTTTCCGCAGCATTGAGTGACTTTACTTTTATGCCGACAGAGGGGGCAAAGCTTTTCGTGAATTCCCCGAATGCGGTAGAGGGTAATTTTGTAGGAAAGTGTGATACGTCTACAGCACAGTTCCAGGCAGAAGCAGGTGCGGTGGATGTTGTAAAGGATAATGAAGCAGAGGTTCTTGCTTCTATTCGTAACTTGATTTCCTTCCTGCCTTGCAATAATGAGTCTGATTATGCATTTGAGTGTGCGGATGATTTAAACAGAGCTACGGAAGCCTTCGGCGAGCTTTCCTGTGATCCGGCAGTTGCTCTTGCAGAAATTGCGGATGATCGTGAGTTCTTTGAACTCAAAGCAGACTATGCAAAGGAAATGGTAACCGGTTTTATTCGTTTGAACGGTGCAACGGTAGGTGCTGTTGCAAACCGCAGTGCAGTGCTTGATGCAAACGGAAAGGCAACAGAGAAGTTTGATACCTTACTTACCGCCAAGGGCTGTGAGAAAGCGGAACGTTTTGTAAAGTTCTGTGATGCGTTCAACATTCCGGTTTTGACCCTTACCAATGTAACCGGCTATGCTTCTTCCATGTGTGAGGAAAAGTCGGTGGCTCTTGCGGCAGCGAGATTAACCAATGCATTTGCAAGTGCAACGGTTCCGAAGGTAAATCTGATTTGCAAAAATGCAATGGGCAGTGCATATATCACCATGAATTCCAAACATATCGGCGCAGATTTGGTGTTTGCTCTTGATATTGCGAAGATTGGCATGATGGATGCAAAGCTTGCGGCTCAGATTATGTATGCGGGCGAGGATGTTGAAGTTCGTAATGAGAAGGCAGCAGAATATGATGAGTTACAGTGCAGTGCGGTGGCGGCAGCGAAGCGTGGCTATGTAGACAGCATTATCGAAGCAGATGCAGTCAGACAGCATTTGGTATATGCATATGAAATGCTGTACACAAAGAGAGAAGCGCGTCCGTCCAAGAAGCACGGAACTGTGTAGTGAGGTGACGCTATGAATTTAAAAACGGTTTTTTTAGCAAGCAAATGGGATGCACATTGGGCAAAGGTTGCAGAAGCTATGCCGGAGGCAGTTTCCAATACCGTAATCGGTGTTTTGGTGGTATTCTGTGCATTACTCTTTTTCTCCTTTGTGATTTCCTTGTTAAAGTATGTTAATGCAGCGGAGAACAAGAAAGCTGCAAAGAAGGAAGCAAAGGCGGAAGCAAAGGCACTTCCGATGACTGCAATCGAAAACACGGTTGCCCAGATTGAAGAAGAGGAACTTTGTAATGATGCAGAGTTGGTTGCCGTGATTACGGCTGCAATTTATGAGTATGAAGCAGCAGCTGCTGCACAGGCTCAGGCACAGGGACTTCCGGTTCCTGCGAGAACGAATCAGAACGGTTTGGTAGTACGTTCCATTCGTCGTGCAAGATGTAACTGGTAATAGAAAATAAAAACAAAACAAAAATTATTAATTTATGGAGGCAAATTATTATGAAGAATTATACGATTACGGTAAATGGCAATGTTTATAATGTATCTGTAGAAGAAGGCGTTGGCGCAGCAGCTCCGGTTGCAGCACCGGCAGCAGTAGCACCGGCAGCAGCACCGGCACCGGCACCGGCAGCGACCGCACCGAAGGCAGCAGCTCCGGCCGGCGCAGCAGGCGCAGTAAAGGTTAATGCTCCGATGCCGGGTAAGATTCTTGCTGTTAAGACCAGTGTTGGTGCAGCAGTAAAGAAGGGTGAGGTTGTTCTTATTCTTGAGGCAATGAAGATGGAAAATGAAATCGTTGCTCCGCAGGACGGTACTGTTGCAAGCATCGCAGTTTCTGTTGGTGCAAGCGTTGAGTCCGGCGAGGTTATGCTTACGTTAAACTAATCAGGAGGTAGGTTTCCATGGGTAACATTGGTGATACGCTGATGGGATTGGTTGAGAGCACCGGTTTCTTCAATTTATATTGGGGAAATTATGTTATGATTGCTGTAGCTCTTTTCTTTCTCTATCTGGCGATAGCAAAGGGGTACGAACCGCTTCTCTTGGTTCCGATTTCCTTCGGTATGTTATTGGTAAATCTTTGCCCGGGTATTATGGCAGAGCCGGTAACATCCTATTACAATGCAGCCGGTGATCTTGTTTGTACATTAACCGGTAATGAGTATTTAAATGCAGCCGGTCAGGTGATGACCCAGCCGATTGCCGAGATTATGGCAACGGTAGACCCGTCTAAGACGGTAGAGACTGCCGGTGGTTTGCTTCACTATTTCTTTATGTTAGACGAGCTTGCAATTCTTCCGTGTCTGATTTTCATGGGCGTAGGTGCCATGACTGACTTCGGACCGTTGATTGCAAACCCGAAGAGCTTCCTTCTGGGCGCTGCGGCACAGCTTGGTATCTTCGGTGCTTATTTCTTCGCAATTTTATTAGGATTTAACGGAAAGGCAGCAGCAGCCATCTCCATTATCGGTGGTGCGGACGGTCCGACTTCCATTTTCCTTGCAGGTAAGCTGGGACAGACGGAGCTGATGGGACCGATTGCGGTTGCGGCTTATTCCTATATGTCCTTAGTTCCGATTATTCAGCCGCCGATTATGCGATTGCTTACTACGGAGAAGGAACGTAAGATTAAGATGGAACAGCTTCGTCCGGTTTCCAAGCTGGAGAAGATTTTGTTCCCGATTATTGTAACGATTGTAGTAGTACTTATCTTGCCGGATACCGCTTCTTTGGTTGGTAGCTTAATGCTCGGTAACCTGTTCCGTGAGTCCGGTGTGGTAAAGCAGCTTACGGAGACCGCATCCAATGCGCTTATGTACATCGTAGTTATTTTGCTTGGTACCTCCGTAGGTGCAACCACCAGTGCACAGGCATTTATTCAGTGGGATACCCTTAAGATTGTTGCGCTTGGTCTTGTGGCATTCTGTATCGGCACCGCAGGAGGTGTGTTGTTCGGTAAGCTTATGTGCTGGGCCACCAAGGGTAAGGTGAATCCGCTTATCGGTTCTGCCGGTGTATCCGCAGTGCCTATGGCTGCCCGTGTATCCCAGAAGGTGGGTGCGGAGGCTGATCCGTCGAACTTCCTTCTCATGCATGCAATGGGACCGAATGTGGCAGGTGTTATCGGTACCGCAGTAGCTGCCGGTGTATTTATGGCAATTTTCGGTGTATAATACTTGAAATAATATAGGAGGTTCACAATGGCAGTAAAGATTACAGAAACCATTTTACGTGATGCACATCAGTCTCTGATTGCAACCCGTATGACAACGGAACAGATGCTTCCGATTATTGAAAAAATGGATCAGGTCGGCTACCACTCCGTAGAGTGCTGGGGCGGTGCTACCTTCGATGCTTCCCTGCGTTTCTTAAAGGAAGATCCGTGGGAGCGTTTAAGAAAGCTTCGTGCAGGCTTCAAGAATACCAAGTTGCAGATGTTATTCCGCGGACAGAACATCCTCGGCTACAACCATTATTCCGATGATGTAGTAGAGTACTTTGTTCAGAAGTCCATCGCAAACGGTATTGATATCATTCGTATTTTTGACTGCTTCAACGATTTGCGTAACTTAGAAACCGCTGTTAAGGCAGCAAACAAGGAGAAGGGACATGCACAGATTGCGCTTGCATATACCCTTGGTGATGCTTATACCTTAGATTACTGGAAGGATACCGCACGTCGTATCGAAGAGATGGGTGCAGATTCCCTTTGTATTAAGGATATGGCAGGTCTGTTGGTTCCGTACGAGGCAGATAAGCTTGTTAAGGCTCTTAAGGAAGGCACCAAGCTTCCGATTCAGCTTCATACCCACTACACCTCCGGTGTGGCTGCAATGACCTATATGAAGGCAGTAGAAGCAGGCTGTGATATCATCGATACCGCAATGTCTCCGTTCTCCATGGGTACCAGCCAGCCGGCAACGGAAGTTATGGTTGAGACCTTTAAGGGAACCCAGTACGATACCGGTTTAGACCAGAATCTGCTTGCTGAAATCGCAAATTACTTCCGTCCGATACAGGAGGAAGCATTAAAGAGCGGTCTTTTGAACCCGAAGGTAATGGGTGTAGACATCAAGACCCTTCTTTATCAGGTTCCGGGCGGTATGCTTTCCAACCTGGTTTCCCAGCTGAAGGAAGCAAAGGCAGAGGATAAGTTCTACGATGTATTAAAGGAAATTCCGGAAGTTCGTAAGGACTTCGGTGAACCGCCGCTTGTTACCCCGTCTTCCCAGATCGTTGGTACCCAGGCAGTGCTGAACGTTCTTCAGGGCGAGCGTTACAAGATGGTAACCAAGGAGTCCAAGAAGGTGCTTGCCGGTGAGTTCGGTCAGACCATTAAGCCGTTCAATCCGGAAGTGCAGAAGAAGGCTATCGGTGATGTAGAGCCGATTACCTGCCGTCCGGCAGACAAGATTGCTCCGCAGCTTGCTAAGTTTGAGGAGGAAATCAAGGAATGGAAGCAGCAGGATGAGGATGTTCTTTCCTATGCACTGTTCCCGCAGGTTGCTATGGAGTTCTTCAAGCACCGTCAGGCACAGCAGACGAAAGTTGATGTGAATGCGGCTGATACCAAGAACCAGGCATACCCGGTCTAAGTAAATCCAGAGGCTGTCGCTTTGCGACAGCCTTGTTTATTGGAACTGCTTTGTGGCTCAAAAGGTGTATAAAAGGTACGGAATAAGGGCATAAAAGAAATTCTCATTATCTATGGGCTTCGGATGTAAGTCTTTCTAATTATTTCTTTTGTGCCCTTATTCCTTACCTATCTATAAGGTCTTTTTGAGCCACAAAGCCTGTGTTTCAACAAGGGCAACTGTCGCATGGAGCGACCCGCCGCAGGCGGAGGATCGCGCAAGCGAGATTCTTTGTTCCTTAATAATTTGCTTGTCAAATATATGGAAGAATGGTAAAATATTTACCGGAAATAATGTTTGTTTTGGCGGTATTGTTAGTTTGTGCATGGAGATGGAGTTACTTATGAAGGAACAAAAGAATTCAACAGAACAATCGAATCGAATGATAAAGTGGATTCATTATATTTTAGGCTTTTTTTTACTTTTTACTCTTCTGTTTTTTGTGATCGGTGAGTTTGTTATGCCGGCGGATATTCCGTCAGAACAAGGGGCATGCAATGAAATGGAGGCGGATTGGGAACGGGTGTATCCGGACGGTTCCAGAGAGTCTGTAGTTCTTCCGGGTTTATGGAAAGAGGAACGGGGAGAAACCGTTCGTGTCGAGACGACCCTTCCGGAGGAACAGGAGACCACATGGGGATGTATTCGTGGTTCTCAACAGGATGTGCGAGTGTTTGTGGACGGAGAATTAAGAGAAGAGTATTCCACAAAAGACACAAGAATATTCGGTAAAAACAGCGCCAGTGTCTATGTGTTTTTTAAGATAAATCAAGAGGATGCGGGAAAGGTTTTAGCCATAGAGACAGTAAGTCACTCAAGTTATTCCGGACGTGTAAATCAGATATTAGTTGGAGAAAAACAAGATATCGTTAATCAATTTATAAGAGAGAGCGGTTTGATTCTGGTTGTTGCGTTTACCACTGCTGTTATCAGTATCATTTCGGTTGTGGTCAGCCTTATACTCAGAATGATTCATAAAAAGGAAATTGATATTATTTATTTGGGCCTGGGAACGTTTCTTACGTCCTTAATTATGATTACGGAGTCGTTGATTCGTCAGTTTTATTTGCCGAATATTACCGTTGCAACAGAGATAGGTTTTTTTGCAACAAAGCTTGCTCCTTATCCGTTTTTGATTTATGTCAATTTGATACAGGGAAAACGCTATCAGAAACTGCACATGCCGGTTCTGATTTGTATTATTGTAAATTTTGTAGTTTCTACCGGACTGCATGTGTTTGGAATTATGGATTTCCTTGACACCATGAATGTGGATTATGTCGTGATTGTGGTGGCATTGATTGTGGGTGGCGGAACGCTTCTTGCCGATTTAATAAAGCACAAAATGAGAGAATACCGTGAGGTGGCGTTTGGGTTTATTGCGATTATCATAGCAAGTCTTTGGGAAGTTTATATGGTGTATCTCCCGGGACAGGAAGGCGGATTTGTATTTTGTATTGCCCTTTGTTTTCTTTTGTTAACGGCATCCGTGAAAACCGGACGGAATATGCAGGAGATCGAAAAGGAAAGACAAAGAGCGATTGTTACAGGAGAAGCAAAAGCGCAGTTTCTTGCGCATATGTCCCATGAAATCCGAACACCGATTAACACGATTATCGGTATGAATGAAATGATTTTACGGGAAAACCGGGATGAAGCCATAAAAGAATATGCTTGTAACATCGAAAGTACCAGTAAGCATCTGTTGGGTTTGATTAATGATGTGTTGGATTTTTCTAAAATCGATGCAGGGAAATTGGAAATCACCCCGGTTCAGTTTTCGTTAAGCGGAATGTTTGATTTGGTAGTGCAGGAACTGAAATTCAAAGCGGAGAACAAAGGATTACATGCAGAGGTAAGAATCGATTCGTCACTTCCGAAAACAGTGTTTGGGGACGAGCTTCGTATTCGGCAGATTCTATCGAATTTAATATCCAATGCAATTAAGTATACAAAAGAGGGAACCGTTACCTATACGGTAGAAGGAAAGAAGTCTGAGAACGGATTTACTTTGTGTTTTTCTGTGGCGGATACAGGAATCGGGATTCGAAATGAGGACATCGGCAGTTTGTTTGAAAGCTTCCAAAGAATAGAAGAAGGAAGAAATCGTCACATTGAAGGAACAGGGCTTGGGCTTGCCATAACAAAGCAATTAATTGATTTGATGGATGGAAGTATTTCTGTAGAGAGTGAATACGGAAAAGGGTCCTGTTTTACGGTAAGGCTTCCGCTTCAAATCGTGGAGCAATCATTACCGGATGAGAAGACTGCCGCTGTTTCGAAAGAATCAAAGGAAACGGAAGCAACTGCCAAAATGGCAGAACCTCTTTTTCTGCCGGGAGCGACCGTACTTGCGGTAGATGATAATGAAATGAATTTAAAAGTGGTACAATTACTGCTAAAAAGAACAGGAATACAAGTAGATGTTGCATCCGGCGGAACAGAATGTTTGGAACGATGCAGACAGAAAAAATATGACTTAATTTTGATGGATCACATGATGCCGGAACCGGATGGCATTGAAACCTTACATTTGCTTCGGGGGGAGACAGAGAACCTAAATTGTAACACGAAGGTGATTATGTTAACAGCCAATGCCATTGCCGGAAGTGAAGAACAATACAGAAAAGAAGGGTTTGCCGATTATTTGTCAAAACCTTTGGTTGCTGCGGATTTAGAGGAGATGCTGAAGCGACATCTTTTACCTGCAAGATAATTTCTTCGAGAAAAAGAGGATGAAAGAGTATGAGAAAAAGAATAGCACTGTCCACAACACAAATGATTATGCTTAGCTTTCTGCTGGCAATTTTGGTCGGAAGCTTTTTGTTGGTGTTGCCGTTTGCATCAGCGGATGGGACATCGGTTTCTTATATGGATGCTCTGTTTACTGCGACTACTTCCGTTTGCGTAACAGGACTTGTTACTGTGACCACGGCTACCGCATGGAGTTTTTTCGGGCAGCTTGTCATATTGGTTTTGATTCAAATCGGTGGTCTGGGTATTATAACGATTCTTTCCGGATTTATGATTGGGTTGCATAAAAGGATAGGGTTGGGCGACCGGATGTTACTGCAGGATGCATTTAATTTGAGTTCTTTATCCGGAATTGTATTGTTTATCAAGAAGGTATTAATCGGTACATTTATTGTGGAAGGTGTCGGCGCACTTTTATATATGACCGTGTTTGTTCCGGAATACGGAGTAAGAGGGATCTGGATATCAATTTTTAATGCGATTTCAGCTTTTTGTAATGCGGGAATGGATGTGATTGGAGAAGACAGCTTGTGTGGTTATGTACAGCATCCGATGATAAATTTGGTAACGTGTTTGTTGATTGTTTTAGGCGGTATCGGTTATATTGTCTGGTGGGATGTGCTTCGTGTGGGAAAGAATTTTAAGAAACAGAAGTTTAAGTGTTTTGCAAACCTCACATTACACAGTAAAATTGCGCTTTCGGCAACGGGAATATTGCTTTTGACCGGTGCGGTACTGTTCTTTTTATTTGAGAACAATAATCCCCAGACAATCGGTAATCTATCTTTGTCGGGGAAGTTACAGGCAGCGATGTTTCAATCTGTAACAACCAGAACAGCCGGATTTGCTACGGTTCCGCAACAGAATCTGACGGATGCTTCGGCAATTGTTTCTTTATTTTTTATGTTTATCGGAGGTTCGCCGGTAGGAACTGCAGGCGGTGTAAAAACGGTAACTATAGCGGTGTTGTTGATTTCGGCGTTTGCGGTAATCAGAAACAGTGAGGAAACGGTGTTGTTCCGGCGAAGGATATCCAAACAGGCGGTAGGAAAGGCGGTTGCGGTAGTTAGTATGTCCTTTGTGATAGCGTTTGTGTCTACGGTATTACTGGCGGCAGTTTCCGGTGCACCGGCTTTGGATGTGATGTATGAAACTTTTAGTGCCACAGCTACAGTGGGACTTTCCAGAAATTTAACAGGGTCGCTAAATCTTTTGGGAAAATTGATAATTATTGTTACGATGTATTTGGGACGTGTGGGTCCGATTTCTCTTGTGATTGCATTTAATACCAAGAAAAAGAAACAGAATATCATTAAAAACCCGACAGAAGAAATTAGTGTGGGATAATAGAGACGGAGGATATGAGATGAAGACAAATTTAAATTATGCAGTGTTTGGACTCGGAAGATATGGAAAAGCAGTGGCAAAGGAATTGGTTGACGACGGTGCGGAAGTATTGGCGGTTGATGTCAGTGAAGAAGTAGTAAATGAGGCGAGTGCCGTTATTCCGTATTGTAAATGCGCGGATGTTACGGATGCCGAGGTAATCAAGCAGTTGGGGATTTCCAACATGGATGTGGTTGTGATTTCCATGGCGGGGGATTTGGAAGCAAGTGTTATGGCAACCATGCTTTGTAAAGAGGCCGGAGTACAAACGGTGATTGTTAAGTGTGCCAATGAAATGAATTGCAAGATTATGAGCAAAGTAGGTGCCGACCAGGTGGTAATTCCGGAAAGTGAGTCGGGTATCCGTTTGGCGAAAAATCTACTCAGCTCCGGGTTTGTGGATATTATTGAGTTGTCGAAGGATGTTTCCATGGTGGAATTGAGTGTCCGTCCGGAATGGGAAGGGAAAAATCTGATTGAATTAAGTCTCAGAAAGAAGTACGGGATTAACGTGGTCGCAATGGTAGAAGGAAAGGAAGTAAGTACCAATATCAATCCGGAACAGCCTATGTTGGCTTCTATGAAGTTGATTGTAATCGGAAATACGACAAAGTTAAACAAGTTAAAATAAAATCAATAATCTTTTTGACACATAGTATTGAAAACTACATCTTGTTGTGCTATAATTACGAATCATATTTTAAAAGTAAAGAAGGCGACAGTATGTTGGATTTAAAGGTTACGGATGTGCGGATTTTGCCGGGAGACAGTGGCTTTTTGATTGATGACGGTAAGACATCGATTTTGTTTGATACCAGCTTTGCCTTTACCGGTTATCAGATGGCAGAGAAGGTAAAAGAGCTTCTCGGAGAACGGAAGCTTGATTATATTTTCCTCAGTCATTCCCATTATGACCACGTAGTGGGAGCCCCGTATGTTTTGAAGTATTATCCGGAGGCTGTTGTGGTGGCGGGAGAGTATGCTGCAAAGATTTTTTCAAAACCTACCGCACGGGCGACGATGCGTGACCTTGATCAAAAGTATGCAAAAACCTGTGGCGTGACAGAATATGAGGACCTGATTGATGAGTTGAAGGTAGATGTAACCGTAAACGACGGAGATACAATAACCTGCGGTGATATGACCTTTACGGTTGTAAGTTTGCCGGGCCATACCAAGGATTCCATTGCATTTTATATGCAGGAGAAGAAGTTTTTACTGGGGTCTGAGACATTGGGGGTATATTTCGGAAACGATACTTACTTGCCGTTCTTTTTAGTCGGGTATCAGATGTCTTTGGATTCCTTTGAAAAAGTAAAGGCTATGGAGATTGACTATATGTTGCTTCCGCATTATGGTGTGGTAGATAAGGCAGAAACACAGCGTTTTCTTAAAAATGCGGAGTGGACATTCCGGGATACGGCGGAGAAAATCGTAGAGTTGTACAAAGCCGGCGGTACGGTAGAGGACGGGATTGAATACTACAAGGAACGGTTCTATAAGGACAATGTAATCCCGACCTATCCGGTGAGTGCGTTCCGGCTGAATACGAGTATTATGGTGGGGTTAATTAAGAAGGAATTAGTGGATGACTAATGGTAAGGAAGCATATCTAGGATATGCTTCCTTTGTTTTATAAGGACTCTTACAATACCTGAAAGCGTAACAAGTATTGATGACTATGCATTCAATGGATGTGATAAGAGTAAATTATTGTTTTAAGGTTAAAGCTAATTCATATGCACAGGAATATGCGGAAAACAACGGTTTCAACTATGAGATTCAGTAACAAACATAATAAGTAAAGTATAACCCAAAACCACAACCGGATGTAACAAAGGTCTGCATCCGGTTGTGTATAGCTATGTAAGCAATCCAAGGATTTATATCCTTGGGTTGCTTTTTTGCCCGTTTTAGGATAAACTTAATCTAAATTTAGATTTTCTTATTTTTGAATAACGGAGGATACTATGGAACCGATTAAACCATATAAAAAAGGCGTGGAATATTCTTATACACTGGGAGCGTTCCCAACCATTGAATTGTTAAAAACGCGACCGGAGGCAGTACGGGAAGTATTGGTTCATTCCACCTTTCCGGAGAAAGCTACCATTGATGCGTTATGCGCAAAACACAAGATTCCGGTAACCATAGCGGATAAGCAAATTGCACGGCTTTCCGATAAGGAGAACTGTTTTGTCATCGGTGTGTTTGATAAGTATACGGAGAAGTTAAAGAAGGATGCACCTCATATTGTATTGGTAAACCCGAGCAATATGGGCAATTTGGGAACGATTTTACGGACTGCGGCTGCTATGGGAATCTATGATATTGCCATTATCGCGCCGGGAGTGGATTCCTTTCACCCGAAGGCGGTACGTGCTTCCATGGGAGCTTTGTTCCGTTTGCGTCACACCTATTACGAGGACTTTACGGACTACCGTAAGGACTTCCCGGACCATGAAGTGTTTTGCTTTATGCTAACCGGAGAACGCCAGCTTACCGTATCCGATGTACCGAAGCCTAAGCTCTTTTCCCTTGTCTTTGGCAACGAAGCTACGGGACTTCCGGAGGAATTTGCCTCCTATGGACAAAGCATCATTATTCCGCAGACACCGGATGTGGATTCTCTGAACCTGACCATTGCGGTGGGAATCGGAAGCTATATGTTTACCCAGGGGATACAGAAGTGATACCCCCGACCGACCGGCTGACAAAGAGAAGAAAAGTGCCCTAAAAAGTTAAGAGTTTTTTCACCTTCGTATTGCAATTTTACCTCGTCTGGGGTATACTAAACTGTGGGGGATTATTTTAGTTTTCCATGGAGGAATGATATGTTGAATTTAACGAGAAACGGTCTTTTAGACCGTGTAGGATATGAGAGTGCAGGAATTTCGCTTCCGCAGTATGATGCGGCTGAAGTGGCGGCGTATACTGCAGAGCATCCGGTTTGGGTACATTTCGGTGCCGGTAATATTTTCCGTGGTTTTATCGCTGTGTTACAGCAGTCTTTGTTAAATCAGGGCCTGGCTAAGAGCGGTATTATTGCGGCTGAGACCTTTGATTTTGATATTGTGGACAAGATTTACCGTCCGTTTGACAGTCTGGCACTTTTGGTAGGCCTTAAGCCGGACGGCGGTATGGTAAATTCTGTGGTGGCAAGTATTACGGATGCTTATTGCGCATGTAAGAATCGGCCGGATGAACTTGCAAAACTTGTTGAGATTTTTGAGAATCCGTCTCTTCAGATGGTTAGCTTTACCATTACGGAGAAAGGCTACGCATTAGAAGATATCAACGGCAATTTCCTGTCCGTCGTGGTTTCGGATATGGAAAAGGGACCGGAAGAAGCGACTCACGCCATGAGCGTTGTGACGGCTCTTATGTGGAAGCGTTTTAAAGCCGGAGCACATAAGCTTGCTTTGGTAAGTATGGATAATTGCAGTCACAACGGAGAAAAGCTTATGACTTCTGTTCTGACCATTGCAAAGGAATGGGAGAAACGCGGTTTTGTATCCGCAGAGTTTGTGGACTATCTTTCCGATGAATCCCGGGTAGCGTTTCCGTGGTCTATGATTGACAAGATTACGCCGCGTCCGGCAGAGAGTGTTGAAAAAGCTCTTACAGAGCTTGGTGTAGCCGATATGGCACCGGTTGTTACTTCCCGGAATACGTACATTGCACCGTTTGTGAATGCGGAGATTCCGCAGTACCTGGTGGTGGAAGATAAGTTTCCGAACGGTCGTCCGGCACTTGAAAAAGCCGGTGTTTATATGACCGACCGGGATACCGTAAATAATACGGAGCGTATGAAGGTGACTACTTGTCTGAATCCTTTGCATACCGCCCTTGCGGTTTACGGTTGTGTTTTGGGGTATACAAAGATCGCGGATGAGATGAAGGATGCGGATTTAAAGCTTCTGGTAGAAAAAATCGGTTATGACGAGGGAATGCCGGTGGTGGTTGATCCGAAGATTTTATCTCCGAAGGCGTTTATTAAAGAGGTTATTGAGGAACGGCTTCCGAATCCGTTTATTCCGGATATGCCGCAACGTATTGCGACAGATACCGGACTTAAGGTTCCGATTCGCTTTGGTGAGACCATGAAATCTTATCTGGCAAGCGACACGTTAAAGATTACGGATTTGGTTTATATTCCGCTTGCGATTGCCGGCTGGCTTCGTTATCTTATGGGTGTTTATGATACGGGGGCACCGATGGAACTCAGTCCGGACCCGACTGCAGCAGAGATACAGAAAGCACTGGAAACAGTGGAGTTCGGCAACCCGGCAAGTTATCGCGGACAGTTAAAGCCGGTTCTTTCCAATAAGGCATTGTTTGCTGTGGATTTATGTGAGGCGGGACTTGCGGAACGTATCGAGACCATGTTCTGCGAGATGATTGCAGGAGAAGGTGCAGTCAGAGCAACACTTAAGAAGTATTTGTAATACAGAAGCGGAAACGTATTCGCGTGTGTTATTTGTGTGAAGAAAGTAATATAAGTTACAATAAAGAGGTAAGAGCAAAAGAAAGGAGTTCCTTATGAGTATTTTCAAAGATGTAAAAGAAGAGGGATTACAGAACGAAGAAATGAGTACAAAAGACGATTTATTCACGGTTGTGTCCGAGGATGAACAGGATGATGTGGATATGGAACTTTTGGACAGCTTAATGGAAGACGATGCGCTTGTTGCACCGGAAGAGGATGCAGAAGAAGCTGAGGAAGCAGTGGAGGAGAAGGTTTCCGAAGTTTCCGAGCAGGAAGAACCGGCACCGGCAGAGCGTCAGATTGTTGATCCGGAAGGCGTTACGGTAATTACGAAGGGAACTACCATTAACGGTAGCATTATTTCCGATTGTTCCTTGGATGTGATGGGTACCATTAACGGTGATATCGAGTGCTTGGGCAAGCTTACGATTTCCGGAAAGGTTACCGGAAACGCTATGGCTGCGGAAGTATATGTAAATACGGATCGTTTAGAAGGTAACATTACCAGTGAAGGAACCGTAAAGATCGGTCTCGGCACTATTATCATCGGTGATATTACCGCTTCTTCCGGTGTAATTGCCGGCGCTGTAAAGGGCGAAATCGATATTAAGGGACCGGTAGTCATCGATTCTACCGCTATCATTAAGGGTAATGTTAAGGCAAAGTCCGTACAAATGAACAACGGTGCCGTTTTGGAAGGCTTCTGTTCCTTGGCATATGCATCTGTTGAAATCGATAATATTTTTGAATAGAGTACGAGGGAACTATGGCATATAAAAGAGTTTTATTAAAGCTTTCCGGCGAAGCACTTGCCGGAGATAAAAAGACAGGATTTGACGAGGATACCTGTGTTGCGGTAGGAAAACAGGTAAAACAGTTAGTGGATGCGGGAATCGAGGTTGCTGTCGTAATCGGCGGCGGAAATTTCTGGCGGGGACGCAGCTCCGAAACCATTGACCGGATTAAAGCAGACCATATTGGTTGTTTGGCAACGGTTATGAACTGTATTTATGTATCCGAGATTTTCCGTTTCTGCGGAATGGATACGGCGGTGTACACTCCGTTTGCATGCGGAAGTTTTACCGAATTGTTTACGAAGGATAAGGCTGTGAATGATTTGAAGGCAGGAAAGGTTGTGTTTCTTGCGGGAGGAACGGGACATCCGTTGTTCTCCACCGATACGGCAACGTCCCTTCGTGCCATTGAACTGGATACCGACGTAATACTTATGGCCCGGGCTGTGGACGGCGTTTATGACAGCGACCCGAAGGAAAATCCGAATGCAAAGCGTTTTGATACCATTTCTTTTGCGGAAGTATTGGAGAGAAAGTTGAAGATTCTTGACATGACCGCCACGGTAATGTGTATGGAACATAAGGTTCCGTTATTTATCTTTTCCTTAAATGAGGAAAACGGTATCGTGAAAGCCGCAAAGGGTGAACCGATCGGAACCACCGTTACCCCATAATTTAAAATGGAGAGGTCGGTAAGACCTGTTACATCATAAAGCAACAAGAGGAGAGAACAGCAATGAATGAAAGAGTAGTACCGTTTGAAGCAAAAATGCAGAAGTCTGTAGATGCACTGGCAGAAGAGTTCACCACCATCCGCGCAGGTCGTGCAAATCCGCACGTTCTGGATAAGTTAAGAGTGGATTATTACGGCACTCCGTCTGCTATCCAGGCAGTGGCAAATGTTTCCGTTCCGGAAGCAAGAATTATCCAGATTCAGCCGTGGGAAGCAAAGATGATTAAGGAAATCGAGAAGGCAATTTTGGCTTCCGATATCGGCCTTACTCCGAGCAATGACGGAAAAGTAATCCGTCTTGTGTTCCCGGAACTTACCGAGGACAGACGTAAGGAGCTTGTTAAGGATGTTAAGAAGAGATCCGAGAATGCAAAGGTTGCAATCCGTAACGTACGTCGTGATGCAAACGATGCTATCAAGAAGGCTGCAAAGGCAAATGAGATTTCCGAAGACGAGCAGAAGGGTATCGAGGATGAAATCCAGAAGATGACCGATAAGTTTGTTGCGGAAGTTGATAAGATGACCGACAACAAGTCTGCAGAGATTCTTACCGTTTAAGAGAGACGGTAATGTCTGTTTTTGACAGAGTTATTTCAATGTAACATTGAAAAACAGAGGGGGTCCCGGTTTAGTCTTAGGGATGAGAACCGTAGGCTCCCTCTATGTTTTTGTAAAAAAGGAATCCGGAGGAGTAAGGGATGGAAAAGGTTCCGCAGCATATAGCGATTATTATGGACGGAAACGGAAGATGGGCAAAAAAACGTGGAATGCCGAGAAACGTAGGCCATTCCCAGGGGAGTAAAACGGTTCGGAAAATTTGTGAAGAGGCTTGGAAATTCGGAGTAAAATATTTGACCGTGTATGCTTTTTCCACAGAGAACTGGTCAAGACCGAAGGAAGAAATCGACGCGTTGATGAAAATTTTACGCAATTATTTAAAGGATGCCGTGAAGCAGTGTGCGGAGAATAATATGCGTGTACGGATTATCGGTGATATTTCGGTATTGCCGGAGGATATGATAACATCGATCAGACATTTGGAGGAGGTATCTGCGGTAAATACCGGCCTTCAATTTCAGATAGCATTAAATTACGGCGGAAGGGATGAAGTGTTACGTTCCGTGAAAAAAGCCGTGGCAAAACTTGCAGCAGAAGGAAAATCCGTGGAGGATATGACCATGGAGGATATCGGGAATTCGTTGGATACGGCAGGGATTCCGGACCCGGATTTGATTATTCGTACCAGCGGAGAACAACGGTTGTCCAATTTCCTTATGTGGCAATCCGCTTATTCCGAATTCTACTTTACGGATGTACTTTGGCCGGATTTTGATAAGAAAGCGTTGGAAGAAGCGATTTTATATTACGGAAGCAGAAACAGAAGGTTCGGAGGCTTGGAAGATAAGTAACCGATGAACCGGAGTATAATGGAGGAATCATGTTTATTACGAGACTGTTAAGCGGAATTGTTTTATTGGCGATTGTAATTTCAACCGGAATCCTTGGGGGACCGGTCTTTTGGGCGTTGGTAACGTTAATTTCTTTGATTGGCTTGATGGAATTCCATCGTATGATAAAACTGGAAAAGAGTGGCTTGTTTGCTGTAAATTTAATCGCTTGTTCAGGGTTGTATTTGTTGTTGCTTTTCGGAAAGACGGAATTGGCGGATTTGATGCCGGTTGTGGCTCTTTTGATCCTTATGGGAATCTATGTGGTGCGTTATCCGAAGTTTGATGCCAAGGATATATTTGCCTCCTTTACGGGCTTCGTCTATACGGCAGTGCTGTTATCTTTTTTGTACCGTATTCGGATAGAAGAGAACGGCATGCTGCTGTTATGGCTTGTATTTATCGGTACTTGGGGGTCCGATACTTGTGCGTATTGTATCGGTTGTCTGTTCGGAAAACATAAGGCGTTTCCGGTACTCAGTCCGAAGAAGTCTGTGGAAGGATGTATCGGCGGCATGGCCGGTACGGCACTCATTGCAGGAATTTATGCCGCATGCTTAAATCGTTTTGTGGAAGGAACGGAAGTGTCGGTACTTGCGTTTGTTCTCATCGGAGTGCTTGCATCGGTAGTTTCTCAAATCGGTGATTTGGCGGCATCTGCCATGAAGCGTAAGTATGAGATAAAAGATTACGGTAAGTTGATTCCGGGACACGGCGGTATTTTAGACCGATTTGACAGTATTATTTTCACAGCACCGCTGGTGTATATCATGGTTCAGGTATTGGCATTGTAGTACGAGTGCGGGGGGCAACGGTAGGATATAAGTGGTACTGTTCGTTGCAGGAACGCATGGAAAACGAATGGAGTTTGTTATGAAGAAGATTGCGGTTCTCGGGTCTACCGGTTCCATCGGAACCCAGACGTTGGAAATTGTAAGAGAAAGACAGGGCAAATTTGAGATAACGGCACTTGCTGCAGGAAGCAATATTGATTTGCTGGAACAACAAGTGACGGAATTTGTTCCTAAGCTTGCCTGTCTTAAAAAAGAAGAGGATGCGAAAGAATTAAAGCGGAGACTTGAGGCAAAAGGAATCTATTCTACAGAAGTCGTATTTGGCATGGACGGATTGATTGCCTGCGCAACGGAATGTACTGCGGATATGACCGTGAATGCGGTAGTCGGTATGATCGGTATTTTACCGACCATTGCTGCGATAAAAGCAGGCAAGGATATTGCACTGGCAAACAAGGAAACGCTTGTAACCGCCGGACATATTATTATGCCGCTTGTGGAAGAATATAATGTAAAGCTTTTGCCGGTAGACAGTGAACATTCCGCAGTGTTCCAGTGTTTGCAGGGGGCCGGAGAACAGACCGTAGAGAAGTTGTTGCTTACCGCATCCGGCGGACCGTTCCGCGGAAAAAAGAAAGAAGAACTAGGTTCTATAACTGTAGAACAAGCTTTGAAACATCCGAATTGGGCTATGGGTCGTAAGATTACCATTGATTCCTCCACTTTGGTAAATAAAGGGTTGGAAGTCATGGAGGCCGGTTGGCTCTTTTCCCTTCGCCCGGAACAGATTGAAGTGGTGGTACAGCCAAAGAGTATAATCCATTCCATGATTCAGTTTACCGACGGAGCGGTGCTTGCACAGCTTGGTACACCGGATATGAAGTTACCGATTCAGTATGCCATGACTTATCCGGATCGTGTTTGCCTGTCCGGAAAACGTTTGGATTTTTTTGAATTACAAAAGATTGAGTTTTTCAAACCGGATACGGATACCTTCCGGGCTCTGACCTTGGCCTATGATGCTTTTTCCGAGGGCGGAAGCTTGCCGACGGTGTATAATGCGGCAAATGAAATGGCGGTTGCGTTGTTTTTAGACCGGAAAATCGGATATTTACAGATTACGGAATTGATTGAACGAGCCATGGATGCCCATGAAAAAATTGTAAATCCTACCTTGGAGGAGGTTCTTTCCACCGAGAAAGAAACGTATGACTATATAAGGGAGAATGTGCGTTAGAAACGCAGAAAAGAGGAACTATGAAAATTGTAATTGCGATTTTGATTTTTGGATTGATTGTTTTGATACACGAACTGGGACACTTTATTTTTGCCAGAATCAACGGCATTGAAGTGGTGGATTTTTCCATCGGTATGGGACCGCGTTTGTGCGGGTTTCGGGCCTTTGGCACCCGGTTTTCCGTTCGGTTGCTTCCCATCGGCGGTGCTTGTATGATGTTAGGAGAAGACCAGGACCAAAACATGGATAACGATAAGTCGTTTTATTCAAAAAATGTATGGCAACGTATTTCTGTCCTTTTTGCGGGGCCGGGCTTTAACTTTATCCTCGCATTCATTTTTTCTGTAATTATCATCGGAATCGACGGTTTTGATCCGGCAAAGGTAGTGGGTGTGTCACCGGAGGGACCGGCGGCGGAAGCGGGAATGTTGGAAGGGGATGTGATTACCAAAATCGGAGGCTCCCGGATTTCTCTCGGAAAAGAAGTGCAAGGGTATTTAGATTATCATACCATTGGCGAAGAACCGGTTAAGATTACGGTAAAGCGAAACGGAGAAAAGGTAAAATTAACACTGAAACCGGAAGAATATGACAAATATATGTTAGGGTTTTCCTATACTGTTTCCGAGGATACGCCGGCTATTATCGGTGAGGTGTCGGAAGGGGATCCTATGGCGGCAGCCGGATTACAGAAGGATGATATCATTGTACAAATCGGCGGGGAAAAAATCGAGTCTTCCGCTGATTTGGCGGCATATTTTGATAAGACGCCTTTAACCAATCAGGAGATTGAGATTGTTTATTCAAGAAACGGAAAAGAGACTACCGTATCGGTAGTACCGCAATATTCTTTTACGGGATATACCTTAGGATTTTCTTATAACCTTGCCAGTGAAGATGCCAATGCATGGGAAACGTTACGTTATTCCGTAGCAGAAGTAAAATACTGGATTGTGGAGACCGGGCGCGGACTGGGACGATTGTTTACCGGAAAGTTAAAATCCAATGAAGTCGGAAGCGTTTTGGCAATGGGAGATTTTATCGGTAGAACCTATGAAGCCAGTAAAGAGTTCGGTGTAAAGGATACCATATTAAATCTTATGTATATTACTGTTTTCTTAAGTGCCAATATCGGTGTCATGAATTTGCTTCCGATTCCTGCACTGGATGGAGGTAAGCTCTTGTTCTGCGCCATCGAAGTGATACGGAGAAAACCGGTGGACAGAGAAAAGGAAGGTATGGTACATTTCATCGGGTTAGTTCTGTTACTGATTTTGATGGTGTTCCTTGTTTTTAATGATGTAAAGAGTATCTTTTTTACGAAATAGTGTAATTTACGGAGGTGTGGCATGGACCGGAATCAGACGAAAAAAATACAAATCGGAAACGTAACAATCGGTGGCGGTGCACCGGTTGCCATTCAGTCCATGACCAATACCAAGACGGAAGATGTGGCGGCTACGGTTGCACAGATTCGGGAATTGACAGCGGCAGGTTGTGAGATTATCCGTTGTGCCGTGCCGACCATGGAAGCGGCGAAAGCACTTTCCGAAATTAAGAAACAGATTGAGATTCCGCTGGTAGCGGACATTCATTTTGATTATCGTCTTGCCATTGCCGCCATGGAAAACGGAGCGGATAAAATCCGTATTAATCCGGGCAACATCGGTTCCGTGGACCGTGTACGTGAGGTGGCGGAAACCGCGAAGAAGTACGGGGTCCCGATTCGTGTGGGAGTAAACAGCGGTTCTCTGGAACGTAATCTGGTAGAAAAATACGGCGGTGTGACTGCGGAAGGTTTGGTTGAGAGTGCGTTAGATAAAGTTGCAATGCTGGAGCAGTTTGATTTTCACGATATTGTCATCAGCATTAAGTCTTCCGATGTGCTGATGTGTGTAAGGGCACATGAACTGATTGCGGAAAAGACCGCATACCCGCTTCATGTAGGGATTACAGAGGCCGGAACCCTTCGGTCCGGTAATATAAAGTCTTCCATCGGTCTCGGGATGATTCTTTCTCAGGGAATCGGAGATACCATCCGTGTTTCCCTGACGGCATCACCTTTGGAAGAGATTGTATCCGCGAAGTTGATTTTACGCACCCTTGGACTTTTTAAGGGTGGGATTGAGGTGGTGTCCTGTCCGACCTGCGGCAGAACAAAAATTGATTTGATCGGTCTGGCGGAGCAGGTGGAACGGATGGTAATGGGGTTTGATTTGCCGATTAAAGTGGCGGTAATGGGATGTGCGGTAAACGGCCCGGGAGAAGCAAAAGAAGCGGATTTAGGGATTGCCGGAGGAAACGGGGAAGGGCTTGTGTTCCGGAAAGGCGAAATTGTCCGCAAGGTACCGGAGAGCGAATTACTCTCTGCACTAAGGGAGGAGCTTGAGGCATATGAAGCTGTTTGAAGTTTTTGATTCGGTGAATGCGCCGGAGACTCTAAGGCGCGTGTTTCAGGAAACCGAGGTTTTAAAATTAAGTGCTTCCCGGCAGTCACGGGAAGTGACGGTACATATCGAGAGTGAACGTTTGCTTGCTTATGATAGTATAAGGCAGTTAGAGAAGCTGTTAAATCAACAGTTTTTCTCCGGGATGGAAAAGGTGGCAACCATAGCGGAACATTATAAGCTTTCCGCCCAGTATACCCCGGAATCCATATGGGAACATTATCATGAATCGATCCAGGAAGAGCTGGGCAACAAAAGCCGGTTGTATGCAAACTTTTTGAATAAGGCAGAGGTGTTTGTAACCGGAATCGAATTGCATATAAAGACGGAAGATACTTTTATTAATAAACATATCGGAGAGGAAATAAAGAGCTGCATTGAGGAGCTCTTTTTGTCACGTTTTGAAGTACCGCTCCGGGTAATCAATGAGTTCTTTCGGAATGAAACGGAGCAGGCGGAGACCGGAGAAGCACCGGTACGCCCGGCATATGAGTTCTATTCCAAAGAAAAGCTTCGCAGCATGGGAATTATGCCGGCAAAAAATGACGAGGAAAATGAGGGCACTGTCGGGAATGCAACAGGATCGGGAGACGGTCAGGGACAAGCGGCAGGTGGCATAGACGGCCAAAATGGTTTGACGGACAAACCAGGACAAAAGAGTTCTGCGGACCAAGGGAAAACAATCGGCGCGGATGCGGCAGCAAAGGCCGGTTCCGACAAAAAGGCAGAGGATAAGGGCGGTAAAGCAGATTTTAAGAAGTTTGAACGGAACGGGAACTATACGCCGAAGAAGAAACTTCCGGAGGACCCGGATATTTTCTACGGTAAGCCGTTTGACGGGGAATTAAGCCCGATTTCCGATATTGACGAAGGCTTCGGGGATTATGTGATTCGCGGAAAGATTATAAAGTTTGAGGAGCGGGAGCTTCGAAACGAAAAGCTTTTGTTTATGTTTCAAATTACGGACTTTACCAATTCCATCGGAGCTAAAATATTTGTCCGGAAGGAAGAAGCGGATGAGCTCCGCGAGAAGTTGAAACCGGGAAAGTTCGTCCTAATGAAGGGACAGGTTATGTTTGATACCTATGAAAAGGAAGTATCGGTAGGTGTCATTTACGGCATGAAGAATATTAAGGATTTTACAAAAAAGCGTATGGATACCGCAGAACGGAAGCGGATTGAGCTTCATGCCCATACAAAAATGAGTGATATGGATGCGGTAGTTGACCCGAGCGTACTGGTAAAAACCGCGTTTGAATGGGGGATGCCGGGAATTGCCATTACGGATCACGGCGTGGTACAAGCTTTCCCGGAAGCCAGTCATACCATTGATCCGAAGAAATATAAAGATGATCCGGAAAAGGAACAGCGCGCCAAGGATTTTAAGATAATTTACGGTGTAGAGGCATATCTTGTGGATGACATACTGGAACCGGTGCGGGACAGCAAAGGACAGTCCCTTGACAGCGGTTTTGTTGTGTTTGATATTGAGACCACAGGATTTGGTGCGGAGCGTGACAGAATTATCGAAATCGGAGCCGTTAAGGTAGAAAAGGGGGAGATTACCGACCGGTATTCTACCTTTATAAATCCAAAGGTACCGATTCCACCGCGGATTGAGGAGTTAACCGGAATTAAGGATTCCATGGTAATGGACTCCCCGGAAATTGATGTGATTTTACCGCAGTTTCTGGAGTTTTGTGCCGGTTGTTCTTTGGTTGCCCATAACGCTTCTTTTGATACGGGATTTATCCGTGTCAATGCGGAACGATTGGGACTTCCTTATGATTTTACGGTTGTTGATACGGTTGGTCTTGCCAGAGCATTGTTGCCGGGGCTTTCCCGTTTTAAACTGGATACGGTGGCAAGAGAATTGGGTGTTTCTTTGGAAAACCATCATCGTGCGGTCGATGACGCCAAAGCAACGGCAGATATTTATGTGAAGTTTCTCGATATGCTTCGTGAGCGCAAGGTGGTATCGTTAGATGAGGTGAATGAAGTATGTAAACCGACTCCGGATATGATTAAGAAGATGCCGACCTATCATGCCATTATTTTGTGTCAGAATGAAACGGGACGTATTAACTTGTATCGTCTGGTTTCTCTTTCCCATATTGATTATTATGCGAGACGACCGCGGATTCCGAAAAGTGTATTTTTAGAGAACCGGGAAGGGCTTATTATCGGTTCTGCCTGTGAAGCGGGAGAGTTGTATCAGGCGATTTTACGGGAATCCCCGCAAAATGAGATTGAACGGTTGTGTAAGTTTTACGATTATTACGAGATTCAGCCTTTAGGGAATAACGCGTTTATGATCGCGGACGAAAAGCACGAAAATATCAAGTCCGAAGAGGATTTGATTGCCATTAATAAAAAGATTGTGGAGCTGGGGGAACAGTATAACAAACCGGTGGCTGCCACCTGTGATGTACATTTCTTAAATCCGGAGGACGAGGTGTACCGGCGTATCATTATGTCCTGTAAGGGCTTTGCCGATGCGGACAATCAGGCTCCGTTATACTTCCGTACCACGGATGAGATGTTAGAAGAGTTTTCGTATCTGGGACGGGAAAAGGCAGAGGAAGTTGTGCTTGATAATCCGGAAAAGATTGCAGCAATGCTTGAGTATGTAAAACCGATTCATCCGGATAAATGCCCACCGGTCATTGAGGATTCCGACAAGACTCTCCGAAAGATTTGTTATGATAAGGCTCATTCCATGTACGGGAATGATTTGCCGGAAATTGTACAAAACCGTCTGGAACATGAGTTGAATTCCATTATAAAGAACGGTTTTGCCGTGATGTATATTATTGCACAGAAGCTTGTTTGGAAGTCCAATGAAGACGGATATCTGGTGGGCTCCCGTGGTTCCGTAGGGTCCTCCTTTGTTGCCACCATGTCCGGTATCACGGAAGTAAATCCGCTGCCGGCCCACTATTATTGTACCGAATGTTTCTTCTCGGACTTTGATTCCGAGGAGGTAAAGGATTGTCAGAAGCGGGGGTTGTCGGGCTGTGATATGCCGGACAGGATTTGTCCGAATTGTGGAAAGCCGCTTATTAAGGACGGCCACGATATTCCGTTTGAAACCTTCCTTGGGTTCTACGGAGATAAGGAGCCGGATATCGACCTGAATTTCTCCGGTGAATATCAGGCAAAAGCTCATGATTACACGGAGGTTATTTTCGGAAAAGGTCAGACCTTCCGTGCGGGAACCATTGCGACTTTGGCAGAAAAGACCGCATACGGTTATGTGTTGAAATACAACGAAGAACACGGGATTGTGATGCGCAAGGCAGAGATTGAGCGTATTTCTTCCGGTTGCGTCGGAGTACGTCGTTCCACCGGACAGCATCCGGGCGGTATTATCGTACTTCCCATCGGGCATGAGATTTATAAATTTACACCGGTACAGCGCCCGGCAAATGATATGACCACAAAGACGGTAACCACCCACTTTGATTACCATTCCATTGACCATAACTTACTAAAGCTTGATATTCTGGGACACGATGATCCTACCATGATTCGTCGTCTGGAAGATTTGACCGGAGTGGATGCAAAGCAGATACCCCTTGATGACCCGAAGGTGATTTCCTTGTTTTCCTCCACGGAAGCGTTAGGCATTACACCGGAAGATATCGGCGGTTGTGACCTGGGAAGTCTCGGACTTCCGGAGCTTGGTACACCTTTTGTTATGCAGATGCTTCGTGATACGAAGCCGAAAAGTTTTTCGGATATGATTCGAATTTCCGGCTTGTCCCATGGTACGGACGTATGGTTAAACAACACTCAGCTTCTGATTCAGGAAGGAAAGTGTACTCTGTCCAATGCCATCTGTACCCGAGACGATATTATGGTGTTCCTCATTTATCAGGGGGTGGAGAATGGACTTGCCTTCAAAATCATGGAGAGTGTGCGAAAGGGGAAAGGACTGACACCGGAGATGGAAGAGGCTATGATTGCCCAGGGCATTCCGGATTGGTATATCTGGTCATGCAAACAGATTAAGTACATGTTCCCGAAGGCGCACGCCTGTGCGTACGTTATGATGGCATTTCGCGTTGCACACTTTAAGATTTATTATCCGCTTGCTTACTATGCGGCTTATTTCGGGATTCGTGCCAAAGCCTTCAGTTACGAAACAATGTGTCTCGGAAAAGAGGTGCTAGAGCGGAATATGAAGGAGATTAAGCGGAAGATGGATACAAAGACCGCATCTCCGAAGGATGAAGACTCCTACGGCGACATGAAAATCGTGCAGGAGATGTATGCACGAGGCTTTGATTTTATGCCGATTGACTTGTTTAAAGCAAAAGCGCATGCCTTCCAGATTATTGACGGAAAGCTGATGCCGTCCTTTGACAGTATTGACGGCGTAGGCGAGACAGCGGCAGAGCAGATTGAAGAAGCAGCAAAGGATGGTCCGTTCCTGTCTCAAGACGATTTCCGTACCCGTTGTAAAATCAGCCAGACCATTGCGGATCAAATGGCGGATTTGGGACTCCTTGGAGATATTCCGAAGTCCAACCAGATGTCATTGATGGATTTGTTTCAGATTTAGCAAAGGAAGTTGTCAATCTTAAAATGAACGAATTAACAGATAATTCAAATAATAGTTAAACTTTAGAGAAAAGTAAAAAATAGCTTGCAATTTGCAGATACCTGTTGTATAATCTGTTTTGCAAGTTACGGCTCGTTGGTCAAGCGGTCAAGACGTCGCCCTCTCACGGCGAAAACAGCGGTTCGATTCCGCTACGAGCTGCTCTGTATTTTTGATACAGCCCAACCCCGAAGAAGCACTTATGAAAATAAGTGTTTTTTTGTTTTATGGGATAAAAAGATGATGCATAGGAGGAGAGAGCAATGAATACGATTTGGTCAACTTATGTACAGGGAATCGGAACCCTTTATAACACGCGACTACTGCGTTTTTCCGATTTGTTTCAGGGAAAGTACCGGGAAGCGTTTCGAATTGATGACAAGAAGCGGATTCTTGAAATCGGATGCGGTCCGGGGGCATTGGCGGAGTCTTTGGCACGTTGGTATCCTGCGACGCAAGTGTTCGGTGTTGACAGAGACAGTAATTTCATTGCTTTTGCAAAACAGCATAATTCGGTGATTCAATATGCAGAAGGCGATGCTACGGC
>JAFVSN010000001.1 GCA_017503735.1 Lachnospiraceae bacterium
GATCCGATTCGTTATCTGCGTGAGCGGGAAATCGTGCATTTCCAGCGGTTTGGTGAAAGCCTGCGGATTGTACAGGATAATCTGGATTCCAAGAATTTTTATGCAATCAATCCGGCTTTTTTGGCGGATAAGGCAAGATAAGATCTCAGTAAAGAAAGAAGGGGCACCGGATGGAGCCTCTTCTTTTGGTAAATGGGAAAACATATTATAAGATATCATTCTTAATCAAATCATCATAAGTCTCTCTCTTGACGATAAGTTTTTTTTCACTCCCTCTGACTGCGACAATAGGTGGGCGAGGAATGCGGTTATAGTTGCTTGCCATGGAGTAATTATATGCTCCGGTGGAAAGTACGGCGAGTGTATCGCCGACCTGAATCTCGGGCATCATAATGCTTTCCTGTATCAGGTCTCCCGATTCACAGCATTTGCCTGCGATAGTAATGGGAGCAACCAATTCTGCGGAGGCATTGTTAGCGACCACGGCGGAGTACTTGGAACCGTATAGGATATATCTCGGATTGTCACTCATACCGCCGTCAACGGATACATAGGTTCTGATATTTTCAATCTTCTTGATACAACCGACAGTATAAAGGGTAATGCCGGCAGTAGCAACGATAGAACGCCCGGGTTCAAAGACCAAAAACGGGAGATCTATGTTTCTTTGCTTTGCAATGTCTTTTACTGTTTCAGCGACTTTCTTAATATATTCAGTCGGTGGTAATGGATCGTCCTCAGCTACGTATTTAATACCGAAACCGCCCCCAAGATTCAATATTTTAATTTTTAGGGAAAGGCTTTCATACAAATCGGAGATAAAATTAATCATGACTTTTGCCGCTTCGCAGAAGGGATCGACATCAAAAATCTGTGAACCGATGTGACAATGAACACCGTCAATTCTGATATTGGTAAGTGTGGAAGCGTAGCGGTGAATTTGTGTAGCTTCACCGTTTTCTAAAGCGAAACCGAACTTAGAGTCAATTTGGCCGGTTTTAACGAAATCATGGGTGTGCGCATCAATGCCTGGCTTGATTCGAAACAGTACATTTTGAACAATGCCTTTTGCTCCGGCAATTTCGTTAATCAAATCCAATTCAAACCGATTATCAACCACCATGTGTCCTACACCATAGGTGATGGCAAGTTCGATTTCGTCAGGGGTCTTATTATTGCCGTGGAAGAATACTTTTTCCATCGGAAAGCCTGCTTTATATAGGGTATAAAGCTCACCACCGGAAACCACATCGGCACCGAGCCCTTCTTCTGCGGTAATGCGCGCAGTGTGCATTGTACACAAAGCCTTGCTTGCAAAGAGCACAAGTCCGTTGCCATCAAAGTATGTTTCGATGGCTTCCTTATATTCACGACAATGTTTGCGTATTAAGTCTTCATCGAGAACATAAAGCGGAGTACCGTATTCACGTGCCAGGTCTACCGTATCGTGGGAGCCGATCATTAAATGATTTTTTGTATTTACTGATAAATTATCCGAATGAAACATGTTGGTGTCCTTCTTTGCTATGAATATTTTTTTATGAGCTCTTCTGCGACTGCTTTTCTGGTGACGCATTGATCCATTGCCTGTTTTTCTATATAACGGTGAGCTTCCGGCTCTTCCAGTTTCAATTCACGGATGAGAAGCCATTTTGCCCGGTTGACAATACGGATTTCTTCCATTTTTTCTTCAATGGAAAGAGTTTTCTTTTCTGTCTTTCGAAGTCTTTCTCGGGCACTGGCCATCCAACCGAGTGCAGTGGTCAAGATAGGTTTTGCGGTTGGTTTGGAAAGTGTAAATACACCATGTTCCGCAACTTTATCATGAATGTCGGCATGGAGTTCCGTACGTACCAGAAGTAGAACAACCGTATCTCCGGAGCAACACGTGTCAATAGCAAATCGTGTACCGACACCGTCGGGAAGCGGTGAGTTGATGATGACATAATCAAAATCACGTTCGGTCAATGCTCGCTTCGCTGCACTGATATTAGATACAAATTGCGTGGGTGAGTAGTTGGATGCAGGGAGCAGAGTTGATAAGACGCTATTAAAATTGTCCGATGCCGAAATAATCAGAACGCTGTAGATTCTTTCTTTCAGACTCATGTTTGCTCCCTCCTTTTCGGGTGGTTTCATTTACATTATTTACTGCAATAAATATCTAAAATTGAAGTCGGTATGTGGGAACGGATAAAATCGCTGGCAGATGCAATCGCACAGGCAGAGCTCAAATTATTCGGCAATGTTTTATAATTTGCCAATGTTTTAGAATCTGCCTTGTATAGGTTAATGTCTGCCGCCTCCGGCATTGTCAGTTTATTTTCGATACCATAGAGACCCGCATAAATCATCAGTGCAAATGCAAGATACGGATTGGCTGTCGGGTCAGGAGAGCGGAGCTCTGCTCGGCGGTATTCACCAACTGCCGCGGGGATTCTTATGAGCTGCGAACGGTTTTCACTTGACCAAGAGATATATTTCGGAGCTTTATCTACGCCAAATCGTTTATAGGATTCTTCGGTAGGATTAAAAAACGCAGTCATTTCCTTCACCTTATTAAGAATACCTGCGATCATGTGATAAAGCTGGTCGGAACCATCGTCTGCTTTTACAGATATATTGATATGAAAACCGTTTCCAGGTTTTCCGTCAAGAGGCTTCGGACTGAAATCCACATAAATACCGTTACGGCGGCAGACGGTTTTAACAACTGTTTGAAACGTCAGAGTATTGTCTGCGGCCGAAAGGGGGTCGGAATAACGGAAGTCGATTTCATTCTGGCCGGGACCTTCCTCGTGATGAGAACTCTCAGGACGGATTCCCATCTGTTCCAGAGTCAGGCATATTTCACGGCGGATGTTTTCACCTCTGTCTTCCGGAGCAATATCCATATAACCGGCTTCGTCATAAGGTTTTTTTGTCGGATTGCTCTTTTCATCAAGCTCAAACAGATAAAATTCCTGCTCGGCACCGAATGCAAAAGTGTATCCTGCTTGCTTGGCATCTTTGACAGCTTGTCTTAGTAGATTGCGTGTATCACATTCAAACGGTGTTCCGTCGGGATAGGAAATACTGGAGAACATGCGGACAACTTTACCGTGTTCGGGTCTCCATGGAAGTAATGTCAATGTTTCAGGATCCGGATGGAGCAGAAGGTCGGAATGAGTTTCGTCACCAAAGCCAGCGATTGCGGAAGCATCAAAAGCAATTCCGTATTCAAAGGCACGAGGCAATTCATCCGGCATAATGGATATATTCTTCTGTTTGCCAAACACATCACAAAAAGCAAGACGAATAAATTTTACATCGTCTTCTTGGACATACTGCATTACTTCTTCCTTTGAATACTTCATAATGTTCTACCTACTTTCTTTTAATTTGCTACATACATTTGTTTGTATGGGTTTTGACTGTTGGGTGTAACAACAGTGAAAGGTGAGTTTAGTATCTCACTTTTCTCATAACCGAATAACTTGCAATATTCGGCAACATATGGCTCTAATTCCTCAAAATCCGCATCGGTAGCTTCTCTTGCGGTAACCTGGCCGGGAAAGGAGATGTCTTTGCAGTTTCCGCGTAAGAACATCTTACCGCCATGCATTCCGGTACAAGGGAAATTGCCTACGATACGTTTTCCGTTGGCTCCAAGACCGAGAACAACGATTACACCGCCCGCCTGATATTCACCGAGAAAGCTACCGGCAATACCCCCAATCACCATAACCGGGATTTTATCCTTGTATGCTTTCATGTGAATACCGGCCCGATAGCCTGCATTGTGTTTGATGAGTATTTTACCGCCGCGCATTGCATAGCCGGCCGCATCACCGATATTGCCATGAATGATAATCTCACCTTCATTCATGGTGTCACCGACAGCATCCTGTGCGTTTGCGTTTACCGTGATAGTAGCTCCGTTCAAATAGGCACCGAGGGCGTTCCCGGGGATGCCTTCAATTGTGATGTTCTTATTTGACATACCTGCGGCTATGAAACGTTGCCCGCAAGATTCTGTGAGCGTGCAATCGCCCTCTGCATTGCGGAGAGTGTCATTCAGTGTCTTGTAATCAAGCTCTTTTGCGTTAATATTCATAATAGTTATACCACACCTCCAAATTTTTTTCTACGGGTTTCTGGAGAAAAGGCAGCTGAAGTTGCAACTTTTTTCAGTAGTTCAAAGTTTATCGTGTCAAGAGGAATTTTTTCCCGGATTAATGAGGTGTAAATACCGGCACGTTCTGTGTCTCCAATCAGTATGAAACCGACAAGGTAACCGTCGCGGATAAAGAAGCGTTTTAATCTGTTTTCCTCCTTTTCTTCGAAAACCTCTCCGTTATAACTGCCGGCAGTCATAGCGTGCAGACCGAAGAAGCCGATGGAGTTCATGGGAATTGCGTTATCAAAGACTTCGTTACCGCCTGCCATATTTACACCGGCGGCGTGCCCCTGCATATAGGCATTCGGAAGGAGGGCAAGAACACGTTTGGTACCGATAGATATATCGTTGCCTTCCGTACAATCTCCGGCTGCGTAGATATCGGATAAGCTTGTTTCCATACGGTCGTTTATAAGGATTCCGCGATTTACCTCACCGTTCTGTTCCTTTACAAGCTCCGTATTGGCACGGACACCGACAGCAAGCACAAGAACGTCAAAGTCCACAGAACTGCCGCTTTTCATTATGGCGACGTTGTTTTCAAACCGGGTGACCGTATCACCAAGCATAAATCGAATTCCGTTGCTTTCAAGGCGTTCTTGTATGATAGCGGCACAATCGGTCTCAAGAATACTGGATAGTATGTGGTCGGAAAGATCACATACAGTAATACTTGCTACGCGGTCGCGTAGTCCCTCGGCACATTTGAGCCCGATAAGACCTGCACCGACAATCAGTACCCGGGATTCTTTTGTAACAGCTGCTTCCAGCGCTAATGAATCATCAAGTGTTAGGAAGGAAAACTTGTTTTTCACTGTCTCAAGTCCCTCAAAAGGAGGAACAAAAGGGGAGGAACCGGTAGCAATGCATACGGAATCGTATGGGATTTCGGTTCTGTCATCAAGGATAACCTTTTGAGAAGAAGAATCAATGTGTTTTGCTTTTCTTCCATAGATTACTTCGCAGTTCATTTTATCGTAGAAATCTTCACTGCGATAATTCATGCGGTTAAGCTCCGTTTTCTTTTCAAGGTAATAGGAAATAAGAGGACGACAATAAACAGGGTATTTCTCTTCGGATATGACGATAATCGTACTGCTTTTATCCACATTGCGAATGCCTTCAATACAACCGGCAGCGGCTACGCCGTTCCCGATAATGACATATTGTTTCATTAAACCTCACCTCTTTCCTCATAAACGATTGCTCTGTTAGGGCATCCCTTCACACAGGCAGGCTCTCCGCAAGAATTTTGCAGACAAAGCTCGCATTTTTGCATGATACCGCTTTTGCTTGGAGTAAGCGCACCGTAAGGACATACCAACACACAAGTCAGGCAACCGACACATTTTTCGTTGTTTATCCTAACAACGCCGTCTGCTTTGGAGATTGCACCGGCAATACAGCTTTTTATGCAGATAGGGTCAGCGCAATGACGGCAGGAAACCGCATAAGAAATTCTCTCATTTCCCTCAATGTGGATTCTGGGATAGATAGGTTTATCTTTTAACGCTGTCGCCATATCTGCCATACCCGAGTTGGCAAAAGCACAGTTATATTCACACAAGTGACAGCCGAGACACCAGTCTTCATTTACATAGATTCGTTTCATATTATCACTCTCCCGCATGAGAGATACCAAGGATCTCAAGTTCTTTATTTGTCATGCCGATACCGCGAAGCATCAGGCGGTTTCCGCGAAGGGCTTCTATGGAGTTGATACCCATACCGCCCATCAGTTCTTTAATCTCATGTCGCCAAGCGTTCATCAGATTGACAAGACGCTCACTGCCTATATCCGGATTCAAACGTTTTACCAACTCCGGACGCTGTGTAGCAATCCCCCAGTTACATTTACCGCTCTGACAGGTTCGGCAAAGATGACAACCGAGAGCCAGCAAGGCTGCGGTTGCAATATAGCAGGCATCGGCACCGAGGGCAATTGCTTTAACGACATCTGCCGCACTGCGGATACTGCCGCCTACAACGAGAGAGACATTATTTCGGATTCCCTCATCACGGAGCCGTTGATCTACGGCAGCCAACGCGAGTTCAATCGGAATGCCGACATTATCCCGGATTCTGGTAGGGGCGGCACCGGTGCCACCACGGAAACCGTCGATTGCAATAATATCAGCACCGCTTCTGGCAATACCGCTGGCAATGGCAGCAATGTTATGAACGGCGGCAACCTTTACAATGACCGGCTTTTTATATTCGGTAGCTTCTTTCAGAGAGAAAACAAGCTGACGAAGATCTTCAATAGAGTAAATATCGTGATGAGGTGCAGGCGAGATCGCATCCGAGCCTTCCGGAATCATTCGGGTACGGGAAACATCCCCGACAATCTTAGCACCCGGCAGATGACCGCCGATACCCGGTTTTGCACCTTGTCCCATCTTGATTTCAATCGCTGCGCCGGCTTTAAGATAGTCTTCGTGGACTCCGAAACGACCGCTTGCCACTTGGACAACGGTGTTTTCGCCGTAACAGTAGAAGTCTTCGTGCAGACCGCCTTCACCGGTGTTGTAAAGAATTCCGAGTTCGGTAGCGGCACGGGCAAGAGATGCATGTGCGTTATAACTGATGGAACCGTAGCTCATTGCCGAGAACATGACGGGCATGGAAAGTTCAATTTGCGGGGGCAGTTCACATGTTAATTTACCGTGCCCATCCCGTTGTATTTTTTCGGGTTTTTTGCCGAGGAACACACGAGTTTCCATCGGCTCACGGAGCGGGTCGATGGGTGGATTTGTTACCTGCGAGGCGTTAATCAGAGTCTTGTCCCAGTATACCGGCAGAGGATTGGGGTTACCCATAGAGGATAGAAGAACACCGCCACTGTTTGCTTGTTTATAAATTTCCTTAATCGTGTTATTTGACCAGTTTGCATTCTCGCGGAGAGTGCAGTCGCTTTTTACGATTTTGAGTGCTCTGGTCGGACAGAGAGAGACGCAACGCTGGCAGTTGACACATTTGGTCTCGTCACTCATCATAATGCCCTTTTCGGTATGAAAGGTATGCACATCGTTTGCGCATTGTCGCTCACATACGCGGCAAGTGATACAGCGACTTTCATTACGGACCACTTCAAATTCGGGATATATAAATTCTACGCTCATTCGTATGCACCATCCTTTACTTTTACAATTACCGGTTCTCCGCCTGCAGGAGCCCAGATGTTTTCAGCATTCGGTTCCATCGTGCGAATTGCCGCTTCTTCACTGGCGATAAACACCTTATCGTCCTTCTCACCGACTACCATAGAACGAAGTTTCAGTCGATCGTTCAGCGCCATGAGACCACCGTTAAAGCCAAGTACAATGGAAAAAGGACCGGTGATAAGTAAACTTGGGAAAAGGGTACGCAAATAGATATGTTTGTTTTTATCTTCCAAATCGGTTTTTCCTTCGATAGTACTCCAGAACGGGGCTGCGATGACGCTGGCTGCTTCACTGAGACTCAGTCCCTGTACGCGGATTAAATAGTCCATAATATAAGTGATAACCTCAGTATCAGTCTGTAGCGTACATTTGTAACCAAACATTTCTATAAAACGGCGGTTTGCATCATAAGAGGAGATTTCTCCATTATGTACGATAGACCAATCCAGCAAAGTGAAGGGATGTGCTCCTCCCCACCAACCGGGAGTGTTGGTAGGATAACGCCCGTGTGCTGTCCAGGAATAGCCCTCATATTCTTCTAATTTATAAAAAACACCGACATCTTCAGGAAATCCGACAGCCTTGAATGTTCCCATGTTTTTACCGCTGGAAAAGACATATGCGCCTTTCATCTCAATGTTGATTTTCATTACGGTACGGGCAACAAATTCTTTTTCGTCCAACTGCATGGAAGCTAACATAGATTTTAAAGGAGCTACGAAATATCTCCAGATAATGGGTTCATCGGTGATTGTCGGAATCTTGCGGGTCGGAATAATTTCCGATTTTACAATTTCAAAGCGTTCCTTTAAGAATACTTCACATTCTTTTCGGGTGGAACGGGTATCAAAGAACATATGTAATGCATAAAGTTCTTTGTATTCCGGATAAATGCCATAACCGGCAAATCCGCCGCCAAGTCCGTTGGAACGGTCATGCATCGGCTTCATGGCATTGGTGATCATCTCTCCGGACATTCGGGTCCCTTCTTTAGAGATAACAGCAGCGATTGCACATCCGGAGGGGATACGCACTTGTCCTTCTACTTTCATGTGAGTTCATTCCTTTCGGGGTGAAATAATAAAAAAGGACGTTCATCTCAATGTAGAAGCATTTCTACACTGGAATGAACGCCCTTGCTCATTTGCCAGCATTGTACTCTTTTTCTTGTGGATTGTCAAGGGGAATTTTTAAAAATTCTGAAAGCTTTTGGAAAATGCAAAGTTCTGAGCGTTTTTGCCGGAAAATCAAAAAAAATTGAAAAAAGGGGTTGACAATTCATTTTTGTGGGTGTACAATGCGGGACAGAAAGGCAAAGGCGTCTTTAGTGGTTTTCGTATCCCAACCACTAGAGATGCCTTTGTTTTTTCTATTTCAGATAAAATAAAAGGAGGATGAAACAGAATGTCATATGTTGATGAAGTAATTGAGAGAGTGGTGAAAGAAAATCCGAATGAACCGGAATTTCATCAAGCGGTTAAGGAGGTTCTTGATTCATTACGTCCGGTGGTAGATGCAAACGAACAGCAGTTTCGTCGTGATGCGTTGCTGGAAAGATTGGTAAATCCGGAGCGGCAGATCAAGTTCCGTGTTCCGTGGATTGACGATGAAGGTCAGGTTCATGTGAATACCGGGTATCGTGTTCAGTTTAATAGTGCGATCGGTCCTTATAAGGGCGGTTTGAGACTTCATCCTTCTGTGAATCTTGGTATTATAAAGTTTCTCGGATTTGAGCAGATTTTCAAGAACTCGCTTACCGGTCTTCCGATTGGAGGTGGTAAGGGTGGATCGGACTTTGATCCGAAAGGAAAATCCGATCGTGAGGTTATGGCATTCTGCCAGAGCTTTATGAGTGAACTTTGTAAATATATCGGAGCTAATACCGATGTTCCAGCGGGAGATATCGGAACCGGTGCCCGTGAAATCGGCTATATGTTTGGACAATATAAAAAATTTAGAGGATTGTTTGAAGGTGTATTAACCGGCAAGGGATTGTCTTACGGCGGCTCTCTTACAAGAACAGAAGCCACCGGTTACGGACTGCTTTACATCGTAGAAGAGATGTTAAAATGCCACGGTCAGTCTCTTGAAGGGAAGACGGTTACCGTATCAGGTTCCGGTAATGTCGCAATTTATGCGATAGAGAAGGCACATCAGCTGGGTGCAAAGGTCGTTACCTGCTCTGATTCCAACGGTTGGGTTTACGATGCGGAAGGAATTGATGTCGCAGCACTTAAAGAAATTAAAGAGGTGAATCGTCAAAGACTTACCGAATATAAGAAGTACAGACCGAATTCCGAGTATCACGAGGGTAAGGGGGTATGGAGCATTAAAACAGATATCGCACTTCCTTGTGCAACTCAGAACGAACTTGATCTTGCAGATGCAAAAGTGTTGGTTGCAAACGGAGTGATTGCAGTTGCAGAGGGCGCGAATATGCCGACGACTGCGGAAGCTACCGAATTCCTTCAGGCAAACGGTGTGTATTTTCTTCCGGGAAAGGCAGCTAACGCAGGTGGTGTTGCCACTTCCGCTCTTGAGATGTCGCAGAACAGTGAGCGATTACATTGGTCGTTTGAGAATGTCGATGCAAAACTGAAAGGGATCATGGTAGATTTGTATCACAATATTGATGACGCAGCAAGAAAGTATGGATTTGAAGACAACTTTGTTGTCGGTGCAAATATTGCCGGTTTTGAGAAGGTAGTAGATGCTATGAATGCACAAGGTATTGTATAAGTGCAGATGAAAATAAGTGGATAGTGCAAAGGCAAAGGCGTCTTTAATGTTTCTCTCATTAAAGATGCCTTTTTCTAATAAAAACGGGCGCAAGAAAAGGAGGATATTATATGGAAACTGTAACGAATTATTTTGGAAACCTGGTCTTCGATGACAGAGTAATGAAAGCTACACTGTCTGCAAAGGTGTACGCCTCGCTTAAGAAGACGATTGATGAAGGAACGGAGTTGGACATCAGTGTGGCCAATGCCGTAGCAAACGCAATGAAGGATTGGGCAATTTCCAAGGGAGCTACTCATTATACGCATTGGTTCCAACCGCTTACCGGTATTACCGCAGAAAAGCATGACAGCTTTATTACTCCGTCTCCGGATGGCGGTGTGATTATGGAGTTTTCAGGAAAGGAATTGATTAAGGGTGAGCCGGATGCGTCTTCTTTCCCGTCTGGTGGATTGAGGGCGACGTTTGAGGCAAGAGGCTATACTGCGTGGGACCCGACCTCGTACGCATTTATTAAGGGAAACACCCTTTGTATTCCGACGGCGTTCTGTTCTTACGGCGGAGAAGCATTAGATAAGAAGACACCACTTCTTCGTTCTATGGAAGCACTGAACAAGCAAGCGCTTCGTATCTTGCGATTGTTCGGAAACGATACGGTAAAGTGTGTTCGTACATCCGTTGGACCGGAGCAGGAATATTTCCTTGTAGATGCGGAGATGTATGAGAAGCGTCGTGACCTGCGCTTTACCGGTCGTACCTTATTTGGCGCAAGACCTCCGAAGGGTCAGGAAATGGATGATCATTACTTTGGTGTGATTAAGCCTAGGGTTCAGGCATACATGAAGGAACTTAACGACGAACTGTGGAAGCTTGGTATTTTGGCCAAGACCGAACATAATGAAGTAGCCCCGGCGCAGCATGAGCTGGCACCTATCTATACTACGACAAACATTGCAACAGACCATAACCAGCTGACAATGGAGATTATGCAAAAGGTTGCTGCAAAGCATGGCCTGGTTTGTTTACTCCATGAAAAGCCTTTCGACGGGGTGAATGGTAGTGGTAAGCACAATAACTGGTCCATGGCAACAGATGCAGGGGTAAACCTTCTTTCTCCGGGAGAAACCCCGTACGAGAATGCGCAATTCCTTTTGTTCCTTTGCGCTGTGATTAAGGCAGTGGATGATTATCAGGATTTGCTTCGTATTTCGGTTGCCACTGCCGGAAACGATCATCGTCTTGGAGCAAATGAAGCACCGCCTGCGGTTGTTTCCATTTTCCTTGGTGATGAATTAAATGCAGTGTTGGAAGCAATTGAAACAGGAACCCCGTACAGTGGTACCGAAAAGAAACAGATGAAGCTGGGGGTTGACGTGCTTCCGAAGTTTAACCGCGATACCACGGATCGTAACCGTACTTCACCGTTTGCGTTTACCGGTAACAAGTTCGAGTTCCGTATGCTTGGTTCCTCCAACAGTATTGCTTGTGCGAACATCATGTTAAACAGTGCGGTGGCAGAGAGCTTAAAGATCTATGCTGACCGGTTGGAACAGGCAGAGGACTTTGAGACGGCGCTCCATCAGATGATTCGAAAGACTATCAAGGATCACAAAAACATTATCTTTAACGGCAATGGGTATGATGATTCATGGATTCGGGAGGCAACAGAAAAGAGAGGCTTACTTAACTATCGTACGACTGCAGACTGTGTACCGCACCTTCTGGATAAGAAGAATGTAGATATGTTAACCGCCCACGGTGTATTTTCGGAAGCAGAGCTTAAGTCGCGTTATGAAATCACGTTGGAGAACTACTGTAAGACCGTTGTAATTGAAGCGAACACCATGGTGGATATGGCGAAGACCGAGATTGCACCGGCAGTAGAGGCTTACGTGGCAGACGTGGCAAAAGCTGTGGCTGCAAAGAAGGCAGTGGATGCAACACTTCCGTGTACTTACGAGATGGGTCTTGTGAAGAAGCTTTCAATGTTGTGCGACCGGATTGCGATAAAAATAGAGGAACTGGAGACAATATTAAAAGAAATTCAGGAAACGGAGAATATCGGTACGGAAGCAAATGCAATTCGCGATATACTTCTTGGTAAGATGTATGAGTTACGCCTTGCGTGTGATGAGGCAGAAACCGTTACGGCAAAGAGCTATTGGCCGTTCCCTACCTATGGTGACCTGCTTTTCGGCGTAAGATAAGGATAAAATGAACAGGAAAGGATGATGTGTTATGACGTACAGCGCAGTTAATACAATTTGGGTACTGATCGGTGCCGCACTTGTATTCTTTATGCAGGCCGGGTTTTCCATGTGTGAAGCCGGATTTACCAGAGCAAAGAATACCGGTAATATTTTGATGAAAAACCTGATGGACTTTTGTATCGGAACACCGGCTTTCTGGTTGGTCGGTTTCGGGCTCATGTTTGGCTCCAGAACGGGGCTGTTTGGAAAATTCGACCCTTTCATTCGGGGAGATTACAGCCATATTTTACCGGCCGGGGTGCCGCTTTGGGCCTTTGCAATATTTCAGACTGTATTTTGTGCCACCGCAGCGACCATCGTTTCCGGTGCCATGGCGGAACGAACGAAGTTCAGTGCATATTGTATTTACTCCGCAGCAATCTCCCTTATTATCTATCCGATTTCCGGACATTGGATTTGGGGCGGTGGCTGGTTAGCGGAACTCGGTTTTCATGATTTTGCAGGTTCTACGGCTGTTCATATGGTTGGTGGTGTCTGCGCTTTAATCGGTGCAAAGATTTTAGGTCCGCGTATCGGTAAGTACGACAAGAACAGAAAGCCACGGGCAATCCTCGGTCACAACCTGACCTTTGCGGCACTCGGGGTATTCATTCTTTGGTTCTGTTGGTTCGGTTTTAACGGTGCTTCTACCGTTGGTATGGATAGCGATGTACTGGTGGAACGTGCAGGCATGGTCTTTTTTAACACAAACCTTGCGGCTGCTGTTGCCTGTTGTACAACTCTAATTGTGACCTGGATTCGTTATAAGAAGCCGGATGTTTCCATGACATACAATGCGGCACTTGCCGGTCTGGTAGGTATTACTGCAGGCTGTGATGCGGTTAGTCCGTTAGGTGCAGCGATTATGGGCTTGATATTCGGTGTTGTAATTGTATTTGCTGTTGAATTTTTCGATAAGGTCGCAAAGATCGATGACCCTGTCGGTGCGATTTCCGTACATTGTGTCTGCGGTGCACTCGGTACAATTTTGACCGGATTGTTTGCAACCGGTAGTTCTACCGAAAAGGGCTTATTCTACGGTGGTGGCTTCCACTTATTTGGCATTCAGTTGTTAGGTGTTGTTACGGTAGCAGTGTATGTTGCTGTATTAATTACCATTGTGTTTTTAGTGATTAAGCATACGATCGGACTTCGTGCTGATGCGGAGGATGAGATTGCCGGACTGGATGTTTCCGAGCATGGTTTACTCACGGCATATGCGGGATTTGCAATGCTTCCGGATACAACGACGTTAGAAGATGGAACAAATCCGATTGTGGTAACCGGTGAGGTTCCGGTGGCGGAAGCGGTTCCGGTAAAGAAAATGCCGTCCTTCGAAGAGGGTACGCCTAAGTTTACGAAGGTTGAGATTATTTGCAAGGAATCCCGACTGGAAACATTAAAGTCGGCGATGATGAGCATTGGCATTACCAGCATGACAGTATCCCATGTACTCGGTTGCGGTGTGCAGAAGGGTAAGCCGGAATACTATCGTGGTGTTCCGGTGGAAGCAACTCTTTTACCGAAGGTTCAAGTGGATATTGTAGTCAGCAAGGTTCCGGTTCGCAGTGTTATTGAAGCGGCGAAGAAAGTGCTTTACACCGGACATATCGGTGATGGTAAAATTTTTGTTTATGATGTGGAAAATGTTGTAAAGGTTCGTACCGGTGAAGAAGGTTACGATGCCCTACAGGATGTTGAATAATCAATTCCGGAAAGGAGCGTATCTATGCAAATGAAAGAAAATTGGTTCATGACTCAAGCCGACTTTAAAGATGTAACGCCCGAGATGCTTCTCGGTATAGAGAAGCCGGATCCACTCTATGAGAAAGCTTTTCTTTCGAGGGAAGATAAAAGTACAACGGAATTTGCTCAAAATACGACAACCTGGGACTGATAAATTATTGATTTGATTAACGGAGGTAGATTTCCATGTGTGCTATTATGGGTTATTGTGGCAACGGTGCCACTTTGGATGTATTTGAAAAGGGCTTTCGGGAGACTGTCTCCCGAGGCCCGGATGACAGCCGAATTATGGATACCGGGAATGGATTGCTTGGTTTTCATCGGCTTTCTATCATGGGACTGACTCCTTCCGGAATGCAACCCTTTGAGTTGGACGGTAGTTATGTGGTATGTAATGGAGAACTCTACGGGTTTGAAAAACAAAAGGAGAGCCTGAAGCAAAAAGGGTATACATTTAAAAGCGATAGCGACTGCGAAATCTTACTCCCTCTGTATCGCGAATACGGTACTGATATGTTTGCAATGCTGGACGCTGAGTTTGCATGCATTATCTATGACGGCGAAACGGGTGAGTTCATTGCGGCAAGAGACCCGATCGGGATCAGACCGTTGTATTACGGCTATGATAAAGCAGGCGTAATCCTGTTTGCAAGTGAAGCAAAAAACCTTGTGGGTCTTGCTGACAAGATTATGCCGTTCCCGCCGGGGCATTATTACAAGGGCGGAGAATTTGTCTGTTATTCGGATATTACACACGCAGATACCGTGTGTATGGATGATTTGGAAACGGTTTGCCACAACATTCATGATAAGCTGGTGGCAGGCGTGGAAAAGCGTTTGGTGGCGGATGCAAAGGTGGGTTTTCTGCTTTCGGGCGGTCTGGATTCCTCTCTGGTTTGTGCCATAGCAGCAAAAAAGAGCAGTGTTCCCATTAAGACCTTTGCCATCGGAATGAGTGAGGATGCAATCGACTTAAAGTATGCGAAGCAGGTGGCAAACTATATCGGCAGTGACCACAAGGAAGTTATCATTACGAAGAAGGATGTATTAGCTTCATTAAAAACCGTCATTGCATTACTCGGAACCTTTGATATTACTACCATTCGGGCAAGCATGGGAATGTATTTGGTTTGTAAGGCAATTCATGAGCAGACCGATATCCGAGTGCTACTGACAGGTGAGATTTCGGATGAATTGTTCGGATATAAGTATACCGATTTCGCGCCGGATGCGGCGGCATTTCAGGCAGAAGCGGAGAAGAGAATCTCCGAGCTACATATGTATGATGTGCTTCGTGCGGACCGGTGTATTTCAGTAAACTCGCTGGAGGCAAGAGTGCCGTTCGGTGACCTTGACTTTGTGAAATATGTGATGTCGGTGGACCCGGAATTAAAGTTAAACAAGTATGGAAAGGGGAAATACCTGCTCCGTCATGCGTTTGAAGAGGGCGACTATTTGCCGGATGAAATATTATGGCGGGAGAAAGCTGCTTTCTCCGATGCGGTAGGACATTCCATGGTGGACTATTTGAAGGAGTATGCGGAGAACTTTTACAGTGATGAAGAGTTTGAGCATGAGCGTAAGAAATATACCCATGCGAGACCGTTCACAAAGGAGTCCTTGCTTTACCGGGAGATTTTTGAAAGCTATTATCCGGGACAAGGAGAAATGATTGCAGATTTTTGGATGCCGAACAAAGACTGGGAAGGCTGCAATGTGAGCGACCCTTCTGCGAGAGTTCTTTCAAATTACGGGGATAGCGGAAAATAAGAGAAAACAAAAAATTCATAGAGTAGTTGACAAATTGCCGAAAAAAGAGTAGAATCTTTTCATGAAAAAGGCAAAGACGTCTTTGAGTTTATACTCGAAGTGTCTTTGTCTTTTTTTGTTTAAAAGCGTTATTACAATCGGAGGTATGAAGAGATGACCAAGAGAGAACAGCTTTACGAAGGAAAAGCAAAAAAGGTGTATAAGACGGATGACCCGGAACTTCTTATCGTTTCCTATAAGGATGATGCGACGGCGTTTAACGGTCTCAAGAAAGGAACCATAGTCGGTAAGGGTGTTATCAACAACCGGATGAGTAATTTGCTTATGCAGCGAATCCAAAAGGCCGGTATTCCTACTCATTTTGTGCAGGAGTTGAGTGAGCGTGATACGTTGGTTAAAAAAGTCTCTATCGTGCCTCTAGAAGTAATTATCAGAAATATTGCTGCCGGCTCCTTCTCAAAACGGTACGGTGTCGAGGAGGGCTTTGTTTTTGAATTGCCTACCATTGAATTCTCTTATAAAAACGACGAGCTGGGTGATCCGCTTATGGATGAATATCATGCTATTGCTATGAAGTTGGCAACCAAAGAAGAGATTGAAACGATTAAAAAGTATGCATTTGGTGTCAATGAGCAGCTAAAGGCATTTTGGAAGGAATGCGGTGTCACTTTGGTGGATTTTAAGCTGGAATTCGGTAAACTTTCGGACGGCACGATTGTACTTGCCGATGAAATCAGTCCCGACACCTGCCGCCTTTGGGACAGTACGACCGGCGAGAAACTTGACAAGGACAGATTTCGCCGTGATCTTGGCGGTGTAGAAGAGGCTTATGCGGAAGTGATGAAGCGTCTCATGCAACATATATAACGGAGGAAAAGAGAATGGCGAATAGTGCAATTGTAGGTATCAACTGGGGTGACGAAGGAAAAGGCAGAATGGTAGATTTGCTGACCGAAGACTATGATGTGGTGGTTCGTTTTCAGGGCGGGGGAAATGCCGGACACACCGTAATTAACGAGCTTGGAAAATTTGCACTTCATTTGTTGCCTTCCGGTATTTTCAGACAGGGTGTCGTCAATATTCTCGGTAACGGTGTGGCGGTTGACCCCGAAAACCTTTGGACGGAGATGGAGGATGTAATGGCAAAAGGTGTAGAACTTACACCGGAGAATCTTAAAATCAGCGACCGCGCTTCTTTGCTGCTTCCTTGGCATCGGGATATGGATGAGCTGGAGGAACTGCGGCTTGCCGATAAAAAATACGGTTCTACGAAACAGGGAATTGCGCCGTTTTATTCGGATAAATACGGGAAAAAGACGATTCTTGCCGGAGAGTTATTCTATCCGGAAGAACTGAAAGAGCACCTTACCGATTTGATGGAATGGAAAAATCTTATGCTTACAAAGGTATACGGAGCACCGGGTTATACAATGGATATGTTGGAAAAATGGATTAACGGTGTTTGTGAAAAAATCAAGCCGTATATCACCGATACCGGTGCTTTTTTGAAGGAAGCACAAGCGAGCGGTAAGAACATCCTTTTTGAAGCACAGCTTGGCTCACTCAGAGATTTGGATTATGGGATCTATCCGTATACAACATCCTCGAATACTATGGCGGCATATGCTCCGATTGGTTCGGGATTGCCGAGTGCAAAGGTAAATGATGTGATTGGTGTTGTAAAAGCCTATTCCACCTGTGTCGGGGAAGGACCGTTTGTATGCGAAATGCTCGGTGAAGAAGCAGAAAAATTGCGTGAAAGCGGCTTTGAATATGGAGCAAAAACGGGTAGACCACGCCGGGTAGGTCCGATTGATATTGTTGCAACGCGGTATGGTGTTGAAGTACAGGCGGCAACCGCAATTGCGCTTACAAAACTCGATGTACTCAGTTATATGGATAGAATACCGGTATGTACCAGGTATCTGTTAAACGGGGAACAAATTGATCGATTCCCGTTTCCGACAGCATTGAAAAATGCAAAGCCGGTCATTACGTATTTTGACGGATGGAAGTGCGATATCTCAGGTGTCCGCACATGGGAGGAGCTTCCGAAAGCGGCACAGGAGTATGTGGCTTTTATAGAAGGACAAATCGGTTGTCCCATTAAGTATGTTTCCGTGGGACCTGAGCGCGACAGCATCATAATAAGATAAATGACGGGAAGGAGTAACAATGCAATGGCATATAAGATACTAAAAAAAGCAGATTTAACTCCGCAAATCTTTTTGTTGGAGATAGAAGCTCCACTAATAGCTCGTAAAGCAGAGCCCGGACAGTTTATTGTTCTAAGAATCGATGAGTACGGAGAACGGGTTCCTTTTACCATTGCCGATTTTGACCGGGAGAAGGGTACAGTCACCGTCATTGTTCAGGTAGTAGGAAAAACTACGAAGGACTTGTCTTTGCTTTCTGCAGGAGATATGGTTTTAGATTTTGCGGGACCGCTCGGAATGCCGACGCCTCTACAGGGATTGAAAAAGGTTGCTGTCATTGGCGGTGGTCTTGGGACGGCGATTGCTTATCCACAAGCGAAGAAACTGAAGGCACTCGGTGCTGAGGTTACGGTGATAACCGGTTTTAGAAACAGGGACTGTATTATTCTTGAAAAAGAGATGCAGAAGGTATCGGATAAGCTCATTATTACTACAGACGACGGTTCGAACGGTGTGCAGGGCTTTGTTACAGACCGCCTACGCGAAGAACTGGAAGCAGGAGAAAGATTCGATGAGGTGATTGCCATCGGACCTTTGGTAATGATGGGAGCTGTATGTAAGCTTACGAAAGAGTATGATATTCCGGCGATAGTTTCAATGAATCCGGTTATGATTGACGGAACCGGAATGTGTGGCGGTTGCAGAGTCGTTGTCGGTGGAGAGACAAAATTTGCTTGTGTGGACGGTCCGGATTTCGACGGACATCAAATTGATTGGGATGCTGCGTTGAAACGTCAGCAGATGTTTAAAGAACATGAAAGACGTGCTTGTGAGGAAGGAACCTGCAGAATCGGAAGGAGTAATAACCATGGCTAATATGAGAGATACCAAAATTCCAATGCCGGAACAGGCTCCGTGTGTACGAAATAAAAACTTCTTAGAGGTTACCACCGGGTATACACCGGAGATGGCAATAGAGGAAGCAAAACGTTGTCTGAACTGTAAACATAAACCTTGTATGCAAGGATGCCCTGTTTCCGTTAAAATTCCTGAATTTATTGCTTTGGTGGCGGAAGGAAATTTTGAAGCGGCTTATAGCAAAATTACCGAAACCAATGCGTTACCTGCCATATGCGGCAGAGTTTGCCCACAGGAAAGACAATGTGAATCGAAATGTGTAAGAGGAATCAAAGGAGAGGCGGTCGCAATAGGAAGATTGGAGCGATTTGTTGCAGATTATCATTTGGCTGGCGGTACAGATGATATTTCTATACCGCAAAAGAACGGAAAAAAAGTTGCTGTTGTGGGTTCGGGACCATCCGGACTTACCGTTGCGGGGGACCTTGCAAAACTCGGCTATGAAGTTACCGTTTATGAAGCCTTTCATACCGCAGGGGGAGTATTAATGTACGGAATTCCTGAGTTCAGACTTCCGAAGCATATTGTGCAAAAGGAGATTGAAAAGCTGAAGTTATATGGGGTTAAAATCGAAACCAATATTATCATCGGGAAGACTTTGCTTGTGGATGAACTGCTTACCGATATGGGGTATGATGCAGTGTATATCGGTTCGGGTGCAGGTCTTCCGTCATTTCTGGGAATCGATGGTGAAAGCTTAAATGGTGTATATTCTGCCAACGAATTTTTAACAAGAATTAATTTAATGAAGGGGTATCGATTCCCGGAGTACGACACGCCTGTTTATTGTGGGAAGAATGTTGCGGTATTCGGTGGCGGTAATGTTGCTATGGATGCTGCACGCAGTGCTAAACGTATGGGCGCTGAAAATGTATATATCATTTATAGACGAAGCAAAGAAGAATTGCCGGCCCGGGCGGAGGAGGTTGCCCATGCGGAAGAGGAAGGTATAAAATTCCTGCTGTTGCAGAGTCCTACTAATTTTATCGGAGATGATAACGGTTGGCTACAGGAGGTCGAGGTTGTTGATATGCAACTGGGCGAGACGGATCAAAGCGGTAGAAGGCATCCGATAGCAGTGGAAGGTTCCGAACATCGTATTTCGATTGATACTGCGGTTATCGCTATCGGCCAAACACCGAATCCTCTGATTAGGAAGACAACGAGCGGTCTGGATACCGATAAACGTGGTTGTATTATTACCGATGAACAGGGTGCTACATCAAAGCCGTTTGTTTATGCGGGCGGAGATGTTGTTACGGGAGCGGCAACTGTTATTCTTGCCATGGGTGCCGGGAAAAAGGCAGCTGCGGCAATTCACAAAGAATTACAAAGCAAGGAGAAAGAATATGACGAATAGATATGAATCCCCATTATCCTCAAGATATGCTTCGGAGTATATGTTGGAGTTGTTCTCTTCAGATACCCGTTATCAAACCTGGCGTAAGCTTTGGGTGGCTCTTGCAAAGGCGGAAATGAATCTTGGACTTCCGATTACAGAATCCCAAGTGGCAGAACTTAGAGAGCATATCACAGATATTGATTATACGTGTGTAAGCCGGAGGGAAAAGGAAGTGCGACATGATGTAATGGCTCATGTGTATGCCTACGGACAGGTTGCGCCTTCGGCAGCGGGGATCATTCATTTAGGCGCTACAAGTTGCTATGTAACCGACAATGCAGATTTGATTATCTATAGAGATGCTCTGCGCTATTTGCGTACAGAGCTTTTGGTCGTTTTAGCAAATCTATCGGAGTTTGCCGAAAAATACAAGGACTTACCGACACTCGGATACACACATTATCAACCGGCACAGCTTGTAACAGTAGGAAAACGTGCAACTCTCTGGATGCAGGATTTTCTTTCCGATCTGAAGGAGATTGACTTTGCAATTGAAAATATTAGGTTTTTGGGCTGTCGCGGAACGACCGGCACCGAAGCAAGTTTTGTAGAGCTTTTTGAGGGCGACAATTCTAAAATCGATGAGATGAATCGCATGATTGCTTCCGACTTCGAATTTGAGGAAACCTTTGATGTATGCGGTCAGACCTATCCGCGTAAGGTGGACAGTCGGATTTTGAATGCGCTTTCCTCTGTGGCTCAAAGTTGCTACCGTATGGCAAACGATATTCGTCTGTTGCAGCACGACCGTCAGGTAGAGGAACCTTTTGAGAAAAATCAAATCGGATCTTCTGCTATGGCATATAAGCGCAATCCGATGCGTAGTGAGCGTATTTGCTCTTTGGCCCGTTATCTCATGGCAGATGCGATGAATGCTCCGATGACTGCTGCTACCCAGTGGTTAGAGAGAACACTTGACGATTCGGCGAACCGTCGCATTTCTTTGCCGGAGGGATTTTTGTGTGCCGATGCGATTTTGCGACTGGCGCAAAATGTAACAGACGGACTTCACGTGAATGAGAAGATTGTGGAAAAGACAGTGAAGGAATATCTACCGTTTATCGCAACCGAAAATCTGATGATGGAAGCGGTAAAACGTGGCGGTGATCGTCAACAGCTTCATGAAATCATTCGTAAATGCTCCATGGAGGCTACCGCAAAAATGAAGAACGGCGAAGAATGCGATCTGCTTTCACGCTTGGCAGCAGAAGAAAAATTCGGATTGACCGAAGCGGAGATGAAGGTACTGCTGACACCGTCTCTTTATGTCGGCAGATGTCCGGAGCAGGTGACGGCTTATGTAGATAAAATCAGACCGCTGCTTGCTGGGGTCACAAGTGAATCGGCGGAAATTAATCTATAAGAGAAGAGGTGAATGCGGTGGATAAAATTCTTGTTTTGGATTTTGGAGGACAGTACAATCAACTGATTGCACGAAGAGTTCGTTCGGAACAGGTGTATGCGGAAATTAAGCCTTATAACGGAATTTCAGTTGAAGAAATAAAGAAAAACGGTTACAAAGGAGTGATTTTTACAGGAGGACCAAATAGCGTTTATGAGGAGGCTTCGCCGCATTATGATGCTACAATCTTGGATTTGGGAATTCCGATTCTCGGCATCTGCTACGGAGATCAGTTGATGGCATACATGGCCGGTGGTGAAATAGCCTCTGCAGAGAATGGCAGCGAATACGGAAAAACCACTGTGTTTACCACAGATGATATTCTGTTCGAAGGGATTCCACAGGAAAGTATTTGTTGGATGAGTCATACCGACTATGTAAAAACTCTGCCTGAAGGTTTTACAACGATTGCGCGCACAGAAAAATGTCCTTGCGCTGCAATGTGCGATAGAAGTCGAAATCTCTATGGTGTTCAATTTCATCCCGAAGTTACCCATACCGTTTACGGCAAGCAGATGCTTCATAACTTTATCTTTTGCGTTTGCCGGTGCCGGGCAGATTGGAAAATGGATAATTTCATAGAAACTTCGGTTGAAAGATATAAAAAAGAGCTGGAAGGTAAGAAGGTTTTACTTGCCCTTTCCGGCGGTGTGGATTCGTCGGTTGCGGCTGTTCTTCTTCACAAAGCAATCGGCAAGAATCTGACTTGTGTATTTGTGGATCACGGGCTCCTCAGAAAAAACGAGGGTGATTTTGTGGAAAAAACATTCGGCAAGCAGTTTGGTATGAATTTGATTCGAGTGAATGCAGAAGACAGATTTCTCTCAAAACTGGAAGGCGTCACCGAGCCGGAGAAAAAGCGGAAAATCATAGGGGAAGAATTTATTCGGGTATTTGAGGATGAAGCAAAAAAGCTTGGAAAGATTCATGTACTCGTGCAGGGTACAATTTACCCTGATGTGATTGAAAGCGGAAAGGGCGATTCGGCGGTGATCAAAAGTCACCATAATGTAGGAGGTCTTCCGGATGTTATTTCCTTTGAGCAGATTGTGGAGCCGTTACGTGACCTGTTTAAAGATGAAGTAAGAGAAACCGGAACGAAACTCGGCATTCCGCAAGAGCTTGTTTGGCGGCAACCGTTTCCGGGGCCCGGACTTGCCGTTCGTGTAATTGGCGAAATAACAAAGGAAAAACTGGAACTTTTACGTGAAGCGGATGCTATTTTCCGTGAGGAAATTGCAAACGCAGGACTTGAGAACAGTACTAATCAGTATTTTGCCGTGCTGACTGATCTTCGCAGTGTGGGGGTCATGGGGGATGCCAGAACCTATGGTTATACGGTGGCTCTCCGTGCGGTTACGACCGATGATTTCATGACTGCCGAGTGGACCAGACTTCCGTATGAAGTGTTGGAAAAGGCAAGCAGCAGGATAACGAACGAAATTAAAGGAATTACCAGAGTGGTATATGATATAACGTCCAAGCCTCCGGCAACGGTGGAGTGGGAATAAAATAATTGAAACGGAGATTCGATTTATGTGTGGAATTGTTGGATATACAGGCGCTCAGGATGCAGCCCCGATATTGCTGGAAGGGTTGAAAAAACTGGAATATCGAGGGTATGATTCTGCAGGGATTGCAGTTCTTAACGGTAATTCGATTACTGTCAGCAAGGTAACCGGAAGAATTGCTAATTTATGCGAAAAGACAGCGGACGGAAAGAATTGCCCAGGCACGGTCGGTATCGGTCATACCCGTTGGGCGACCCACGGTGCACCTACCGATACAAATGCACATCCGCACCTGAGTAATGACGGAAAATTTGCGGTTGTTCACAACGGCATTGTAGAAAATTATATGAGTCTGCGTGAAGAATTGATAGAGAAAGGATATCGTTTTGAAAGTCAAACGGATACAGAAGTGATTGTGCACTTGATTGAGATGTATTATGTCGGTGATTTGAAAAAGGCTGTTATTAAAACATCGGCAAGATTACAAGGATCCTATGCACTGGGGGTTGTTTGTACCGAGGAACCTCAGAATGTATATGTGGTACGCGAATCCAGTCCCCTGATTCTTGGTGTAGGAGTAGGAGAAAACTATTTTGCATCCGATGTTACGGCATTGGTCTCCTATACAAGAAATGCGATTTATCTGGAGGATGGTGAGTTTGCGGAGATAACTCCCGATTCTATAACGGTGTTCGATCCTGCCGGACAGCCGATTCAGAAAAAAATCAGTCGTATCACATGGGATATTCAGTCAGCGGAAAAAGGCGGGTATGAGCACTTTATGTTAAAGGAAATTGTGGAACAGCCGCGAGCAATAAAAGCAACTATAGCACCGAGAATAAAGGATAGTGAGATTGTTCTCGACGAAACGGAATTAACCGCTGATTATCTGAAAAGGATCCATAAAATTGTGATTACGGCCTGCGGTTCTGCATACTATGCCGGATGTGCCGGAAAATATGCGATTGAACATCTGTGCCGTATTCCTGTACAGGTCGAATTAGCGAGCGAGCTTCGCTACAGCAATCCTCTCATTGATGAGCACACGTTGTTGATTGTTTTATCACAATCCGGTGAGACCGCAGATACGATAGCCGCAATGAAGGAGTGCAAAAAGCGCGGGGCAAAAACGCTTGCGATTGTTAATGTAGTCGGGAGTACGATTGCAAAAACGGCAGATGAAACGCTTTATACCTGGGCAGGTCCGGAAATCGCCGTTGCAACAACGAAAGGGTACACCACACAGTTGGCCGTGCTATATTTGTTCGCATTGTATGCGGCGAAAAAGATGAACCGACTGGATGATGAGACTTATGGAAATCTTTTGGAAACCTTAATAACGCTGCCGAAGCGAATTCAGGAAGCACTTGATATGAATTCTGCAATTCCGAATTTAGCGAAGAAGTATCACACAACCGGTTCTATGTTCTTCATCGGCCGAAATACGGATTATGCGATAGCTTTGGAAGGTTCCTTGAAAATGAAGGAGATATCTTATATCCATGCGGAATCCTATGCGGCAGGGGAATTAAAGCACGGAACAATTGCCTTAATCGATGAACATCAACCGGTGATTGCATTGTGTTGTAACGATTCTGTTATGGAAAAGACAATGAGTAATATCGTTGAGGTGAAAGCGCGAGGTGCCGAAGTGCTTGCCGTAACATTTAAGGAGAACCAGAAAATAGTATCTTTGGCGGATGATGTGATTTTTATTCCAAAGATAGAGACCATCTTCTCGGCGGCGGTAGAGATTATTCCGCTACAGTTGCTTGCATATTATGTTGCAAAAGAAAATGGTTGTGATATTGACAAACCGAAAAATCTGGCGAAATCGGTTACGGTTGAGTAAACGGTCAGGAGGAATAAGAAAATGACAAAATATATTTTTGTGACCGGAGGTGTTGTTTCCGGACTTGGTAAAGGCATTACCGCTGCGTCGCTTGGACGCCTTCTCAAATCGAGAGGACTGAAAGTAGCAGCCCAAAAACTGGATCCTTATATCAATGTGGATCCGGGAACGATGAGCCCATATCAACACGGCGAGGTTTATGTAACTGAGGATGGTGCCGAAACGGATCTTGACCTTGGACATTATGAACGGTTCATTGATGAAGATCTGAACAAATACTCTAACCTGACAACCGGTAAGGTTTATTGGAATGTCTTGAACAAAGAGCGTCGTGGAGAGTACCTGGGGTCTACCGTACAGGTCATTCCTCATGTTACCAATGAAATTAAAGAATTTGTTTACAGTGTCGGTAAGAAGACGAATGCTGATGTAGTGATTACCGAAATCGGTGGAACCATCGGGGATATGGAGTCGCAGCCGTTTCTTGAAGCTGTCCGCCAAATCTCTTTGGAGGTAGGAAGGGAGAACAGTCTGTTTATTCATGTGACGCTGGTGCCTTTTCTGCGTGGTTCGGATGAACATAAATCTAAGCCTACACAGCATTCAGTAAAGGAACTGCAAGGTATGGGGATTAACCCGAACATCGTGGTGCTACGTTGCGATGAACCCTTGGAGGAAGCTATTTTTAAGAAAATTTCCATGTTCTGCAATGTAAAACCGGATTGTGTGATAGAAAACATCACGTTGCCGAACCTGTATGAAGCACCGCTTATGTTGGAAAAGTCCAATTTCTCTTCGATTGTTTGCCGTGAGCTTGGGATTGCCACACAAGAGCCGGATCTTACCGAATGGACGGCAATGGTAGAGCGTATTAAGGAGAGACCACGCCATGTAAATATCGGTCTTGTAGGAAAGTATGTGGGGCTTCATGATGCATATCTCTCAGTTGCTGAGGCACTTCGTCATGCCGGATATTATCACAATACTCATGTGAAGATTCATTGGATTGATTCGGAAGGAATCACAGCCGAAAATGCCGAGAAAATGTTTATGGAGCTTGATGGTATCCTCGTTCCCGGAGGGTTCGGAAGCCGCGGGATTGAAGGCATGATTCAGGCAGCAAAGTATGCAAGGGAAAAAGAGATTCCATATTTCGGTATTTGTCTCGGTATGCAGGTTGCTGTAATTGAGTACGCCAGGAATGTGTTAGGCATAAAAGATGCCAACTCCGGTGAGTTTGATGAGCTTTGCCGGCACAAGGTAATTGACTTTATCCCCGGACAAAGCGATGACATTGATAAAGGAGGAACTCTTCGTCTGGGTGCATATCCTTGCCATATTCAAAAGGGAACCACGATGGAGCGTTGCTATGGAACTTCCTCTATCAGTGAACGTCACAGACATCGCTATGAGTTCAATAATGACTACCGGGAGATGTTTCAGGAAAATGGTCTGACACTGAGTGGTATTTCACCCGATGGGAAATTGGTTGAGACCGTGGAGCTTACCGAGCGACCGTTCCATGTCGGAGTTCAGTATCATCCGGAGTTTAAGAGCAGACCCAATAAGCCGCATCCGTTATTTAAAGAATTTATCGATGCAGCATGTATGCATTCGAACGGAGGTAACGTATGAGTATTCACGAAGAATGTGGAGTGTTTGGTGTAATCGCAACCGAACCGACGAATGTAGCGGGTATCACGTACTATGGGTTATATGCGCTTCAACACAGAGGTCAGGAAAGTTGTGGCATTGTAGTCAATGATGACGGAGTGTTTGTATCCCATAAGGATTTGGGGCTTGTCAGTGAGGTCTTTACAGGTGATATCCTATCCCACTTGCCGCAAGGAACTATGGCAGTAGGCCATGTACGGTACGGTACTACCGGAGGATCAAATCGAAATAATTGCCAGCCTATTGAGGTGAATCACCAGAAGGGCAGGATGGCATTGGCGCATAACGGAAATCTTTCAAATGCAGCGGAACTTAGAACTGAATTAGAACTTTCGGGTGCCATTTTTCATACAACAAGTGATACGGAAACGATTGCCTACATTGTAACGAAAGAACGACTACATGCGCCTTCCATTGAAGATGCAGTAAGTCAGGCAATGAATACGCTGGATGGTGCCTATTCCTTAGTGTTAATGTCACCGCAAAAGTTAATTTGCGCAAGAGATCCTTACGGATTCCGGCCGCTCTGTTACGGCAAGACCCCTGACGGTATGTATGTGGTTGCCTCGGAAAGTTGTTCCATCCATGCGGTTGGTGCAGAGGTGATTCGCGATGTGGAGCCGGGAGAAATTCTTGTGTTTACAAAGAATGGTGTCGTTTCACGGAAAGAGCATTGTAAAAAGAAAGATAAAAAGCTTTGCATCTTTGAGTATATCTATTTTGCACGTCCCGATTCGGTGATTGACGGCATTTCGGTGCATACCGCCCGTGTTCGTGCAGGACATATACTGGCTAAAACACATCCGGTCGACGCCGATATCGTAATCGGTGTACCGGATTCGGGATTGGATGCAGCGCTCGGATACAGTGAAGCATCGGGCATTCCTTACGGTATCGGGTTGATTAAGAATAAGTACATCGGCAGAACCTTTATTGCTCCTGGTGACAGACTGGATAAGGTAAAAATCAAACTCTCTGCAATCGAAGATGTGGTCAAAGGAAAGCGGGTCGTGCTGATTGATGATTCTATCGTTCGGGGGACAACCAGTGGGCGTATCGTAAAATTAATACGGGAGGCAGGAGCAAAAGAAATCCATATGCGTATCTCTTCACCGCCCTTTCTGCATCCTTGTTATTATGGTACGGACATTGATTCGGAAGACCATCTGATTGCCTGTAAGCACACGGTTTCTGAAATATCCGATATGATTGGGGCGGACTCTCTCGGTTATTTGCCGGTAGACAAACTGTACTCTTTGATTGAGAATGATGGCTTTTGCAGTGCCTGCTTTTGTGGGGAGTATCCCACGACAGTTCCGACGGATACCAGAAAGGACCGGTTTGAGCAAAAATTGTCTCTTGTGAAGAAATGAGGTGCCGAAATGATAATGGAGTACAACAGAAAGATAATTTTAGAGGATGGGCAGGAGTATTACGGATACGCTTTCGGTGATACCGGCGACAAGGTGTGTGAAATCGTTTTTAATACTTCAATGGTTGGGTACCAGGAGATTGTATCGGATCCGTCTTACACCTATCAGGCGGTAGTGATGACCTATCCGTTAATCGGAAACTATGGAATGGCTGATGATGATTATGAGACGATAACGCCAACAATCGGTGCGCTTATTGTCCGGGAATATAATGATGAACCTTCCAATTTCAGAAGTACAGCCACACTTTCAGAAATTATGAAGAAATATAAAATTCCGGGAGTGTACGGTGTTGATACGCGTAAGCTGACGCGTTCGGTTCGAAATTACGGAAGTAGGAAGGTTTTGATAACAAATGCCTCTACTTCGCTTGAAGAGGGTCTGGAACTACTGAAAACATATGAAATTTCTAAGGATGCAGTATCACGTGTGAGCTGTAAAGAAGGAATGGAATTTTTGGCGGAAACGCAAAAGTATCATGTGGTTGCGATTGACTGTGGTATGAAAAGGAACATTGTGCGTTCCTTGGTGAAACGAGGTTGCAAGGTGACTGTGGTGCCGTGGAATACTTCAGCAGATGCAATCGAAGAAATGAAACCGGACGGGATATTTATTTCCAATGGCCCCGGAGATCCTACCGATGTACCGGAAACTGTTTCGACAATAAAATCCCTAGTCGGCAAATATCCTATCTTTGGGATTTGTCTCGGACATCAGATTATTTCATTGGCATACGGAGCCGAAACATATAAGTTGAAGTTTGGACATCGTGGCGGAAATCATCCGGTAAGAAATTTGGAAACAAATAAAATAGAAATTACTTCGCAGAATCACTCCTATGCGGTAGATGCCGGCAGTTTGGCAGATACAGAATTGACGATTACTCATATCAATCTGTTGGATCAGACGATTGAGGGTGTGAAGTGTGATAGAGATAAAGTATTCAGTGTACAGTATCATCCGGAAAGTGCACCGGGACCGCAGGATAGTGCATATCTGTTTAATCGCTTTATAAAATTGATGGAGGAGGAAAAGAGCAATGCCCAAGAGAACGGATATTAAAAAAGTGCTTGTCATTGGTTCCGGCCCTATCGTCATCGGTCAGGCAGCGGAATTTGACTATGCCGGAACACAGGCTTGTCTTGCGTTAAAAGAGGAAGGATATGAGGTTATTCTTTGCAATTCCAATCCGGCGACAATTATGACCGACACCTCAATTGCAGATAAAGTGTATATGGAGCCATTGACACTGGAATACGTTGCAAAGATTATTCGTTACGAGCGCCCGGATGCAATCTTGCCGGGCATCGGTGGTCAGACCGGTCTTAATCTTGCTATGCAGCTGGAAAAGAAAGGGATACTTTCTGAGTGCCGTGTAGAACTCCTTGGTACAAAAAGCAGCTCAATTGAGCGTGCCGAGGATCGGGAATTATTTAAGGAACTCTGTGAAGAACTGGGTGAACCGGTGTTGCCGTCCGATATTGCATGTTCCGTAGAGGAAGGTTTGGAGGTTGTAAAGAAAATAGGGTATCCGGTTGTGCTTCGCCCTGCATTTACACTTGGCGGGACAGGAGGAGGGTTTGCTGATAACGAGACAGAATTTTTAACGCTTATGAAAAATGCCTTGTCCCTTTCTCCGGTCCGTCAGGTATTAATTGAAAAGAGCATCAAGGGGTTCAAAGAGATTGAGTACGAAGTGATGCGTGACAGTAATGATACAGCGATTACAATTTGTAATATGGAAAACCTTGATCCTGTCGGTATCCATACCGGCGACTCTATTGTGGTCTGCCCTTCGCAAACACTTACGAATAAGGAATACCATATGCTTCGTGATAGTGCACTGAGAATCATTCGTGCACTGCAAATCGAAGGCGGTTGCAATGTGCAGTTTGCTCTGGATCCGAACTCTTTTCGATATTATCTTATTGAAGTGAATCCGAGAGTGTCCCGTTCTTCTGCACTGGCATCCAAAGCAAGCGGGTATCCGATTGCACGTGTATCGGCAAAAATCGGTGTGGGAATGACGTTGGATGAAATTCAAATTGCGAATACACCTGCTTCCTTTGAGCCCACCTTGGACTATGTGGTAACTAAAATGCCGCGTTTTCCGTTTGATAAGTTTGCGGATGCCAATAATTCCCTTTCTACGCAGATGAAAGCGACTGGTGAGGTGATGAGTATCGGGAGAACGGTAGAAGAAAGTCTTTTAAAAGCCGTTCGTTCCTTGGGAATCGGACTTATTCATTTATATCATCCAAAGTTTGATGGGATGTCGGAAGCAGACCTGTTAGCTTACATTAAAATCGGTACCGATGACCGTATTTATGCGATGGCACAGCTGTTACGACTTGGCTGCAGTATTGGTAAAATTGCTGATGCGACCGCGATTGACAATTTTTTTATCCGTAAATTACGTAATATTGTTGAGGAAGAAAAGGAGATTATAGATAATCCGGGCAATGTGAAGGTTTTGCGGGAGGCAAAGAAAATGGGCTTTGGCGATAAGGAAATCGGTATGCTCTGGAAGCTGCCGGAGACGCAAATCTTCGATCTGCGTAGGGCAAACGGCATCGTACCTGTCTACAAGATGATTGATACCTGTGCTTCTGAATTCGACAGTTATATTCCGTACTTCTATTCCACCTATGAAGAGGAAAACGAGTCGGTTATTTCAGCCAAAAAGAAGGTGATTGTGCTTGGTTCCGGACCGATTCGTATCGGTCAGGGTGTGGAGTTCGATTATTCTACGGTTCATGCCGTACAGACAATCAAGGCGGCGGGATATGAAGCAATTATCATAAACAACAATCCCGAGACGGTTTCTACCGATTATACCTGCTCCGACAAACTTTATTTTGAACCACTTTGCGTGGAAGATGTCATGAATGTGATTGAGTTGGAAAAGCCGGAGGGTGTTATCGCAACACTTGGCGGTCAGACGGCAATCAATCTGGCAGAACCGTTACATGCCCGAGGAGTTAAGATTATCGGTACCGACTGTGATGCAATCGAACGTGCCGAAAACCGTGATGCGTTTGAAAAACTTCTCAGTTCTCTGTGCATTCCGCAACCGAAGGGAAAGGCGGTAACCAGCATAAAGGAGGGGATCAAGGCCGCAGAAGAAATCGGTTATCCTGTGCTTGTGCGGCCAAGCTTTGTACTCGGTGGCAGAGCGATGCAGATTGTTTCCAAAGAAGAAGATCTTCGCAACTATCTTAAGACCGCTGTGGAGATTGATGAGGATAAGCCGGTTTTGGTGGATAAGTATATCCGGGGAAAAGAAGTTGAAATAGATGCTATTTGTGACGGGAAGCATGTGTTTGTGCCGGGAATTATGGAACTTGTGGAGAGAACCGGCGTGCATTCCGGCGATTCCATCAGCGTTTACCCTTCTTACAGCATTTCGGAGAAGGTGAAAAAGACGATTTTGGATTATACCGAAAAACTCGGGCTCGGCATCGGAATTATCGGGTTGTTTAATATTCAGTTCATTGTGGACGAGCATGAAGATGTTTATATTATTGAGGTGAATCCTCGTTCCTCGAGAACGGTACCGTTTCTTTCCAAGGCAACAGGCTATAGGCTTGCTGATATTGCTACCTTAGTCAGCCTTGGAGTATCTTTGGAAGAACAAGGTATCGCGGAAATTTACCCGAAAGAAAAAGAACGTTTTTATGTAAAAGCTCCGGCGTTTTCATTTTCAAAACTTCGTGGGATGGATGCCTATTTGTCACCTGAAATGAAGTCAACCGGGGAGGCAATCGGATATGATAAAAAACTTCATCGTGCAGCATACAAAGCAATGGTTGCATCCGGATTGACGCTGCGCAACTACGGAACGGTTGTAGTCAGTGTTGCTGATGAAGACAAGGAAGAAATGTTGCCGCTTGTGCGCCGATTTTATAATATGGGCTTTAATATAGAAGCGACTACTGTTACGGGCGAATTTTTAAAGGCAAACGGAATACGTACAAGGATTCGCCGTAAGCCGAGCGAAGGCAGTGAGGAAGTGTTGGATTCTATACGTGCCGGATATGTTAGTTATGTAATAAATACCCGTGCGATATTATCGGGAAAGCACTATGGTGACGGAGTTGCCATTCGGTGCTGTGCGGCACAGAATAATATTACAATGCTGACCTCTCTTGATACAGTGAGAATGCTTCTGGATGTACTGGAGGAGGTTACATTAGGAATCTCAACAATAGATGCGAAATGAGAGGTGAATGATATGAAATTTACAAAGATGCATGGTTTGGGAAATGACTATTTGTATGTTTATGGAGAAGTTCCGTCGGACATTGCAGAACTTTCGACAAGATTATCCGAGCGTCATTTCGGTGCCGGTTCGGATGGAATGATTTATATTTCTCCGTCTGATGTTGCGGATTTCAAAATGCGCATCTTTAATGCTGACGGAAGTGAAGCAATGATGTGCGGTAACGGGATTCGTTGTGTCGGGAAATATGTGTATGATAAAGGATATACCGATAAGACCAACCTAAAAATAGAAACCCTGTCCGGAATTAAATATCTTGATTTGCACCTGAGTGGGGGTGTGGTGAAAACGGTAACTGTCAATATGGGAATCGCAGTGCCAGAGAAAGAGAATATTTTGTATGTGGATAATACAGAGATTCATTATATTCCGGTTTCGGTCGGCAATCCGCATGCTGTCATTTTCGTGGATGATATTGAAAAAGCTCCGCTTACCACACTGGGACCAAAGATTGAGCATCATTCTGCGTTTCCGGGAGGTGTCAATGTAGAATTTGTACAAGTTCTCTCTGATAAGGAACTGCGGATGCGAGTATGGGAAAGAGGAAGTGGAGTAACAATGGCGTGCGGAACGGGAGCTTGTGCCAGTACCATGGCAGCTATAGAAAAAAAGTTCTGTGATTATGATACGCCTATCTCTGTTCATTTAGATGGAGGAACGCTGAAGATTCAGATCGCATCGGACCATACAGTGATCATGACCGGTCCGGCAGACATTATATACGAAGGAGAGACAACGATATGATTACACCTAATATGCATTACGCAGACTTAAAAGATTCCTATCTCTTCTTTCATATTGCTCAGAAGACGAAGGCATATCTTGAAGCAAATCCGGAGAAGCGCCTTTACCGCATGGGCATCGGAGATGTATCGCTTCCGCTTCCGGATGCTGTAATTCAGGCTTTACATGAAGCGGTGAATGATCAGGCAATAAAGGAGAGTTTTCATGGTTATATGCCGGAATGTGGCGCACCTTTTTTGCGAAAAACCATTGCAAATTATTATGCCCTAAGAGGCGTGGAGATTTCGGCTGATGAAGTGTTTGTGTCCAGCGGTGCCAGTGATGAACTTGGAGATATCCTCGATTTATTTGACCGCGGAAGTTCAGCTCTTGTGATAGAGCCCGCATATCCTGCATATGTAGATGCCAATGTCATGGCAGGAAGAACAATAGTGCATCTTGCATCGGGTAAGGAAAACGGATTTTTGCCGGAACCGAGTGAAGAGGTGAAAGCAGATATTCTCTACATCTGTTCGCCGAATAATCCGACCGGTGCGGTATTTAATCGTAAGCAGCTTCAGGCTTGGGTGGATTTTGCAAACGAGAATGGTTCCGTTATTCTTTTTGACGCAGCATATGAAGCCTTTATTGAGGATGAGACGTTGCCACACAGCATCTTTGAATTGGAGGGGGCCAAGACTTGTGCGATTGAGATTTGTTCACTTTCCAAGACGGCTGGGTTTACAGGCACGCGTCTTGGGTATACTGTAATTCCGCAACAGCTTGTACGAAATGGTATGAATCTCAATGCGATGTGGGTACGTAACCGTACTACGAAGACTAACGGTGTATCTTATATTATCCAAAAGGGCGGGGCGGCTGTCTTTACTCCGGAAGGACAGAGACAAATTCGTGAGAACATAGGAATTTATAAAAGCAATGCCAAGGTTTTGATGGAAGCATTGGATAAGCTTGGAATTTGGTATTGCGGTGGAAAAAATGCGCCGTATATCTGGATGAAGTGTCCTGATGGTATGGGCAGTTGGGATTTTTTTGATTATTTGCTGAAAGAAATCCAGGTGGTCGGTACTCCGGGCGAAGGATTTGGTGCTTGTGGGGAAGGCTATTTCCGCTTTTCTACCTTCGGCAGTCCGGAGGATACAAAGGAAGCGGCTCGCCGATTGGTTGAGTTGCTCGGAAAGAAGTGATTGATATGCGTGATTATAAGGTTAAATTTGGGAACAGAGTTGCGAGATTCTCAATGGAAATGCGCAATACCGATGCACCTGTGGGCACCGAGGAGCTGGCCCATATGGAGATTGTTTCCGCAATTATCCATCAACTTACCAAGGATTTGACACCGGAGGAGATTGCGGCTTCCGGATTTGATAAATATTATGTGGATCATACGTTGGGACTTTGGCCGCAGGCA
>JAFVSN010000009.1 GCA_017503735.1 Lachnospiraceae bacterium
ACCGTCACGCTGCTTTAACATATCGTTTACCGCATCGGTAATCTTTGCGTTACGGAATGCGGTTGCGATGAACTTACCGGAACCGTCCGGCTCATCACCTGCGGAGAAACCACCCGGGAACATGAGAATCTGTGCATTGCGGATTTCCTTTTCGAATGCATCTACGGACTCTCTGATGTCCTGCTCGTTGCGGTTACGGAATACCACGGTGCTAACCTCTGCGCCTGCATCACGGAAGGAACGCATGGTATCGTACTCACAGTTGGTACCCGGGAATACCGGAATGAATACACGCGGCTTTGCCACCTTATTCTTTGCTACATAAACAGTCTTTGCATCAAATAACGGATGCTCGATCTTTTCTTCCTTTACACCGGATCTGGTCGGGAATACCTTCTCTAAGGTATTGGTCCAAGCATCCAGCGCTTCCTCGATGGTTACAGTCTCACCCGCGTATACAAACATCGGTGCTTCGGTTACGGTACCTACGGTCTTGTAAGACAATCCGCTCTCATTTAATGCATCCAGACAATCCTTGGAAATTTCAGCAAGGATATCACCGTATGCCGGAGCAAACAATTCCTGAGCACTTACCGCATCGGAAATCACTGCACCGAGACGGTTACCGAATGCCATCTTAGAAACCGCTTCTGCGATACCCTTTGCACCGAGGGCATACATGGAAGCAATCTTGCCGCTCTGGGCTAACTTCGTAATCTTTGCCATCTGATCAGCAAATGCCGCATAATCCGGAAGCTCGTAGGAATCCTTCTTCATTGCGAACTTCACTAATACGTTGCCGGCCTTCTTGAATTCACCGGTTACCACATCGGAGGTCTTTGCCATATCTACAGCGAAAGATACCAAAGTCGGCGGAACATCAATATCCTGGAAGGAACCGGACATACTGTCCTTACCGCCGATGGACGGAAGTCCAAGCTGTACCTGCGCTTCGAATGCACCGAGAAGTGCAGCTAACGGCTCGCCCCAACGCTTCGGATCGGTACCTAAACGACGGAAGAATTCCTGGAAGGTAAAACGAATCTTTGTATGGTCACCACCTGCTGCTACAATCTTAGCAACAGAGGAAATTACTGCGTAAACCGCACCGTGGTACGGGCTCCAGCTGGAAAGATACGGGTCGAAGCCGTAGCTCATCATGGAAACCGCCTCACTGTCACCGTCAAGTACCGGAACCTTTGCAATCATGGTCTGTACCGGAGTCATCTGGTACTTACCGCCGTACGGCATGGTCACGGTATTTGCACCGATGGAGCTGTCGAACATCTCCACTAAGCCCTTCTTGGAACAGGTATTTAAATCCGCAAGCATGGAAAGCCACTGGCCCTTAAGTCCGGTCTTACCGGAAAGTACGGTCTCTCCCTTTGCGGTCTTTCTCGTAATACGGGATGCGGTATAGGAAGCACCCTTCTTAAAGTAGCTGTCTTCCTTCTTCGGCATGGTAACCTCTGCGGTTGCTTCCTGATGTGCACCGTTGGTGTCAAGGAAGGAACGCTTCAGATTCACGATTTCCTTGCCTCTCCATACAAGTACAAGGCGCGGGTCCTCGGTAACCACAGCCACCGGAACAGCCTCTAAGTTCTCTTCTGCCGCGAAATCAAGCATCTTATCTACGTCCTTCGCGTCAACTACGATAGCCATACGCTCCTGGGACTCGGAAATTGCAAGCTCGGTACCGTCAAGGCCCGCATACTTCTTCGGAACCTTATCAAGCTCTACACGAAGACCGTCTGCAAGCTCACCGATTGCTACGGATACACCGCCCGCACCGAAGTCATTACACTTCTTAATGATACTTGCCACTTCTTCTCTACGGAATAATCTCTGAAGCTTACGCTCGGTCGGGGCATTACCCTTCTGAACTTCCGCACCACAGGTGTGGATAGACTCGGTGGTATGTGCCTTGGAAGAACCGGTTGCACCGCCGCAACCGTCACGTCCGGTTCTTCCACCCATAAGGATAATCACATCGCCCGGATCGGAAGTCTCACGAATAACGTTCTTTCTCGGAGCCGCACCCATAACCGCACCGATTTCAAGGCGCTTTGCCACATAGTTCGGATGATAAATCTCATCTACCAAACCGGTGGCAAGACCGATCTGATTACCGTAGGAACTGTAACCGGACGCTGCACCGGTAACAATCTTACGCTGTGCCAGTTTACCCTCTAAGGTCTCCGCAATCGGAAGGGTCGGGTCAGCCGCACCGGTGACACGCATTGCATGGTATACATAACCACGGCCGGACAACGGGTCACGGATTGCACCGCCAAGACAGGTTGCGGCACCACCGAACGGCTCGATTTCCGTCGGGTGATTGTGGGTCTCATTCTTAAAGAAAATCAACCACTCTTCTGTTTCCTTCTTACCGTCCGGTCTGGTAATCTCAATCGGAACGATAATGGAGCAGGCATTGATTTCATCGGACACTTCCATATCCTCAAGCTTACCGTCGGCACGAAGCTTCTTCATACCAACGAGAGCAAGGTCCATAAGAGAGATGAACTTGTCGTCTCTGCCCTTATATAAAATCTCACGCTCAGCCACATACTTATCATAGGAAGCACGAATCGGAGCAGTGTAGTCGCCTTCTTCAAACTTCACATCCGTAAGTTCGGTAAGGAAGGTGGTGTGACGGCAGTGGTCGGACCAATAGGTATCCAGCACGCGGATTTCGGTCATGGACGGATCACGCTTCTCATCATCACGGAAGTAGTTCTGAATGTGTAAAAAGTCACGGAAGGTCATTGCAAGGTTTAAGGAAGCGTAAAGCTCTTTTAACTGGGCTTCCGGCATATCCTTAAATCCGTCAAAAATGATAACATCTGCCGGATCTTCAAATACGGACTCTAAGGTCTCCGGCTTCTCCTCTGCTGCTTCTCTGGAGTCTACCGGATTGATGCAGTAGGACTTAATTGCCTCCACTTCTTCCTTCGTCAATACACCGGATAATACATAGGTGGTTGCGGAACGAATTACCGGTTCCTCGGTCTCGTTTAACAGCTTTACGCACTGCTCTGCGGAGTCTGCTCTCTGGTCAAATTGCCCCGGCAAATACTCTACGGAGAAAACCGTATCTTCCGGACAAATCGGGAAGGTTTCCTCATATACAAAGTCTACCGGCGGCTCGGAGAATACGGTACCGAGTGCACGGGAGACGGTCTCGTCACTTACATTTTCAACATCATAACGGATTAAAACACGTACTGCGGTTACATTCTGAATGTTCAAATACTCTTTGATTTCATTCATCAGCTCGCCGGCCTTAACTGCGTATTCCGGCTTTTTCTCAGAATAAATTCTTCTTACTTTACTCATCTTATCCATCCTTTCCGATGTCCGTGGAACATCCACTGCCTCATTGTTGTTTTCAGTATACCATTTCTTTGTTTATAAATAAAATTAATATATATGAATTGTTTTATTAGGATTTCTTATGAAAACAGTTGCGTTCCGAAAACACTTCTGTTATACTGAATTTAAAGGCAAAGGAAAGGAGTTTTCTCATGGATGTAAATTACGAATTATACAAAGTTTTTTATTATGTAGCAAAGACTCTCAGCTTCTCGGAAGCAGCTTCGGCCTTATTCATTTCCCAGTCCGCGGTGAGCCAGTCCGTAAAGGTTTTGGAACGCCGTCTCGGACAAGTTTTGTTTACCAGAAGTACAAAAAGAGTTACCTTAACAAAAGAAGGCGAAATGCTGTTTAAACATATCGAACCGGCTATTAACCTGATTACCAAAGGCGAAAACCAACTGGTCAATTCCCAAAATTCCGGTGGTATGCAGTTGCGTATCGCAGCCAGTGACACCATCTGCCGTTATTATCTCGTTCCGTACTTAAACCGGTTCCACCAGACCTTTCCGGAAGTTCATTTGCGGGTTATGAACGCAACTTCATTACAATGTGCCGGCCTTTTAGCCGAAAATGCCGTGGATTTTATCGTAGCAAATTCTCCGAATCCGGCACTGAACAACTCCATGCAAATCGAAACCCTGCGGGAATTTTCCGACGTATTTGTTGCAAACAAGTCTTCCTACGACTACTCCGATACGGAATTATCCTTTGCGGAGCTTTCCGCTTTGCCGATTTTGATGCTTTCCAAACGTTCCACCACCAGCGAATTCTTACACGAGCAGTTTTTATCCCACTCAGTGGAACTGGCTCCGGCGGTAGAGTTAAGCAGTAACGATCTTTTGATTGACCTTGCGAAAATCGGTCTTGGTATCGCCTTTGTTCCGGATTTCTGTGTGGAAGGAAAAACCGGTGACGAACTCTATATTATAAAAACAAAAGACGAACTTCCGAAGCGAAAGCTCGTCCTTGCCTATGACAATTCCCTGCCGGTATCGGAACCGACAAAGTACTTTATGCAGTTACTGAAGGGAACCGCGGAATAATTTTACTCCAGAAGGCTTACCGTTGCGCCAAGGATAATTTCTCCCCAGGCTTCTTCGTTTACCGTCACTTCGTACTCCGCAAGCAATACCTCATATGCTGCCTGAAATGCTTCACTACGTTTTAATTCGTATTCCGCATCCACGGCCGCTTCATAACTTTTTGTACATTGGTCATCCACCATACGGATAATATAGATGCCATACTCCGTCTGTATCGGAGAACAGATTTCTCCGTTTTCCAATAAGGCAGCAGTGTCTTTGTACACTTTTTCCGCACCCTCTCCCTTTTCTAAGAAGGTTCTGGTATTATGCACCAACTCCTCGTCGACTGCCTTCAGTGCTTCAAAGGAAGAACCGTTCAACACTTGTTCATAATAATCCTGCATCTGTGCCATCCGCGCTTCTTTCACCGAATCCGCCTCTTCACAAATGTTATATTCCTCATCATAATAGGTCGTCGGAAGATACAAATATTCCGTTTCATATTCCTTATAGTCCGCCTTATCCAAGGTTATCTCTACGCTTTCCCTTGTAATCCCCAGATTGTCCGTCATCATCCCGTAATACTTTTCGCCTAACATCATCCAGTTACAGGTTTCCCGCAGATTTTCCGTAGTAAAACCGCCCCGCTCCGTTTCCTCCGCAGACAACAAGGATTTTATTGTTTCCACAAAATCCAAGTTTTCCTTTAGTTCGTCCGCGGTCAATTCCATTCCGTTTTTTTCGGCACAATCATGTAGCACCGCATATTGTATCAGTGCCTCCATCGTTTCTTCTTTAAACACATCTCTGGTGGTGCGCCCTTCTTCATCATAGACCATCCCCCAGTAATCTTCCCCGTATTGCGCCTCAAAGTAGGCCGCCTGGCTGTTTCCCTGTACCTCCATGGAAAAAATCAGAAACATAGCCTTCTCCATAGAAATATCCATATCTCCCACGGATACTGCTATAGTGTTTGCATAAGCTTCTGCCCGTTGTTTTACCAGAGCCTGATTTGCCTGTTCAAATCCTTCCCATACTACGGCTGCCGTAGGTGTGGAAATAGATTCCTCTCCCGGCTCCGGTGCCTTCTTCTTACATCCGGAAACCAAAAGAAGCAACACACACACAAGCACTAACAGGTACTTCTTTTTCATTCTTTTCTTCTCTCTTTCTCCCGTCTTATTTATAACGTGCATCCTTTCTTTCCTTTCCGGTCCGTCCTCCTGGTTCGGACGATTCCTATTTATTAAAATCCATATAGCGGTAATATTCCTGTTCAAACTCCGGTTCTTCTGCCAGATTCATCACATCACAATCCCGGTGCTCCATGCTTCCTCCGTCTTTCAAAAACGAAATCAGCCCACCGATACAACTGTTTCCCACAAACCGTACTTTCCCTGAAAAATCCTCCGGCAAAAGACCGATGGTAAACAAATCCTCTTCCTCACAAAATGCTCCTACGCCCCCTGCCAAATAAACTTGTTCAACTTCCGATCGCATTACTCCGGCGCGTTTCATAAGAAGTTCGATTCCTGCCCGTAACGCTCCTTTTGCCAGTTGAAACACACGCACATCCTCCTGGCGCAATTCCAAAAATTCCTCGGTAAAATAAGGTTCTTCCAAAAGTCCCGTTTCATCCGACACATTCTGTTTTCTTGCCTTGGCAATCAAGGAAAACAATTCCGATGCATAAGCAAACCGTCCCCCCTCGAAAGCACTTCCCATAGCCGCCGCAGTTCCGTACAATTTATTATTCGCCATTAACAGCATTTCTGCGTTTGTACCCAAATCCAGCAACAAACGAACCGGCGCATGCTCCCTATTATCCTGTCCAGACTCCGGATAGCACATGGAGTCCGTCTGCGGAACGTTTGTTGTCTCATAAGTCAAAAAGCCATATGCACCCGCCACTGCATCTCCTCCTAAAAATGCAGAAAAGCACGGAGCTATCGATACCTTCGCAGACCTTAATTCCGGCGGACATTGCCCAAAGTCACCGGTATCTGAAAACAATTCCGAAAACAGCCGTTCTTCCTGCCGTAACGAATAGGGAAGAAACGGTGCTTTTGCCATCCCATCTAAAGGGTACCCAAGCAAAAGGTGTTGCATTACGGTATTCCCCCCCATTGCAATACGGATTCGATGCGTCCCTCCCGCTTCCGCCTCATCATTTTCTCTCCCGGTTCCTTCTTTCAGTACAAAAAGGAAGCCTTTTACCAAGGCTTCCCTAATCTCTTTTTTTAATATCTCCCCTGCCCCGTGTATTGCCGCATCCATTCTGCCGATGACATCCGCAGATACCTTGCGTTGCGGATTCTCCATACCGTAAGAAGCAAGTATCTGTCCTTGTTCATTGGTACAAACAAAAGCCAGTGTTGTGGTTCCGAGGTCCGCCGCCAGAAAAAGTTCCCGTAAGAACGCAGTCCCGTTCCCGGTGTTTCTTTCCGTCTCTCCGAAATTTTCTCGTAACATATCGGCTACCGAAAAATCAACCAGACTTGCGTACACCTTTTTAAAACCTGTTTTTCCACAATCCGTACAGCCCCGTTCTCCGCTGCAAGCACCGCAATACATTTCTTTCATAAATCCTCCAAGGATTAGTGACATCCGCAGGAACCACCGCAACCACCGGCTCCGCAACCGTCGTCACCGGCGTCATGGGAGTTGCAATTCGGCTCGGTACTGGTTCCCAATACACCGTCCAGATAGCCCGCTACCGCCACTTCGATATCACCGGTCAGACCCGGCACGACTAAAATATCCGCCTGCATGAGTGCCTGCATTGCGCCCATACCGATACCTCCGCAAAGAAGCACCTTTACACCGCGCTCCGCCAAAACACCTGCCATAGCCTCATGTCCGTTACCGTCGGTTTCCAATACGGTCTTTGCCATTAAAATACCGTCGCTGAAGGTATATAACGTAAACTTCTCACAATGACCGAAATGCTGGAACACATTGTTGTTCTCATCGGTGGTCACTGCGAGGGTATAATTTCCCTGTTCAGCCGCAGTCTTTCCTGCCGGAAGAAGCTCCTTTAAAACCAAGGTCACGTCCTCAAGCCAGTCGCCCTGTAAGCCTTCAATATCACCGGCATCCACAGCCTTTGCGATATTCGGGTTCAACGGAAGTCTTCCGAGCACCGGAAGATTAAACTTCCGTGCAGTATCTTCGATATGGCTTTCTCCGAAAACATACATCTTTTCGCCACAACATCCGCATTCAACATAGCTGTAGTTTTCTACAAGACCTAAAACCGGAACATCCATCTCACGAGCCATATTCACAGCCTTCGCTACTACCATGGATACCAAATCCTGCGGACTGGTTACGATTACGATACCATCCACCGGAAGGGACTGGAACACCGTAAGCGGAACATCTCCGGTTCCCGGAGGCATATCCACAAACATGTAATCCACATCGCCCCAAACCACCTGGGACCAAAACTGCTTTACGGTACCTGCAATCACCGGACCTCTCCAAACTACAGGCACTTCCTCATTTTCCAATAAAAGGTTTACGGACATAATCGCCGTTCCGTTCTTTGTATACTCCGGTAAAATACCAAGTTCATTGCCCTGTGCCTTTTTGTGTACACCGAAGGCCATCGGGATGGACGGACCGGTCACATCCGCATCCAAAACTGCAGTCTTATACCCCATACGCTGCATCAAAACCGCAAGGTAAGAAGTAACAAAGGACTTACCTACACCACCCTTACCGCTGACAACACCGATTACTTTTTTTACATTGCTGTACTGGTTCATCGGCTCCGCAAACTGGGACTTGTCCGGCTTTCTGGAACTACAGTTGGAAGAACAACTGCTACAATCATGGGAACAATTCAATTCCTGCTCATAAATTTCTTCACTCATAATTCAAACCTCTCTGACATATGTTAAAAAACTAACGCTATCCACCATTATACGCTTTCGTTCTATTTTGTCAAGTTTCCCCTACGGTACTTTCCTCAACCGGGCGAAACCTCAAAAAACACCTATGCTTCGTAGTCCATACAAAGTCTTACTTCCGTAAACGGACGTACGTAGGAATTGGCCGCTGCCACATGGTCCGGATGGGACTGATATCCCTTCAAGGCCTCTTCGCTTTCTAAGTCGCTGTCAAGCATCACATCCGCATTGGAGGACGCAAGAGGAGTCGTTACAATCTCCAATCGAAGCAGTCCCGGCACCTTACCGACCAAAGCTTCCAACTGTTCCTTCATCTCACGCAAAACCTTTTCTTTTGCGTCGCCTGTAATCTCTTCTTTTAATTTCCATAAAATCACATGTTTTACCATTACATTTCCTCCTGAAACTGATAAAATACTTCTTCTACCTTATCTCTCATCTGTAAGAACATTCGTGCAATCAGCGGGTCAAACTGAGTCCCTATCCCCTGCTCGATAATGGCAAAGGATTCGTCTAAAGACATTGCTCCCCGGTAACAACGGTCCTGGGATACTGCGTCAAACACGTCCGCCACAGCAACCACACGGGCACAAAGCGGAATTTCCTCGCCTTTCAATCCGTCCGGATAGCCTAATCCGTCCCACCGTTCATGGTGATGGCGGGCCACCTGCCACGCAATTGTGATGTATCCCGGTTCTTCCAATGATGCCAAACTGGCTTTTATCATATCCGCTCCTCTTACGGTATGCGTTTTCATTACGTCATATTCATCCGATGTCAGTCTGCCCGGTTTTTGTAATACCGTATCCGTTACCGCAATCTTTCCGAAATCATGCATCGGTGCCGCCCGCATCAAAAAGTCCAAATACTCACGATCCAATTGGTCCTCGTAGATGCCGTTTTCCTTTAGCGCTTCCACAATAATCTGCACATAGGCAACTGTGCGTTTTACATGTTCTCCGGTACTGCCGTCACGACCTTCAATCACATCGGCAAAAGCATAGATGACTTCCTCATGGTATTGAATCAACTCACAGCTTGCCGCATTTTCCATGGCGCAATACGCCACAAGAATAATGGAGGTAATCGCAAGGGAAGTAATGAGCGCATCCGGAACAACCATTTGGATTACAATGGCTCCCATAAACACCGGAACGCAAATCAAAAAATTCACTCTGGAACGCTTCGGCAGATTATTCCTGTACTTTTTCCATACATAATAGGCCAGACACAGATAATATATCACCATGAGATAACATACAATCACGGAAAGTCCCATGGAGTAATAGGATATGGTCCCCTTAACATACTCTATATTCGGAATCGCAAGCAGCATCACCAGGCTTCCGATATAATGCGGCAAAAACGCAAGCCGTTTCCATTTTTTTGTTGTAATCGGGACCTCCAGCATCGTAGCAACATACAGAAATACATCCAACAGGCAACGGTCAATGACCCACAAATAAATCAAATGCAAACTATTATTCAGCACAACCGGCACCGTATCCTGATGATTTACCGTGTACACCGTTACGATATCCAGTACAAAATACAGCAAGGAAAAAATAAGCAGACGTTCAAAGCATCTCATACGTTTTACATTCTTCTGCTCATGACGTTCACGAAAATACAACACAAAAACAAGCGACACAATCACCATACAGCCGATTTGCAACTTATAGTGTAACATCACGTATCACCTCCTGCTTCCATAATACAAAAAGCATTTTCCCGGCGTAAAACCATACTTCACTACCGATTATATTATAACATAAAAAGGAAGTTTTTTCCATATTTTCGGCAATTTTCAAAGATCATGAAAAAAAACACTGTACCAACAACATATAGCATACCGTACCGCCTCCGATAGATAACAGCATATTCCGTTTCCAAAGATGAAGTATCGTAACAATTCCTATGGCAATCAGTTCCGGAACTCCATGAGCCCCCGTTGTCACATCTACGTTTTTCAAACAATACACCACAAGCATTCCGAAAATTGCCGCAGGCAATGCTTTCCCGAGATACCGGATATACTTCGGCGTCGGTTTGTCCGCACGAAACACACAAAAAGGCAGAAAACGGGTAAGCATGGTTGCAACCGCACAAAGTCCGATGGTTAAAATCTCTTCCGCTAATGTCATGACAGGCCACCTGCTTTCTCAATCGGCTTCCGAAACACGGTAAGGAAACATAAGATACACACCATGGTCGGAATCAAAAAAGAATCCGCGCCGAACAAAAGAAGACATCCGGCGGAAACAAGTACTCCGATTAATGCGGTATAATGTTTCTTTTCCTTTAACCACTGCTCCAGAAAGATCACCACAAACATTGCTGTCATAACAAAATCCAGTCCCTTTGTATCAAACGTAAGAAACGTCCCGAGAATCCCTCCCAGTGTTGCTCCCAAAACCCAGTAAAACTGATTTAAAACGGTTACAAAAAAGTAAAACCACCCTTTATCCGTTCCCTCCGGCACTTCCGTAGCGCAATTAATGGAAAAACTTTCATCACACATTCCGAAAATCAGATACAGCTTTTTCCAGCCGGTTCCTTTGTACTTTTCCAAAAGTGCAATTCCGTAAAACAGGTGTCTTGCCTGAATCATAAGTGCCATCAGAAAGGTTTGCAGCGGTGCAAAGCGCCCCAACAGCATCGATACCGCCACAAACTCCAAAGATCCGCCGAAAATCGCCAGACTCATACAAAGCGGATATACGAAAGAAAAACCGGATACCTTCATATAAATTCCGTAAGACATCCCCAGAAACAAAAATCCCGTCATAATCGGAATTGTTTTAGGAAACGCTGCAAGAAAAGACCGTTTTACTATCATCTTCCGATTTTCCTTCTTTTCTTTCACCGTCATACTGCCATCCTCCAACCAAAGGTGCCACCGCACCCAAAAGGGTATGGTGGCAACCGTCTTATATTTCTTATCTCTTTTGAAGCTTTTTCTTTGCTTCTTCCTGTACCGCAATCACTTTATCACACCAGGTATCGAACTCCGGATCCTCTGTTTGTAACTCCGGATGCTCCATCACATACGCAATCGCCCGTTTAACTCCTTCTTCAAACCGTACCGTCGGAACAAAGTCCGGCACCGCCCGTTTTACCTTTGTATTATCAAATACAACGGAACATGCCTTGTCCCCTAACAGTGCTCCCGTAAAATCATACGGTCCCGCCTCTGCCAAAAAAGCGGAAGAAACATAGTACGGACGGAACGGAACCCCGAGCACATCCGCTATGGTCTGATAAATCTGATTCCAGGTGAGAGTTTCATCCGATGTGATTTGGAATACCTCCCCGATCGCATGAGGATTTCCCATAAGACCGATAAACGCCTTTGCAAAATCACTGTTATGGGTCATGGTCCAAAGAGACGTACCATCACCGTGCACAAGTACCGGCTTACCGAGAAGCATACGTTTTATCACCTGCCAACTCCCCTTGTCTCCGTGAACCCCTAACGGCACGGAACGCTCGTCATACGTATGGCTCGGTCTGATCATCGTTACCGGGAATCCGTTCTCACGGTACATCTGCATCAGATATTCCTCGCACACAATTTTATTTCGGGAATATTCCCAATACGGATTGGCAAGAGTTGTCCCTTCCGTAATCATATAAGATTTACACGGTTTATGATAGGCCGATGCGGAACTGATATACATATACTGTTTTGTCTTTCCGGCAAACAGGCGGTAATCCCGTTCTACCTGACCTTTTCCGAAACCGATAAAATCACAAACCACATCAAAGGTGAAATCTTTCAAAAGCTCCGCCGCTTCTGCTTCGTTATTGATATCCCCTTTAATAATGTTAATATTTTTTGGTAATGTTTCATTTCTTGTGCCTCGGTTGAACAAATACAATTCGCAGTCGGTCTCAGCCAAAGCTTTTGTAATTGCCATACTGATAGTTCCTGTTCCTCCAATAAAAAGTACCTTCATAGCGTGCCTCCTTTATCCCGTTTCCTTCCGATAAATAACACTTTTACATGTTCATATTGTAATGATACTTCATTTCAAGGCACTTGTCGATACCTTATTCAAAATTTACCGGATTTTTCCCACGGTTTTCCCCTCATATACCTCCCCACCGATGACAATCGGTTCGAGAATCGTTGTTTTCGGCCGTTCGATTAAGTCAATCAGTTTCCCGGCCGCTTCCGCTCCGATCACTTCCGTATTCTGCCAAAGAGTGGTAAGCTTCGGCTCGATATGTCTGCCGATTCGTAATCCGTCATAGCCCGCCACGGAAATATCTTCCGGAATCCGCAATCCTTTTTCCCGGATCACATTCATTCCGCCGAAGCATGAAAAATCATCCGGATACAAAATACAGGTAGGCGGGTTTTGTAATTCCAACAGAGCTGCCGTTGCCTCTCCCGCCGCCCTCGTACTGCGATATGCTGCTTCCCGGATATACTCATCCGGTACCGTAAGTCCCAACTCCTCTGCCGTTTTATAAAACGAAGATAATCGATTTTTTGTAACCGTCGAATCTGCTCCGTGGATATATGCCACTTTTTTGTGTCCCTGCTTTGCAACATAAGTCAACAGATCCCGCATCCCGGTTATATTGTCGGAAATTACCGCTGCCCGTCCGTAAAAGGTGTGGTCAATGGTCACTAAAGGAATATCGCTTTTTACCAGTTCCTCCACTTCGGGATTCTCAAAATCCACACAAGCAATCACCACGCCGTCAAATCCCCGGTACCGGCATCGTTCCAAATAAGTCATCTGCTTTCCGTCTCCGGCTCCTTTACTGATAAAGGTAATATCATAGCCCCGTTCCTCTGCAACCTGCTTAAAACTGTTCAGTACATAAGCAAAATAATCATGGGTCAATCCGCTCTGTGCCTCATCTACAAACAGCACCCCAAGATTATAGGTACGCTTCGTTTTTAACGCCCGCGCGGAGGAATTCGGAAAATATCCCAGCTCCTTTGCCACCTGTTTAATCCTTGCCCGGGTCTCTTCTCCGATATCGCTCTGGTCATTCAACGCTTTGCTTACAGTGGCAATACTGACCCCGCATAATTCGGAGATATCTTTCATTGATGCCATGTTTCATTCCTCGTTTCCTAATCATTCTTATAAACTCATTGCCTGACATTTCATATGCAATTAACTTAATCGTTTTCGTAAACCTATCATACCCTATTTCTTCTTGTTTTGCAAGATTATTTTTCCTCTTTTACATAATTTCCATGTTATTTTTATCACTATTTTGTCCTTATATTTTATTGGAGGTTGCTTTTTAGTCAAATCTTGTGTATAATACGGATAAAGATATGCGGAATAGTTGTGTTTTCGCAAACTTAAACGTTTAACTTAACACCATCCGCAGCTAAAATAATCAAAAGGAGAATACTTATATGAAGTTCGGTTTTTTTGATGATGCAAACAAAGAATATGTAATCACCACTCCTAAGACTCCGCTTCCGTGGATTAACTATCTCGGCTGCAACGATTTCTTCAGCCTGATTTCCAATACCTGCGGCGGATATACCTTTTATAAGGATGCAAAACTCCTTCGTCTGACCAGATATCGTTACAACGACATTCCGGCAGATACCAACGGTAAATACCTCTACATAAAGGATGGCGACACCGTATGGAATCCGGGTTGGCAGCCGACCAAGACCGAGCTTGACGCTTACGAGTGCAGACACGGTATCGGTTACAGCCGTTTCACCGGTAAGAAGAACGATGTAGAAGCTTCCGTTCTTACCTTTGTTCCGATGAATGACACTTGCGAAGTAAGCCAGCTTACCCTTACCAATACTTCCGCAACGAAGAAGGATTTACAGCTCTTCTCTTATGTGGAGTGGTGTCTTTGGAACGCAGACGATGATATGAAGAATTTCCAGAGAAACTTAAGCACCGGTGAAGTTGAAGTGGTAGGTTCTACCATTTTCCACAAGACCGAATACAGAGAGCGTCGTAACCACTACGCCGTTTACTCCGTAAACACCGAAGTGGATGCTTTTGATACGAGCCGCGATGCGTTCCTCGGCGCATATCGCTCCGCAGCAAATCCGGAAGCCATCGAAAACGGTGCCTGCACCAATTCCATGGCAAGCGGCTGGTCTCCGATTGCTTCCCACCAGATTAATATTTCTCTTAATCCGGGTGAAACCAAGACTTTCATCTTCGTACTTGGTTACATTGAGAATCCGCAGGAGGAAAAGTGGGAGTCCCACAATGTGATTAACAAGAAGCCGGCAAATGCCATGCTTGCCCGCTATCAGACCGACGCAGACGTGGAAAAAGCATTTGCAGAATTAAAAGCATACTGGGAAAAGCTTCTTTCCAAGTATACCGTTACTTCCGAAAACGACAAGGTAAACCGTATGGTAAACATCTGGAACCAGTATCAGTGTATGGTTACCTTTAATATGTCCCGTTCCGCTTCATATTACGAATCCGGTATCGGCCGCGGCATGGGCTTCCGTGACTCCTGTCAGGACTTACTTGGTTTCGTACACCTCATTCCGGACCGTGCAAGAGAGCGTATCATCGACATCGCTTCCACCCAGTTCGAAGACGGTAGCGTATATCATCAGTACCAGCCGCTTACCAAAAAGGGTAATGCAGATATCGGCAGCGGTTTTAATGATGACCCGTTATGGCTTATTGCAGGTACCTCCGCATATGTCAGAGAGACCGGCGATATCTCCATCTTAAACGAGACTGTTCCGTACGACAACGATATGTCCGTAGCAACGTCCTTAATGGAACACTTAAAGCGTTCCTTAGACTATATTATCAACCACAAGGGTCCGCATAACTTACCGTTAATCGGTCGTGCAGACTGGAACGACTGTCTCAACTTAAACTGCTTCTCCGAGCATCCGGGAGAATCTTTCCAGACCTTCGGTCCGAGTGAGGGCCCGGTAGCGGAGTCTGTATTCATCGCAGGTATGTTTGTAAAATACGGTGAAGAGTATGCACAGCTTGCAGAACTCCTCGGCGATACTGCGGAAGCAGAACGCGCACGTAAGGAAGTCAAGGTGATGTACGACGCAATCCTTGCCGACGGTTGGGACGGCGAATGGTTTGTTCGTGCTTACGATGCTTACAGTAACAAAGTCGGTTCCAAAGAATGTGAAGAAGGTCAGATTTTCATCGAGCCGCAGGGCTTCTGTGTACTTGCCGGTGTCGGCGTAGAGGAAGGTCTTGCAAAGAAGGCTCTGGATTCCGTAAAGGAGCGCCTCGATACCAAGTACGGCGTTATGATTTTACAGCCGGCTTATACCAAGTATCACTTAGAGCTTGGTGAAATCACCTCCTACCCGCCGGGATACAAGGAAAATGCAGGTATTTTCTGCCACAACAATCCGTGGGTATCCATCGCAGAGACCGTGATTGGCAGAGGTGACCGTGCTTTCGAGATTTATCAGAAGACTTGTCCGGCTTACGTAGAAGAAATCAGTGAAATCCATCGTACCGAGCCGTACGTATACTCCCAGATGGTAGCCGGCCGCGATGCAAAGTTCCACGGTGAAGCAAAGAACAGCTGGCTCACCGGTACCGCAGCATGGACCTTCGTAAACATCTCCCAGTACATCTTAGGTGTTTACCCGACCCATAACGGACTTTCCATTAATCCGTGTGTACCGAAGGGCTTCGGTGATTTCACTTTAACCAGAGCATTCCGTGAGGGTATTTACAACATTACGGTAAAGAATCCGCAGAATGTAGAAAAGGGTGTCGCTTCCCTTACAGTAGACGGTGTAGCGGTAGACGGATGCGTCATCCCGTATGTAAAAGGAAAGACCGAATACAACGTTACCGTAACCATGGGCTAAGCAGTCCGTACGAATGATGACTTTCTCAATTTATTTGTTTAATCATTCCTTTCTTTCTCAAAAACAGCCTCCGGAATTTCCGGAGGCTGTTTTACTTTTTAAATCCCGCTCTCATAGCAATTCATACAAGTTCAACTATAAAACACAACCTTTTTGTAGAATTACATTTGCATATTGGCTGGTTTCCGACGTAGCAATCACCGCATACGCCTTCTTTGCTTCTTCATAAAATTCGAATCGCTCTAACTTCCGGATTACATCAGGCCCCCGTTCTTCTGCTTTGGTAATCATCTCTTCATAGGTTTTCCAAATGGATACATCCGCATTATCTCCCGGTACCCGCTCCATTAAGCTTACCGGCTTTTCCACATACTGGTCAAGGGGAAATACTTCTAAAATCGCTTCTAAAATCTCCGGCACACCATGTCCGTCCATACGGATTACAATGCCGTTTTTTCCCATAGTTTCCGCCGGAAAGTTTCCGTCGGCAATCACTATCGTATCACTGTGTCCCATCTCACAAAGTACCTTAAGTAACAATGGGGACAACATCGGGGATATCCCTTTTAACATAATAACTCCTCCTTACAACATATTCGGAATTTCCTGCATTTTCGGAAGTTCCTTAAACTCATAAAACCTGATTGCATTTTCACCCAGAAAAGCCTTCTTCTCTTCCTCGGACAACTTCTGGGTCTCGGTAATAAACCTCACCGCCATAATATATGTGATATCCGTCATGGTTCTCGGATAATCACTACCCCACATTAACTTCTCCATACCGCAAATATCTCTTGCTTCTAATATAGCATCTATCGCCGACGGATACGGATAAAACTCTTTATGAAACAACCAGGTCAGACCACCGCTTTCAATATACACATTCTTATGCTTAGCCAGCGCAATCTGCTTCTGCCAGCCATTTGTTGTTACCATGCCGAAATGCCCGATGGCAATCCGCAAATCCGGGCACCTTTCAATCAAATATTCCATATCTTCTACCTGGGCATCCCCATCCGCCAAATCAATGGAAATAAATTTTCCGGCACGCTCCACCTTTTGAAATACCGGTAAAAGTTTTTTCAAATCCGGGTCTGCCAAACGACCGGCACAAATTTTTACACCATCCACACCTTCTAACAAAAAGGCATCCGTTTCCTCGTAGAGAGAACAAATCTTTATGCGGTCCGAATACTTTGCTTTTGCCGATAACAAATACCCGTCCTGATTGCCATCGATATATTCCTGCGTCACCACACAACCGGACACGCAGGCATAATCCATGTTGGCGATCAAACGTTCCACCGTGTTTTTATTATCCTCCATGTAAGGTGGCATCATTTGGCGTACTTCTCCGCCAAAATCGCTTTTGCCGTTTCCTACACCGAGCACCGGCTTACCGTTTACCCGGCCGTTTTGCTTCTCCCAAAGATGC
>JAFVSN010000002.1 GCA_017503735.1 Lachnospiraceae bacterium
TCAGTTCGTGGCTGAGACATTAAATGAGGTGGGAATTATGGAACTGACAAAGTCTCCGGAATTATATCATCCGGTGGATTTTTTGAAGCTGCCGAAGATGGAATTGTGTTATGAAGGGACACTGGGAGGATTGGCACAGAAAAGAGCTTGCTTTTCTTGTTAAAACCGGCTGACGAACGGATTCGAAAGCTGGAATTCGGTGTAAAAACGGTTGCAAAAAGAGCGTAGTGTGCTATACTATAAATAAGATGTTCTCAGAGGAAAATCGAAAATACAAAGGAAGTTTGAGGGGTATCGTATGGAAAACAAGAAGTCAAATGTAGCAAAAATTATTTTTCGGGTAATCGGCATTCTGCTCAGTATTGTTTTGATTCCGGGATTGATTTTCTTTATACCGGCAGGCGGTGTTGCCATGGGAATATCTTCCTCCGTTTCGCAGGAACGTTTGGAACAGATGGTAGATGAGATGAAGCTGTCTGAGCATGTGATGGAGTTCGTGGAAAAGGAAGTCGAAAACGGAATTAAAGTGGACGAACTCAACTCGGACTATTTGCAGAACCTTGTCCTTGACAGTATTACCATAGACTGGGTAGATGATGTATTGAAAGAAGTGTTGGGGGCTGTATACAGCGGAAATAAACCGAACGTAAGTATCGATGCGGTAGCAAAGTCCTTAAGCACAGAATTTGAAACTTTGACGAAAAACGGATTCCGGGATTTGTATTCTGCCTGGGTAAACGGAACCACTTCTCAATATTTTTCCACGGAGTTTGTACAATCTTTTTGGGAAAATGTAGAGAACGAGATCCTTGCGGAGTATACGGAGTTTGATGTGACGTCTTTGGGTGCGCTGGAGGAAAAATATGATGAGTATTACGGCGCAGGGGCATTTTCCGATTTGCTGGATGAAAAGATGGAATCCTTTGAGGATACATGGGAAGAAGAGTTTTCTGCGGAGATTGCAGAAGAAGTAGATGAACTGACAGCGGAAGTGGAGCAGGAAATTAACGATGCAATCTATGAAGCTGTACAGGACAGCGATGTACGTATGGTATTTGATTCTTTGCAGGAAGTAAACGAAAAAAACAATACGTTGCGATTGCTGGTGTACGGAGTTGTATTCGTTGCGGTGCTTCTTTTGGTTAGCTGTTTCTGGTTCGGCACGGCAGGATTTGTGGTGTCGGCGATTCCGCTTATTTTAGGTGGTATTTTATGTAAATTTGTCAGCGGGGTGGAGAAATTCCTGCTTACTTATGTGGATGAAATTCTTGCAGCAGAGCCGGAAATAGCCGAATTCGGTACGGTAGTCGGTGATGTTTTGCGCGGTCTGTTGAATCCGATCTTCGGTGCGGTTTCCATGTTTGGAACAATTACGATCAGCTTTGGTGTTTTGTTAATCGGACTGGCAATTTTAGTCGGAGTGTTAAAAAAGAAAAGAACAGTAACGGAATAATAACGGGAAAGACTTTGCAAACAAGGCGCTTTATACTATACAGAAGACAGATGGGTATAGGATAGAGCGTTTTGTTATATCATGCGGAAGGAAGGACAAAAATGGAAAAGGGAAAAGGATTTACCTATCAGGGATTTACATTCCGTTCGGAGGCAGAACTTACGGAGGCAAAAAAAGAAGCGGAAGTAGTAGCGTATATCAGAGGACAGGCAGATTTGTCGAATATGAAAACGGTTGTAAAGCTTTATAACCGGTTGATAGAGAAAGGAACGCTGACAACGGAATTGGGAATTGCGTTTTTAAAGGAACTCCGTTCGAGAGCACTGGAATCCGGAGTGGTGGCGGAAAGCAGTTTAGCAGCGTTGCCAATGATAGAAAAAAAGGAGACAGAGCAACCGAAAGTGTGGTCCAAGGAACGCAAATTATTGGAATTGTATAAGGGCCGGGCAAAAAATCTCACGATGGTTGTGATTGCTTTATGTGTTGTGATTCTTTTAATGTTTGTCATTCGTTTGTTCGGGACAGCATCGCCGTTTACGGATTATGAACAAAAGGTACTTGATAAATATGCCGGTTGGAAGGAAGAACTGACGTTAAAAGAAGAATCTCTTCATTCCTGGGAACAGCGGCTGGCGGAGTGGGAAAAAGAATTGCAGGAAAGAGAACAGGATTTTTCCGGGGAGACGGAGATGGAACCGTAGTGCAGTTCACAATTCTATGCGGAAACGGTCACAAATTTTCCATATTCCCGTGTTAGGATAGTAACAAAGAGTGTTATGCAGGAGGTAGACATATGGAACGGAAAAAAATACTGGTAGTGGATGACGAAAGCCGCATGCGTAAGTTGGTACATGATTTTTTAATAAAGAATAATTATGATGTAATCGAGGCAGAAAACGGAGAAGTGGCAGTGGATTTGTTCTTTTCGGAGAAGGAAATTGCACTGATTATATTGGACGTGATGATGCCGGTGATGGATGGGTGGCAGGTATGTAAGGAGATTCGTCAGTATTCCAACGTTCCGATTATTATGTTGACGGCGAAAAGTGATGAACGGGACGAGCTGTTAGGCTTTGAACTTGGGGTGGACGAGTATATATCAAAACCCTTCAGCCCGAAGATTCTGGTGGCGAGAGTAGAGGCTATTTTGCGCAGGGCCGGTGTGGTTGCGGCAGAGACCACTGAAATCGGAGGCATAGTACTGGACAAATCGGCACACCAGGTACAGGTAGACGGAAAACCGATGGAGTTAAGTGTAAAAGAGTTTGAATTATTGTCCTACTTTATTGATAATAAAGGAGTCGCACTGTCCCGGGAACGGATATTAAATAATGTGTGGAATTATGATTATTTCGGAGATGCCAGAACCATTGATACCCATGTTAAAAAACTGCGCAGTAAAATGGGAGAAAAGGGCGATTATATTAAAACCATCTGGGGGATGGGGTACAAATTCGAGGTGTAGCGTATGAAGCACGGAAAACATTCCGTAAGAGTAAAATTAATGTTGCTGACATTTGCCGCTATTTTCGGTACGGTGGCACTTTGCATTGCGTTAAATGAAACGTTTCTGGTGCGGTACTATGAGACAAGCAAGCAAAAAACACTGGGAGAAGTTTATACACAGATTAGCAGTCTTGTTTCGGAAGATGCTGGCCGGAATACGGAAGAAGAAAAAAGTGGGGCAGAGGAGAAGGAAGGAACAAATGAGGAGGTTTCCGAGGAATTACGACTGAAATTAGACAGAATATGCTCAAAATACAATATTACGACGGTAATTCTCAGTGACATTCTTTCGGATTCGTATAAGCCTCATATCAGTTATTTCTTTGGCCCGGGAGGAAAGAATAACCAGGAAGAGTTTGTGGTGCGTGAGTTATTCGGTGACTATTTTTTGCCGGGTTACGGAGATAAATTAAAAGGGAAACAATTGGAAGTTGAGACGGAAACGTACAGTATTTTTTCCTTATATGATGTACGAATGGAATCTAAGTATATCGAACTGGTCGGTTCCTTGGAACAGGGTGAGATGATTTTAATGCGCTCCAATGTGGAGAGTATGCAGGAAAGCATGAGGGTGGCAAATAAGTTTTTGATTTATGCGGGTCTTGCCAGCGCCATTGTGATTTCTGTTATTATGTTGTTTGTCGGCAGAAGATTTACAAAGCCGATATTACGATTGGCAACAATTTCCAAGGAGATGTCGGAGCTTAATTTTGATGTAAAATACGAGGGAAAAGGAAAAGATGAAATCGGAGAACTGGGAAAAAGTATGAATGTGTTGTCCGAAAAACTGGAAAAAACCATTTCCGAATTGAAGAGTGCCAATAATGAGTTGCAGGGAGATATTGAGCGGAAAACACAGGCGGAACAGGTACGGAAAGAATTTCTTTCCAATGTAACCCATGAACTGAAAACTCCGATTGCCCTGATACAGGGATATGCGGAAGGACTGAAAGACAATATCAGTGAGAGCCCGGAGGACAGAGAGTTTTATTGTGATGTTATTGTGGATGAAGCATCAAAAATGAATGAGTTGGTAAAGAAGCTTCTGACATTGAATCATTTGGAATACGGGACGACTCCGGTGGAATTCGCGCGTTTTAATTTGACCGAGGTAATTGGTTCCGTGTTGGGAACTACCGACATTTTGGCAAGGCAGAAAGAGGTTACGGTACGTTTTGTGCAGACGGAACCGGTGTATGTCTGGGCGGATGAGTACATGGTAGAGGAAGTTCTTACAAATTATATCAGCAATGCATTTCACCATGTGGCCGGCGCAAATATTATAGAAGTTCAGATGATACCTATGGGAAACCGGGTACGGGTGGCTGTGTTTAATACCGGAACCCTGATTCCGGAGGAAGATCTTGATAAAATATGGATTAAGTTTTACAAAGTGGATAAAGCAAGAACCAGAGAATACGGCGGTAGCGGAATCGGGCTTTCGATTGTAAAGGCAATTATGGAAGCGCACAATCAACGTTTCGGGGTAAGAAATCATACTTCCGGTGTTGAATTTTGGTTCGAACTGGACCGAACAACGGAATCTTAAAATTAATTTCAAATTGCTATTGCTTTTTCAAAAAAACCATGCTATAATAAAAAAGCTGTTTTAAGTTATGGAGATAAAGAGGTGAAAGACATGAAAGAAGCAATCCAGCCGAAATACTATCAGGCAAAGGTAACCTGCAACTGTGGTAATGAGTTCGTTACCGGTTCTACCAAAGAGGAAATCCATGTGGAAGTTTGTTCCAAGTGCCATTCCTTCTATACCGGTCAGCAGAAAGCTGTAGCTGCACGCGGTGCTATTGATAAGTTCAACCGTAGATATGGTTTAAGCCAGAACTAAACAAAACATAAAAGAACGAAAATCAGGTTGAGGTTGTGATAATCTCAACCTGCTTTGCTTATAAGACACACACGGAGAAGGAGGAACATATGAAGTCATCAGGTATTGGGGGACAGGCCGTATTAGAGGGTGTTATGATGAGAAACAAAAAAAACTATGCGGTTGCTGTCAGAAAACCGGACGGTGAAATTGCGGTGGAAAAGGGCGAATGTAACAGCGTGATTGATAAGCATAAGTTTCTTGGGATACCGATTGTCCGGGGCGTTGTGAATTTTGTAGAGTCATTGGTACTTGGGGTAAAAATGCTTACATCTTCCGCATCTTATTTTGAAGATGTAGAGGAACAACCGGGGAAATTTGAGCTCTGGTTGCAAAAGAAGTTCGGAGAAAAAGCGGACAAGTTTATTATGGGTTGTACGGTTTTTATGTCGGTCGCTTTGGCTGTAGCTGTTTTTATGCTTCTCCCGCTGTTGATTGTAAGTTTTATTGATGAAGATGTGATTTCCTACGAATGGAAAACCTTGATTGAAGGGTTACTTCGTGTTGCTATTTTTTTGGGATATATTGTTTTGATTTCCAGGTTAAAAGATATTAAAAGAGTGTTTATGTATCATGGAGCGGAACATAAAACAATAAATTGTATCGAGCATGGTATGGCTCCGACGGTACAAAATGTACGGGAATGTTCCAGATTGCATAAACGATGCGGCACCAGCTTTTTGCTGTTTGTCATGTTAATTAGTGTTATCTTCTTTTTATTGGTTCGTGTAGAAACTCTTTGGCTTCGTTTTGTGGTACGTATTTTATTCGTACCGGTGATTGCCGGGATTTCATATGAGTTTATTCGTTTGGCAGGTTCCACGGAGTCCAAAGTGGTTGCGGTATTAAGTAAGCCGGGACTTTGGCTTCAGGGATTGACTACAAAAGAGCCGGATGATGATATGATACTTGTGGCAGTGGCTTCGGTAGAGGCTGTATTTGATTGGCAGGCATATCTGGATGAGAATTTCGGTGTGCAGGGGAAGAAAAAAGAGAAAGCCAAGTCGGTTGCAAAGAAATCTGTAGCAGCAGCGGAAGTTGTAGCAGCAGTGGAAGTTGTAGCAGAAGAAGCAAAGCCGGTAAAGAAAACTGTAGCAAAGAAGGAAGTTGTAGCAGAAGAGACAAAGCCGGTAAAGAAAACTGTAGCAAAGAAGGAAGTTGTAGCAGAAGAGACAAAACCGGTAAAGAAAACTGTAGCAAAGAAGGAAGTTGTAGCAGAAGAGACAAAACCGGTAAAGAAAACTGTAGCAAAGAAGGAAGTTGTAGCAGAAGAGACAAAGCCGGTAAAGAAGCCTGCGGCAAAGAAGGAAGTTGTAGCAGAAGAGACAAAGCCGGTAAAGAAGCCTGCGGCAAAGAAGGAAGTTGCGGCAGAAGAGACAAAGCCGGTAAAGAAGCCTGCGGCAAAGAAGGAAGTTGCGGCAGAAGAAGCAAAGCTGCTTGAGAAAAATGTGCCGGTAACACCGAGTGCGGATGTTGATGAAGTTGCATCAAAATTTGACTGGAGCTTCCCGTCCACAAAGAAGCAGGAGCCGAATGAGGCTGCCGCAAAGGAAAGCCGAAGTCGTTTGGCGGCGAAAGTTTCTGCGGCAGACAGAGCAGAAGAAGCAGGAAAATCTGCGGCAAGAAGACCGAATCCTTCCATCAACCGTTATACAGAGGATGAGGAAGAGGAAGATGAAATCCTCCGGGCATTGGATAAGTTTTTTGTGTTTGAAGGGGAAGGAACCGTAATGGAACGTTCCTCAAATAATGAGAAGTAAAGGCAGGAATGTATGACATATTCCGAATTAATGACCTTAGGGGTACAAATGCTGACCGATGCTGGATTTGAAGAGGCACGTACGGATGCTAAAATTCTTCTGTTTTCGGTGTGTGATATGGACTTTATGACCTTTCTGCGAGACGGAATGTTGCCGGCTTCAAAACAACAGGAAGAATGCTATTTCAAAGCACTGGAAGAACGGAAAAAGCACAAACCGGTTCAGTATATTATCGGAGAACAGGAATTCTGTGGGTTAAAGTTTTGTGTACGACCGGGAGTTTTGATTCCGAGACCGGAAACGGAATTGCTTTCCGAGGCGGTATTTCGAAATGCTGACGGGAAACGGGTGCTGGATATGTGTACCGGGTCCGGTTGTATTGCGGTAACGGTGGCAAAGTTGGGGAATCCATCTTTTGTTGCAGCGTCGGATTTTTCGACCGACGCCTTGGAAATTGCAAAAGAAAATGCGTGTTTACAGGACGTACAGGTCGCTTTTTATCAGGGGGATTTGTTTGAAACGGTAGAAGGAATGTATGATATTATTGTTTCGAATCCACCCTATATACGAAGTAAGGTGATAAAAGACCTGATGCCGGAAGTACGGGATTATGAACCGCGTTTGGCTTTGGACGGCACAGAAGACGGGTTGTATTTTTATCGTCGCATTTGCGGGGAGGCAAAACAGTTTCTTAACCCGGAAGGCAGACTGATGTTTGAAATCGGACATGATCAGGGAACAGAAGTTTCTGCATTGCTTTCGGAAGAAGGCTATACCGCAATCGAAGTAAAGAAGGATTATGCCGGACTGGACCGTATGGTATTTGCGGTTTGGCCGGGTGATAATAAGGAGATTTAGAGATGTTTGATAAGTTAGAGGATTTGTTACAGCGTTATGAAGAGTTGCAAAATGAATTAAGCGACCCAAACGTGGTAAACGACCAGGCAAGATTCCGTAAGCTCATGAAAGAGCAGAACGATTTGGCGGATATCGTGGCAGAGTATAAGCGTTATAAGCAGACAAAACAGGATATCGAAGACAGTCTTCTGATGCTTGACGAGGAAAACGATGAAGAGATGCGGGAGCTGGCAAAGGAAGAACTGGCGGAGGCAAAGGAGCGTTTGGAAGAGTGCGAACAGAATCTTAAGATTTTACTCATTCCGAAGGATCCGAATGATGAGAAGAATGTGATTGTGGAAATTCGTGCCGGAGCAGGCGGCGACGAGGCGGCATTGTTTGCAGCGGAACTTTATCGTATGTATGCGAAGTATTCCGAGACCTTCCGTTGGAAAATCGATTTGATGAACGTCAATGAAAACGGAATCGGCGGATTTAAAGAAGCGGTATTTATGGTAAACGGACAAGGCGCTTACTCTAAACTTAAGTACGAGAGCGGTGTACATCGTGTACAGCGTGTTCCGGTAACCGAGTCCGGCGGACGTATTCATACTTCCACTGCAACGGTAGCGATTATGCCGGAAGCCGAAGAAGTTGACGTTGAGCTCAATATGAATGATTGTAAGTTTGATGTATTTCGTGCATCCGGTAACGGTGGGCAGTGTGTCAATACCACCGACTCTGCGGTACGTTTGACCCATATCCCGACGGGTATCGTTATTTCCTGTCAGGATGAGAAGTCCCAGCTTAAGAACCGTGATAAGGCATTAAAGGTGCTTCGTGCAAAGTTGTACGAGTTAGAACTGGAAAAGGCCCACGATGCGGAAGCGGAAGCAAGACGTAGTCAGGTAGGTACCGGAGATCGTTCCGAGAAGATTCGTACTTATAACTTCCCGGACGGACGTGTCACGGACCATCGCATTAAACTCACTACCCATCGCTTAAACGAAATCTTAAACGGTGATTTGACCGAAGTGGTGGATGCACTCACCGCAGCAGACCAGGCAGCGAAGTTAGCAAAGATGGCGGAAGCATAAGTAGAAAGGAAACGACCACCGAGGAAATGCAGTGCATTTTCGAGGTGGCGTCTTTTTTTGTACATAAAAGAACAATTTGTTAACTTTTATAAAAAGGGTTCCCTTTTTTATTAATTCGTATTATAATTAGTGGCGTAGTTCATTGGAGTACAGTGTTAAAATATTGATACTCCGGTGATATTTTAACTACAAAATGTTAAAAGGAGAAAGAAGTAGTATGAGAAAAATGAAATTGGGATTACTGGCAGCAGTATTGGTGGTTGCACTGGCTGCCTGCGGTACCAAGGATAACGATGTGAATTCCACCCCGAAGCCGACGGAAGCGGTAGAACTGACCGCAACTCCGGAACCGACTGCGACCCCGGAACCGACCGCAACGCCGGAACCGACCGTAACCCCGGCACCGGCTGTGACTGCCGTTCCGGAATTTGACAAGACGATTAAGGATGTTTATGCAGAGTACGGATTAAAAGCCGGCACCTGTATGTCTCAGTTCATGTGTAATGATGCGAGAACGCAGGAGTTTATGAAGGAAAACTTTAACAGTATTACCTTTGAAAATGAGTTAAAGCCGGAAGCGGTATTGGATCAGGAAGCAAGTAAGGCTGCCGGAGATTTGGTTGTTAAGTTGCAACCGCATACTTTGAACATGTTAAAGTGGTGTCAGGATAACGGTATGGCAGTACGCGGTCATACGATTATTTGGCACAGCCAGACACCGAACTGGATTTTCTATGACAACTTTGATGATAAGACCGGTACCCTGGTTGGCAGAGATGTTATGCTTGCTCGTATGGAAAGCTACATAAAGCAGACCTTTGAGGTGTTAGAGGATAGCGGTTATCTGGATATGTTCTATGCATATGATGTAGTAAACGAGGCTTGGCTGGACGACGGTACAAAGCGTCCGAGTAACTGGCTTTCTACCATTGGCGAGGATTACTTATGGCAGGCATTTTATTTCGCGGATAAATATGCTCCGGAGCATGTTGACCTGTACTATAACGACTTCAATGAGCAGTTTAAGACGGAAGCATTGTACAATTTCTTCCAGACCTTAAAGGATGAGGACGGAAACTATTTAATCGACGGTGTCGGATTCCAGGCGCATTTATATACGAAGGATGATCTTGATCTTTATTTTGCGCATATGGATAAGATTGCAACCTTAGGACTTAAGATTAACTTGACGGAACTTGATGTTTGTCTCGGAAAATATAACAGACCGGATTATGCAACCGATAAGAACAAGAAGATTCAGGGACAGTTCTATTACAACCTGATTAACGGTATTATGGAGCGTGTACAGGCCGGTACCGTAAAGATGGATGCATTGACCTTCTGGGGCTTTGCGGATGAACTTTCCTGGAGACAGGAGTACAATCCGTTGTTACTTGACAGAAAGTGGCAGCCGAAATATGCATACGGTGCAGCACTGTTATTAAAGGAATATTCCGGATTTGAAGAATAATCAAATAAGAAAGTCGGACCGTCGCACAATGTGCGGCGGTCTTTTGCGTGCAGGCAAAGTATCGGTTGCGTTTGACGGTAAGAAAATGGTATACTGATAGAAACGAGGAATGGTTAGGAGGGCGGATATGAAGCGGGAAGATATTAATATCCGGGACCCGTTTGTGTTGGTGCATGACGGGAAATATTATTTATACGGAACCAGAGGAGCTACTTGTTGGGGAGAGGCTGACGGATTTGATTGTTATGTAGGGACGGACTTGGAGGAATTCGAAGGACCTTTTGAGGTGTTTCATAAGCCGGAGGAGTTTGCTCCCCACAGAAATTATTGGGCACCGGAAGTATATGAATATAACGGAGCATTTTATATGTTTGCCTCGTTTTTTACGGATGGCGTGGGAAGAGGTACGCATTGTTTAAGGGCGGAAAGTCCGCTGGGACCCTTTGTACCTTACAGCGATGGTTCGCTTACGCCGAAGGAATGGGCTTCTCTGGATGGGACATTATATGTGGATACGGATGGGACGCCATACATGGTCTTTTGCCATGAGTGGGAGGATACGGAGGGAAACGGTACGGTATGTGCCATGGAACTGACGAAAGATTTAAAGGCACCGGTGGGAAAACCACGGCTTTTGTTCCGGGCAACCGATGCATTGCCCGGAGTGGCAAGTTTTCGACATCCCACAAAGGGGGAGATTTATGTGACCGACGGACCGTTTTTATTTCGGGATAAGACCGGAAAGCTTCGGATGATATGGTCAAGTTTCGCGGAAGGAAATCAGTATTGTATTGCATTGGCTTCGCCGGAGCAGGGAAATTTTACAGACGACTGGAAGCCGGAGCCGGAGCTTTTGTTTGCAAAGGACGGGGGACACGGTATGATATTTACCGGGCTTGACGGGAAGCGGTATTTGGCACTTCATTCACCGAACGAGACATTAAAGGAACGACCTTTCTTCTACGAAGTGGATTTATAAAAAGGACAGAAAAAAGTGAGGATGCGAAAGGGTTTACAATCGGAAACAGAAAGGAGACAATATGCGGGAACAGTTGACGGAGAAAGATGTGGAACGGATTGAGGCGGAAATCGAACACAGAAAGCTGGTAGTACGCAAGGAGGCCATTGAGGCGGTAAAGGAGGCAAGAGCCCACGGGGATCTGAGTGAGAATTTTGAATACCATGCGGCAAAAAAAGATAAGAATAAAAATGAGAGCCGGATTCGTTATCTGGAGCGGATGCTTCGGACGGCAGAGATTATTTCCGAGGAGTCCGCTGCGGATGAGGTGGGACTTAATAACACGGTGACGCTATATTTTGAAGAGGATGATGAGTGTGAAGAGTTTCGTCTGGTGACATCTATCCGGGGGAATTCTTTAAAAAATCTTATCAGTATCGAGTCTCCCATCGGGAAAGCCATATACGGAAAGAAACTTGGAGACCGGGTACTCGTTCCCGTAGGAGACGGCGGATATTATGTGGAAATCCGGGA
>JAFVSN010000010.1 GCA_017503735.1 Lachnospiraceae bacterium
CTGCGAGACAATGTATAAAGGCTCTTGCACAGGTGGGAGTGGCAAAGCCACAATATATTCCGAGAATATTATCATGTTTTCAAGAAGCCGATTTATCAAAGTATAAGGACAGTATGCGTCCGCTGATTGAACGAGATATGACGGAAACTAAAAAAGCATTGATAGAGCAACTTTGAATTTGTGGAGGCTTGTATGACAATTGAAAAAGTAAGATGTGATGGCTTTTCGGAAATTAATCTGGATGCTTTTAACCGTCAACAGGAGATTACAAGAATATATGTTAGAAAAGACGAGAAGTATGTTCTTGAAGAACAACCTGGTATGATGGATTGGAGTATAGATAAAAAAAGAGAAGTCGCTCTTGACCTTGTTGATAATAATTATATTTCCTATCTTGCACTTGAGGAAGGTAAAATTATTGGCTTTATGAGTCTTGTGAAGGAATTGATATCCGAGCGGATGATTCTTGATTTGATTCAAGTTGACAAGAATTTTCGTGGTCAGGGAATTGGCCGTATATTATGGGAAAAAGCAGTGGAAGAAGCACGCTTAAACGGAGCAAGGGAGTTGTATATTTCTGCTTGTCCATCAGAAGAAACAATTAATTTCTACAGAGCTATGGGAGCAGATGTTACTGATAATCCTATTCTTTCCATTGCAAATGATGAACCGGATGACCTTCAGCTTGTTTATTCACTTGTGTAAATCCCAATTTGTCAAGCGCTTGAAACTTTCAGTTTGATGGAGTGACATTTCCCAATTTACAGATACCTTATTTAGAGTTTTTTATAGTAACGGAATTACATATTCCCCTTCCAAGTACCGACGTCTGAAACGGATGGAGTATTTTAAAGAAAACCATAAAGAGACGTCAGCACTTGGCGAGGTATTTTCGAGCCTAGTACTGCTACGTCTCTGCATGAGCGAGAGCGGGTTTTCGTAGAATACTCCATCCGTTTCAGACGGAACTAATAGGAAGAAAATAATTACCACTACCCTTTTCTGTCAAAATGAGGTATAATAGCCACATGAGTGGCTATTATCGTGGGCAGTCGCTGAAAGGAACATAAAGTTCCTCTCAGCTCGTTGCTGGGGGTATAATCATTCTGAGGGATTGAAAGGAGTGGAACGGATGAAGCAAAAGGTACTCTGTAATTGTTGCGGACGAGCCCTAAAAACTTCCGACAGCGGGAAAACCGTAACGGAGGATGCGGTGTACATTCGCAAAGAATGGGGGTATTTTTCTGAAAAAGATTTACAGATTCATCATATTGTGATTTGCGAAGACTGTTATGATGAATGGATAAAGCAGTTTAAGTTACCTGTGAAGATAGAAAAAAAGCAGGAGGTTTTATGTTAGAAGTTTGTTTGTTAGGGACCGGCGGAATGATGCCGCTTCCGAATCGTTGGCTGACCGCCTTGATGACGCGGTTAAACGGCAGCAGTCTGCTGATTGATTGCGGTGAAGGGACTCAGGTGGCGATTCGGGAAAAAGGATGGAGTTTTCACGATATTGATGTGATTTGTTTTACCCATTATCACGGGGATCACATCAGCGGGTTGCCGGGATTATTGTTGTCCATGGGAAATGCGGAGCGGAAAGAGCCTGTGACTCTCATCGGACCGAAGGGGTTGGAACGGGTAGTTGGCGCACTCAGAACCATTGCGCCGGAGCTGCCCTTTGCATTAGAATTTCATGAAATAACCGAGGCAGAGGAGACGATTTTCTGCCACGGTTATGAAATCGAAGCCTATAAAGTGAATCATAACGTACTTTGTTACGGGTATTCCGTAGTGGTGCGCAGAGGAGGCCGGTTCTTTCCGGAACTGGCGGCAGAACATAATGTTCCGCAAAAGTACTGGAACCGGTTGCAGAAAGGCGAGACCATCGAGGAAGATGGTGTATGCTTTACACCGGACATGGTGCTGGGTCCGCCGCGAAAGGGGATACGTCTTGCCTACAGTACGGACACCCGGCCGACAAAGAGTATGGTCGCCCATGCCGCGGAAGCGGATTTGTTTATCTGCGAAGGGATGTACGGTGAAGATGACAAGATGAATAAAGCGTTGGAACATAAGCACATGACCTTTTATGAGGCGGCAAAACTGGCAAAAGAAGCGAATGTAAAAGAATTGTGGCTGACCCATTACAGCCCGTCTCTCATTCGACCGGAGGATTTTATTCCGAAAACCCGGAAGATTTTTCCGGCAACGTATGCTGCAAAGGATGGCAGAACGATTGTATTGGAGTTTGATAAAAACGAATAATCCGGTTTTGAGTGCAAAGGAGGGATTCCTATGAAGACGAAAAAGAGAATCGGTACTATTAGTGTAATCCTGGTGTTGGCGTGTGCCATTGTAGCATTGTACATGTACATCGACCGTTCGGGGAAGGAAGCCAAAGAACCGGTAAACACGGTGACGGAGCAGATTCTTGCAAAGAATCTTGATACCAATTATCCGCCGACTCCTCATGCGGTGGCAGAGTTTTATTGCGGAATTGTGGAATGTATTTACAATGAGGATACCACGGAGGAGCAGCTTGCGGAGCTGGTGCGGAAGGAACGTGAATTATTTGATGAGGAGTTTGCGGCATTGAATCCGTATGAAACCTTGTTGGATGCAACGAAGGATGAACTAAAAACCGCAAAAGAAAAGAAGCTTACATTTACCGGATATATCGTGGATAAGGCCAGTAACGTGACGAAATGGAAAAAGGGCGGAAAGGATTATGCATCCGTGATGTTTCAGCTTATGAGTAAATCCGATAGTGGAAGCGGCGGAAGTTACCGGAATCTTATCCTGCGAAAGGATGCCGACGGAAACTATAAGATTCTGGGATGGGAAACCATAGATGAGGAATAAGTGAAGCAGAACAAGAAGGGTGGTCGGAACAGCAAAAGAATAGGGCGGAGAATAATGTAACAAGAAATAACGGAGGCAAATAACGTGCGAATTTTAGCAATTGAATCTTCCTGTGACGAAACCGCGGCAGCGGTGGTGGAGGATGGCAGAAAAGTACTTTCCAATGTAATTTCGTCACAAATTGATATTCATACATTATACGGAGGTGTAGTACCGGAAATCGCTTCCAGAAAGCATACGGAGCGGATCAATAACGTGGTGGACCAGGCACTTTCGGAAGCCGGGATGACTTTGTCGGAGGTAGATGCGGTGGCAGTGACCTACGGACCGGGGTTGGTGGGTGCCCTTTTGGTAGGCGTGGCCCATGCGAAAGCACTTGCCTATGCGGCGGGGAAACCTCTCATCGGAGTGCATCATATCGAAGGACATATTTCTGCAAATTACATAGAAAATTTAGACTTAGAACCGCCGTTTTTATGCCTTGTGGTGTCCGGCGGTCACACCCATTTGGTGCGGGTGGCGGACTACGGTGAATATGAGATTTTAGGGCGGACCCATGACGATGCGGCGGGAGAAGCCTTTGACAAGGTGGCAAGAGCCATCGGGCTCGGTTATCCGGGCGGTCCGAAGATTGATAAGTTGTCCAAGGAAGGAAATCCGAAAGCAATTGCTTTCCCGAAGGGACAGATTGCGGACTCTCCGTACGATTTCAGTTTTAGCGGTGTGAAGTCTGCGGTGTTGAATTATTTGAATCAGTCGGCGATGCAGGGAGTTGAAATCAATCCGGCGGATGTGGCAGCGTCTTTCCAACAGTCGGTGGTAGAGGTTTTGGTGGAAAAAACCATGGCTGCGGTGAAACATTCCGGCATGAAAAAACTGGCATTGGCCGGTGGTGTGGCGTCCAATTCCGCGATTCGCGCAGGCATGGAAGAAGCATGCAAAAAAGCAGGGGTTAAGCTGTACCGTCCGTCTCCGATTTTGTGTACGGACAATGCGGCCATGATCGGTGCGGCGGCATATTATGAATTTCAAAAGGGAGTTCGGCACGGACTGGATTTGAACGCAGTGCCGAATTTGCAGCTCGGTGAGCGATAAGGAGGAGTATGGCGGCAGCGGGGATTGTATTGGCAGGAGGAAAAGGAAGCAGGATGCGAAGCGACGTTCCGAAGCAGTATATGGAGCTTCTCGGAAAGCCGCTCTTGTATTATGCCCTGAAAGCCTTTGAAGACAGCGATGTTGAAAGCGTAGTGCTGGTGACGGCAGAAGGCGACGAGGCATATTGCAGAAAAGAGTTGGTTGAGCGGTTTGGGTTTACGAAGGTCGTAGCTATCGTTGCCGGTGGCGGGGAACGTTACGCATCCGTGTGGAACGGATTGAAGTGTTTAAAAGAATATTCTCCGGATTATGTGCTGATTCATGACGGTGCCAGACCTTTGGTGACGGCGGAATTGATTAATCGGTTGCTTACGGAGACGGAACATTACGAGGCATGCGTGGCGGGGATGCCGGTAAAGGACACCATTCAGATGACGGATGGGGAAGGAAATATTACCCTGACTCCGAAACGGGATAGTTTGTGGATTGCGCAAACACCCCAAAGTTTTCGTTTTTCCCTTGCCTATGATGCCTACGAACACTTGATGCAGGAGGAAGAAATCAACGTAACCGACGACGCCATGGTGGTTGGAATGTACTCTGATATTCCGATACGAATGGTGCGGGGGAGTTACAAAAACATAAAAGTTACCACACCGGAAGATTTGGTGTTGGCAGAAGGGTTTCTAAAATAAACAACAGAGAAGTGCCGGGGGTTCGGCAGAAAGGATTCTTATGGGACAGAAAAAAGTATTGGACTGGCAGTTGTATTCCGAAAAGGCGATTGCTTCCGTAGCGGAAGGCTGTGTGTTGCTTCGCAATGAAGGGAAGGTACTTCCGTTTCAAAAAGGTGAGAAGGTAGCGGTATTCGGCAGAATCCAGTTGGATTATTACAAAAGCGGAACCGGTTCCGGCGGCATGGTAAATGTATCCCGCGTGGTAGGGATTACGGAAGGCTTACTCGAGAGCGGAGCGGTTAACGTAAACCGCGAATTGTTAAAGGTATATGAGGACTGGTGTATGGAGCATCCTTTTGATTTGGGTACCGGCTGGGGGGCGGAGCCTTGGAGCCAGAAGGAGATGCCACTTTCCGATGCTCTTTGTGAAAAGACGGCGGTAGAATCGGAAGTGGCTCTTGTAATTCTCGGTCGTACCGCAGGTGAGGATCAGGATAATCGTGCGGAAAAGGGAGCTTACTTCTTAAGTGACGGCGAAGAGGACATGATTGCCAAGGTAAGAAAGCATTTTAAGAAAATGGTGGTGCTTCTTAACGTGGGCGGTCTCATTGATATGGGATTTGTAACCAAATACAAGCCGGAGGCAGTGGTATACGGCTGGCAGGGTGGTATGCTCGGCGGAACCGGTACGGCACAGGTGCTTACCGGTCAGGTAAGTCCGTCCGGAAAGTTGCCGGATACGATTGCCTATACGATTGAGGACTATCCGTCCCATCCGTATTTCGGAAGCAGGGAACGCAATTTTTATACCGAGGATATTTATGTAGGTTATCGTTATTTTGAAACCTTTGCAAAGGATAAGGTAATGTATCCCTTCGGTTTCGGTCTGTCCTATACAACGTTTTCCATAGAGACCAAATCGGTAACGGCTACAACGGATACGGTATCCATTGAGGTGGAAGTAACCAATACCGGTGATGTGGCAGGCAAGGAAGTGGTGCAGGTATACTGTGAGGCACCTCAGGGAGTGCTTGGTAAGCCGGCAAGAGTGCTTTGCGGTTATGAAAAGACGAAAGAATTGGCACCGCAGGAAACACAGATTGTAACGGTGACGGTACGTGACGAGGATTTTGCTTCCTTTGATGATTTGGGTAAGACCGGACATAAATCCTGCTTTGTTTTGGAAGAGGGAGAATACAATTTCTATGTGGGCGCAGATGTACGCAGTGCGAAAAAGGCGACATCTACCCATGTGGAGGAGACTTATGTGGTTTCCGAACATGAGCAGGTATTGGCACCGGAGCGTTCTTTCCTGCGTATGATTCCGGAGGTAAGCAGTGACGGTTATGTTGTGAAGTTTGAGGAGATTCCGGCGGTAGAACCGCAGGAGGAAGCACGCAGATTGTCCCGTATGCCGAAGGAACTTGCCTACACCGGGGATAAAGGAATTAAACTGGCGGATGTGGCAGACGGCAAGGCGTCCATGGATGCGTTTATAGCCCAGTTCTCTGATGAGAATCTGGCGTGTATTATCCGTGGCGAGGGGATGAGTAGTCCGAAGGTAACGCCGGGTACGGCATCCACCTTCGGCGGTGTAACCGAGGAGTTGGCAGCCTTCGGAATTCCGTGCGGTTGTTGTGCGGACGGTCCGGCGGGGATCCGTATGGACTGCGGAACCAAAGCTTTTAGTATCCCGAACGGTACGTTACTGGCTTCTACCTTTAACAAAGAACTGATTACGGAGTTATTTACCTGCTTCGGTTTGGAAGCGGCATATCATAAAGTGGATTGCATGTTGGGACCGGGAATGAACCTGCACCGTCATCCGTTAAACGGACGTAATTTTGAGTATTTTTCCGAAGACCCGTATCTGACCGGGACCATGGCTACGGCGGAATTAAAAGGATTCCACTCCGCAGGTGTGACAGGTACGATTAAACATTTTTGCGGAAACGATCAGGAGTCCGGACGGCATACTTCCGACTCCGTGATTTCCGAACGCGCGCTTCGTGAGATTTACTTGAAGTGCTTTGAGTATGCGGTTAAGGATGGCAAGGCAACGACCATTATGACTACCTACGGTTCCTTAAACGGAGTGTGGACTGCGGGGAATTATGATTTGGCAACGGCATTGTTGCGAGATGACTGGGGCTTTGACGGTATGGTAATGACCGACTGGTGGGCTGCCATTAACAGACGAAATCATCCGGTGGATAAGCGGGATTTTGCGGCACTGGCCATGTCCCAGAACGATGTGTATATGGTAACCAGAGACAGTCTGACCCATGATGATAATGTGATGGAATCCTTGGCGGACGGTTCTTTAAAACGTGCGGAATTACAGCGAAATGCCGCGAATATTTGCCGTTTTATTTTGAGTACCCATGCATTAAAGCGTCTCCGTGGAATCGATGACGAGATTGAGCGCGTAAATTACACGGAAGAAGAACAAAATGACGGGGCAAACGGTAATTATACCTATGAATTGAAGGATTACCTGGAAATTGATATGACCGGTGTACACAGTAAAAAGGGAAGTCATCATACCTTTATGTTAAATATTGAGGAGAGAGCGAAGTACCGCTTTACCTTTACCGGAAGTTCCATGGCAAGCGAGCTGGCACAGATGCCGGTAACGCTGTACTTTATGGGAACGGTACACGATACCTTTACCTGGCACGGAACAAAGGGAGAGCCCATGTCCTTTACGGGAGAATATATGCTGACCTTTATGCCGACCAGAGTGCGTCTGGCCTTTGCCCAGAACGGAATCGATTTTCATAAGATTATAATCGAGAAGGTAAAATAAGAGAATAGAAAGAGAAGAGTATTTGAACAGAGGAGGTTTACAATGGAATATCATGTAGCAAAAAACGGAAATGACGGAGCGCTCGGAACAGCCGAGCAGCCGTTTTTAACAATTTCCAAAGCCGCACAGATGGCGGTTGCGGGAGATACGGTTACGGTACATGCAGGCGTGTACCGAGAGTGGGTGCGCCCGGCAAACGGTGGTACCGAGGATGCAAGAATCGTGTATCGGTCCGCAGGAGACGGTGAGGTCGTAATCAGCGGTGCGGAACAGGTAAAGGAATGGAAAAACGAAGGCGGTCAGGTATGGAGTGCCGAAGTGGACAACAGTTTATTTACAGACCGCAATCCGTTTCAAGAGGATTTGGCCGGTGACTGGTTGTTTAAGGGCGCCTTTGTACCGCATCTTGGCGATGTGTATTTGAATAAAATGCCGATGTATGAAGCGGAATCCGTAGAAAAGCTGACGAACCCGGAGGTTTGGCCGCAGGCAAAGTATCCGGAGGAATCAAAGCTTGTTTGGTATGCGGAAGCAGGAGATGTGACTACAAAGCTTTGGGCGAATTTCGGAGATGCAGACCCGACCAAGGAAGATGTGGAAATTACGGTGCGTCCGTTCTGTTTCTGGCCGGAAAAGACAGGGCTTAATTACATTACGGTAAAGGGATTTACCATTTGTCAGGGTGCTCCTCAGTGGGCTCCGCCGACGGCACTTCAGGAGGGCCTGATCGGACCGCATTGGAGTAAGGGCTGGATTATCGAAGACAATGAGGTGTTCGGTTCCAAGTGTGTCGGTATCAGTCTCGGAAAGGATATCAGTACCGGTCACAATGAGTGGACCGGTGGTAAGGGAAAGGGCGGTACCCAGAGAGAGCAGGAGGTTATTTTCCGTGCCCTTCACGGGAACTGGCATAAGGACTTTATCGGTAGCCATATGGTACGCAACAATGTCATTCACGATTGTGAGCAGGCCGGTGTGGTAGGTCATTTGGGCGGTGCCTTCAGTACCATTACCGGAAATACCATCTACAGAATTCATCATAAGCGTGTGTTCCACGGAGCGGAAGTGGCAGGTATTAAGCTGCATGCATCTTTGGACACCCAGATTACAAATAACAAGATTTACGGTTGCTATCGTGCAATCTGGTTAGACTGGCAGGCACAGGGTACCCGGATCAGCAGAAACGTATTCTTTGACAATCTTTCCGAGGATTTCTTTGTAGAGGTATGTCACGGACCTTATTTAGTGGACCACAATTTGTTCCTGTCCCCGATGAATTTCCGGAACATGGCACAGGGCGGTGCTTTTGTACATAACCTGTTTGCAGGCAGAATTTTGCCGAAGGAAGAGTTAAATCGTGCCACACCGTACCACTTCCCGCATGAAACTGCGGTAGCCGGATACAATAATTTCTCCGGCGGAGACGACCGTTATGTGAATAACTTGTTCTTGGGTGACGGAGATAAGGATGTAAAGCCGATGACCTTCTTTGAGCATTTGCCGCTTCCGGAGCGTAAGGAGCGGGAGGATGGCGGTACGGTGATGGACGGTGTACCGGCGGACTCCATCTGCTATTTGCATCCGGCAGGACTTTCTTGTTATGATAAATATCCGAACGGAGAGGAAAAGATGCCTTGGGAGTACACGGAAGAAGAACGTAAGGAGCGTATCGAGAAGTACGGTAGTATCTTCCCGTTGGGCCGTTGGGCAATTCCGGTACAGATTAAGGGGAATGCATATTTCGGAGGGGCTGTAGGTTGCTCTCATGAACCGGCGGCTAAGGTATGCGCAGAGCCGGGCATCACGGTAACGGTTTCCGAGGATAAGAAGAGTGTCAAGGTATGTGTCAAGAATGCGGACTTACTGAGTGGAGAAGGTTCGGAACTGTTATCCGCAGATACTCTCGGCAAGTCCTACCATGCGGAAATGGCTTACGAAAATCCGGACGGTACCAATATCGTATTTGATACGGATTTCTTCGGTAAGAAGCGTCCGGCAGGCAATGTAACCCCGGGACCGTTTGAGGTGATGGGTGATGCGAAGACGGATGCGGAGTTTGAGCTGTAAGGAATGAGACCTATATAAAAAAAGGATTGCGAAAGCAGAAAAAATGTGATAAACTAAAATCAGAAAAAGGAACAACCGCCCACAAGGTGGGTTGACCTATATGATTTAAGTTGGAAAAGCCGCCCTAATCACTCGGTCAAAGTTATGAGGGCGGTTTTTCTATGTTTGTTTACTTACAAAACGTAAAAACGAATGTAAGCAAAGCTAAAAGAAAGAGTCCGAAAGACAACAAATCTTGAAAATCAAATTTGTTTCGATTCTTCATAAGCTCCACCTCCATTCTGTAAGAATGAAGGTCAACCCACCCTGTAACACGATTGTTCCATAAGACTATTATAACACAACCAGAACAAATGTTCAACTGGGATTTTGAAAAAAGATGTTGACATATCACATAAGGATGACTATAATGGTCAGCGTAGTGATAATTTTTTCTTTTATGGTTAGGAGGCGATTTATATGACAATCTTATTTAAGTCGGATGTTGTATCGGTCGCCGTAGCTCTGTTCAAGTTCTAATTGTACAGGGAATCTTTTGGTGAGTTTTAGGGCACGTCCGCGGACGTGCCCTTTTTGCGTGCAGGCAAAGTGAGCATAGAAGCGATTTTGGAAACTTGTTTCCAAAAATCGCTGATTATGCGAACGCGCCCACGACTGAGCAACGTAAGTTGCGAAGTGCGGGGGCAGGTGCGAAGCACCGCCTGCACGTAGATAGTGGATTATGCGAACGCGCCCACGACTGAGCAACGTAAGTTGCGAAGTGCGGGGGCAGGTGCGAAGCACCGCCTGCACGTAGATAGTGGATTATGCGAACGCGCCCACGATATTTTCCAACCCCGATCTAAATAAGAATTTCTCTTTTAATCCCAACAAAAATAAGTAACAGAATCAAGTGAAACACAAAGCAAGGCATCTTTTAGGGACAACTCTGCCTTGCGGCCAAACGAAAGGGGCAGGATACCATGAAACGATTGAAACAGATGGTTTTACGTATGGAAACAAACACAAAGACCTATAAGGAGATGTATGAGGGACGGATATTCGTGTATCCGTATCAGGGGACGATGTTGCCCTATGAAGATATGGACAACACCTATTACAGGGAGGATATCGGGTATCGCATTGAGCGGACCCACAAACTGGCACAGGATAAGCCGACCATTACCGTATCCATTCCGGTAAAGCATCTGGGGATTACGGAAACAAGTGTGGCAGGAGCGGATTATTGTTTACGGGCATTTTTGCCGTACATTGATGAACTGAACGAGCCGTTATACAACCGGAACCGACCGGACAGCGAGAAGGGAAAGTATTACTGCTATCGTCCGGGAGGCGAAGTTTTAGCAAGAAACTCCGTATATTTTAAGGTGTGTCTGAAGAAGGATTATACTATTGGCAGCGGTGGTGCGGTGTATTTGATACCGCCGGAGGAAGTGGGACCGCCGGAGCTTTGCCTTTGTCTGATGCTTCAGGTACAGTTGCCGGAGCGGAATCTGCGGAAGACATTGCGGATGTTGACCCAGGATTTGCCGGATACGGTGGACCGGTACATTGCGGAGTTTAAACAACATGAGTATGAGGATGCGTTGGAGCTGGAAAAGCTACAGAAGGACATTCGTAAATGGCTGAGGAAAAGTCCTTATTGTGCCTTTTTGGCCAACGGAAGCATTTTGCCGCGAGAGGGCGGAAACGATTTGCCTATGCGGAATGCGGTGCCGTTTACGGCGATTCCCGAGGAGGAAATTGAGGTGTGCGGCGTCAAAGGAATGGGCATCAAACGGGGCGTAACTGTAATTACCGGAGGTGGATATTCGGGGAAATCCACCTTGCTTGAGGCAATTTCCGCGGGGATTTATAACCATGCCTGGGGTGACGGCAGAGAGCTTTGTATTACGGATACCACAGCCATGGGAATTATGGCGGAGGACGGACGAAGTGTAAAAAATGTCAATATTGCACCCTTTATCAAATGGATTCCGGGACAGGATACGGCACACTTTTCCACGGAGCGGGCGTCCGGCTCCACCTCCCAGGCAGCAAACATTATGGAGGCGGTGAGTATGGGAAGTAAACTGCTTCTCATTGACGAGGACCGGAGTGCAACGAACTTTATGATACGGGATGCGAGAATGCGGGAGCTGGTAAAGAAGGAGCCTATTACGCCATTTACGGAGCGGGTGCGGGAGTTGTATGAAACATCGGGCGTTTCTACGGTGCTTGTAATCGGCGGAAGCGGAGAATATTTGTCGGTGGCGGACCGGGTGTACATAATGGAGGATTACCGGATACATAATGTGACCGAAGGGGCGAAACGACTGGGAGAGACGTGCGATACGCCGCAGCCGCCGGAACCGGCAGACTGGACGCAAAGTCGCATCCTAGGAGGAGAGGGCTTTACCTCCTTTGTGCCGGAAACAGGCATGGAGCGTTTGGCAGTAACGGATGTAGGAATTATCTATGTGGGGGAAGAAGCCATTGATTTACGGATGCTGTCAGGTCTCATTACCCAGGCGCAACGAAATGCGGTGGGCTTTCTGATACGGTATCTGGAGATATCCTTAAACGAGACAAGAATTGATGTAGGGGCAAAGTTGGAGGCACTGTACCGTAGAATGGAAGAAGAAGGTTTTGATTGTATCTTTAGTAACTATTTTACGGATTGTGAGCGATTTATGGATTTGCCGCGAAAGGAAGATGTATTGGCTACGGTGAACCGGATGAGGAAGGTGAGGTTTATATGAGAATAATCGAATATTTTGAGCAATCAAACGAGATGCAAAAATGCTTGCGGGAGCAGATTGTACAGGGAGACTGGCGGGCGACAAAGTATTTGTACGCGGTATTGGAACAGGAAAAGCTGAAGGCACGGTACGGGAAAAGTACAAGGCTGCTGCTGTTGGTGGAAGATGATAATCTTCTTGCTTTTTGCACCCTGGCAGAGCGGGATGAAATCACGGAGGAAGAGACGGAACCGGACATGAAACCGTGGATTGGGTTTGTGTATACTTTCCCGAAGCATCGGGGAAACCGCTATTCAGAGAAGCTGATTCGGCATGCCTGTGAACTTGCCAAAGATGATGGGTATGGGAAAATATATCTTTCCTCCAACGAAGTCGGACTGTACGAGAAGTACGGATTTGTGTTTTTGAAAATGCTTCACACTGTGTGGGGAGAGGAAACGCAGGTATTTATGAAGGAACTGAAAGAGGTACGGAAAGGTTGCAATAGCAAAACAAGAGAAGATAGTGATTGCAACAAAAGAAAAGGAGGCAGATAGCTGCAAATATGATGAATGATTATACAAAAATAAGAGAACTGAAAAAAGTATTACGCTCTAACGGGCAGGGAAATTTAAACGGAAAGCCGGTTTCCTATTTGTTAAGCAGATGGAGAGACACTTACGAGTATGTGGACGGAATTACCGTGAAATTCGTACCATTAAATCCGAAGTATCCGGCCAATGTGGCAATGTATATTAATCTGGATGCGGAACTTTTAGGGATGTTCGAAGAGGAAATCCAACGATACCCGGTGTTTTTTGAGGATTATTTGCTACGGTATTACAGTGTTTTGTTTGAAGAACTGAGCGAGAAGTACACAGCAAATAATAAGTTGGAGCGCCTGTTGTCAAAAATCCAGTGTCAGAAGCCGGATTGTCGGCTTCTGAGGCGAAGCGGACTGTTGTACAACAAGGAGACAAATACCTTCGTGCTGAAGCTGTTTGTGCTGTTTCCGACGGGAGCAGGAGTGTCGATTCTCGGGGAACGAATCAGCCGGATGATAACGGATATCTTAAAGACTGTGGAAGAAGGAAGTGCATTCATTGATAAGACTGAGTTGCAGGAGAGGTTGTTTGTTTATAAAAAGCAGATTGCTTTGAGAAAATTCTGTATGGAAAAGGGATATGTGGCATTTGTGGCGGACGGAAGTATGTTACCGAGAAAGGGTGACTGCGAGGAACCGCTTGCGGCCGCTGTACCTTTTATGTCGCCGGAGCGTCTGTGGGTGACGGTTCCCATGGAGGACGGAACAGTGCTTTCCGGTATGGGGATTCCGAAGGGAATTACGGTTATCACCGGTGCGGGATTTTCCGGAAAAACAACACTTTTGGAGGCGATCGAAGCCGGAATTTATAATCACATACCGGGAGACGGCAGGGAGTTTGTGGTGGCGGAGCAAAGCCTTGCGGTTACAAATGCGGAGGACGGAAGATATGTGGCGAACGAGGATATCTCGATATTCTTCTCCGAGATCCCGTTTCAGGATATTCGGAATTTTACCACCAAGCATGCCAGCGGAAGCATTTCTCAGGCGGCAAATATCATTGAGGCCATTGGAGGCGGAAGCCGACTTTTGACCATTGATGAAGACAAGAGTGCGACGAACTTTATGATTCGTGACGAATTGATGCGGAGAATTGTAAAAAACGAAGTCATTATTCCGTTTACGGACAGAATCCGAAGGATTGCGGAGCAGAAAGGGATATCGACAATCCTCGTGATCGGTGGTGCGGGAGAGTACTTAAAGATTGCGGATACCGTGATTCTGATGCATGAATATGTGGCGACAGACGTGACGGAAGAGGTAAAGGCACTGGGAGTAACGGTTTGTGAGGAAGAGAAACCGAATGATACGGAGATTTCTGTGAGTGAGCGAAGGGTGCTGCTGACTGGGGAAGGGACAAAATCATTGCTTCTGCAGACCGTTTGTACCGAGGACAGTAAAAAGGTCATTTGCGGAGAGTATTCCGTGGATATGACAGCGATATCATCTTTAAAGACCAACGAACAGCTTCATTCCCTTGCCTGGGTGTTGAGAAATTTGCTTTCAAAGGAGGAGGAGAGTGCGGAATGTCTGAATGTCGTTGGGGAAGAATATGCCGGCCGGTTGTTTGCAGAGCTGGTAGAGGAGCAGGCCACATCGAATCCGGTGTATCGTGGCTGGTGGTTTGATGAAATACGTAAGGAGGATATTCTGATGTGCGTGAACCGGACGAGGGGGATTTGCTTCGGAGGGGGCAGTGCTGTAAGCAAAAAGTGATTGCAAAGATAGAAAAGATATGATAAACTTAAATCAGAAAAAGGAACAACCGCCCACAAGGTGGGTTGACCTTAATGATTGTGAAAGAAAACCGCCCAATCACTTCGGCCAAAGTTAAAAGGGCGGTTTTCGTATGTCCTGATTACTTACAAAACGTAAAAACGAAGGTAAGCAGTGCAAGGATTAAGAGAGCGAAGCTCATCATATCTGAAAAGTCATAATGATTTCGATTCTTCATAGCACCACCTCCATTCTTTGGGAATGAAGGTCAACACACCCTGTAACACGATTGTTCCATAAGTTTATTATAACATGAATCGAACAAATGTTCAAGTGCGAAATGACGGATTTTGAATGAAATTTAAGAGAAGAAAAGGAGCAGCGGTTGTATGGAAAACGGTGGACAGATACAAACCTTAGAAGAACAAGTGGTATCCCTCTTGCAAAAAAAGAACTTTCACATCTCTTTTGCGGAGTCTTGTACCGGCGGGCTTTGTTCCGCGCGGTTGGTCAGTGTGGCCAGTGCTTCGGCGGTGTTTGATGCAGGTGTGGTGACCTATGCAAACGAGGCAAAGATAAAATATCTCGGAGTGAATTCGGAGACCATCGAACGTTACGGGGTGGTCAGTGAACCGGTGGCGGGCCAAATGGCAGAAGGTGTGGCAAAGGCGCAGATTGCAGAGGTAGGAGTCGGCGTGTCCGGAATCGCAGGACCGACCGGTGGGACAGCTACAAAGCCGGTGGGCATGGTTTGCTTCGGATTTTATGTGGACGGAGAACTGACTACAGTGACAAAGCAATTCGGGAATCTTGGAAGAAATGTGGTAAGAGAAGCGGCAACGGAGTTTGTATTTGAAACGTTGGTGGAGCTGCTGCAAGAGTAGGCAGCATTCGGAAGTGATTTGCAGAAAACGTTGCGTGATAAGCGGAACGCATAACAAGTTGAATAAAAGATACTAGGGAGGATTTTGAAAATGAGACCGTATGAACACAAAGTACAGTATTATGAAACCGATAAAATGGGCATTGTGCACCATTCCAACTACATCCGTTGGATGGAGGAAGCGCGTGTGGACTTTTTGGAACAGATTGGTTGGGGAATGGATCGCCTGGAGGAGTTGGGGATGGTATCTCCGGTGACCGGTGTGGAATGTAAATACAAGGTAAGTACGAAGTTTCCGGAGCGAATCCGGATTGAAGTGGGAATTGAAGAATTCCGCGGCGTAAAGCTGAAAATAAAGTATGCCATGTATAAGGAAGACGGAACTCTTGCCTGTGAAGGGCATTCGGAGCACGGTTTCCTTGATAAAAACGGTAAAATTATTTCCGTGAAGAAGGAGTTTCCGGAGTGCTATGCGGCAATGATGGAGCATGCGGAAGGCTAGGTTACAGGAGGACGTAGATGAATCATCTTGAAAAAGTCAGTCACGAAACTATGGTTTTTATGCGAGGAAACTACAGATTAGATGAAATCGGTGATGGCAAGGATGAGTTAAAATTTAAACAGGGCGCAAAAACCATTCTGACCATATACCTTCATGAAGATAAGTATACATTTCTTATAATATTCGGAAAGAAAGAACGGGAAGTGTTTGAAACAAGACGGAACGAATTTTCAAAGTATATTCTGGATTATTATGACTGTTCCAAGACCTATCATGACGGGAAATGGATGTTTATTGATGTAACGACTCCGGAGCAGTTAGAGGATGTTAAAAAGCTTATTCTCATAAAGAAAAAGCCGAACCGAAAGTCTTTTCCGAAGGAGAATGCGATGTATTCCATGTGTGGGCAACGGTGTGATTTGTGTGTGCATTATGTTGGGACGACGGAGGAACAGCGTGCTGTAATGGAGCCGTTTTTACAGAAAATGTGGGGGATAACGGATTGGAGTATGCGTTGCATCGGGTGCTACAGTTCGGAGTGCTATTGCAAGGACGAACCGTGTAATGCAAAGGGATGTGCACCGAAGAAAGGCCTTGCTGAGTGCAAGGAATGCAAAGAATTTCCATGTATTAAGGCGACCTCTGCGGACTATCGTTCTGTAATACATACCGAAGTACATTATGCGGATGAAATTACTTGGGGGATTTTGCCGTATGTGCCGTATCAATACGAAAAAAGGCATTGTGTAAAAAGTGTGTATAAATAATTGACGGTTGTGTAAAAAGTGTGTATAATGAAAGGTGATAAGGGGTACAAATGAAAAGAAAGGAATTAATTAAACGGCTTGAAAAAGGCGGATTTGTCTTTGAACGTCATGGAGGAAGTCATGACATTTATGTCAGAGGAACGGAACGAGAGGAGATTCCCCGACATAAAGAGATAAACGAGATGCTGGCAAAAGCAATTTTAAGACGAAGAGGATTGTTATAACGGTTGTTTACAATGCTGTGTATATGAGGTGCGGTGAAGCGGAGGCGATAGAATGAGAAGCGTATATCCTGTTTTTTTTACAAAGGCAAAGAATTGTGTGTTGGTAGAAGTCCCTGACTTAGAAATTTTGACAGAAGGTAAGGATATGTCGGATGCAATAGAGATGGCGCGAGATGCGATTGAACTGAATTGTGTATCCAGAGAGGATGCCAAAGACACAATTCCGGAGCCTTCGGATATTAATACTTTGGATGTTTCTAAAGCTACGTTTGCCAGAGAAGGAGCTACGGTCATTTCCTTTGTGGATATCGACTCAGGGGAGTATCGGAGAAAAATTGATACCAAGACAGTCAGAAGAAATGTTGCGTTGCCGAGTTGGCTGAACTATGAGGCGGAGCATGCGGAATAAATGTATCCCGGGTATTGCAGGAAGCATTAATGAAAGTATTGAATTTAGAGCATCGAAGATAGAGAAGAATAATATGAGAAGTATTGGGGCTCCGCAAATTAGCGAAGCCCCTTTGTAATTTCGTAAAATATACGAAGATAAAGCGATGTTTCTCAAAAAGCCGTTTTTTATGTGATTTGACCCAAAAGGAAGTCATTCTCTGGGGAGATATCTTTGCATAATGTAAAAAGGGCTACGCATTTACGAGTATTAATCGTAAATGCGCAGCCCGGATGTCAGAAATGCTACCCCGACTAGGAAACGGGACGATTACATTTTCTTAAAACGAAACACATTCCAAGATAACGGCTGTACCTCAGCGGTAAGCTTTCCACCTTCAAAGGTCTGGCCGGAAACCGTCTTCGGTAAAATTACGTTCGGGTCATCGAAGCTGTTCTTTGCGGAAAGGTCCTCGCAGAACATCACAATCTGCTCCTCAAAGGTAAAGCCTTCAAAACCGCGGATATCCAGTTCTACCGGATAGGAGGTCTCGGCGTTACGGTTGATGGCAAAAATGGTTAAGGAATCAGTGTCTGCATCGTATGCGGCAGCGGTGTCCACGTACGGAACCCCTTCCTTTTCCATGTACTGGGAGGTGTCGTTTACGGCGTAGCCCGGGATGTCGTAGGTCTCACATGCGGTATCTACCTGCAAGGAAGTACCCTTTGCGTACTGCATCATCTGCATGAAGATGTAATGGGAAGCGGACTTCCATACATGGTCATGGTTGGATGCGCAAAGTGCGCCGAGGCCCCCGGTCATACAACCGATCTTTACGCGGTCTGCGTGACGCAGGAACGCAAGCTGGATGGATGCCATGGAAAGAGCCTGTACCATCTCGCTGCCCGGGAACATGCGCTCCGGCATATTGTCCGGGTCATGGAGGATATACTTTCTGTCCGGGTTGAAACGATAGTGGGACATGGCCATGTTGTACGGACCGTATCCCGGATGGAGAGCTTCGTTCGGACGAATCATTCCGCCGTACTCGTCAAAGGAAAGCATCATCTTCTTCGGAGAATGATGCTTTGCCTGAATTAAGTCACAAAGTGCAATCTCGGTGTTGATAAAGTCTTCGTAGTAGTGGGAACCGCCAAGCAGCGCCTTATAATCTCCAGGCGGTGCAGCGTGGTAGTGGTGCATGGAAATGTAGTCTACGGTATCGTAGCACTCCTGCAATACATCTTCTTCCCACTGCGGATAGGTATTCATCCAAAGAGAAGAGGAAGCGCAGACTGCGGTTTCGATGCGGGCATCGGTCCACTTCATCACTTTGGAAACTTCGTTACATAAGATACCGTAGCCCTTCGGGTTCTGACCCCAGGAACCGATTTGCCACGGGCCGTCCATTTCGTTACCGAGATACCAGGTCTTTACATCGTACGGATTTTCATGACCGTACTGACGACGTAAATCGGACCAGTAGGTGCCGCCCGGATGATTGGTGTATTCTACGATGTGCTGGGCGTCTTTGATGTCGCCGGTACCGAGATTGATGGTGTACATTGCTTCGGTGCCTACCTGCTCTGCCCACTGAAGATATTCATCGTGACCGACCTCGTTGGTGATGTACTGATACCAAGCTAAATCAAGATGTTTTTTGCGAAGCTCCTTCGGACCGATGGAATCTTTCCATTCCCAACCGGATACAAAGTTGCCGCCCGGAAGACGACAAGCCGGCATGCCGGTTTTCTTTAAAGCGTCGATGAAGTCCTGACGGAAGCCGAGCTCATTTGCGGTCGGGTGCTTCGGATTAAACATAGTGCCGTTTACCATGGTTCCGATGGGCTCTAGGAATGTACTGAACAGACGCGGAGAAATCTCGCCGATGGTAAAAGACGGATGAACCGTAATTTTTGCTTTTTGTGCCATAATAACCTCCTCCATATACTGTGCCAATCCTGATTTCGGTGTGCGTGTGTGATGTAACAAAACAGACGTAAAAAACATGGATTAGCGTTCTAACTTATAATAATATCGTAACAAAGACGACGGTATCTGTCAAGGAAAGCATCTGAGCAAGGTTGTAAAAATATGAACAAAGTAGCGAAAACTATGAAAGCGTTTTCAAAAAAGCGGGTTTGAAATGACGAAATGATGAAAGAAAACCGTTGCAAAAAAGGGAAAGATAAGGTATACTGAGGGTAACAGAACGTAGGAGGTGCCCTATGGCAGACTATACTAAGGCGTGGCTTTCGTATAAAATGAAAGCACTTACAAATTCAAAAATTTGGAATAAAGTAACCGTAATTGCGGACGGGAAGGAAAATCCGGTACCGCAGACAGTAGACACGGCAGTGAAAGAACTGATCCGTACGGCAAAGGATTTATTTGGGACAGACATAAAGAGTGAAAGAAAAAATGTATCCTCGTCCGGGGAGGAGTGTTCTTTGGCGGAGCTTAAAACCCTGACCGGTTGTGATGAGGGACTTGTGTTAGTGTATCTTCCGGCACTGAAGGACACATATAAAGAGGGCTATCGTCTGGTGGTGACCGAGACTGCGGCGTATATCGTTGCGGGAACGGGCCGGGGGATTCTGTACGGAGCCTTTGATGTGATTCGCACCGAGATTATTGAGGATACCCTTGCGGTGTGCGACAAGAAGGTGATTCCGGACAATCCGCTTCGTATGATGAATCACTGGGATAACATGGACAACAGCATTGAGCGCGGTTATTCCGGCGAGTCCTTTTTCTTTGTAAATAACGAAGTAGTGGTAAATGACCGTACGAGAGAGTACGCGAGATTGTGTGCTTCTGTCGGTATCAATGCTTCCGTTATCAATAATGTTAACGTGAAGAATGCGGCAACTTACCTTATTACTCCGCGTTATGAGAAGGAACTGAAGGAAATGTCCGAGATTTTTGCGGAGTACGGCGTGGATTTGTATCTTTCCTTAAACTTTGCGGCACCGATGGAGCTGGCGGGACTTCCTGTGTCCGACCCGTTAAACGAGGATGTCAGAGCATGGTGGAAGGATACCATGAAAAACGTATTTACGGCAATTCCGAAGCTGGCGGGATTCCTTGTAAAAGCAGATTCCGAGGGCCGTCCGGGACCGCATACCTACGGAAGAACCCAGGCGGAAGGTGCCAATATGTTGGCTGAGATGGTGGCACCGTTTGACGGCAAGATTATTTGGCGCTGCTTCGTTTATAATTGTACCCAGGACTGGCGTGACCGGAAGACAGACCGTGCCCGTGCGGGCTATGACCACTTTAAGCCGCTTGACGGACAGTTTGCGGACAATGTGGTGTTGCAGATTAAGAACGGTCCGATGGATTTCCAGATTCGTGAGCCGATTTCCCCGCTTCTCGGCGGACTGGAAAAGACGAACCAGATTTTGGAGGTACAGGCGGCACAGGAATATACCGGTCAGCAGAGACATTTCTGTTACCTGATTCCGATGTGGAAGGAGGTTCTTGATTTTAGAACCTACTGTGCACCGGAAAAGGATACGGTGGCGGATATTGTGGCGGGACGTACCTTTGTACAATCTGCCTGCGGTATGGCGGCGGTAACCAACACCGGTAACGATGAGAACTGGACCGGTCACGATTTTGCGGCACTGAACTGGTACGGCTTCGGACGACTGGCATTTACCACCTCTCTTTCTGCTAAGGAAATCGCGGAGGAATGGATTAAACTTACGGTAACAAAGGACGAAAAGGCAGTGGCTGCATTGACGGATATGGCTCTTTGCTCCAGAGAAGTATATGAAAAGTACACCTCTCCGCTTGGCATCGGCTGGATGGTAAATCCGAATCACCACTACGGCCCGAATGTGGACGGTTACGAATACGATCGTTGGGGAACCTATCATCGCGCGGATCTTCACGGTATCGGTGTGGACCGTACTACGAAAGGTACCGGGTATACAACACAGTATCGTGAGGAAAACTTTAAGATGTACGAAGACCCGGCTACCTGTCCGGAGGAGCTATTGCTGTTCTTCCATTACATCCGTTACGATTATGTATTAAAGAGCGGGAAGACGCTGATTCAGCATATTTATGATACTCACTTTGAAGGTGCGGAGCAGGCAGAGGGGTTCCTTGAAACAATCAAGAGCTTAAAGGATGTGATTCCGGAAGATATTTACAAGCGCATCTTACCGCGGTTTGAACATCAGGCAGCACACTCCAAGGACTGGAGAGATATTGTGAATTCTTACTTTTATCGTAAGTCCGGTATCGAGGATGCCAAGGGCAGAGAAATATTCTAATAATCAGGAGGACAAAACTATGGAAATGACATTACGTTGGTACGGCAGTAAAAATGACAGTGTAACCTTACAGCAGATTCGCCAGATTCCGGGGGTAACCGGTGTTATTTCGGCACTGCACGATATCCCGGCAGGTGAGCCGTGGAGTTATGAGCAGGTGATGGAGTTAAAGAACGAGGTAGAGGCGGCGGGACTTACCCTTGCGGGTGTCGAGAGCATCAACATCCACGAAGACATTAAGCTCGGTGCACCGACCAGAGATAAGTTAATCGAAAACTATATTACCTCTTTGGAGAGCGTGGGTAAGGCAGGCGTTAAGCTGGTTTGTTATAACTTTATGCCGGTGTTTGACTGGACCAGAACAGACCTTGCGAAGCCTCTTGCAGACGGTTCCACTGTGCTTTCCTATGATGCAAAGCATATTGACGGCATGGACCCGGATGCTATGTTCGAGAAGATTGAAAAGGAAAGCGGCGGCTTTGTAATGCCGGGTTGGGAGCCGAACCGTAAGGATGAGATTAAGGAATTATTTGAAAAGTATAAGGGTATGACCCACGAGCAACTTCTTGCAAATTACGGCTATTTTATCGAGAAGATTATGCCGACTTGTGAAAAGTATGGCATCAAGATGGCAGTGCATCCGGATGACCCGGCTTGGGATATTTTCGGTTTGCCGCGTATCGTAACCAGCGAAGAGTCTTTGTTAAAGGTTGCGGCACTTCATCCGAGCAAGCTTCACGGCTTCACCTTCTGTACCGGTTCTCTCGGCAGCAGTCGTAAAAACGATTTGCCGAAGATTATCCGTAACCCGAAGATTGCGGAACGTATTCACTTTGCACACATCCGTAACGTGAAGTTTATTACAGACGACGAGTTCCACGAAAGTGCACATCTTTCCTCCGAGGGAAGCTTTGATATGTATGAAATTGTGAAAGCACTTCAGGAGATGGGCTTTGACGGTGTGATTCGTCCGGACCACGGCAGAATGATTTGGGGTGAGCAGGCAAGACCGGGCTATGGATTATATGACAGAGCTCTGGGTGCGGTGTATATTGAAGGTCTTTGGGAAGCAATTAAGAAGTCCGCGAAGTAAGAGTGAGTGCTCAAAAAAGTTACGAGAGATAACGAGAAGGATATTGGGATGAAAAGAAAAATGATATTGGGGGTGCTTACGGTAGCACTGTGTCTGGCCGGTTGCGGAACGGGACAGGCCACGGATGCAACACCGACGGCACCTCTTCAGGAAGAAGTAACACAGGCACCGGCGGAGGATACTCCCACACCGGAACCTGAAAATAAAGAAGAGGAGGAGACTGCGAAGCCCACAAAGCGTCCGGCAGGTGCGGGCAATCCGCAATTGTTACTGGGCCAGATGAAACTGATGAAGGAACAGTATAAGAACCTGAGTCAGTTTCAAAACGGTGACACTCTGCAGGCAGCCTTTGATAAGGCGGATGCGTTGGTGGCAAAGGGAGAGACGGAAATCGTTTCCCAGCAGGAATACACGAGTATGTTAAAGGAATTAAGAGAGACGGTTGCAAATTTAGTAAATAAGTACGGTCTTCCGGACCCGTCAAAATTTACGGAGACCATTGAAATGCCGAATCCGTATATCTTTTTGGACGGACGTGAGGTGACGACTCCGGAGGAATTTGATGAGCGTCTGGAAGAAATCAAGCACATGTATGAGTACTATATGTACGGACCGATGCCGGATGCATCTAAGGAATCGGTGACTTATGCGGTATCCGGCAACGAGATGACGGTAACGGTGAATAACGGAGAAAAGTCCGCATCCTATAAGGTGACTCTGGCATTACCGACCAATAAGGTTTATGAGAAGGCTCCGGTGTTGTTTTCGATTTTCGGTTTGATGAAGACGGATTATGCCAATGAGCGGGGCTATGCGGTTCTGTCCATCAATCCGATGGAAATTGCGGCAGACAACTCCACCAGAACGGGCGTGTTCTACGATTTGTATCCGTACGGAGAGACCTGGGAGGAGCAGACCGGTGTGCTGGCAGCATGGGGTTGGAGCGTATCCAAGGCTATTGATGCACTTGAAAACGGTGCTGCGGAAGAACTGGGTTTGACCACCACGGACTTTTTGATGACCGGTGTATCCCGGTTCGGTAAGGCTACTGCGGTGGCGGGAGCGTTGGAACCGCGTATTAAGATTACGGCACCGTCTTGTTCCGGTGCCGGCGGCATTGCGTTATATCGTTATGTATCCGAAGGAACGGAGTATGATTACACTGCAATCGATCGAGGCAGTGCTTATAAATTCAGTCAGAACGAGCCGATCGGAAGCTTGCGCAGCTCCAGTGAAGGCCACTGGTTTAATGATAATTTTCAGGTGTTCAAGGATGAAACGGTATTGCCGCTAGAACAATATATGTTGTCTGCCCTTTGCGGAAGAGGGGACCGGTATTTGTTTATCTCCGGTTCCTACTGCGATGAAGACTGGGTAAACGCTCCGGCTATGTGGATGAATTATCTGGCATCCAAGGATTTGTTTGATTACATGGGAATTGCGGACCATCTGGCGGTATGCTTACATCCGTCGGGTCATATGGTGACGGATTCCGATTTGGTGTATCTGTTGGATTTTGCGGATTATCACTTGTACGGTAAGGAACCGAAATCGGATCTTTCCGACTTGACCACCAGTTTGTATGCACTCCCGCAGAATGCAGACCCGGAGTTTGAGGAGAAGCTGAAATTCAGATAAAAAAGGAAAGAAGTCCCCCGGACGATTGTTTAATGGTCCGGGGGATTGTTTTTTTGGGGGTACAAAAATGATTGCCACTTTCTGTCGAATATGGTACACTGGAAAGTACGAGGAAAGGATGAAAAAGGAATGTTAAAAATTTATATTATACAAGGAGAAGAATCTTATGGAAATTAAGAATCCTATTTTACCGGGCTTTTACCCGGACCCGTCCGCTTGTGCGGTAAACGGAAAGTTCTATCTTGTGAACTCCAGTTTTTGTTATTTTCCGGGAGTTCCGATTTTTGAGAGTACGGATTTGAAGCATTGGCATCAGATCGGTAATGTACTGGACAGAGCATCCCAGCTTCCGCTTGGACATGACGGTATGTCCCGCGGTATTTTTGCACCGACCATCCGTTATCATGAGGGAACTTTTTATATGATTACCACCAATGTCAGCTACGGCGGAAATTTTGTGGTAACCGCTACCGACCCGGCAGGTCCGTGGTCCGAGCCGCATTACCTTGCGGGAGCGGACGGTATCGACCCGAGTTTATTCTTTGATGATGACGGGAAATGTTATTACATCGGAACCAGACCGAATCCGGAGGGCGTAGGTCATAACGGGGACTGGTACATCTACATACAGGAAGTGGATTTAGAAAACTGGTGTCTTGTGGGCGACTATAAGATGGTTTGGAACGGTGCCATGCGTAAGGCAGAGTGGCCGGAGGGACCGCATCTTTACAAGAAGGACGGCTGGTACTATATTCTTCACGCAGAGGGAGGAACAGGTCCGGCTCATGCGGTTTGTGTGGCAAGAAGTAAGGAACTTTGGGGTCCGTATGAGAACAATCTGATGAACCCGGTATTTACCCATCGCCATCTCGGTAAGGATTATCCGATTCGTTATGTGGGTCATGCGGATTTGATTGAGGATACAGAAGGCAACTGGTATGCGGTAATGCTTGCGTCCAGACCGTGTGAGTGGCATACCAACATGGGACGAGAGACTTTCCTGGCAAAGGTAACCTGGGAAGACGGCTGGCCGGTATTTAACGCAGGTATCGGTATTTTAGAGGATACGGTGACTGTTCCGCTTACGGAAACGGAGGGTGATTTGATTACCAGCGGAACCGATGGGGACGGCATTCCGTTTTCTATGGTAAAGCTTCGTAATCCGATAGACGGCATGGCAAAGGGTGAGGGCGACGGCTATCGCTTAAAGACTTTACCGTATACATTGGCAGAGAAGGAGCCGGCAGCTTATTTGGGACTCCGTCAGACCTCGTATTATTTTACCGCAAAAACTACGGTTGACTTTACTCCGGCACAGGACGGTGAGGCCGCAGGTCTTGCACTTTTCCAGAGTGAAGAGGCGTTCCTTGCCATTGAATACGGCAAGTTTGAAGGAAAGACCCGGGTACGCATTATAGAAAATGCCAAGGATACCGGGGTACAGGTAAAGACGTCGGAAGAAGTAACGGCGGATAAGATTACCTTTACCGTTACCCAGAGCGGACAGAAAGCAACGCTTTCCTACAATACGGGAGACGGTGATAAGGTATTGGTTTTCGGTACTTCCACAAAGATTTTAAGTACCGAGTCCGCAGGCGGATTTGTAGGTTGTACCATCGGTATGTACACAACCGCAAACGGAAAAGAAAGCAGTAACACGGCATACTTCAGTGGCATAGATTATAAAGCGGAATAAGAGGAACGATTAAGATACGGCAGGTTGGCTATGTTTCCGGCCTGCTGTTTTGTATTTAGGGTCGGAATGAGCTAAAGTATGTGGTTTGGGAAAAAATGTAGAAATTCCCTATTGACATTCCATACAAAGTGTGTTAAATTTTTAACAGACAGAGGTGCAGAGACGGAGTAAACGGTTACGTTTCTGCGAATCAGATGTGCCGAATAGGAGGTCGTGTATGAAAACGAAAAACTATGAAGTGGTAGACAGTGTAGAAGCTTTGGAAGCAGCAATAGGAAGGGTAAGAGCCGCACAGAAGAAGTTTGCGGAGTATACCCAGGAGCAGGTAGATCGGATTTTCCTTGCGGCGGCAACTGCGGCGGACAAGGCAAGAATTACCCTTGCCAAGATGGCAGTGGAAGAAACCGGCATGGGTGTCGTAGAGGATAAGGTAATTAAGAACCACTATGCGGCAGAGTATATTTACAATGCCTACAGGGACACAAAGACTTGTGGAGTCATTGAAGAAGACAAAGCATTCGGTATTAAGAAGGTGGCAGAGTCCATCGGTGTGGTTGCGGCGGTAATTCCGACCACCAATCCGACCTCTACTGCGATTTTTAAAACCTTAATCAGTTTAAAAACCAGAAACGGTATTATTATCAGTCCGCACCCGCGTGCAAAAAATTCCACCATTGCGGCATCTAAGATTGTACTTGAGGCGGCTGTTGCGGCAGGAGCACCGGAAGATATCATTGCATGGATTGATGTACCGTCTCTTGAGATGACCAATACAGTGATGAAGGAAGCGGATATTATTCTTGCAACCGGCGGTCCGGGTATGGTAAAGGCGGCTTATTCCAGCGGAAAACCGGCCCTTGGTGTGGGCGCGGGGAACACTCCGGCAATTATCGATGACACGGCGGATATTTTGCTTGCGGTAAATTCCATTATACATTCCAAAACCTTTGATAACGGTATGATTTGTGCATCCGAACAGTCCGTAATTGTTTTGGAGAAGGTATATAAGGCAGTAAAAGAAGAATTTGCAAGAAGAGGCTGCTACTTCTTAAAAGATGAGGAGATTGAAAAGGTTCGTAAGACCATTATCATTAACGGTGCGTTAAATGCAAAGATTGTAGGTCAGAAGGCGACTACGATTGCGGAACTTGCGGGCGTGAAGGTTCCGGAGGGGACAAAAATCTTAATCGGTGAAGTGGAAAGTGTAGAACTTTCTGAGGAGTTTGCCCACGAGAAACTTTCTCCGGTATTGGCAATGTACAAAGCGAAGAACATTCAGGATGCTTTTGAGAAGGCAGAGCATTTAATCGCAGACGGCGGTTACGGTCATACTTCATCCATCTATCTGAATGCACAGACGGAAACGGAAAAACTCAATGAGTTTGCGGAACGCATGAAGACCTGTCGTATTTTGGTGAATACCCCGTCCTCTCACGGCGGTATCGGTGACCTTTATAACTTCAAACTGGCCCCGTCTTTGACCCTTGGCTGCGGTTCCTGGGGCGGTAACTCTGTATCCGATAACGTAGGCGTAAAGCACTTATTAAATATTAAAACCGTTGCAGAAAGAAGGGAAAACATGCTTTGGTTCCGCGCACCAGAAAAGATTTACATGAAGAAGGGATGTTTGCCGGTGGCCCTGGATGAGCTGGGCACCGTAATGGGTAAGAAGAAGGCCTTTGTGGTAACGGATGAATTCCTGTATCAGAACGGATTTACGAAAGCAATTACCGATAAATTAGACGAGATGGGTATCTCCCATGCAGAGTTCTGGCAGGTGGAGCCGGATCCGACGCTTGCCTGCGCAAAGGCAGGTGCCGCACAGATGGCAGCGTTTCAGCCGGATGTAATTATTGCTCTGGGTGGCGGTTCCGCAATGGATGCGGCAAAGATTATGTGGGTTCTTTACGAACATCCGGAAGCTGACTTTATGGATATGGCGATGCGTTTTATTGATATCCGTAAGAGAATTTATACGTTCCCGAAGATGGGAGAAAAGGCATATTTTGTGGCGATTCCGACCTCTGCGGGTACCGGTTCCGAGGTAACCCCGTTTGCGGTTATCACCGATGAGGTGACCGGAGTAAAGTATCCGCTTGCAGATTACGAGCTGCTTCCGAATATGGCAATTATCGATACGGATTTCCATATGAGTGCTCCGAAGGGATTGACCGCTGCTTCCGGTATTGATGCGGTAACCCACGCGCTGGAAGCTTATGCCTCCATGCTGGCAACGGATTATACCGACGGTTTGGCGTTAAAGGCACTGAAGATTATTTTCGAGTATCTTCCGAAGGCTTACGAGAACGGGAACGATGTAGAGGCAAGAGAGAAGATGGCAAATGCGGCAACCATTGCGGGTATGGCATTTGCAAATGCATTCCTGGGTGTCTGTCATTCCATGGCGCATAAACTGGGCGCATTCCATCATTTGCCGCACGGTGTTGCAAACGCGCTTATGATTGATGAAGTAATCCGTTTCAATGCAACGGAGACTCCGGTAAAGATGGGAACCTTTTCCCAGTACGACCATCCGCATACCCTGGCTCGTTATGCGGAAGTGGCTGACTATCTGGGCATGAAGGGGAAAAATGACAGCGAGAAGGTAGAAAATTTCATTAAGGCATTGGATGAGCTAAAGGCAAAGGTGGGAATTAAGGCAACCATCAAGGATTATGTTGCGGATGAGAAGGATTTCCTCGACCGGCTGGATGAGATGACCGAGCAGGCATTTGATGACCAGTGTACCGGAGCAAATCCGAGATATCCGCTCATGAGCGAAATCAAGCAAATGTACTTGAATGCATATTACGGCAAACACGAGACCGTGTAAAGGAGGGCAAAGACTATGAAACTGGATAAGACGATTGCGGTAAGAACGGCAAAGACCGTGTATCAGGACGGCGACCGCGTGATTAAAGTGTTTAACGAGGACTATTCCAAGGCCGATGTGTTAAATGAAGCGTTGAATCAGGCAAGAGTGGAAGAAACAGGACTTTGCATTCCGAAGATTCATGAGGTGACAAAGATTGACGGTAAGTGGGCCATTGTGTCCGAGTATATTAAAGGGAAGACGTTGGCACAGCTGATGCAGGAAGCTCCGGAGAAAAAAGAGGAGTATTTAAAGATGCTGGTGGAACTTCAGATGGAAGTGCATGCAAAACGTGCGCCGGGTCTGAATAAGTTAAAGGATAAGATGAATCGTAAGATTTCCGAGGCGGAGCTTGACGCCACCACCCGCTATGAACTTCACGCGCGTTTGGAAGGTATGCCGAAGCACACGAAGGTATGTCACGGTGATTTTAATCCGTCTAACATTATTATTTCCGATGAGGATGGCAAAGCATATATCATCGACTGGGCACACGCAACGCAGGGAAATGCTTCCGCGGATGTGGCAAGAACTTATTTGTTGTTTTGGTTGGCAGGGGATACCGAGGGCGCAAAGAAGTATATGGAGTTGTTCTGTAAGATGAGCGATACCGCAAGACAGTATATTGAACGCTGGCTTCCGATTGTGGCGGCTTCCCAGTCTGTAAAAGGAAAGCCGGAGGAAAGGCAGCTGCTGCTTTCCTGGGCAAATGTGGTAGATTACGAATAGAGAATAAGAAAACCGTCGCAGAATGTGCGGCGGTTTTTTTGCGCTATAGGAAATTACGCATTTCCTATAGCGCAAAAAAACGCTCCGCTGCGGATGCGCACGCTTTTGCAGAAGAAGATGTCGCATAAATGCGACGCAAAAGCGGCGCGAGAGTTCCGCAAGCGGAACTCCTTGTTCTTGGAAATGATAGGATTGTTCACTGCTTTTTTGCTTTTTTGCCGATGGTTTTTCCGGTGTCTTTATAAAACTCCTTAAACTCTGTCGGAGTGCATTCTTTGAATTTCCGGAAGACCCGGTTGAAGGTAGAGATGCTGGCAAAGCCTGATTGCAGGGCGATTTCCGTAATCGGCAGATTCGGGTCCAATAAAAGCACCTCGGCGGCTTTGATTCTTCTGGCACAGAGATAATCATAAAAGGAGGTGTCGGTAAACTGTCGGAACAGTCGGGAAAAATGAAATTTCGAGAAACCGATTTGTGCTGCGGTGGATTCCAAGGTGATATCTTCCGTATAGTGGTGTTCGATATAATCAAAAACCGTATTAAATTTTTCTATGTATTCTCTTTGTTTGTTCGGTTGCATGGCCGGAAGAGAAACCGGAACGGTATCCTCCACGCTTCTTGCCAGATGAACAAAAAACTGAATCAGCAGTGCGAGGATGGACGGCTCCGCAAGATCGCCGCCTTCTGCATACTCTTTTGCAATCTGTACTAACAGATCCCGCTCCTTTTCGTGGATTGCCGGCATGGTATCCGGAGTGATGAGCCCGGATAAAGAAAAGAAGGAAAACAATCTGGTAAATCCTTTAAATTTATTTAAGGAAGACAAATCAAACAACAATACCAGACGATAGCCGGAAGAAGGAGGAGTCAGCTCGTGAAGCTCTCCCGGAGGGATAATCAAAATATCATGCTCATTCAGCCGGTAGACGGTTTTATTTATGGTAACGGTATAGCCGTTAATCAAAGGCATTACGATTTCCACCGTGGAATGCCAGTGGAGGGGGAAGCTTCCCGGTTCCTGATTGATCCAAAGGAAAACAGAAGTATCTTCCTCGCCGTAATTGATTTTTTCGTGGGTGCCTGCAATAATCCGCTCTTGAAAAGAAGAATTACGGTTACAGACTTTTTGACGCAGTTCATTCCAGAACGAAACGCTAAAAAGGTCGGTTTTATTATTCTGCATAAACAGTTCACCTCCGTAGAATTGTTGTGAAATTTGACGAAAAAAGCATGATGGTGGAAAAATAAAAATTATATGCATACAATTAATCAAAAATTGCTATTCTCCCGAAAAGAAGTACAACGGGAAAAATGCATAAAAAAACTTGGTTTTAAGCTTATTTTATACTTGAAATTATACAAATATCATAATATAATTAGAGTGGGTTGTAAAGAGCCGATAAAAAAATAGTCCAGTTCATGCGTATTGTGCCGAAACGGAGCAATAGGTGAGGGTTCGAAAAGCAATATTTGATAAGCGTTTTTTCGAAAAAAAGACTATAATGGCACTATACGCTACAAAAATTCTTTTTTCTGAGAGTACCTTTTTTGGTGATTATGTACAAAAACAGAAAAAGAAAGTCTTTGGTATTTTTTCTCAAAGACAAGAAGCCGATACGTAATGGGTTTAAGCTGCGAAAGCGGCTTAAGTGTGTTGCGCGCCGGCTTTGGTTTGTCGTAGGGGCAAACCGAATGTGCAAAGGGAATACGCACAGGAAAGGAGAAGACTATGTCAAAAGGAAAGAAAATATTCCTTACTGTAGCATGCGTCGTTGTTGCAATCGTTGCTGTTGTTGTGTTAAGCAAAGTATTGGGCAAAGAGAAAAACTACAGTGAAAAGTACGCAGGGACGAATCTTGAAAAAGAATCCAGCGCATTTGAGCGTAAGGATGTCTACACTGCATATATTGCAGGTCATAAAGATTCGGCCAGACCGCAGGTAGACGAGATTTCGGTAGATTTGTATACATATGATACGGAATCTGCTGTAAATACCGAAGTCCTGACGGATTATGAGGGTGAAGAGAAGGTTCTCTATCAGGGAGAAGGCGGATATACCAAATGGGAGGTAGAGATCCCGGAAGAAGGTATGTACCGTATGTACATTGAGTATTACCCGGTAGAGTCCCGTGGTGTCAGCATGGAGCGTGAGTTCTTAATTAACGATGAACTTCCGTTTTCCGGCTCCGATGCACTTACCTTTACGAGACGTTGGGCAGACGGTTCCGAAGTTAAGACAGATAACCGTGGCAATGACCGCCGTCCGACACAGGTAGAGATTCCGGATTGGTGTGCTTCTTATTTTACGGATTATATGGGTTATGAAACCGAACCTTACGAATACTACTTTAAAAAGGGTAAAAACACCATTGCTCTTGATTGTGTCAATGAGCCGATGGCGATTCGTAAGATTGCCGTACAGGCGGTAACTTCGAATGTTACATATGCAGAGTACACCGCACAGAATCCGCAGGTTTCCGGTGGTGCGGATTACAAGCAGGTGGTTCAGGGTGAGGCTTCCACGGCCCGTTCCGCACAGTCTTTATATGCACGTTCCGACCGTTCGTCACCGAACACCGTTCCGTACAGTGTAAAGAGTACGAAGTTAAACTACATCGGCGGTGAAATGTGGCGTATTGCCGGTCAGTGGATTGAATGGGAATTTGAAGTGCCGGAGGACGGATATTACAACATTACCTTGAAGGCACGTCAGTCCTTGAAGCGTGGTGCGGTATCCAACCGTGCGATTTATATCGATGGAAAGATTCCGTTTGACGAAATGACGTCTGTTCCGTTCCGTTACAACTCTCAGTGGGAGAATGTGGCTCTTGCGGATGCGGAAGGCACCCCGTACAACTTCTATTTGGAAAAGGGTAAACATACCATCCGTATGGAAGTTACCTTAGGTGACCTCGGTGCGATTCTCGGCGAACTGCAGAATTCCGTAGGACGTTTGAATGAAATGTATCGTACCGTACTTGTATTAACCGGTGCAACTCCGGATATGAACCGTGATTACAATCTGGATAAGGAATTCCCGGAAGTAATCGAGGGTATGGAACTGGAATACAAGCGTCTTTACAAGCTTATTGATGAATACGTTGCATATTCCGGAGAGTCTTCCGGTGATATTGCAACGGTATTAAAACTGGCAAAGCAGTTAGAGGAATTTGTAGAGAAGCCGGAAAAGATTTCCAAGCAGTTTGCTTCCTTTAAGGGAAATGTCAGTGGTGTAGGTACTTCTATTAATAATATGTCCGAGGCTTCTTTGGATGTAGACTACATTACCGTTACCGGTCTGAATGAGAAGCCGGATGAAGTAGAAGTCGGTTTCTTTGAAAAGATGGTACACGAAATTCGTTCCTTTGGTTCTTCCTTCGTGGTAGACTACGATTCTCTCGGTGATGTATACGAGGATGAAGAGGCGGTAACCGTTTGGATTACCTCCGGTCGTGACCAGAGTACTGTATTAAAGACCTTGGTGGATGACGTATTTACGGCAGAGACCGGTATTCCGGTAAACGTTAAGTTAGTACAGCAGCCGATGGTACTCAGTGCGACGATCGCAGGTACCGGCCCGGATATTGCAATCCAGATGAATCAGGGCGACCCGGTTAACTTTGCTCTTCGTAATGCGGTTGAGGATATAACGCAGTTTGAAGGTTGGGAAGAGATTCTTGCCCAGTATCCGGACAGCGCAAAGGCTCCGTATTGGTTTGACGGTGGCTTATACGGTATCCCGATGACCCATGTCTACAACGTAATGTTCTATCGTACCGACATTCTTGACGAGCAGGGAGTACAGCCGCCGGATACATGGGAACAGTTGATTGACATGTTGCCGACGTTGCAGCAGAACAACTTAGACGTGGCAATCCCGTCTACGGAGCGTAAGTTCGGTAATACGGCCAGCCCGGACTTGTCCACGTTCATTGCGCTTTTATATCAGAACGGCGGACGTCTGTATAACGAACAGCAGACAAAGACCGCAATTGACAGTGAGGCAGGTATCGAGGCATTTAAGACCTATACCAGATTCTACTCTCACTACAGTTTGTCCATGGCATACGATTTCCCGAACCGTTTCCGTTCCGGTGAAATGCCGATTGGTATCCAGGACTACGATACCTATAACACGTTAGCGGTTCTTGCTCCGGAAATTCGTGGTCTTTGGGAGTTTAACCTGATTCCGGGAACGGAGCAGGAGGATGGCACCATCGATCGTTCCTGTTCTTCTTGGGGATATTGTACCATGTTCTTAAAGAACGAGGATCGTTCCGAGGAACTGGCTCAGAAGTGTTGGGAATTCTTAAAGTGGTGGGCGGATGCTCCGACCCAGACCCGTTATGGACGTGAGCTTGAGGCAGTTATGGGTTCCGCAGCAAGATACCAGACCGCAAACAAGGTTTCCTTTGAACAGTTACCGTGGAGTGCGGATCAGATGGCTATCTTAAAGGAACAGTGGAGCTGGACCGAGCAGGTTCCGGAGGTTGCCGGCGGTTACTTTACCACCCGTCATATTACCAACGCAGCCCGTAAGGTTTACAACGAGTCTGCTGACCCGAGAGAAACTCTCTTGGATTACACAGATACTATTAACGACGAAATAGAGAAGAAACGAGAAGAATTCGGTATGATAACCGAATAGAAAGGAGAATGACATGGGAAAGACGTTAGCACTTTATTTTCGAAAGAAAAAAAGAGAACGGCAGATTGCCTGGAAAAAGGCAAAGATGAGCAAGAATTGCTACCTGTTCATTCTGCCTTATGCGATTTTGTTTACGATGTTTTATATTGTTCCGATCGGAATGTCTCTGGTACTCAGTTTTACCTATTATAATGTACTTGAGCCACCGAAATTTATCGGAATGCAGAACTATGTCAACTTGATTTTGGCGGACGATGTCTTCCTGACGGCATTCAAAAACACTTTTGTGCTGGCAGGTATTACAGGTCCGGTGGGTTACCTTGCATCCTTCCTGTTTGCATGGTTGATCAATGAATTGCCACGTTATTTGAGAGCAGTTGCCATTGTATGTTTCTATGCGCCGTCCATCGCGGGCTCTGCATACACCATCTGGCAGATGATTTTCTCAAACGATGCTTACGGATGGATGAACTCCATATTACAATGGCTCGGTATGGAACCGAAGCTTTGGTTGTCCAATCCGCAGTACATGTTGACGGTAGTTATCATTGTTACATTATGGATGAGTTTGGGAACCGGTTTCCTTGCATTCGTTGCAGGTTTGCAGGGCGTTGACCGTGCTCAGTACGAGGCGGCTTATGTAGACGGTATTAAAAACCGTTGGCAGGAACTTTGGTACATCACATTACCGAGTATGAAGCCGATGCTCTTGTTCGGTGCAATCAATACCATTGCATCTTCCTTCAACGTAGCCGACGTACCGGAGTTCCTTTGCGGTTTCCCAAGTACGGACTATGCGGTACACACGGTTGTATCCCACTTAAAGGACTACGGTAATACGAAGTTTGAAATGGGTTACGCTTCGGCGATTGCAACCGTTCTCTTCCTTGCAATGATTCTTTGTAACAAGCTTGTGCAGGCTATTATACGCAGAGTCGGAAAATAATGACAGATTACAAAGAGTCAAGGCATTGCCTTATGCAAATATAGAAAAGGAGAGAGACGATGAAAAGAATAAAATTAAAAAGAAGACAACCGAATCGTTCTCGTGGGGGCGACATCGGAGTATATTTGGTTTTAGTTTTGTTTGCCGCATTCATGGTAATCCCGTTAATCTTTACCGTATGTCAGGCATTCAAACCATTGGATGAAATTCACAAGTTCCCACCGACCATTTTGGTGCGAAACCCTACGTTAGACAACTTTGGCGACTTGTTTGCCATCATGGGACAGTCTTATGTGCCGTTTACCCGTTACATATTTAATACCGTATTTATTACGGCAGTAGGTACGGCAGGTCAGTTGCTGATTGCTTCCATGGGTGCGTATGTGCTTGCAAAGTTCGACTTCCCGGGCGGAAGGAAGTTCTTTGTTATCATTACCACCGCACTTATGTTTAACGGTTATATTACACAGATTCCGAACTATCTCATTATGGCAAAGATCGGATGGATCGATACCTTCCTGGCACCGATTATTCCGGCCTTTGCGGCACCGATGGGACTCTTCCTTATGAAGCAGTTCATGGAAGGTATTCCGGATTCCTTAATTGAGGCGGCAAAGATTGACGGCGCAAAGGAATGGGGTATTTTCGTAAAGATTGTAATGCCGAACGTTAAGCCGGCGTGGCTGACCTTGATTATTTTCTCGGTACAGTCCCTCTGGAATAACCCGCAGGCACAGTACATTTACTCCGAGGATTTAAAGACCTTACCGTATGCATTACAGCAGATTACCGCCGGCGGTGTAGCCCGTGCAGGTGCGGCTGCGGCAGTTGGTTTGATTTTGATGATTGTGCCGATCGGCGTATTCATCTTCTCGGAGAGTAACATTCTTGAAACAATGGCAAGCTCAGGTATTAAGGAATAGGAGGAGAGAAAAATGAAACTGAAAAGAAAAGTTGCAACAGCTCTCCTTGTGGCATTGACAATACTCAGTATTTGTCCTGCTAAGGTTGCGAGTGCAACAGAAGTAAATTCTTATACCTATAATTACGATTTCTGGGGAATCGAGTACGAATCCCCGGATGCATATACGCCGGTTTCCTATGTGGACGGTAAAGCACTTGGAACTACTTCTATGTCTGCTCCGGATAGTTTATATGCTCGTGACAACCGATTGTTTGTTGTAGATACAGGTAGAAATCGTATTTTGGAGTTATTGGTAACAGACGGTGAATTAAGTCTTACTCGTGAAATTTTAGAGGTAAAAGACGATGAACTGGAAGTAAAGACCTTAAACGGACCGATGGATATCTTCCAGACAGAAAACGGCGATTTATATATTGCAGATACAGCGAATCATCGTATTCTTCATACGAATTACGATTTGGAAGTAATCAAAGTTATTTACAGACCGGTAAGCGCTTCTGTAGATCAGGGTATAGATTTTGAGCCGACAAAGCTTGTGGTTGACCGTGCTGATCGTGTTTTCTGTCTTGCGCGGAATGTTAACAGAGGTTTGATGCAGTTTGAAGCCAGCGGAGAATTTATTGGATTCTTGGGTGCGAATGAAGTAGTATTCAGCATGGCAGATAAGATTAAGAAGATGTTATCTACAAGAGCCCAGAAAGAAAAGATGGCTGACTTTATGCCGGTAGAGTACAACAATATTTATATCGATGACTTGGCATTCGTATACAGTACCTCGGATAACTTTAAAACGGAAGAAGCAGATGCAGGAACTGCAAAGCCGATTCGTAAGCTGAATGCCTTAGGTAAGGATATCCTGATTCGTAACGGTGAGTATTTCCCGATGGGTGACCTTCAGTGGGGAGATTCCTCAAACAAGTACGGTCCGTCCAGAATCGAAGACATCACTGCTTTTGATGACGGTACTTATTATGTAGTTGACCGAATTCGTGGCCGTATCTTCGGCTATGATGAACAGGGTCATCTGTTATACGCTTTCGGTGGACCGGGACATAAGTTGGGTTATCATGTGAATCCGACTTCCATCGAGCATGTAGGAACCGACCTTTATGTATTGGATTCCGTTACCGGTGGTATTACCAGATATGTAAGAACCGAGTTCGGTGATTTGATTCATAGTGCATTAGATGAGTATTCTGTAGGTAACTATGAAAAATCTGCCGAGTATTGGAAAGAAGTATTGGCAAGAAACGGAAACTACGAATTGGCATACATCGGCATCGGACGTTCCCTTCTCCGTCAAGAGGATTATGAAGGTGCAATGGAATATTTCGAGGCAAAGCGCGATGACGACAACTATTCCCGTGCATGGAAGTATTACCGTAAGGATTGGATTGAAAACAACATGGGATATGTGATTATCGTATTGGTTGTGTTGTTCTTAATTCCGGGTGTAGTTAAGAGAATTAAAAAAATGAGATGGGAGGCAAGAGAGCAGTATGAATATGAACTTAAGCAGAAAAATAAATAAACAATCCTTCCAGAAGTTTTTAGATTCGTTTAAGTATGCATTTTATGTGATTACCCATCCGTTTGACGGTTTTTGGGATTTGACCCACGAAAAACGCGGTTCCTTGGCAGTGGCACATATTCTTGTGTTCCTTACGTTGATGACAAACCTGTGGACCATGCGTTATACAAATTTCATGTTTAATACTGTCCGTTGGGAAAGAGTGAATATCTGGACAGAGATTCTCGGTCTTTTGGCACCGCTCCTTATTTACTGTGTAGCAAACTGGTGTCTGACCACACTCTTTGACGGAAAGGGACGTATGAAGGATATATATATCGGTATGGCATATTCCTTAACCCCATATATCTTGATTACGAATCCGGTTACCATTATCAGTAATTTCGTAACCATAGAAGAAGGCGCATTTATTTCCTATTTTGATGTGATTGCGTTAGGATGGTCATTGGCACTGATTTTGGTATCCGTTATGCAGGTCCATGATTATTCGTTCTTTAAGGCAATTTTGACATTTATCTTCTCTATTGCAGGAATGATGATTATTGTATTCCTTTTATTGCTGTTTTTCGATTTGATCAGCGATGGAATTGGTTTCTTCATTTCTCTCTACAAGGAGATTATGTATCGACTGTATTAAACGAAAGGAGGAAAATTCAGTGAAAAAATTTGGTAAATTGTTTGTTTTCCTTCTTTTGGCAGGTACTCTCTTCGGCTGTAAGAAAGAGGTAGAAGAGAAGGAAATTGTGTGGTATTCTTATAGCGCTTCTGATTACGAAGGTAAGGATCTTACGTTGGAAAACGATGACTTGTTATTTGAACTTGATCATGCCACTACCCATTTTACCGTGACTCAGAAGTCGAACGGCAAAGTGTGGTATTCCAATCCGGTGGGAGCAGCGAATGATTCGTTGGCAAATGCAACGACGAAGAAGTATTTGCAATCGCCGCTTATTATTGAATACAAAACCGATGATGACAGAAACGTTATACTTACAACCTATGAACACAGTGTATCCAATTTGCTTTACAGTGTGGAAAAGTTGGAGGATGCCATTAAGGTAAATTATACCATCGGTAAGGTTTCCAAGAAATATATCATTCCGCCGGCTGTTCCGGTAGAACGAATGATGCTGTTCTATGACAAAATGGAAAAAGGCGAAAAGAGAACTGTTGACAGAGGTTATCGTAAAATCGATATTAACGATTTGCTTCCGACAGATGACAAAGGTGCATTATTAGAGATGTATCCGACATTGGAAAACGAACCGATGTATGTGTTGCGTGATACTGCAAAGGAATACGTAAAGGAGGAAATGGAAGGCTACTTTGCGGCGGCGGGCTATACCGAAGAAGATTACGAGAGCGATTTAGCGACGTATGTTGTATCCCAGGCAGGTGATGATTCGGTATATAACATTTCCGTAATCTACCGTTTAGAAGGAAAGAATATGGTGGTTGAAGTACCGAATGAGGAGATTGAGTTCAAGAAAGATACCCCGCTTTCTAAAATTAAACTTCTTCCGTATTTCGGGTGCGGTTCCGTGAATGATGAGGGCTATTTATTTGTTCCGAACGGTTCTGGCGGAATTATCGATTTTAATAACGGAAGGACAGATGTACAGGAATATAACGCACAGCTTTATGGTTTTGATTACGGCAACAAGCGTGAAGATTTTGTAAACGAAACTAGAGCATCTTTCCCTGTATTTGGTATTGCCCATACCGGCACTACCAAGGTAGAAGTTGCAGATACGGAAGCTGTTGATGCAGAAGTTGCAGATACAGAAACTGCAGATACGGAAGTTGCTAATGTTGAGGGTGCGTTTATTGCTATAATTGATAACTTTAAGTCCAGTGCCAACATTCAGGCAGACGTGTCAGCCAGACCCAATAGTCACGGTTTTAACTATGTGCATGCTTCCTATGATATGATTCATGCCAGTCAGATGGATATTACCGGTAAGTCGGATAAGATTATTCTTGAGTTCCAGGATGCACTTCCGGAAGGAAGCATCCGTCAAGAGTATCACTTCATTGACGGAACGGAATATATGGATATGGCAGAAGAGTACAGAGAGTACTTAATGGAAAAGAATCCGGAAATGAAGAAGACAACAGATTCAGAGCTCCCGGTTGCAGTAGAATTTGTTGCTGCGATTGATAGGGTAAAACAGGTTGTTGGTATTCCTGTATCCCGTCCGGAGGTATTAACTTCTTTTGATGAAGCAAAGGAGATTTTGGAGAGTTTGTTGGCGGACGGATATACCAATCTATCTGTTCGATATTCCGGTTGGTTAAACGGTGGTGTGGATCACTCCTTGCCGAAAGATATTGATCTGACCAGTGGAATGGGCGGAAAGAAAGCACTTGATTCTTTTGTTTCCTATGCTGCGGATAACGGAATTGATTTATATCTGAACGGACGTGTTCAGAATGCATATGACAGTAATTTGTTCGACGGTTTTGTGAAGACCCGTGATTCGGCAAAGTATTTGAGCCGTGAGGTTGTTGAAATTCCGGAGTTCTCCAAAATCTGGTTCTTGGATTTGAATGAGGGCCGTGTAGAACCTCATTATCTCCTTCGCCCGAGCGTATGTGTATCTTTGATGCAAAGTCTTGCTGACTATGCAGGTAAGAAAAATGTAGGTGTAGGTTACGAAGATGTGGGATATCTCTTAAGCGGTGACTATAACAAGAAGAGAACGGTTGTTCGCGAAGAATCCATGAATATGCAGGTTGAAAAGCTTGCAGAAGTTAAGGCGAGCGGTGTTCCGATAGCAGTAACTGCCGGCAATGATTATGTAGTGCCATACGCGTCTTTGATTACCGAGATGGATATGGAAGGAAATGCTTATCTTATTATCAATCGTTCCATTCCGTTCTATCAGATGGCAATACACGGCTTGGTAAGCTATACGGGAGATGCCTTAAACCTTGGTGATGATCCGGTGGATATGATTTTAAAGAGTGCGGAATCCGGTGCGGGTCTTTCCTTTGCATACATTTCGGAAGATACTTCCATCTTACAGGATACAGAGTATTTAGATTATTTCGGTGCTACTTATGATGAGTGGAAGGATATTGCTAAGGGATATTACACCCGTTATAAGACGGAAATGGCAGGTCTGAATAATTTGTTTATTACGGATTATCAGGTATTGTCCGAAGGCGTGACGGCAACTACTTATGAGGACGGAACGGTTGTATATGTTAATTTTACCTTGCACGATTACAGTGACGGAAGCCTCACAATTTCTGCAAAGGATTATGTAGTAGAAAGGAGTGGAGACTAAGTGAAGAAAACAAAGAATAAGCACAGAAACCTTCGAAGACGGAATGCAATAGCCGGATATCTGTTTATTCTTCCGTTTATTATCGGATTCCTTGTGTTTTTGTTGAAGCCGTTGTTTGAGTCGTTACAAATGAGTTTACATAAGGTAACGGTTGCAACAGGAAAGGGAGGAAGAGGCTTTAGTCTTGAGCCGATTAAAACCTGGAAAGAATCCAACTACTACAAGGCGCTTTTTGTAGAAACGGAATTTAAAAATCGTTTGATGGAAACTTTGCCGGATATGGCAATTCAGATACCGGCGGTTTTGGTATTCAGCTTCTTTATCGCTTTGATATTGAATCAGGAATTTAAGGGGAGAGGATTTGTCAGAGCTATCTTCTTCATTCCGGTAATTCTTTCTTCCGGTGTTATTGTAGGTTTGGATACGAACAATTCCTTGATGGGCGGCATGAAGGATATGATTGCCGAGGCAGGTGATTCCATCAACATTTCTGCAACTCTTGAGACGATTTTGCGTGCCACGGGAATCGGAAATAAAATTTTGGAACCGGTATTTGAAATAATCAATGGCGTGGATAAGATTGTGCTGGCCTCCGGTATACAGATTGTTATTTTTATTTCCGGTTTGCAGACGGTTACGCCAAGTATGTATGAGGCAGCGAAGGTTGAGGGCTGTACGGCATGGGAAAGCTTTTGGAAGATTACTTTTCCGCTTGTCAGCTCTATGATACTTGTAAATTTAGTTTATACGGTAGTTGACTTCCTTATGAGAACAGATAATCGAGTCATGGAAATTATTACGCAATATTCCTCGGCGACGGGAATGAAGTATGACATCGGTGCCGCTATGGCATGGACTTATTTCGGAATTGTTGCGGTTGTGTTGGCTATCTTGGCTGCTATCATATCAAAGAAGGTGTACTATTATGAGTAAGAAAGAAGCAAAATTACAAAATAGAAAAGATTTCTGGGAGCGGAATCAACAGACCAACGGTTACTTGTTGGAAAGAAAAGTGGGTGACATCGTTTGGCGTGTTGTAAGGGCACTGCTACTGTTCGGCTTGTGTTTCCTGATTCTGTTGCCATTAATTAATAAGTTGTCCGCCAGTCTCAAGGCTGAGGAGGATTTGTTTGATGCAACTGTTGTAAACCTTCCGAAAAATTGGACATTAGGAAATTATAGTCTTGCAGCAACTATGTATCAATACGGAAAAGGTGTGTTTAGTTCTGCGTGGATATCTTTGCTTATATCGGTGTTACAGGTTGCATCGGCTACATTGGTAGGCTACGGCTTTGCAAGGTTTAATTTTCCGCTTAAAAAGTTCTGGTTTGGTTGCGTTGTTTTGTTAATTATTGTACCACCGCAACTTATTATGGCTCCTTTGCATCTGTATTTTACTTCATTTGATATTTTCGGTATTTTTGAGGCTATTAATGGACATAGGCTGAACTTGAAAAATAGTATACTTCCGTATTTGATGATTGGCGGTACTTGTATGGGACTTAAAAACGGTTTATACATTTACCTGTTACGCCAGTTTTTCCGCGGAATTCCGAAGGAGCTGGAAGAAGCGGCTTATGTGGATGGTTGCGGCAATTTTAAAACCTTTATCCGTATCATGTTACCGGATGCCAAGGCAATGATTACCTCTTGCTTTTTGTTTTCCTTTGTATGGCAGTGGACCGATAAGTTTTATACTGACTTATTCCTTCCAAGAGATATGACTTTAATTTCCAGAGAATTGACCAAGACGGAATCACTTTTGAGGCAGGTTACTGCGCAAATATACAATATAGAACCGTCAAAAGTGCAGGTTAGTGTAGCAAGGTTGAATCAGATAACTGCTACGGGAACCTTGATGGCAATTGCACCGCTTTTGATTATCTATCTCTTTGCACAGAAGGGCTTTGTAGAGAGCTTGAGCCAGACCGGTATAAAAATGTAACAAAAATTTTGAACTTTTTTAAAAAAAAGCTAGCATTTTGTTACAAAATGCGTTATAATGTTTTTGGAAGTATTATGATAGTGGCGCGGTTGCGTTTGCTATAGAAAAGAGGAGTCGACGATATATCGTCGAATGGGGCACCAAACCCACAAAAAAAAGGAGGAATTTTGGTATGAGAATTAAGAAGTATGCTGCAGCATTCCTTGCTGCAACGACCGTTCTTGGTAGCCTTGCAGCATGTGGCGGCAATAAGGATGTAGATACTACTCCGGCACCGACCACTCCGCCGACGACTACTGAAGAGCCGTCCACTGGCGACAAAAAGGATGATGACAAGGAGCCGGCTGGCCCGACTGCTACCCCGATCCCGGCAAGAGATCTTGGCGGCGCTAAGTACATCATTGGTGACCACTGGTCTCCGGAAGAGCCGGCAGCACCGAAGACCCCGCAGGAAGAAGCTACTGCAAAGTATCGTGAAGAAATTTTTGCTAAGTACAACTTCAGAATGCAGTCCTATCCGGTTGCTGACTGGGGCGGAATGACCGATGAGTGTGTAAACTCCATCATGAACGCTGACGTTGCAAATGGTGTAAGACCGTCTGCAGATATTTACGAACTTGACTACAGATTTGTATCCAGACCGATGTCTAACGGACTTTTCTTCGACCTTGCTACTTTGGATGAGCTTGATTTCGACGAAGACAAGTGGCATGATCGTGTTAGAAAGCTTATGACCAAGGGTGACAGCATCTACGGTATGAGAGCACTTTCCGCTGAGCCGAGAGGTGGTGTAATCTGGAACAAGAGATTGCTTGAAGATGCTGGTTATGATAAGAACTACTTATATGACTTACAGGCAAGCGGTGACTGGACTTGGTCCAAGTATAAGGAACTTGCTGGTAAGTTAACCCGTGACTTAGACGGTGACGGTGCTACCGATATCTACGGTGTAACCGGTCAGAACACCCAGATTCTTACCAACCTTGTTGCTTCTACCGGTACCGACTTCTTTACCCAGGATGAGAACGGTATGGTTTCCAACAACATGGGTCATCCGGATGTTATTAAGGCTTTCAACTTCGCTGTTGAAGTATTCAACGCTGGTTACGAAATGCCGACTCCGCAAGATGCTGCTTGGAACTGGTTCATGGATGCATTCAGATCCGGTAAGGCTGTTATGATTCATGCAGAAGAGTACACCTTACAGCCGTCCTCTGACTACGGTACCATGGAAGACGAACTTGGTTTCGTAATGCCGCCGAAGCCGGACGGAGCTGCTGATTATCATTCTTACATTTCCGATAACATCGCTATCATCCCGTCTTGCTTTAGCGCTGAAGAGGCTGGTAACATTGCATTCGCATACAATGTTTACACCATGGCTACTCCGGGCTATGACGATCCGGACGCTTGGATGGATCAGCACTACAACTACTTCGACGAGGCTAGAGGCGTAGAAGAGTCCCTTCCGTACTTCCAGAATGAAGAAAATGCACACTTCCTGTTGCAGACCATCATTCCGGAAGATATCGCTCCGGATATCTTATGGTGCTACCCGGGCTTCGACGGTGGTACTCCGGCTGACAAGATTGCATCTGTAAAGGATAAGTGGGATGGAATCTGTGCAGAAGTTAATGCTCAGTAATTTTTGAACATAAGGTAAATATCATAAGGGGCGGCTTGCTTGCCCCTTATGTGTTACCCAAAAATAGGTGGGAGACTGTTTGAAAGGAGTGTTGCGAATGAAAAAGGGAGTAAAGATGGGTTTAATCACTGCGACAGCAGTGTTGTTTTTAGCGGGATGTTCGGACTCGGTAGAGTTTGGTCCGGTTCCTACCATTACACCGCGACCGATGCCGACAACGGCCCCTGTGGTGACACAACCGGTAGAGAAAACAGAGGAAGAAGAGAAGACATTGACTCTGGCCGAACAGAAAAAGTTTAAAGAACAGTATACACAAACAGGTGAGCTTCCGAAGCTGTATGAGCAATACAAGGATTATTTCTCTATGGGAGTAATGGTCAGCAAGGAAGAATTGGAAGACGAAAAACGTCAGGCGTTGGTAAAAGAGCAGTTTAATGTAGTAAGTTGCAGAAGTGAACTTTCGCCTGCTAATATAATGGATTACGAAGCGACGAAGGCTTCGAAGGATTTGTCAAAGGCGGTACTTGATTTTTCCGGGGCAGACGCGATTTTGTCCTTTGCGCAGAAGAATGGACTTGCGGTACGCGGTCCGGTATTGATTTCCCATGGGACACCATCCTGGTTCTTTACAAAGAATTTTTCCGAGGATGAGGTAACGATAGTAACCGATGATGCAGGGACAGAGACGGAAACGGTGGAATACGCATCCGAAGAGGTGATATTGACCCGTATGGAAAACTACATAAAAGAGGTCATTACCTACTGTAATACAAATTATCCGGATTTGGTGGTTTCCTGGGATGTGTTGTCAGATGCAATTAACGCACAAGAAAATGCAGAGAAACAATACCGGGTATCTTCCCATTGGTATCGGTCTTTGGGAGAAGCCTATTTCCTGAAATCCTTTGAGTTTGCGGCAAAGTATGCGACGGAGAAGCAGACCTTGTTTTACTGTGACGACCTCATGTGGGAGCGTACCACACGAGAAGCGGCGCAGGCATTGATTAATCTTTTGAAAGAGGGCGGAAACATAACCGGTGTGGCATCCCTTTCTCATTATAACACCCGTACACCGAATGTGTTTAGTATAGAGGATATGTTTAAAATGCTTCAGGGAACGGGCTTAGAGATTCACATGTCGAACTTTTATGTGGATACGCTTACTTCCAGTTTGGAAGATTATGATACTACAACAGAGGAATTTTTGGAGAGTTCGGTAAAACGTTACAAAAATCTAATGACGGCACTGATAAAGTCGGAAACAAGCGGAAAATCTGATGTTACAATGATTGAATTTGAGAGCTTATCCGATGACGTCAGCAGTTTGAATCAGCCGAAGGAGTATACGGATCATATTACGGGAGAAGTAATGTTTGGGGTTGATGTACCTAGCTATCCGGTTTTGTTTGATGAGAATTTGCAACCGAAGGATGCATATTTCGGGGCAGTTCTGGATGCAGATATAAAATAGGATGTAAGACAGAATAAGAAGAAGGCTGAATTTGGGAGTTTAACTTCGGAAATTCAGCCTTTTTTCAAAGGCGCGGAGAAGTATCGGGTGGCGTGCGCCTTATGATAGAAAAGGAAACGGAAGGAGATTGGTATGAAAGCTTATCAGGATGAAAGTCTTTCCTTTAAGGAGAGGGCAAAGGCACTTGTTGCGGAAATGACATTAGAAGAAAAGGTGTTTCAGACATTACATTGGTCGGCGGCCATTGAACGTTTGGATATCAAAGCTTATAACTGGTGGAATGAGGCATTACACGGCGTTGCGAGAGCCGGTGTGGCAACAGTGTTCCCACAGGCAATCGGCCTTGCGGCAGCTTTTGATGAGGATATGATGGAGGAAGTGGGGGACCACGTTTCCACGGAAGGTCGTGCAAAGTTTAATATGCAGCAAAAGTACGGAGATACGGATATTTATAAAGGTCTTACCTTTTGGGCTCCGAATGTGAATATTTTCCGTGATCCCCGTTGGGGCAGAGGTCATGAGACCTATGGTGAAGACCCGTATTTAACCTCTCGTCTCGGTGTACGTTTTATTGAAGGTATGCAGGGAAAAGATGAGAAGTATCTAAAGGTAGCTGCCTGCGCGAAGCATTTTGCCGTACACTCCGGGCCGGAGGATGTGCGTCACAGCTTTAATGCGGAAGTATCCAAACAGGATTTGTACGAAACCTATCTTCCGGCATTTAGGGCCTGTGTTACGGAAGCAAAAGTTGAGACCGTGATGGGTGCCTATAACCGTACCAACGGAGAAGCTTGTTGCGGAAGTAAGACATTATTACAGGATATTTTACGTGACGAATGGGGCTTTGACGGTCATGTAACCAGTGACTGCTGGGCGATTAAGGATTTTCACGAGGGGCATGGTCTGACCACGTCTCCGGTAGAGTCGGTGGCACTTGCCATGAATAACGGCTGTGATTTGAACTGCGGACATATTTATGTGAATTTGTTGGAGGCGGTAAAGCAGGGACTGGTAAGCGAAGAAACTTTGACCCGTGCGGTGGAACGTTTGTATGTTTCTAAAATGCGTCTCGGCATTTTTGATGCTCCGGAGCATGTTCCGTACAATACCATTGATTATTCCGTGGTTGACAGCAAAGAGCAGAAGGAGTTTAACCTCGCAGTGGCAAAGAAAACCCTTTGCCTGTTAAAGAATGAGAACTCTGTTCTTCCGTTAGATAAGTCAAAGTTAAAGACGGTGGGTGTCATCGGACCGAATGCAAATAACCGAAAAGCGTTAATCGGTAACTACGAGGGTACGGCATCCGAATATGTTACGGTGTTAGAGGGCATTCAAGAGTATTTGGGAGACGATGTAAGAGTACGCTATTCCGACGGATGCCACTTATTTAAAAATAAAGTTTCCGGTCTCGGAAAAGAAAATGACCGTATTGCGGAAGTGCGTGCGGTTTGTGATGAGTCCGATGTGGTAATTGCGGTAATGGGCTTGGATTCCGGTCTGGAAGGGGAAGAAGGAGACCAGGGAAATGAGTTTGCCAGCGGTGATAAGCCGAATCTGGACCTCCCGGGACTTCAGAATACGGTGCTTCAGGCTATGTATGAAAGCGGAAAGCCGGTGGTATTGGTGTTGTTATCCGGTAGTGCTTTGGCATTCCCATGGGCGGAAGAGCATATCCCGGCAATTGTTCAAGCATGGTATCCGGGTGCCCAGGGCGGTCGCGCAGTGGCACAACTGTTGTTTGGCGAGTATGCTCCGGAAGGCAAGCTCCCGGTTACGTTTTATCGTACGACCGAGGAACTTCCGGCATTTACGGACTACGCCATGAAGGGCAGAACTTACCGGTATATGGAGAAGGAAGCGCTGTACCCGTTCGGATACGGACTCAGTTATACGGAGTATTCCTTGGGTGATGTTTCTGTTTCTGCCGGTGAGATTGCAAAGGGCGGACAGATTACGGTAAAGGCTACTTTGAAAAACGTAGGCGGGTATGACGGTGCGGAAACGGTACAGGTGTATGTAAAAGCAAAGGATGTAAAGGACGCTCCTTGGTTCCAGTTAAAGGGGTTAAAGAAGGTTTCATTGGTCAAAGGTGAGAGTAAGACAACGGAGCTTGTGTTAGAGGATGCTGCATTTGCATTATATAATGAAAATGGGGAATTCGTACTAAATCAAGGTGCATACGAAGTGTTTGTGGGAACCTCCCAGCCGGATACCAGAAGTATTGCTTTGACCGGAAAGAAACCGTATTGTTTCGAAGTGATTTGTAAGAAGACGGAGATTTTGTAAGAGGATTCCAAGAGGAAACAAAAGAGTGCGTAAGCACTCTTTTGTTTTTCTTGACGCAGAGGGCTTCATTGTGATAAACTGATAAAAGACGACAAGATGAAACTGTATTAAACAGGAGGGGACAAAATGGAAGAAAAGAGACAAGAAACAGTCTATGATGCATTGTATTTTAAAAAGAGTGCAAATAAGCGGGCAACCATTATGTGGTTTTGCCTTTGTCTGGTGTTAAGCGGAGCGTATGCAATCGAGATTGTAAAGCAGTTGCGTACGGTAGAGTATTATCTTGTGTTTGAGGCGGTGTGCTGGCTTACGTTTTTGACCGGCATTTTATGTTTGAAGATAAAGGGGATGGCCTGGGAACACTATAAAACGGTAATGGCAATCGGATATGGCTGTTTGTATTTGTTTGTTATGATGACAACAACATCACAGCTTGCATTTGTGTATATTTTGCCGCTGGCAAGTATGTTACCGTTGTTTAATGACCGCGGTTATTTGATTCGTGTGGGAATTGCAAATCTATTGATTGCCATTGTTGCGATTGTAAAAAATGTAATGGCAGGACAGGCGACGGCAGCAGATATTACTTCCTACGAAATCTGGATTGCGGCTCTTTTATTGTGTTATTCGGGATACCTGTTGTCGGTAACGCATTTGCGTCAGGAAAGTCTGGCACGGCAGGAAGCGGTAAATGTCAATCTGGACCGTGTAACAAAAACGGTGGAACAGGTAAAATCCGCAAGCAATGCCATTGTAGACGGTGTAACGGTGGTACGGGAACTTTCGGATGAAAATAAAGAAGAGGGCAGTGCGGTAGTTGCTGCTATGACTGTGCTGGCAGAGAATAACGAGATTTTACGGGAAAAAACAATATCTTCTTTGGGTATGACGGAAGATATTAATACACAAATCGCAAACGTAACCGGATTGATAGAGCAAATGACGTCAATGATCGAAGAAACAACTGCCCAGGCAAAGAGCAGTTCCGAAGAATTGTCGGATGTGGCGGATGCTGCGAATGTGATGATGAGTTTGTCCGAAACGGTAAGTGCTGTATTGGAGGAGTTTGAAGAAGGATTCCAGATGGTGAAGAACGAGATCGGAACTATCGAAGGGATTACATCAAAGACAAATTTACTGGCATTGAATGCATCCATTGAGGCGGCAAGAGCAGGGGAGGCAGGAAAAGGTTTTGCGGTGGTTGCGGATGAAATCCGTGATTTGAGTATGGGAACACAGTCTTCTTCCAACAGCATTCTGGCAGCCTTAAAGACACTGGAAGAAACGTCCGGAAAGATGACAGAGTCGATTACCGAAATGTTGGAGCAGATTGCGACTACCCGTCAGAAGGTTACGACGGTAGATGCCAGTGTTGCAAGTATCAGCGATGAATCGGTACGTCTGGATGACGGAATACGGGTAATCGATTCCGCTATGAAGGAAGTAGAAAATTCCAACAGTAATCTTGTGGAAAATATGAAGCAGATTAATGTGGTTATGGGGCAGATGACGCAGAGTGTGGAAGAATCGGAGCAGACCACAAAGAGTATGCTCGGTAAGTTTAATGAAACAACGGAGAGCGTGGAGAATATTGAAGAAGTTGTAGGACGCCTGGTGGAAGAATTAGGAGAAGGCGGCTTTATGACTTTATCGGATGTGAAGCCGGGAATGTGTCTGAGTATGTGCTTTACAACAGGGGACGGCGAGGAACCAAAAGAGCATAATGCAGAGGTAAAAGAAGTAGGCGCGAAGCACGTTATCGTAGAGATGAAGGAAATCCGGTTTAAGCTTCCGGAAGAAGACTATAAGTGCGAGGTTCGATTTACGGTAGAAAATACGCTGTACATCTACCGGAAAGTGGAAGTGCATCCGGAGGGAGTCAAACTTGCGACCTATCGTTTGGAGATAAAGACCAGACCTCTTGTAAAGAATCGTCGTAAATATAAGAGAATGCCGGTGACATATGACTGTAAGGTAAAACTGGGGGACAGTGAACGAATGATTCCGGCAAAGATGCAAAATATCAGTGCCGGCGGCTTTGCGTTGTATTCGGAGGATGCGGCACTGGCAGGAGGAAAAGGAGAAGCGATTGAAATTACGATAGACTCCTTCCCAATTGACGGAGAGCAGATTCTTACCGGTAAGGTGCTTCGTGTTTCCGACTACGCCGGGAAATTTGCGATCGGTGCCAGATTGTTGCAGGATAATATGAAGATAAAAGAATATGTGGATCAGAATTATCAAGAATAAGGATCAGAATAAAACAGAAAAGAACAGTCCCGACAGACTGTTCTTTTTTTGCGCACTTTCTTCTGCAAAAACGGCGCAAGAGTTCCGCAAGCGGAACTCTTTGTTCTAAATTTCATTGAAATAAATCAGTTCAGTTTTGCTAACGTTTTTAAAATGTCGGAATCGACAATCGGTGTAAAATGTTCCTTGTAATAGAGCAGTGAAGCATTTTCTGCGTTCGCAGAGTGTCCGTATTCGGAAGCAATGTTGCAAAGCTTGTTAAAATCTTCCGCAGTATGACCGGTCATGGTAAGAAGCAAATAGTAAGATTCTTCCACCGGATTTCTGTAAAGTTCGGCAACACCGTGATAGCGCGGAGCCACAACAGAAGCAAATCGGGAAATTGCTTGCAAAGAATCAAAGGAATACACTTTGGTCAAGGTATCGGTCTTTGGTTCGGATACGGCTTCCGTAGTTTTGGAAAGGTCATCGGCCTTTTTGGTTAACATATCCTTAAACTGGGAAAAATAGTTCAAAATTTCATCAGCCAATGCCGGAATCGGCATCTTTTCGGAAGGGGTTTCTTTTTCCGAAAACGGCGTAAAGTTAGAAAATCTGGAATCAAGCTCTTCCGTATCTTCCACTTTGGTAACAACTAAAACGAGGCAATCGGCATCCACCGGAATCGCTTCAATCATCAGAGGCATATCCTCGGTTTCGAAACCGCACTCGTAAGAGGCCATTTGTACTAAATCACGGAACAGGGCTTTTGCTTTTTCACTGCCATAAAACAATTCGCTTAACTGCAACTGACGTTCTTGTAAATCTTGCTTATTCAGTGTACATCGGATTTGTGTGTCACTTAAACGTTCGATTGTCATGTGTATGCACCCCCTTCTTCGTGTTATACAAAGTATATAGTAAATTTCAACGAAAGTCAATAACATAAATTGTGAAGTTTGTATAAAGAAGGTAAGGAAAAACAAGGGGTTTGCCATTGGTAAATCTATACAAAAAATCGGGAAAAGTTTGTGAAATATGCAGAGGAAAAAAAGCTTGCATTCGGACAAAAAGTCGTATTATAATAAATACAGGTGCAAGGAAGCACCGGCAATCCGACGGAATAAAAGGACAAATAAGTTCGTAAAGCGGACAGAAAGGAGAAGATGGAAGAATTATTCGGGAAGTACAGAATACTGAAATTACTTGCAAACGGTAAGGGAGGAGAAGTATATCTGGCAGAACATAGGGTACTCGGGGAACAACGTATCATAAAAAGGCTGTTAAAAAACAGACCGTTTTATGAAGAACGAAAGAAGGAAGCACATACGTTAAAATGCTTACATCATTCCGCAATTCCCCGAATTTATGATATCGAGGAAGATGCTACAGCATGCTATATCATTGAAGAGGATATGGGTGGGGAAACGTTACATGATTTTCTTTTCAGGCAGAAATGCCTTCCGACATCTTTTATTTCACATTATTCCATTCAACTTTGTGAGGTTATTGAATATTTACACCGGAACGGGATTCTTCATTTGGATGTGAAACCGGAGAACATAATGATTTGCGGGGACAAGCTGTCATTAGTGGATTTCGGCGGTGCAATTCAAATGAAAGAGGGGAGCGGTGTAATGTTCGGAACACGAGGATATGCGGCACCCGAACAATACAACGGAGAAGCGGAAGAACGCTCTGATGTATATGGAATCGGCTGTGTTTTGGGCGTTATGTTAGGTGAGGAGAAAAACGGAAGAAACGCGTTATACCGGGTTTACGAACGTTGCGTGCAGGAACTGCCGTCAAAACGTTATCCTTGTGTCTCTGCGCTAAAAGATGAGTTAAAAAAGCTTTCCGGTGCAACAAAAAAGCGTGAAACGGAAGTGGTTATGAAAGCTCCGAAGGTCATAGGAGTCATCGGAGTGCATGAAGGAGCAGAGAGCACAGCCCTATGTGTATTGCTGGCGGTTCATCTCAATGAAAGAGGAAAAGGACGGGTTGCATGCATTGATTTGTCCTGTCGGCAGTTGTTCCGACACCTGTATGAAGGGATATTCGGAACGAAAAACCCGCCACCGCCCACGTTTTGGTTACAAGGTGTTTGCTATGTTACGGAAGGGAAACTATCGGAAATCGGTAGTTATCTGGCAGGTGGATTTACCACCGTGATTCTTAATTTCGATAAGTTACAGGAATCGTATCGGGATGAGTTCTTTCGTTGTGACAGCCGGTTTGCCCTCGGAGCGCTGTATCCGTGGCGGAGACACGATTGGCAAGAACTTAAATACACCTTGCGCGGAATGCGATTACATCAGGATTTAACTGCGGTAATTACCGGAGGGGAAAGACAGTTGCTTCCGTTCCGGGTACGAAAGGTCATCGAGTTACCCTTTTTGGAGGATGTATTGTGTTTCGGCAGGAAAACGGAAAAGGTGGTCCGGCAGATGTTTTAATCCACAATTTTATCCGGCGGTGTATGCCGCCATCCGGAGGTCGTTTTGCATATCACACAGGTTCTGCCTCCGTAACTTTTTTGATGAGCGGTGAGGATGACCGGTCATCGGGATGTACAGGATAAGAAAGTTGGAAAAAGGTTCGCCGGAGGGAAACTCCGATTGCCGTCGTATCAATGCGGAATGCAGGGATCTGTTCTCTCAAACTATCGTTTGCAGAAGATGCGATACGACGGCAAAATGGGGTTGATTATTTTTTACAACTTGTATATACTAAATTACAGTAAGATACAGAAAAGAGGAAACGTACGTGAAGAAAAAGACCGGAATTGCCATAATCGGAGTGTTGGTTGCCCTGCTGTTAATTGCAGCGGTTCTTTGTGTTGCCCTGGTAAAAAAATATACGCCGAATAAAGAGAGAGTTTTACCGGAGGAACTGGCTCCCGTGGCAGAGGGGGAAGCACATGTTGTTTTCTGGCAGGAAAAATATGAAAAAAATGCACTGCTTCTAAACGGGGGAATTTATCTTGATTTTGAAACAGTGAGTTCTTATATAAACGAAGATTTTTACTATGACGAAAAAGAATTGGTGTTATCGTATACAAAACCGACGGAAATCATCCGGGCATATCCGATGGAGTCGGTATACTACAGCAACAAGACAAAGAAGGAGCTGTCTTGTGCACCGGTTTTGACAAAGGGTGGTATCCCGTATGTTTCTTTGGAGTTTGTACAGCTTTTTTCTGATGTAACGTATACATTTTTTGAAAATCCGGCACGGGTGCTGCTTCGTACCGGGACAAAGGACATGCTGTCATTAAAAGCAAAGAAGGATACGGAGGTCAGGGAACTGGCCGATATTAAGAGCCGTGTGGTGTGCGACTTAGCAAAAGACAGCGTGGTTTGGTATGTGGATGCCGGAACGGAAACCAGCACGAAGTTTGTAAAGGTAATGACGGAGGATGGTGTATTTGGATTTGTGCGGAAGAAGGATTTAAGCGAAACCTATCACCAGGCCTATGTATCCGACTATGTGCCGGAGACATATCCGCATATTTTATCCGAGGAAGAAGTGGTCTTAGGATGGCATCTGGTGACGAATTCCACCGCCAATGCCGGTCTGGAGAACTTGATTAAGAATAACAAGCAGCTTACGGTGGTGTCTCCGACCTGGTTTAGAATCACCGGTCCGGAGGCGGAAAATCCGTTGTTGTCTTTGGCGGATGCCTCTTATGTGGAAAAAGCAAACTCTTACGGCCTTGCGGTTTGGGGGCTGGTAGATAATTTTGATATTGCGGAGGAGGAAGGATTTGATCCGACGGAGAATTCGTTTGCGATTTTGTCTTCTACCAAGAAGCGGGAGGAGTTAGTCAATGCGCTGGTGGCAGAAGCAATCCGGTATAATCTGGATGGATTAAATATTGATTTTGAATCCCTTTCCGTGGAAACCGGTCCGCATTTTATTCAGTTTTTGCGAGAGTTGTCGGTGAAGTGCCGTGCCAACGGACTGGTGCTTTCCGTAGATAATTATGTTCCTTCCGCCTATGCCGCTTACTATGACTGGCAGGCACAGGGGGAAGTTGTGGATTATGTGGTGATTATGGCATATGATGAGCATTATGCCGGTTCCGAAACGGCCGGTTCGGTAGCTTCCTACGGTTATCTGACCACCGCGGTGGACAATATTCTTACGATGGTACCGAAGGAACAGGTAATTATGGCGGTGCCGTTTTATACCAGGCTTTGGACAGAGACAAAGGAGAACGGAGTTACAAAGCTGACCTCTATTGCAATCGATATGGCGACGGCGGAAGCGGAGGTTTCCAGAAATAATGTAACCCCGGTATGGGATACCGTTACCAGACAGAATTATGCGGAGTATGAAAAAGGGGGGGCGGTCTGCAAAATGTGGCTGGAAGACAGTCAGTCTTTGGCAGAGAAGCTTTCCTACATCAGATCCACACAATTGGCCGGTGTGGCGGTTTGGCAACTTGCCTTTGGGACAGAGGAAGTGTGGCAGATATTTGAAACCGACGTTCTTGCGGAATAGCGGAGTGCATATACTTGTGTAAAAAGATTGTCTAAGGTGCGGGATGCAGGAAGCGAAAGGGCATTTGGCAGAACAACTGAAAAAATACAGGCATATTTTTTATCTGATGGTATTATGTGCGGCATTGCTTTTTGCAAAGTCAAAAGCAGGAGAACGTTTGGCATCGGTCTTCTCCGGAGAAAAGAACGGAGCGGAAACGGTGATTGTAATCGATGCGGGACACGGTGGGAAGGACCCGGGAAAAGTGGGCGTTTCCGGTGTGTTGGAGAAGGATATTAATTTAGCAATCGCTTTAAAGTTACAGGGACGTCTTATGCAGGACGGAATTCGCGTTGTTATGACAAGAAGCAGTGATGTGGGACTTTATAGTGAAAACGCGTCGAATAAAAAGAGAGAAGATATGGAAGCACGTGTTCGGATGATTGCGGAAGCGAAGGCGGATTTTGTGATAAGTATTCATCAAAACAGTTTTCCGTCAGCGGATTGCAAAGGAGCACAAGTGTTTTATTATAAGGAGTCACAGGAAAGTAAGCATTTGGCAGAAGCTTTACAGAAGAAGTTTCCCGAGGTGTTACAGGATGGAAACACACGTCAGGCAAAGGCCAATACAGAGTATTATCTGCTAAGGAAAACAGCTTGTCCCATCGTAATTGCCGAGTGTGGATTTTTGTCCAATCCTTCCGAGGAAGCGTTGCTTGCCGATTCGGCGTATCAGGAGAAGGTGGCGGATGCACTTTACCGGGGGATTCAACAGTATATTTCCGAAGTCACCGGGCGATAGGGTGTACATCCTGTTGCAGAGGACGGAGGAACGGAAGGAAGGTTTTTTATCCGGATGAAAACAGAGATTATAAAAATAAACAGGGAACAGTTTGCGGAAGAAGAACTTTTATATGCCGCACAATGCCTAAAGGAAGGAAAATTGGTGGCGTTTCCGACGGAGACAGTGTACGGTCTCGGCGGAAATGCTTATGATGCTACCGCAGCTGCACGGATTTACGAAGCAAAGGGACGTCCTTCGGATAATCCGCTGATTGTGCATATTGCGGATACGGGGGCTCTTACAGAGCTGGCGGACGAGGTGCCGGAGACGGCGTATCGTCTGGCGGAAGCTTTTTGGCCGGGACCTCTGACTATGATTTTAAAAAAGAGTGATAAGGTACCGAAGACGACGACGGGCGGTTTGGATACGGTGGCAATTCGTATGCCGGCGGATAAGATTGCGGCGGCATTGATTCGTTGTTCCGGGGTTTATGTGGCGGCACCAAGCGCAAATGCTTCGGGGCGTCCGAGTACCACAAAAGCGGAACATGTGATTGAAGATTTAGAAGGGAAAATTGATGTGATAATTGACGGTGGGGCATCTGCAATCGGTTTGGAGTCCACCATTGTTGATTTGACGGGAGAAGTACCGCTTATTTTGCGACCGGGGTATATCAGTGCGGAACAACTGGCACAGGTACTCGGAGAGGTACGCTTTGATGAGGCGGTATTGAAGCGGAGCGCCACAGAAACTATTGTGGCAAAAGCACCGGGAATGAAATACCGGCATTATGCGCCGAAAGCGCCTCTTCATATTGTGGAAGGTAAGAGCGAAGATGTGATTCGATATATTAATGCAGAGGCAGTAAAAAACGCTGCCGAAGGACGACTGACCGGCATTCTTGCTACGGAAGAGACAAAAAAGTGTTACACCGGCGGAATGGTGTTTTGCGTAGGGGAGCGTGCCAATGCCGAGTCCATTGCTGCGGGGTTATTTGATACGTTGCGCAGTTTTGATGAGACCGGAGTCAGTGTCATTTATTCGGAAAGCTTTGCGGATAACCCGTTGGGAACGGCGATTATGAATCGCCTGTTAAAGGCGGCGGGATACCATATCATCCAACTCAATCAGGATGAAGATACTTTAATTTAATTCCAAGGAGGAAAAGGAACATGATAGCGTTAGGTTGTGATCAGGGCGGTTATGAATTAATGCAGGAGGTAAAGAAGCACTTAGTAGAAAGGGGAATTGAGTACAAGGATTTCGGTACGTATTCTTCCGAATCCGTGGATTACCCGATTTACGGTAAGAAAGTGGCACATGCAGTGGCAGGCGGTGAGTGTGAGAAGGGGATTTTGATTTGCGGAACCGGTATCGGCATCTCCATTACTGCAAACAAGGTAAAAGGAATTCGCGCGGCTCTTTGCCACGATGTATTTAGTGCGGAAGCCACAAGACTTCACAACGATGCAAACATTCTTGCTATGGGCGGCAGAGTTGTCGGACCGGGACTGGCACTGATGATCGTTGATAAGTTTTTGGACACCCCGTTCTCTAATGAAGAACGTCATGCAAGACGAATCGGTATGATGGAGGGCTAAGGAAGCACGGATTCATTCACTATTTCCAAAGAATACAACAGAAAAGGAGAGTACAACGATGGGAATTAACAAGTATGCAGGAACAAAGACGGAGAAGAACCTTTGGGAAGCGTTTGCCGGGGAGTCCCAGGCAAGAAATAAGTATACCTATTTTGCTTCCGTAGCAAAGAAAGCAGGTTATGAGCAGATTGCAGCACTGTTTTTACAGACAGCAGAGAACGAGAAAGAGCATGCAAAGCTTTGGTTTAAGGCATTGGGCGAACTCGGCGATACCGCAGAGAATTTGCTTCATGCGGCAGAAGGTGAGAATGCCGAGTGGACCGATATGTATGAGCGTATGGCAAAGGATGCGGAAGAGGAAGGTTTTCTTGATCTTGCCGCACAGTTCCGTGGAGTGGCTGCCATCGAAAAGATGCATGAGGAGAGATACCGCGCATTGTTACGTAACGTAGAGGCAATGGAAGTGTTTAAAAAGAGCGGTGTTACCATGTGGGAGTGCCGTAATTGCGGTCATGTGGTTGTGGGACTGGAAGCTCCGGCAGTATGTCCGGTATGTAAGCACCCGCAGGCTTATTTTGAGGTTAGAAAAGAAAATTACTAAGATATTTGAAAAGGCTGCGGTTTCGCAGCCTTTTTGCGGAGGATACTTTTATGGCAACATTGTTATTAACGGTAATCTACATGGCATTTATCGGGTTGGGATTACCGGACTCCTTGTTCGGTGCGGCATGGCCTGCGATTTATGCGGAATACGGATTGCCGCTTTCCTTCGGAAGTTTTGTAACAGTCTTGTCCTTTTTCGGTACTACAATTTCCAGTTTGTGCAGTGCAAGAGTGATAAATCGGTTTGGAACCAATTATGTGACAGCGTTTAGTACAGCCTTGACTGCAGTTGCACTGTTGGGGATGTCCTTTACCGGAAGTTACTTACCGATGTGTTTATGTGCACTTCCGTTGGGACTGGGGGCCGGAGCCATTGATACGGCTTTAAATAATTATGTGGCACTTCATTATTCCGCTACGCAGATGAGTTTCCTGCATTGTTTTTACGGCGTGGGGATTTCAGTCAGTCCCTACATACTGTCTTTGGTTTTAAACGGAGAGGCGGGATGGCGCGGCGGCTACCGGATTGCGGTAGTGATTCAGGCCGTGATAGCCGTTGTTCTTTTTTGTTCTGTTCCGTTGTGGAAAAAGGTGCACGGCAAGGAATCCGGCGGAGACGAGCCGGAGGTAAAAGCATTGCCGTTAAAGGAACTTGTCCGGATTCCGGGAGTAAAGGTAATGTGGCTTCTGTTTATTTGTTCCTGTACCATTGAATGTACCTGCGGAAGCTGGGGAAGCACGTTTTTGGTAGAACATAAAGGATTGGCGGCAGAAAAAGCAGCAGGAATGATCACGTTTTATTACGTGGGAATTGCCGTTGGACGGTTTGTATCCGGTGTGGTGGCGACAAAATTGCACAGTTGGGCAATTATTAAAATCGGTCAGGTTGTAATGGGACTTGCGCTGGTGGTATTGTGCCTGCCTATGGGAGGGGCCTTTGCCGGTACGGCACTGTTTTTTGTGGGACTGGGTAACGGTCCGTTGTTCCCGAACTTCAATTATCTGACACCGGAGAATTTCGGAGAGGAATTGTCGCCTTCCGTAATCGGTACCCAGATGGCGATTTCCAGTATTGCCATTATGACGACGCCGGTACTTTGCAGTGTACTGGGGCAGATATTAGGTATGGGTATATTCCCGTTTTATTTGCTGGTATTTTTTGTGCTGATGGTGCTGACGATGTGCAGAGCACGAAAGGTGTTTGCAAAGACGTATCGTCGAATCCGAATCGGGGAAAAGTCGGAATAAACAGAAAGACAAAAGGCTTAAAGCGCATGGACGCTTTAAGCCTTTCTATATTGTTCGATACGATCCTGATATTGGATAAAATCACCGTTTCGTATAATTCTTAATAAGGTATCCGTAGCATGGAGTGCAAGAGTTAAATCAGCACCGGTGATCAGCCCCTTTTCGTAAGCTTCTGCTGCTTCGTCCAAATCCAAAACATGAACGGAACCGTCCGATTCGATGACGACATCAATCAACAAGTCTTCCATTAGATAGGTGGAGGAATGATTTTGGTTGTCTTCGGAGATATGCATCTTCATAATATCGCAGTACCAATGATAGAGGCTACCGTCAGCTTTTGCCACACGGGTGATTTTCCAGTGGTTCCCAAAGTCGAAGAAGGAGATACCGGAGGCAAAATCCGACCGCGGTTTCAGCACATTCCATGCTGTGACAAGACAGGAATCATCCAAGTGAAGAATGATATCGTTTTTTAGCAGGATACATTCTTCCGGAATGTGGCGTTTTCGAAATAATTGTATGTCAGTATTCATGAAAAGCCCTCCTTTATTAGAGACAGTATACCACTTTTTCGGAAAAAAGTGAAGTAGATTTCCCAGGATGGAGTGTGAAAAATTTGTCAATACAATTATGCTTTTTTGTACAAACCTTGCGATAAAAAATGTAGAAAAAACTATACATAACTTGAATTTTGTGGTAGAATATATGTGGTGATTTTTGTTTATTTTATTGAAACACCGGACAAGGAGTTAAAAATGAGAAACAGCAAAGTCATCAAAGCGTTGATGCTTGTGACACAACTCGGTGTCAGTATGATGGTTCCGATTTTTTTGTGCGTGCTTGCCGGGAGTTTTATTGATAAGAAGGCAGGAACCGGTTTCTTTTTACCGCTTTTTTTGTTTCTTGGTATAGCGGCAGCCTTTCGTAACGTATACTATCTGTTAAAACCATTTTATGCAAAGGATAAAGCAAGAGAGGATGCAGAGCTTGCGTATATCGAACGATTAAAGGCCGAGGGGAGACAAGCGGCGGAGAAAAAAGGATCGGAAGGAAAAACATCGGAGGAGAAGCAGGAAATAAAGTCATCCTGAGAACAGGGTGGAAGATAACGTATCAGCAAGGAGTTCTTGTTTTGATGGAAGAAGAAAAGAAGGAGCATTCCGTAGGTTGGAGTTATGATTTCGATGAAGAATACGGAGAGAATAACGAATTTGTGGAAGAAGTACCGGTGCTGACAAGAGAAGAGCAGGAGGCACAGGTAAAACAGACCTTACGGGATTTGTATGTTGGCATCGGAATCGGTGCGGTATTGCTTTTGGGACTAGGGAATTTGATTTTGTTAGGCAGTGTAAAGTTTTCGTTGGGAGTCCTGGCAGGAGTGGTTACGGCGGCGTGTCTTTCCGGTTATATGTATCACTCGGTACTGGTTGCCACGGAGTACCCGGAAAAGCAGGCATCCGGCTATATGAAGCGGACGTCTGCCATACGTATGGTAATTATGATAGCGGTCATCGGTGCGTCCGTATTTTTTCTGGGGAAGCACGGTTTGTTCGGAGCGGTTTTAGGGATACTTACCTTAAAGCTCTCTGCACTGTTTTGGCCCGTCATTCATAAATACAACCCTTTTAAAAGGGTGAAATAAATCGCGCTGAAGAAGCGTAGAAAGAAGGAAAGGAGTGTGATAAAGTGGGAACTGGAATAGTATCCAGGAGCGTTTTTCTTGCTCAGGATGTCGATATCGGTATTACCGGGTATTTTCATTTTGATGTGGGCGGACACACGTTATGGATTACGACGACCCATGTCAGTCTTTTGATTGTGATGATTTTGCTTACAGTGTTTGCATTGTTTGCCAATCGGGCGATTAAGAAAGCAAATCCGGAAGATGTGCCCAGTCCGTTTCTAAACGTGATTGAATTGCTGGTGGAATTGATTGACGGATTGACAAAGTCCAACATGGGAAAACGCGGAGTTCGTTTTTCGAATTATATCGGCACATTGTTTGCGGTAGTACTTGTATGCAACATCAGCGGATTGTTCGGATTGAGACCGCCGACGGCGGACTACGGTGTCACATTGCCTCTTGCATTGATTACCTTTGTACTGATTCACTACAATGGTTTCAAGTATGAGAAGGCAGGTCATGTGACGAAGTTGTTCCAGCCGGTATTGCTGACCCCGATTAACATTATCGGTGAAGTGGCTACGCCGCTTTCCATGTCCCTTCGTCTGTTCGGTAATATATTGTCCGGTACGGTTATGATGGGATTGATTTACGGTTTGGTGCCGAAGCTGATACAGGCTTTTATCTGGCCGGCGTTGGGTGTGTTGCATGTGTACTTCGATGTATTTTCCGGTGCAATACAGGCGTATGTATTCTGTATGTTGACCATGGTATTTATTGCACAGAATTTCCCTGAGGATGAAGTACAGGGATAAGTAACATCACAGTGTAAATTTTTTGATTGGAGGATTTTTTTATGATGAATGGAATTTCAAGTGAAGCATTTGTATTAGGTTGTTCCGCAATCGGTGCGGGCATTGCGATGATCGCCGGTGTAGGACCTGGTATCGGCCAGGGTATCGCAGCAGGTCATGGTGCGGCGGCAGTAGGTAGAAACCCGGGTGCAAAGGGTAACATCATGTCTACCATGCTTCTCGGTCAGGCAGTAGCAGAGACCACCGGTCTTTATGGTTTTGCGGTAGCAATCATTCTTCTGTTTGCGAACCCGTTAGTGAAGCTTCTGTAAGAGCGAAGCGTAAGAATAAATCATAAAGGAGGCCGGGACGTGAACGGACTTTTAACCATATGTTCCAACCTTGTTTTTCTGGAAGCAGAGGCGGAACCTACGATGGAAGGTTACATTTTCGGACTCAGCCCGCAGCTTATATTGGACTCCCTGATTTTACTTCTGGCAGTCGGCTTTATGTTTTTCCTGCTGTCCTATCTTTTGTTTAATCCGGCACGTGACCTGTTAAACAAGCGTCGCGAAAAGATAGCGAACGAGATGGCGGATGCGGCAAAGGAAAAAGCGGATGCGGAAAGCTTTAAGGCGGAGTATGATGCCAAGTTAAAGGCAGCGGATAAGGAAGTTGAGACAATTCTCAGCGAGGGCCGCAAGAAGGCATTAAAGCGTGAGGACGAAATTGTAAACGAGGCAAAGACGGAGGCAACCCGTATTATGGAGCGTGCCAGCCGTGAGATTGAATTAGAAAAGAGCAAGATGAAGGATGAGGTAAAGCAGGAAATGGTGGCAGTGGCAACCGCAATGGCAGGCAAGTTTGTCGCATCCTCTCTTGACAGTGAAAAGCAGGCGCAGTTAATTGACGAAGCATTGAATGAAATGGGTGATGACACATGGCAAAATTAGCGGCTGAGGTATACGGAGAAGCGTTGTTCGACCTGGCTGTTGAGAGTAACAGTGTTGACACATGGGCCGAGCAGATTAAGACGGCAGAACTTGCATTTGCGGAGAATCCGGAGTTTCTGGAGCTCTTAACCCACCCGAAGATTACCAAGGAAGAGAAACTTTCCGTGGTGGAAGCGGTTTTCAAAGGTCGTGTGGATGATGCGGTAACGGGTCTTCTTACCGTTATTGTGGGCAAGGGCAGATGCGCAGAAATCCCGGCGGTGTTTGCACTCTTTCTGGATAAGGTAAGAGAGTATCGTAAGATCGGTGTGGCAAGCGTTGTTTCCGCAACAGAACTTACACCGGAGCAGAAAAAGCGTATCGAGGACAAACTGTTGTCCCAGACAAAGTACGAGAGCTTTGAGATGCAGTACGATACGGATGCTTCCTTAATCGGCGGTATGGTCATCCGTATCGGAGACAGAGTCGTGGACGCAAGCATTAAGTCAAAGATTGAGCGTATGGCAGCCAGCCTGTCAAAACTGCAGCTTTCCGTATAGTTTACGAAATAGAGTGGCAAATGCTTATGTGCTGTACGGCACACGGCAATTGACATTCGGGAATAAAGACTTTGTAGAAAGAAGGTGCTTTTACCTTGAATTTAAGACCGGAGGAAATCAGTTCCGTCATCAAAGAGCAAATCAAGAATTACAGTACAAAGCTTGAAGTGTCCGATGTCGGTACGGTAATACAGGTTGCTGACGGTATCGCACGTATCCATGGGTTACAGAAAGCGATGCAGGGCGAACTTTTAGAGTTTCCGGGAGAGGTTTACGGCATGGTGCTTAACCTCGAGGAAGATAATGTAGGTGCGGTACTTCTCGGTGATATGGGCAATATCAGTGAGGGTGATACCGTAAAGACGACGGGCCGCGTTGTAGAGGTGCCGGTTGGCGATGCAATGGCAGGGCGTGTCGTAAACGCACTGGGTCAGCCGATTGACGGCAAGGGCCCGATTGAAACCACGAAATACCGCCAGATTGAACGAGTAGCATCCGGCGTTATTTCCAGAAAATCAGTAGATACTCCGCTTCAGACCGGTATTAAGGCAATCGACTCCATGGTACCGATCGGAAGAGGTCAGCGAGAACTGATTATCGGCGACAGACAGACCGGTAAAACGGCAATCGCTATTGATACGATTATTAACCAGAAGGGCCAAGGCGTTAAGTGTATTTACGTTGCCATCGGCCAGAAGGCTTCCACGGTTGCTTCCATTGTTTCTACTTTGGAAGAGTATGGCGCTATGGATTACACCACTATCGTTGCGGCAACCGCCAGTGAGCTGGCACCGCTACAGTACATTGCTCCGTATTCGGGCTGTGCAATCGGTGAAGAATGGATGGAAAACGGTGAAGACGTACTTATCGTTTATGACGATTTGAGTAAGCATGCAACCGCATACCGTACCCTGTCCTTGTTACTTAAGCGTCCACCGGGACGTGAGGCATATCCGGGTGATGTATTCTACTTACATTCCCGTTTACTTGAGCGTGCGGCAAGACTTTCCGATAAGCTTGGCGGCGGTTCTTTAACCGCACTTCCGATTATCGAAACTCAGGCAGGCGATGTTTCCGCATACATTCCGACCAACGTAATTTCCATTACGGACGGTCAGATTTATCTGGAGACCGAGATGTTTAACTCCGGTTTCCGTCCGGCGGTGAACCCGGGACTTTCCGTATCCCGTGTAGGTGGCTCTGCACAGATTAAGGCAATGAAGAAGATTGCGGGTCCGATTCGTATCGACCTTGCGCAGTATCGTGAGCTTGCATCCTTTGCCCAGTTCGGTTCCGATTTGGATGCCGACACGAAGGAGAAGCTTGCACAAGGTGAGCGTATCCGTGAAATCTTAAAGCAGCCGCAGTATCGGCCGATGCCGGTTGAGTATCAGGTAATCATTATCTATGCAGCAACCAAGAAGTACTTACTGGACGTTGCGGTAGATGATATTATGGAGTTTGAAAAGAGACTCTTTGAGTTTATCGATACCAAGTATCCGGAACTTCCGGAAGGGATCCGTACCGAAAAGCAACTCACCGAGGAGATTGAGAAGCTGCTTGTAAAGGTAATCGAAGAGTTTAAGAAGGAATTTAAATAAACGCTGGCGCAAAGAAAGTGTAGGTGATACGTTATGGCATCCATGCGTGACATAAAGAGACGCAAGGAAAGTATTCAAAGCACAGGACAGATTACGAAGGCAATGAAGCTTGTTGCTACCGTAAAACTGCAAAAAGCAAAAGCGCGTGCGGAAGAGTCGCAGCCGTACTTCAATGCAATGTACGCTACCGTAAAATCCATGTTGAAAAAATCGGGCAATATCAGTCATCCGTATCTGGACGGTGCAGGCGAGGGAAAGAAGGGAATCATCGTGATTACCTCCAACCGAGGCCTTGCCGGCGGATACAATTCCAATGTCATGAAGCTTGTTACAGAGAGCGGAATGAACAAAGAGGATATGGTGATTTATGCCGTAGGACGCAAAGGTCGTGACGGACTGGCAAGAAGAGGTTATACCATTGCAAAGGATTATTCCGAAGCAATCAACGAACCGTTGTTTTCCGATGCTTCCGAAATCGGTAAGCAGGTGCTGTCCGATTTCACGGAAGGAAAAATCAGTGAGATTTATCTTGCCTATACCGTATTTAAAAATACGGTAAGTCATATTCCGACGTTTATCCGGTTGCTTCCGGTGGCCTTTGAGGATACCGAGGAGGCGGAAGAGAAGACAGAGGATGCGTTGACACTGATGAACTATGAGCCGGAAGCGGAAGAAGCCCTGGATCTCATTGTTCCGAAGTACATCAACAGTTTGATTTACGGCGGTCTGGTGCAGGCACTTGCCAGTGAGAACGGTGCAAGAATGCAGGCAATGGATTCGGCGACCAACAATGCGGAAGAGATGATTGACGATTTGGGCTTAAAGTACAACAGAGCCCGTCAGAGCTCCATTACGCAGGAATTGACAGAGATTATCGCAGGCGCGAATGCAATCGGATAAAAACGATTGTGAATCGTTTTTATCCGATTCGCTCCGCGGGGTGCTAAGTGCCGGTGGCACTTGTTAAGCACCGACCGGAACGAAGTGAAGAAGCACACGGATTTGAAGTTGTAATGTGTCAGCTGGCGCTGACCGAATCCGGCGCGCAATACTCGCGAGCGAGTATTGAAAATATTAAAGAAAAGGAGTGAAAGAAAAGTTGGCAGAAAACAGACTTGGAAAAATCACTCAGATTATCGGTGCGGTTTTGGATATTAAGTTTACGGAGGGCAATCTTCCGGAAATATACGAGGCAATTAAGGTAACCAAGCAGGACGGCGACGTTCTTGTGGTAGAGGTTGCACAGCATCTCGGTGACGATACGGTTCGTTGTATCGCCATGGGACCGACGGACGGCTTGGTGCGCGGTATGGACGCACTGGCAACCGGTGCTCCGATTTCGGTTCCGGTAGGAGAAAAGACCCTCGGCAGAATGTTCAACGTACTCGGTAATCCGATTGATGAAAAAGATGCTCCGGAAGGAGTGGAATATTACCCGATTCACAGACCGGCTCCGAAGTTTGAGGAGCAGTCCACACAGACCGAAATGTTAGAGACCGGTATTAAGGTCGTTGACCTTCTCTGCCCGTATCAAAAGGGTGGTAAGATCGGTTTGTTCGGCGGTGCGGGTGTAGGTAAGACGGTTTTGATTCAGGAGCTTATTACCAATATCGCAACGGAGCACGGCGGCTATTCCGTATTTACCGGTGTAGGTGAGCGTACCCGTGAAGGAAATGACCTTTATTACGAAATGATTGAGTCCGGCGTTATCGAGAAGACCACCATGGTTTTCGGACAGATGAACGAGCCGCCGGGAGCAAGAATGAGAGTAGGTCTTACGGGTCTTACCATGGCGGAGTACTTCCGTGATAAGTCCGGAAAGGACGTCTTACTCTTTATCGATAACATCTTCCGTTTTACCCAGGCAGGTTCCGAGGTATCCGCATTGCTTGGACGTATGCCGTCCGCAGTAGGTTACCAGCCGACCTTACAGACGGAGATGGGTGCTCTGCAGGAGCGTATTACTTCCACGAAGAACGGTTCCATTACTTCCGTACAGGCAGTTTACGTGCCGGCGGATGACCTTACGGACCCGGCTCCGGCAACCACCTTCGCGCATCTCGATGCAACCACGGTATTGTCCCGTTCCATCGTAGAGCTTGGTATTTACCCGGCAGTGGACCCGCTTGAGTCTACCTCCCGTATCCTTGACCCGCGTATCGTAGGTGAGGAGCACTATCAGGTAGCCCGCGGCGTACAGGAAATCCTTCAGAAGTACAAGGAATTGCAGGATATTATCGCCATTCTTGGTATGGACGAGCTTTCCGAGGACGATAAGCTGTTGGTAGCAAGAGCAAGAAAGGTACAGCGTTTCCTGTCCCAGCCGTTCCACGTTGCGGAGCAGTTTACCGGTCTTCCGGGACGTTACGTACCGATTTACGAGACCATCCAGGGCTTCAAGGAAATCTTAGAAGGAAAGCACGACGATATTCCGGAGAGCTTCTTCCTTA
>JAFVSN010000011.1 GCA_017503735.1 Lachnospiraceae bacterium
ATCATAGATACCGATTTCCTCGATGAATCTACCATCACGCGGGGATCTGGAATCTGCAACAACGATTCTATAGAAAGGTGCCTTCTTCTGACCCATTCTCTTTAATCTGATCTTTACTGCCATTTTAATTTCACCTCCTTGGACTTTTTTACATGTATTTTCAAAACGAATCACTTCGTCCCGAAAGCAATTTAAATTTCCGGACAATCCGTCCGTTTTTTCACGAATGCTTTAGAAACCGAACGGCATCTTAAAGCCCCTTCTTCCTTTGCCTCCCATCATACCGGAAAGCTGCTTCATCATCTTTTTCTGACCCTCTACCTGTTTTACAAGGCGGTTCACTTCGGAAATGTCCACTCCCGCACCGGCCGCAATTCTGCGTTTTCTGGAAGGATTAAGGAGTGCCGGATTGGAACGCTCTTCCGGTGTCATGGAACGGATTATAGCGATCATGCCCTTAAACATGTCATCGTTTAACTCAACACCTTTCAGCTGATTTCCCATTCCCGGAAGCATGCTCATAATGGAGTTAATACCGCCCATTTTTTTCATGTTCTCGGTCTGTTCCAAAAGATCGTTAAAGTCAAACTCCGCTTTCTTTAACTTCTTTTCCATTTCCTTGGCTTTGTCCATGTCAAACTCTGCCTGGGCTTTGTCAATCAGGGTAAGAATATCACCCATTCCCAAGATACGGGAAGCCATACGGTCCGGATGGAACTGTTCCACATCCGTCAATTTCTCTCCGGTACCCGCAAACAGAATCGGCCGTCCGGTTACCGCACGAATGGAAAGTGCCGCACCGCCTCTGGTATCACCGTCAAGCTTTGTGATAACAACACCGGTAATTCCGATTTCCTTTTCAAAGGTCTCTGCCACATTGACCGCATCTTGACCGGTCATGGCATCCACGGTAAGAAGTGTATTGGTTACATTTAATGCTTCCTTTATCTGTTTCAATTCCTCCATCAGAACTTCATCAATATGAAGACGTCCGGCGGTATCTACCAAAACTACGTTATTATTATTTTTCTTTGCATGCTCAATGGCCGCTTTTGCAATGTCTACCGGATTATTTTTATCTCCCATGGTAAACACCGGAACTCCGACCTTCTCACCGTTAATGATGAGCTGGTCGATTGCTGCCGGACGATACACGTCACAGGCTACGAGAAGCGGACGCTTTCCCTTACTCTTAAACTGCCCCGCAAGTTTTGCTGCCATGGTAGTTTTACCGGCACCCTGCAAACCGCACATCATAATGACGGTGATTTCATTCCCCGGTAAAAAGGTCAGTTCCGTAGTTTCGGAACCGAGTAAGCTTATCATTTCCTCGTTTACAATCTTTATCACCATCTGCCCCGGGGTCAGGCTGTTTAAAACATCCTGTCCGATGGCACGTTCCTCAACGGTTTTCACAAAATTTTTTACTACGCGGAAGTTTACGTCAGCCTCTAAAAGAGCCATCTTAACTTCTTTTAATGCGGCCTTTACATCTGCTTCGGAAAGACGACCTTTGCCTCGCAGATTCTTAAAAATCCCTTGTAGTTTTTCCGAAAGGCTGTCAAATGCCATAATTCCTCCTTATAACCACTCTAAAATCTCCTCGGTTAACCCTCGGGCTTCCTTTAGGTCATCCAAATCTCCTGTATCAAAACTGTGTCCCAAAAGCGCATTGATTCGCTCGACACACTCTTTTGTCTTATTAAACTTTTCTACCAGATGAAGCTTCTCCTCATATTCCCGAAGCTGTTTACTGCAACGCTTCACCATATCATGAACACCCTGTCTTGTAATCCCCTCTGCATCCGCAATCTCGGACAACGAAAGATCGTTTAAGATATAGTCTTCAAATATTTGCTTGTTGTGCTCCTTCAATAACTCGCCGTAAAAATCATACAACATGGCAAGTTCCAGAAGCTCATTTACTTCATCCATAAAAACACCACCTGTAAAGTTTTTTTCTTTACAGGTGGTAGTGTATCAGATTATGTAACATCTGTCAAGTATTTTTCTTGATAATCTTTCTTTTTTCTTAATCCGTTAAATCCGGTTTCTTCACATCCGTCATAATGGAAAATGCAATGTTGGTGGAATGGTCAGCGACACGCTCAAGATTGGATACCACATCGGTATAAATCATACCGGTCTCCGCATCACATTCACCGCGGGTCAAACGCTCCACATGTGCCTCCTGAAGCTGACGTTCAATTTCATCGATTTCTTCCTCTAACACAAGAATATCGCGAAGATGTTCTTCATGCTTCTTCTCAAACGCATCCAACGAATACTGCAACAAGGTTTTCGTCTTTTCAAACATTTCACGAATTGCTTGCTCCGCATACTTACTCATGCTTAAGTTATCATTAATCAACTGGGTAGCAGCATCCGCCATATTTTCCGCATGGTCACCGATTCGTTCGATATCGTTTACCACATGGAACAAACCACCCAAAAGCTTTCTGTCTTCTACCGGAAGAGACAACTGGTTTGCTTTTACCAGATAGTTGGTAATCTGTTCATTTAAGAAATTTACAGACTTCTCCGTCTCATAAATCTCCTCAATTACCTTTTCATCTTTAGAAAACAACACATCAATACCCTTGGACAAATTATTGATTGCAATATCTGCCATACGGGTGGTCTCTCCGATAATATTCGGAAGAGCTGCCGTAGTAGAGAATACGCTATTCTCGCCGATGTACTCCAAATGCATGTTGTCTGCCTTCTTGTCTTCACCCGGAACAATAATATGGGTAAGCTTTACAATCGGCTTAACGAGCGGGAAGCATACCAATACCTGGAACACCTTAAAAATAAGGTGGGTATTTGCCACATCCCGGGCAATCTTTGCATTGACACCGTTCACATAAACATCTTCAATGCCCATAGCGGTAGAAATTGACGTAATTACATTCAAAATCTGTTCCTTTAAGAAGAACAATACCACCATAATTGCGGCAGAACCTACAATATTTACAATAAAATGTATGTATGCCGCACGTTTTGCCACCTTCTTACCACCGATACTTGCAAGAAGTGCGGATACACAGGATCCCATATTACAACCAAGAATAATGAAAAAACAAATTTCAAGCGGAATAAGCCCCTGGGAAGCCATCAACAACACAATACCGACTGTTGCGGAAGAACTCTGCAGTACCGCCGTCACGATAAAGCCTACAAATACCGCAAGGAACGGATTGGTCAGGGAACCGAGCACATCCTTAATCATGGCAGATTCCTTTAAAGTCGCCATACCACCGGACATAACACTCATACCGAAGAACAACATACCGAAACCTAAAATAACCTCTCCGATACGCTTAACCATCGGCTGCTTAAAAAACATCACCATGCAGACGCCGCCCATTAAGAAAAACGGAGCAACATCACTCAGGTTAAATGCAATGAGCTGTGCAGTAACGGTAGTACCGATATTTGCACCCAAAATAACCCCGGCTGCCTGGAACAAATCCATCAAACTGGCATTTACAAAACTAACCACCAAAACCGTAGTTGCACTGGATGATTGTACAACAGCGGTAAATAAAATACCCATCAAGCATCCGAGAAAACGGTTCTTTGTTACAGCTTCAAGAATTTTACGAAGTCTGGCACCGGCTGCTTTTTCCAAGCCTTCGCTCATTAACTTCATACCATACAAAAAGAGTCCCAACCCTGCCGCAAGTGCTATTACGACTTCAAAAATCATGTCTTCCATGTTTTCCTCCTCTTATGTACCTCTTACATTATTCAAAAAACGAACATTATCATTTTATATGATTCTTACATTTTTTTCAAGTATGCTTTTGCATTCGCAAAATCTTCGCGCATTGCACTTTTTAATTGCTCCACATCCGAGAACTTCCGCTCCGGACGTAAAAACGAAAAAAAATGTACCTCCACTTGCTTTCCATATAAATCTCCATCATAAGAAAACAAGTATGTTTCGACGCTGACTCGATGATCCGAATCCACCGTCGGCCTTAGACCGATATTGGTAATTCCGTCAAACCACTGTCCGTCTACTTTTGTCTTTGTTACATAAACACCATAGGCAGGCAACAATTTTTCCGGGGACGGTATCAAATTCATGGTAGGGAACCCCAAACTTCTTCCTAACTTTTTCCCATGCAATACTTCTCCGAATACCACATACGGACTTCCCAGGCGTTTCATTGCTTCAGAAACATTTCCGTTTCCCAACAGTTCCCGGATTCCGGTACTGCTGATACGGACATTCGCGTCTGTCACTTTCGGTACAATCACAGTTCGATAATCGTACCTGTTCTCCAGTGACTGTAACAGTTTCACATCTCCTGCCCGGTCTTTCCCAAAACGAAAATCTTCTCCCGCCACAATGACCTTCGCTTGCAACCGTTTACAAAGAATTTCGGAAACAAACTGTTCTGCAGTCATTTCCCGTAAAGATTCGTCCAAAGGATACTCAGCCAGTATGTCAACCCCCATGGATTCACAAAGCTTTCGTTGTTCTTCCTTTGTATAAATCATCTTTCGTCCACAATCTACTGTTGTAGAAAAGGAAATCACGCAAGATGCAAGTCCGTTCTTTGCTTCGTTTAAGACCTCCGCAAGTAAACGCCTATGTCCTAAATGAAACCCGTCAAACTTTCCGACCGTAACTACCGTCTGTACCGGAAGATATTCAGAGTGTTTTAATATTCTCAGCACCGGACTCACCTTCCTTTAAATTAAGGTAAAAACATCTTTTCCGGTTGTAACTGTCTTCTTTCCGAACGATACAGGTACAAACCGATTAATTTTCCATTGTTGTCATACACCCGAAATCCATCCCCCTCCTTAGGATTTACCGGTTCGGACAACATCTTGAGTTCCAATTGATTTCCGTTATATAAATACTTCTCAAATTCCGACACAACATGTACTGCCGGATATTTTACTAAAAATGAATCAATCGGTTGAATCAATTCCGTAAGTCTTCCGGCATCTCTTCCCCGTTCCACTTCTTCAAGGGTCAGGGCCGTTTCTATGGAAAAAGCTCCCGCCCGGGTCCGAATCAGCGATTTCATACACGCTCCGCATCCTAAAAAATCTCCCATATCCCGAAGCAAACTTCGGATATAGGTTCCTTTGGAACACCGAACCCGTAACGTAACGGTTTTCACAAACCCTTCTTCATCCGTTTCAAAAGCAATCGGCGTGTTTTCAAAAATTTCCACTTCCCGTGGTTTCCGCTCGATTTCTTTCCCTTCCCGAGCCAATTCATAAAGTCTTTTTCCGTCCACCTTTAATGCAGAATACATCGGCGGTACCTGGCCGTATTTCCCGGTAAACTTTTCTGCCGCAAGACAAACGTCCTCCTTTGTTACCCTTGAAATACATTCCGCTAAAACCTTCCCCGTTAAATCCTCGGTATCTGTTGTTACTCCGAGCAGCATAACCGCTTCATAGGTCTTCTCCTTATCTAACATCAGTTCACATAACTTTGTTGCTTTCCCAATGCAGACAGGAAGCACCCCCGTCGCTTGCGGATCCAGAGTCCCTGTATGACCGATTTTTCGTTCTTTTAATATCCCGCGAAGTTTAGCAACCACATCAAAGGAGGTATATCCTGCTTCTTTGTAAATGTTAATGATTCCGTCCATGCATCGCTCCTATTTCGTATATTCCTTAAGCTGATGCTCGATTTGTCCGGAAAGGTTATTAATTACATCATGCACCGAACCGTTCATCATACAACCGGAAGCCATCTTATGCCCTCCGCCTCCGAACATGCAACAAATTTTACTTACATCAACCTTACCGTTGGAACGCATGCTGATTTTATGATTCTGTACGCCTTCTTCTCTTACTAAAATCGCAACCTCTACCCCTTCCGTTACACGAAGCTGGTCAATAATACCATCCAGATCCGACGGAAGTGCTCCGTAAAGTTGCATCATTTTCTGGGATACAAAAGAGAAAATAATCTTTCCGTCCAGCAGTAAAATACTTTCCAACAAACAACGTCCTAAAATCTGATTCTGCATATAAGTCTTACGATAAAACGAATCGTCGATTACCTTTGAAGCCGATACACCTTTTTCTAACAACATGCCCGCGGTATCCATCGTTTTTCTTGACGTATTGGAATGTTTAAACACTCCGGTATCATGTACAATTCCGAGGTACAAACATTCTGCCGTTCCCACACTCATACAGTCCGCTTTTAAAAAACCGCATAACACCTCACAGGTAGAACTGGCCTCTCCTTCCACATGATTGTATTCCGCAAACATAGTGTTGCTGACATGATGATCGATACTTATCGTATGTTTTGCGGAAAGAAACAGCTCTTCCGTAAAACCTAAGCGATCCCTGCTTCCGCAATCCAACGCAATAAACAAATCATAGGATACGTTTTCCTTTGCCACCGACAACGCCTGTTCCGTATTTTTCAAAAATGAAAAAGCTGCCGGAACCGACTCAAGATAAACATCAATCTGTTTATCTGTCGTATTTTCTTTTAAATAATGAAACAACCCGAGGCAGGAACCGACACAATCCCCGTCCGGACGAACATGTCCCGCGATTGCAACGCTTTTTGCCTCCTCTATCAGTTTTAATAACTCCAACGTATCCCCTCCGTTTCCTACTCCGCTTCCGTCTCTTCCTCATCGGAACGATCCGGAAGATTTGCCGTTACATCATCGATTAATTTCGACATAGACACACCGTACGCAATGGAACGGTCTCCTACAAAGGTCAGCTCCGGCGTATTTCTTAAATTTAAAGACTTTGCAAGCTTGGAGCGAAGATGCGATGCGGCACTCTTTAATCCCTTTAAGGTATTTGCGATTGCCTCTTCATCTCCCAACACACTGATATAAATCTTTGCTGTTTTTAAGTCCGGTGCAACCTCCGCCGCAACCACCGATGTAAGCGGATGGATGCGCGGGTCCTTGCATTCCTCACGGATTAAGGTGCTGAGTTCTCTCTGGACCTCAGCATTAATCCGCGTATTTTTTACACTGTTTTTTCTCATTATCTCGGTACCTCTTCCATTACATAAAGTTCAATCTGGTCAAACTCCTGCAAATCATTGAACTTTTCAAATACAAGACCGCACTCGTAGCCTGTTGCAACTTCTTTTACATCGTCCTTGAAACGCTTTAAAGAAGCAAGCTCACCCTCGAAAATTTGCTCACCTTCACGGGAAATACGAGCCTTACAACCACGGACAATCTTACCGTCTAATACATAAGAACCTGCAATCATGCCGAGACCGGACGCTTTAAATACCTGACGTACCTCTGCATGGCCGATTACCTTTTCTACATATACCGGATCAAGCAAGCCCTTCATCGCAGCTTCCACATCTTCAATTGCATTGTAGATGACACGATACAGTCTGATGTCTACCTTTTCACGGTCAGCAATTTCCTTTGCCTGATTATCCGGCTTAATATTGAAACCGATGATAATTGCATTGGAGGCGCTTGCAAGAGTTACGTCGGATTCATTTACCGCACCTACACCACTATGGATGATACGAATCGCAACTTCTTCATTACTGAGTTTAAGAAGACTTTGCTTCACAGCCTCTACAGAACCCTGTACATCTGCCTTAACAATCAGGTTAAGTTCCTTAATGTTACCAGCCTGAATCTGAGAGAACAATCCGTCTAAGGACAGCTTAGCCTTCGTATCCGCAATAAGACGTTCCTTACCCTGTGCAATAAATGCTTCCGCAATATTTCTTGCTTCCTTTTCGTTCTCACATGCCATTACGATTTCACCGGCATTCGGAACTTCATTCAAACCAAGGATTTCTACAGGTGTAGACGGTGTTGCTTCCTTCACTCTGCGCCCCTTGTCATCCATCATTGCACGTACTTTACCGTAGGCCGATCCAATAGCAACAATATCTCCCACATGCAGGGTACCCTTTTGCACAAGAATGGTTGCGACCGGACCCTTACCCTTATCAAGCTGTGCTTCGATTACGATACCTCTTGCCTTACGATTCGGATTTGCCTTTAACTCGCACATTTCTGCAGTCAAAAGTACCATTTCAAGAAGCTGGTTAATGCCTTCCTTCGTATGCGCGGAAACCGGAACGAAAATGGTGTCGCCACCCCAGTCTTCCGCTACCAACTCGTGCTCCGTAAGCTCCTGCTTTACGCGCTCTACGTTTGCACTCGGCTTATCAATTTTATTTACCGCAACAATAATCTGAATTCCTGCAGCCTTTGCATGGTTAATTGCCTCTACGGTCTGCGGCATTACACCATCGTCCGCAGCAACTACAAGAATTGCGATATCCGTAGACTTGGCACCACGCATACGCATGGAAGTAAATGCCTCATGTCCCGGCGTATCAAGGAAGGTAATCTGCTCTCCGTTTACCTCAACAGTATACGCACCGATATGCTGGGTAATACCGCCTGCTTCACGGGAGGTAACATTTGCCTCACGGATTGCATCCAAAAGAGAAGTCTTACCATGGTCTACATGACCCATAACACAGACAACCGGCGGACGCTTTTCCATTAAGCTCTCGTCTTCCTCTGTTTCCTTTAACAGTTCCTCTACAATATTAACCTTAACTTCCTTTTCTGCGATACAATCATATTCCAAAGCAATTTCTTCTGCTTCTTCAAAAGTAATCTCCTGATTAATGGAAACCATCTTTCCTGCAAGGAACAATTTCTTTACCAGCGCGGAAGCCGGCTGCTTTAACTTATCTGCCAGTTCCTTTACGGTAATCACTTCCGGAACCACAATAGACTTAATCTCTTCTTCTACCGGCTTTACTACTTCCGGCTTAATGAATGCTCCCTTACGGTTCGGATCCTTCTTCTTAAGCATCTTCTCCATGGACATATCATCCATTTCGCGATCCTTTTTCTTTTCTCTTTCCTTATCACGGTCACGATGGCTGAATGCCGCTACTCTTTGTTCTTTTGTCAACTCGTTGGCAAAATCTGCCTTAATACTGCTTGCGGCACCGTTTCTTCCGTCATTACGTCCACGGGCAGCCGGTCTCTTTGTCTGAACTGCATCCTTATCCGCATCTTTGTCAAAGAAACGCTCCTTATTAAAGCCTCCGTTCTGCGGTCTTGCCATTCCGCCCTGCGGACGGCCTCCCTGCGGGCGGTCTCCGAATCGACGCTCACCCTGCGGACGGTCTCCTTGCGGACGGCCTCCCTGCGGACGGTCTCCCTGCGGACGGTCTCCGAATCGACGCTCACCCTGCGGACGGTCTCCTTGCGGACGGCCTCCCTGCGGGCGGTCTCCGAATCTGCGCTCACCCTGCGGACGGTCTCCTTGCGGACGATTTCCCTGGGGACGATCTCCGAATCTGCGCTCACCCTGCGGACGGTCTCCCTGCGGACGATTTCCCTGGGGACGTGCACCCTGCGGACGATTTCCCTGTTGCGGACGGTTTCCCTGATTCTGTGCCTGCGTTGCCTTTGCCGCCTGACGTTCCGCCTGCTGTGCATATACATTTCCGAGAATATTGATGCGTGCCGGCTCTTCTTTCTTTTCCACCGGTACTTCTTCTTTTTTCGGTTCGATCACTTTCTCGGTTTTCTTTTCTTCTGTTCCCGTTTTTACAGGAGCTTTTTTCTCTGTATTTGTCTTTTTCTCATTTGCTGACTTTGTCTCTGTCTTCTTTGCCGGAACCTTTTCGGTTTCTTCCTTTTTTGCACCGGCCAATTTCGCAAAGTCACCAAATCTACCGCGAATCATAGAGATTTGACGCTCATCCAGATTACTGGAATGACTCTTAATTTCAAATCCGTATTCGCCCAGATAACCTATAATGTCCTTACTCTGGATTTCTAATTCCTTTGCAAGTTCACTTACCCTCATTTTTGCCATGTATTCATTACCTCCGTCGTTGATCCTCATGTTCTAAAAATGCCAGTTGTTTCATAATTGCCGTTGCCAATCCTGTTTCCAAAATTGCCAACGAGGCCCGGAACTCTTTTCCCATTGCATGACCGAGTTCCTCTTTCCCGCCAAACAGATAAACCGGTACAGAATAGTACGTCGCACTGTCAATAAACTTCTTTTTTGTATTCGCGGAAGCTTCTTCGGAAATCAAAATCAACTCTGCTTTCCTTTCCTGAATCGCTTTCTCTGTTAAAAACTCTCCCGCTGCAACTTTACCTGCCTTCTGAGCCAACCCGATATAAGATAATATCTTCTTTGACACAGCTTCATGCAATTCCTTCTCATTGTCCTGCATCACTACTTGTCAGCTCCTTTTCCAATTCATCGTACACCTCTGTCGGAATCGCACATTGTAAGGAACGCTCCAGCCCTTTATTTTTTCTGGCTTTCCTGAAACACTCTGTCTGATTACAGAGATAAGCTCCTCTACCGTTTCTTTTCCCTGTCTTATCTAATACTATAGTGTCCTCCGGCGTTTTTAATACACGAATCAATTCTTTTTTTGTCTTCATTTCACCGCAACCGGTACATTTACGAAGCGGAATTTTTTTCATTTAGCCTCAATCCCTTCTTCTATTCTTCACCCATCCAGTTGCCCATATCATCATAATAACCGGTATTTGCCTTCTTCTTCGGCTTTGCACCGCCCTGTTGCAACTCAGATTTAATATCAATCTTATAACCGGTCAGTCTTGCCGCCAATCTTGCATTCTGGCCTTCTCTACCGATGGCAAGAGAAAGCTGATAATCCGGAACAATTACCTGTGCGGTACGTTCCTCGGTATCTACCGTTACGGAAATAACTTTTGCCGGGCTTAAGGCATTCTCGATTAACGTTTCCGGATCATCACTCCAGGAAATAATATCAATCTTTTCTCCTCGCAACTCATTTACAATGGCATTCACACGGGCACCGTTTACACCGACACATGCACCTACCGGGTCAACATTCGCATCATAAGATTTTACCGCCATCTTTGTTCTGGAACCGGCATCACGGGAAACTGCCTTGATTTCCACGACACCGTCTCTGATTTCCGTAACTTCTTCCTCAAACAAACGCTTTACAAGCTCCGGATGAGAACGGGATACGGTAACACGCGGTCCCTTGGTGGTCTCCTTTACTTCCATCACATACACCTTAATACGCTCATTCGGGCGATATACTTCACCTTTGATTTGCTCGCCTTCCATAAGGATAGCTTCGCACTTACCCAAATTTACACTGATGTTGTTTCCCAAATATCTCTGTACCACACCGGTAACAACCTCTCTCTGCTTTTCGCTGTACTGGGTATAAATTGCCTTACGTTCTTCCTCACGAATTTTCTGAACAACTACCTGCTTTGCCTTCTGGGCAGCAATACGACCGAAGTTCTTCGGAGTAACCTCGATATTTACGGTGTCACCGATTTCATATTTTTCTGCCGGGAACTTAATCGTAGCTTCCGCAAGAGAAATCTCTTCAACTTCATCCTCTACTTCTTCCACAACTCTCTTTTCTGCCCATACCACAACCTCACCGGTCTTGCGATCAATATTAACCTTAATATTATCTGCCTTACCGTAATTATTCTTACATGCAGCAATCAAAGAGTTCTCAATTGCCTCAAGTAAAATATCCTTACTGATTCCTTTCTCCTTTTCCAACAGGTTTAATGCCTCGATTAATTCCTTTGCGTCCATAATATCCTCCTTATCGTTTTTTGTTTTTCTCTTAAAAATGAATTGCTAACTTTATCATTGCAATGCCGGCTCTCGGAATCGTAATTGTCTCCTCTTCCGAAATACCAAGCACAATGTTTTCTTCATCATAGCTTACC